>JARIAR010000055.1 GCA_029257805.1 Blautia sp.
GGAGGAAGTGTATGAAAGCAGTTGTTGCAATTGATTCAATGAAAGGAAGTTTATCTTCCCTAGAGGCTGGAAAGGCAGCAGAAGAAGGTATAAAACGTGTATATAAAGATGCCGAAGTATTTGTAAAAACCCTTGCAGATGGTGGGGAAGGGACTGTAAATGCACTTGCGGATGGAATGAATGGAAAGTTGAATACAGTAAGAGTAACCGGTCCATTAGGAAATCTTGTTGACTGCACGTATGCAATTGTAGAAGATACAAAAACTGCGATTGTGGAAATGGCAGGAGCTGCAGGAATAACATTAATATCGAAAGAAGAAAGAAATCCCTTAAATACAACGACATATGGAGTAGGGGAAGTAATTGCGGATGCAATAAAAAAAGGATGCAGACGTTTCATAATGGGAATAGGCGGAAGTGCTACAAACGACGGAGGAACGGGCATGTTAAGTGCTTTAGGTTACAGATTTCTTGACGCCAATAAGGAGGATATTCCCTTAGGAGCAAAAGGACTTGAAAAATTAAAGTCCATTGATTGCAGCAATGCTCTTCCGGAATTACAGAAATGTAAATTTTATGTTGCATGTGATGTGACAAATCCATTATGTGGAGCGGATGGATGCAGCGTTGTATACGGACCGCAAAAAGGTGCGGATCCGGAAATGATTTACAGGATGGATATGTGGATGGAAAATTATGCACATATATGTAAAGAAACATTTGGGGAGGCAGATCCTATGTATCCGGGTGCGGGCGCTGCCGGAGGAATGGGCTTTGCGTTTAAAATGTTTGTGGATGCAGAATTAAAATCAGGAACACAAATAGTGTTAGAAGAGACAGGTCTGGAAAAAGTTATCAAAGATGCAGATATTGTGATAACAGGAGAAGGAAGACTGGATGGTCAGACTGCAATGGGAAAGGCGCCTGTTGGGGTGGCAAAGGTGGCAAAAAAATATAATGTACCTGTTATAGCAGTTGCAGGAAGCGTAACAAAAGACGCGGCATTATGTAATGAAAATGGAATAGATGCATTTTTTTCGATATTAAACAGTGTTGTCAGTCTGGAGGAAGCGATGGATTATGACACTGCTAAAATGAATCTTACAAATACAGTGGAACAGATATTCAGAGTCTGGAGACTGGGTCATATTATAAATTGTTTTGAGGGATAATAGATGAATGAAGATTTAAAAGAAATTTTTGAGTATTATTGTAAATATAGCAAGCAGTTAAGCCAGGATGAGCTTGTATCTATGCTAAGAGAGATACAGGAAGTATGCGGAGGAATTTTGACTTCGGAGGCTCTTCAGTGTGTATGTAATGAGTTGGGAGTAAAGGAAAATTATATTAATACAATTATAAAATTTGTTCCGGATATAAAGACTGAAAAAGTGCTCCACAGGTTATTCATATGTGGAGGGGTAAATTGTAAATCAAATAATTGTGGTGAACTTCATAATTATATAAGAAAACAATATAATGTTTCTCCAGGGGAAACGTGTGAAAAATATGGATTTTCCTATAATGTTTGTGGGTGCCTGAAACATTGTGCCTATGGACCAAATATAAAATGGGATGGAAAAGTATATTCCAAAGTTACGAGGGAGATGCTTGATCGACTCATAAGAAAAAAATGAACATATTTTCAAAGAATTAACCTGATTTTTTGTTGAATCATCAAAAGTTATATGTGCTATAATACTCATAGAACAAATAATAAATACTTAACAGACCGACGAAATCAAAGTCCGCTAAGCATGTTCAATAATCATTTTTTGGAGGAAAAGATAAATGAATACTTTAAAAGTTGAAAAAAGAGACATGCAGACAAAAGCTAAAAAATTGAGAAGAGAAGGATTTGTTACTGGTAATGTATTTGGCAAAGAATTAAAAGATTCCATCCCGATCCAGATGGAGAAGCATGCAGCAGAAGAATTACTGAAAAATTGTAAAAAAGGAAGTCAGGTTCTAATGAATCTGGATGGGGAAGAAAAAGATGTTTTAATCAAAGAAATTGATTTTGATTCCATGAAACATCAGATCCTTGAAATTGATTTTCAGATGCTGGTAAAAGGAGAAGAAGTACATTCTGTAGCTGAGGTCGTGCTTTTAAATCACGACAAAGTTGTAAATGGTATTGTGGAATTAGATCTTCCGGAAATTTCTTATACAGCAACTCCTGATGCACTTGTAGAGAAAATCGAGATTGATCTTGGTGAGATGCGGACAGGAGATCAGGTACTTGTAAAAGACCTTCCAATTGCTTCAAATGACAAGATTAATTTAAAAACAAATTTGAATGAATCGGTTGTAAGAATTGTAGAGCCGCATGTTTCTTCAGAAGAGGAATCAGAAGAAAATTAACGGAAATATTAAAAAGAACGTTATATACAGGTAGTTTTGAGGTCGTCTCATTTCATCCTTGTATGTAACGTTCTTTTTTATTTTGCTTGTTTAGTCATATTTAAATGTGAGTTTTAAGACGTTTAGTGTAATTTATTCTTGGAATTTTAAAAAAGATGTGTTATTTTGAAAGAAATAGTTAAATGCAACTAACAAAATGGTTGTGTATCAGAGTATCGGTCTGCTAAAATAAAGATCAGGAAGGAGATTAGTATGTCAGAAAATATTATACTTAAGGTTGACAATCTGGTAAAAGGATATGGTGAAGGAGATTCTTTCAGGAATGTACTTCAGGGGGTTAGTTTTGAAATCAACCGGGGCGAGATAGGGACTATTTTGGGGCCAAGTGGTTCAGGGAAGAGTACACTTATGAATCTTATTGGTTTATTAGATACACCGGACCAAGGGACTGTGAATTTTAATGGTAAAAATATTTCGGATCTTTCTAAAAATCAGCGTACAAATTTCAGGCGTGAAAAGATAGGGTTTATTTTTCAGTTTTATAACCTGGTAGGAAATTTGACAGTTCGTGAAAATATATTGAGCGGAAGTTATCTTGCGAAAAATCCGCTAGATGCAGAAGAAATCATGAAACAGCTGGGGTTATTGGAACATGCAGATAAGTTCCCTTATCAACTTTCTGGTGGTCAGCAGCAACGTTGTGCGATAGGTCGTGCTATTGTAAAGAATCCTGAATTGTTGCTTTGTGATGAACCAACGGGTGCGTTAGATTACAATTCTGCAAGAGATGTACTTGCTTTATTGGAAAAAATCAACAGGACTTATCGTACGACAATATTGATTATTTCACATAATGCAGCAATTGGTGGAATGAGCAATAAGATGCTCACCCTCAGAGATGGTTGTATAGAAGATTTGACAGTAAATGAAAAATTAACTTTGGCTTCAGATATCAGGTGGTAGATAAATATGATAATAAATAAACGGATTTTCAGGGATTTTAAGAAGAATGTATGGAAATATATGGCGCTTATGCTGCTTGTAATCATTGGGCTTGCAATCGTTGTGGGATTAACAGGTTCGGTAGACAGTATTGAAGTATCATTAAAAGAACTTCATCGGGAAAATAATCTGGAAGACGGAAATTTCTCAGTTGCTTATCCTCTGGAGAAGGAAAAAATTGAAAGTCTGAAAAAAACAGGAGCTTTTATTGAGGAGTCGTTTTGTTACGACGTAAAATTAAAGGATGAGAAAACAATTCGTTTTGTAAAGAACAGAGAAAAGATAGACAAGTTTTATCTTCTGAATGGCAGGTTTCCTGAAAAAGAAGATGAATTATTTTTAGAGATACATTTTGCTGAAGAAGCCCATCTGCAAGTTGGCGATTACATAAAAATTGAAGGAGATAATTATTATATATCAGGTCTTGGTATTGCTCCTGATTATACGACATGTTTACAATCCATTTCAGATTCAGCGCCTGCTCCCGGGTCATTTGGAATAGGTGTGGTTACGGAGGACAGTCTGAAGAAGATTGAAAGATATGCCGGTTTAATATCCACAGAATATAATTATCTATTTACTTTAACAGGAGAGAACAAACGAGAAGAATTCAGAAAAAAAGTGGAGAATCTTGAGTATCTGACTTCTTATTTGGATATAGGAGATAATCCTCGTGTACAACAGGAACTAAAAGAAATTGTAAGTCAGAGAAATATATCGCTGGTATTTGGAGTGTTTTTTATATGTGTAATGGCATATGTGCTTGCTGTTTTTACATCAGGCTATATGAAAAATGAACGAGAAACAATCGGTACTTTTTATGCCATGGGGTATAGGAAAAAAGAACTTATTAGGCATTATATCAGAATGCCTATGATTGTTTTACTGCTCTCATCTTTACTTGGTCTGGCAGGAGGATATTTTTTTATTGACCTTGTTGTGGCTGAACATGAAGCATACTATGATCTGCCGGTAGTAAATTCTGTTCTGCAGCCATATCAATATATTTTTACGATTATTTTAACTCTAATATTGGGATTTCTTTTTAATATTGTTGTGATACGAAAACAGCTTTCAGTAAGTCCAATTGAACTTCTGAAAAATCGGGTTAAATACCATAAAATGAAGCATAGTGCTTATAGAAAACGTCCTTTTATGAGAAGTTTTGCCAGAAGAATTATACAAAGTAACAAAGAAGGATATCTGGCGCTGACGGTGGGGATGATATTGTCTGTTGTGCTTCTGGTATATGGATTCTGTATGTATGAGTCTCTTAATAAAATGCCGGAAGATGCAGTAAAAGGTGTTCATTATGAGCACCAGTATATTTTAAAATTGCCTGAAAATAATGATAAGTATAAAAAACAAAAGGCAATGACTATATCTATGAATGGAAAAGAACGAATAAATGGAGAAAGCATACCCGTACAGATAAATGGTCTGGAAAAGGATAATGATTATTTCGTATTTAACAGGCCGGAAAATGAGAAAGTTGCAATCAGTGCTTCTACAGCAGAAAAAATGGGATGGACAACAGGAGATACCATTAAGTTGATAAAACAGCCTGAAAATAAGGTTTATAAGTTTGAGGTGGGAGTAATTGTAGAATATACAGGAGGAATGAATATTTTCCTGGATATGGACGTCTTAAATAAAAAACTTGGTTATAAGCAGGGAAGTTATAACACAGTGTACTCAGATACGGAAATGCAATTTAATGCGGAGGAACTTTCTTCGCATAACAGAAAAAGCGATTTGATGGAGGCATCTAAGGGGTATATTGAAGCAATGAAAGGAACAATTGATTCTTTGATGATGGGGTCTGTTGTATTGTTTGTACTTATATTATTTTTGATGTTGAAAATTGTTATTGAGAGAGAAGCGTATCATATATCTTTAATAAAAATAATGGGATATACGGACAAGGAAGTATCAAAATTATATTTTTGGAATTCGTTTGTTATCTTTTTGATTTCCATGATAGTTGGTTTTCCAGTTGGAAAGATGATTATGAATTTTGTTTTACCAGTAACAATGGCGGCTATGCCTGTTAATGTGCGCGTACTGCTTTCACCGGGATATATAGGCCTTATGTTGGCGATTATGTTAGCGGCATATCTGATTATAGGTTTATTTATCAGAGCGAAACTTAAAAAAGTTCCATATACAGTGGTACTTAAGAGCAGGGACTGATGGAAAGAAAGGGCTGAGATATTAGAGTATGCAACAAAAAATTACGATAATGTGGCAATCGGAACACTTCTTGCAAGGGATTTTATGTTCCTGTTAATCTTCATCAGTCAGAAAGCCGAAGATTTGTCATAATTGATATAGATGAGGTACTGCTTAATGCAAAGGATATTGAAAAGCCATTAAAAATCCAAAAAGAAGATTTACTGGCATGGCTGTATTAAAACATCATAAGGCTTATATTGAATCCGGAAGGATATCCAAAACAATAGGATTTCCTCCGGATTCTTTTATGAACAGAGAGAAAATATTGCTTAATCATTTAATCGGTGATGTTCCATCTTTTTTACGAGATAAAAATAATATGGAATCAGAGGAATCAGTGC
The DNA here is from genome assembly GCA_029257805.1 of Blautia sp. Taxonomy (GTDB): domain Bacteria; phylum Bacillota; class Clostridia; order Lachnospirales; family Lachnospiraceae; genus Blautia_A. The sequence goes on from JARIAR010000055.1 coordinate 5,943, forward strand.
AAACATCCATGCCAGCGGTTCCCCCCAGCAAATACCAAGAAATCCCAGTTTGGGTGCCAGAACAAGAGAACTGATGGTACGTGCCAGCAATTCTCCCACCCCTCCAAGCATGGGGACTAATCCATGCCCCATTCCCTGCAGGGCGTTGCGATAAAGAAAAATAGCACTGAGAAATGGATAAAAAAACGGGACCAGATGATAATACTGATTGCAGGCGGTCAGGATATCTCCTGTTATTTCTGAACTGAAAATTTGCACAAGATATTGTCCGGTAAAATATAGGAATATCATGGCGATTCCGCTGAGAATCCATGCCGCAATCTGGCAGTCCCGAACTCCTTCTCGTATTCTTCTGATTTTTCCTGCTCCCATATTTTGTCCTACATATGTAGATGCGGCAGCTCCAATGGAATTGAACATACTCATAAAAATCCCCTGAATTTTGCTTGCAGCTGTAAAGGCTGTAATATATATGGTTCCAAGAGAATTTAAAGCAGACTGGATCAGAACATTTCCAAGAGAAGTGATAGAAAATTGAAGAGCCATGGGAACACCAAGAGCCATTAGATCCTTCATATAGGAAATATCCCACGCATCTTTTGCTTTCATCATCCATAGTATTTTATGTTTTTTCCATATATATCTAAGACATATTAATCCGGAAAATAACTGAGCCAGAATCGTTGCTAAAGCAGCTCCGGGAACACCCAGACGGAAAATACCCACACAGATCAGATCCAGAATAAGATTGATTACAACAGAAATTCCCAAAAAGAAAAGAGGAGTTCTGGAATCTCCCATTGCTCTTTGTACGCTGGAGAGGATGTTATATAAAAAACATCCTGCAATTCCCCAAAAGGTAATGCGCATATACTGGGTAACTTCTCTCTTTAGTTCTTCCGGTGTATTGATGATATTTACAATCCAGGGGATCAGAAGCTGCAATAAAGTTGTTAAAATTATGGACATTACAGCACTTAAAATCAGCGCATTCATAAAATATCTGGAAAGTTGTTTGTGATCTTTACTTCCAAAACTTTTGGCGATCAAAATGGAAAATCCACTTGTTAAACCGCCGGCCCATCCAAGAACCATGGTGATAATCCCGCCACAGGAGCCTACAGCAGCAAGTGCATTTATTCCGACAAATTGACCTACGATCATAGTATCGGTTAGTTGGTAAAACTGCTGTATAATGCTGCTAAGCATAATGGGCATGGCAAAGCCAAAAATAAGCTTCACAGGGTTTCCAATTGTCATGTCTTTTATAAGTGTTTTTTTCATTTATTTTCGTTTCCTTTTTTAGAAAAAAAGTTGTCAGCTGTCTTTTTTATTTGAATTTATTTTCTAAATATAAAAAGCAACAGATAGTATAAGTATACAGTGTTTTAGATGTTTTTCAATGATAATTTTGAGATATTTAAAAGATAATAGAATGTTCGCTGTTAACAGGGTATATTGTACGAAAAAATAGAAGAGGAGTACTTGACAAAAGAATGGCAATATCATAAAATAACAGTGTTATCAATAACGATGTTATGACGAAGGAGGATATGGTGGCTGTAAAAGATCACACCCTGGATGATAAAATTATCAAAGCTGCAACAGCAGAATTTCTGGAACATGGCTTTCAGGATGCGTCGCTTCGTCGAATTGCACAGAGGGCTCATTTAAGTACAGGTGCTCTTTATACGCGTTATAAGGGGAAAGATGCATTGTTTTGCGCTATTGTTGAAAAGGCTCTGGAGGAAATAAGCAGGGAATTTGAACCTATGCGTCAAGTTTATATGGAAGCACAAAAAAGCGCCAGTGTTGAGAAAATTCTAGAAGCGATACAGCAGGAAGAAAAAGTCTATCTGGATATTATGTTTAAGTATTATACCCAGTGTATTTTGCTGTTTTGCCGTAGTGAAGGAAGTTCGGTTCAGCGCAAGTGGCAGCAGTTCATTGAATATAAAGCAAAGGAAACTGTTGCATATTTTAGTGAAATAGCCAAAAAAGAAGTGGATCCGGATGGAATTGAGTTGTTATTATCAGAACAGTTTCAATGTTATCGCTGTATTTTACAAAAAGGGATGAATAAAAAGAAAGCTATTGCCTGTTTAAAAACAGTAGAAGTTTTTCATGAAGCGGGATGGAGAGAAATATTTCAGCGTATCATGTCATAAGAAGATAGGATTGCCATAGTGAATAAATGAAAATGCATGCTATGGCAATTTTTTTAAAAACATAAGTTAGCCATACCTAACCTTCTGAATAAAGTTATTCTGAAAAAATTCTGGCAGAATAGGAGAATAAGTATGAATGATGAGAAGAATCAGCAGGCCTCTTTTTTTAAGGAATTAGGATGTTTTATGAAGCCTTATCGGGGAAAATATGCAGCTTCGATCCTGATAAGTATTCTAAGTGTAGGAGCCGGTATTGGCGCATATGCATTTGTAGGGAAAATGGTTTCTATGTTGTTTGGTCACGTACCGACATGGTCAGAAGTATGTTTTCTTATTTTGGGGGCTGCTGTTTGTAAACTTTTAAACGCAGTTTTTTTGAATCTTTCTACATGGATTTCGCATAAAGCAGCATATTTTACTTTAAGAGATATTAGAAATGCACTTTCAGAAAAAATGCTTTGTCTTCCGGTTGGATATTTTGAAGAAAAAGGAAGCGGAAGATTAAAAGCGATTCTTGTGGATCATGTAGAAGAAATGGAAAAAACACTTGCACATGTACTTCCGGAGTTAACTGCAAATTTTCTGGCGCCACTTTGTTACATGATATGGATGTTTTGTATTGATTGGAGATTGGCTTTGTTGGCTGTATTTTGGATTATTCTTGGCTTTTCTGTTACATCCGGTATGATGAAAGGATACGCAGAAAAATATGAAGGTCAGTGCAAAGCGTTCAAAGGCATGAACCAGGCGATTGTGGAGTATGTAAACGGAATTGAAGTTATTAAAAATTTCGGACGTGTAAATGAGTGCAGTCAAAAATATCAAAATGCAGTATATGAACATGCTGCATACAATGTGAACTGGCAGAAAGAAACGCAAAAATATTCTTCTTTGGGAATGGCAATAGCACCATTTTCTGTGTTTCCAATTCTTATAGGCGGTATGTTTTTCTTTAGCAAAGGGAGTATGGAACCTGGAACATTGTTTCTCATGACCATTTTAAGCTTTGGAATTTTTGGACCTCTTATGAATGCCATGAATTACTTTGATCAATTGGCTGCTATGGGAACAAATGCCAAAGAAATTAAAGAAATCCTTCAGCAGTCGGAACTTTTAAGGGGTAAAGGAACAAAACCGGATGATTGTTCTGTTACATATGAAAAGGTTAATTTTTCCTATAAAAAGAATGAAGATAAAGTTTTAAAAAATATTTCTTTTCACGTACCGCAGGGGAGTATGTTCGCACTGGCAGGTCCTTCCGGAAGTGGAAAATCAACGATTGCAAAATTACTGGCCGGATTTTGGGATGCAGACTCCGGAAGCATTAGAATTGGAAATAAGTCCATTCATGAATTTTCTCAGGAACAGCTGAACAAATTGATTGCATACGTAGATCAGGAAACATTTCTTTTTGATGAAAGTATCTTAGATAATATTCGGATCGGATGCCCTCAGGCAACAAGAGAAATGGTAATGGAAATTTCCAAAAAAGCAGGATGCCATGAATTTATTTCTGCATTGCCGGATGGCTATGATACACGAGCAGGAGAAGCAGGAGGACGGCTTTCCGGAGGAGAAAAACAGAGAATTGCCATCGTACGTGCTATGATGAAAGATGCGCCTGTTATGATTTTAGATGAGGCAACGGCAAGTACAGATCCTGAAAATGAGGCATCTATTCAGGAAGCTCTTTCTGCAGCTGCAAAGAACAAAACGTTAATCGTAGTGGCTCACAGGCTGGCTACCATTGCAAATGCACAGCAGATTGCATTTGTAAAAGACGGGGAAATAAAGATGATTGGAACACATCAGAAACTAATGGAAGACTGTGCTGAATACAAAACAATGTGGGAATTATCGGAGGTGAAGGAAAATGTTTGATACGTTCAGACGAATTTGGAACTTTAGCGAACAAAGAAGAAAGAGTCTTGTAAAAGCTCTTGTTCTTTCCTTTATTCGTTCCTGGGTTGGTATAACACAGATTTTGTCCGTTATTGTTACCATTCAGGTATTGACAGGAAGTACAGAGCCAAAATCCGGGATTTTACAGGTCGTTTTTATGACAATCCTGTGTATAGCAGGGAATTTTTTTATTAGCTACGGAGAACAGACGAGCAGTTTGGAAGCAGGATTTTTTACAATTGCAGATCAGAGGGTATCAGCAGGGCGGCTTTTACGAAAATTCCCGTTGGGATTTTTTAATGAATCTTCTGCAGGAGCCATCAGTGCCACCCTTACAACAACACTTTCCAGTGTAGAGTCAGCTGCTGCAATGGTGATGGTTGGGATTATATCCGGTTTATTTAATGCATTTGCCTTGTTTGTCTTTATGATTTTTTATCACTGGAAGATAGGCCTTTTAGCGGGAGCAGGAATGCTGGTTTATCTGCTGCTTGTTCATTATCAAATGAAATTATCAAGAAGATATGCTCCTAAAATGCAGGCAGCACAAACAAATCTGGCACAGGCAGCATTTACTTTTTTACAGGGAATTAAAGTCACAAAGGCATTTAGTTTTAAAGAAGGGGATAAACGGTTGAAAGAAGCAGTGCAGGAAAGTTGCGATGAAAATATTTCCCTGACGCGTAAATCCATGCCGACGCAGTATGCTTCTGCAATCTGTATTGGAGTTTTTGAATCCCTTATTCTGTTTGTGGCAATGTATGTCGGGGTGTATACAAAAGAGATTGATCTTGTAACAACTATTGTATTGGTTATATTTAGTTTTATGGTATATGCATCTCTGAATCAGGCAGGTTCTATGTTATCTATGATTGGAATTCTGGATGCAGGACTTGCAAAATTATCAGAGATTGAAAAGGTGGAACAATTAAGACAGGAAATGCCGGAAGAAAATGGAAGTTCTAATGAAATAAAATTGGAAAATGTATCTTTTTCATATGGGGAACATGAGATTTTACATAATATTTCCACAGTAATAAAACAAAATTCCCTGACGGCTTTGATTGGCCCGTCCGGTTCGGGAAAAACAACTTTATGTCAGCTGATCGCAAGGTTCCGGGATGTTTCTTCTGGAAAGATCACCATAGGCGATGGGGATATCCGGCATATGAAAGATGAAGATTTACTGGGAAAAATCAGCATGGTATTTCAGAAAGTGTATCTGTTTGAAGACACGATTTTTAATAATATCCGATTTGGAAAGCCGGATGCGACATTGGAAGAAGTGCGGGCAGCAGCAAAAGCTGCATGCTGTGATGAGTTCATTATGAATCTTCCTAATGGCTATGATACGGTTTTGGAGGAAGGAGGAAATAGTCTTTCCGGAGGGGAAAAGCAAAGGATTTCCATTGCCAGAGCAATACTTAAGGATTCTCCTATTATTATTTTGGATGAAGCTACCAGTGCGTTGGATGCCGAAAATGAACATGAAATCCTTTCGGCAATAGACGCACTTACAAGAAATAAGACCGTTATTATGATTGCACACAGAATTCATTCTGTAGAAAAAGCAGACCACATCATAGCCTTAAAAGATGGCAGGATTGTGCAGGAAGGAACACATGAGGAATTAAAAAAGGTTCCGGGACTTTATAAAGATTTCCTCGTTTCAAGAGAGCAGGCAGCTAGCTGGCAATTAAATATTTGACCAGATATCAATTAAGGCATCGGTAAACTTCCTTCGCCTTTTTGTAAAGTAACGGTATATCCAAAAGAATCATATGTTATGGTTATTACGATTATTTGTTTAGGATCTCTGGAATTTTTGCCTAATTGGATCACAGAGGAAACCTGAGAGGAATCTATATTTTTCAGCAAGGTAAAACCGTCTTTTTTTGTAAGATGAGAGATGTATTTTTCTAAATCTTCCAAAACAGAATTTGATTTATAGGTAATACTTTTTGATTGAACATAAGTACTGGTTTCTGTTGATATAGATGTAATTTTTCTTTTATCCACAACGGCTTTTATTGAGGTAACAGTATCGTTTCCCAGTTTATATTGGTCTGCGTTGGCTATGTTTTTTAGCGTAAAAAACAGGATTCCACAAGTGAGAATTCCAATTGCCAAGCAAGAAATTACAATAGTTAATATAATTTTTCGTGTTTTATGCATACAATGTCCTCCTGTATAAGTTTGATACCTGGATTATATACGAAATTCTGGTCACATACAATATTATGTTGATTTTGTCTTTTTTGTTTTATATAATTCTACTTTGTAGGAAAGATAGTGAAATTTGGTATAAGAGAAAGCAGGAAAAAATAGTTGAAAACGATCCAGGATAAAAGAGAAAAAGAAAAAGCAATTGTGGAGGATATGATCCGCTTATATTGTAAAAAGGTCCATAAAAGAAAAGACGGGTTATGTCCGGAATGTGAAGAGATGCTTTGTTACGCAAAGAAGCGCTCAGACCATTGTCCGTTTATGGAAACAAAAACATTTTGTGTGAACTGTAAAGTTCATTGTTATAAGCCGGAAATGCGTGAAAAGATAAAAACAGTTATGCGGTATGCAGGGCCGCGAATGATCTTTTACCATCCCTTTGCGGCAATCCGTCATGTCATATCTGTTCAAAAAGAAAAAAAGAATATGAAGTAGCAAACAGGGACAGTCCTATTTTAAGGGCTGTCCCTGTTTGATTGTGTATATCTATTTGTAAATAGAATTTGATAAATTTAAATTTAAGTGATAGTGCTCTGGAATAAAATAAAATTTATTTCTGGCCAAAGGAAGGTCGTTTTTTTCGTAGTGGATAGCTTCTATGAGTATAAGAGGTGTTCCTAAGGGAATATGCAAAAATGCGATTTCCATTTCGTTTGCATAGATCAGTTTAATGTCAATGTTAATGTTTTTGCTATATTCAAATATAACAGAAAGGATTGTTTCTTTGATAGATTCATCATCACCGGTATTTAGTTTTACAAGATTAAAGTAAGCAGATGGAAACTGAGTAAAAGAAAACCCGAGAATTGTTTCATTTGATTTAAAAACACAGTTGCATGCCAAAATAATATCACTTTTGGAAAGGTTTAATTTATCTTTTGCAATATCTGTAGGACTTCCATAGTTGTAGGAAATAACAGTATCTGTAATGGGGTGTTTGCTTAAAGTCAGAAGGGGATTTGAAAATTCATTTTTTGATGAATGGACAGGTTGTGGTGAAACAATCGTACCTTTTCCCTGAGATTTAATGATCATTCCATCTTCGTTGAGGATAGCTAAAGCCTGGCGCAGTGTATTTCTGCTTACACCATATTTGGTTGCAAGGGCTGTTTCACTTGGTAAAGTTTCATTGGCTGCGTACACACCATTGATAATATCAGAATACAATGCGTTATAAATTCCTAAGTAAGGAGGTAAGTTTTGATCATTTAATAATTTGGTTTTAATAAAATCATCTCCTTTATATCAATCTTATATATTTTATCATATCGTGTCATGAAATACAATTGCCAAAAATAAACATCTAAACTAGTTGAACATGTTTGAATAAGATGGATATGTAGAATAAATTTAAAAAAGATATACTATATGCATAATAAAACATGAGAAAAATGTATATGATTCACAAAAAAGATAATTGTAAATGAAAAAAATTGACAGATATAATATTGTGTGATAATCTGAAAACGCAACATGTTGAATGAGTTTACAGGAGGTGAACATGATTAGACTTTGTAAGGAAAACGATAGAGGAATGATATATAGATTTTTAAATGAAAAACCTGTATATCATACGTTTTTACTATCTGATATTGAACAATATGGCTTTGAAGAAAAATTTCAAAAGG
>JARIAR010000011.1 GCA_029257805.1 Blautia sp.
ATAATTTTTTTATAACAAGTCGAGTATCAAGCACAATTTCCATTTTAGGTCTATTAGGGAACGTCATACGATTAATTAAAAGTTCAACGGCAGCTCGTCCCATTTTTTTTGCATCTCGTTCAATATAATTAAAAGGATTACCAATCGCATCTAAAATTTCAATTCCATCCAATCCAATACATACAATATCTTCTGGAACAGACTCTCCTCTTTCATGAACCGCTCTTAAAAATCCAAGACTAGTTCGATTGTTGCAAGTTAAAACTGCTGTGGGTCTATCTGACATAGAAAGCAACTCTTTAGACAATTCATATGCTTTTGTTGCTCGATAATTTCCAAAAAACATATATTTATCATTTGGTTGAATACCTGCATTTTTTAAAGCATCTAAATAACCTTTTTGTCTATCTCTTGCTAAAACTCTATCCATACTTGCATTAATGATGCCAATATCTCTATGACCCGCTTTAATTAAAGTTTCCGTTGCAGAATACATTCCCTGATAATCATTAAAATAAACACCATCTGTATCAGGAAGTCCTATTTTTCTATCTAATAAAACAACAGGTACGTCTATTTCCTGAAAAAGTCTGGTTAAACGTTTTCTCTCGCTTTTACTACTATAATCTACAGCTGGCGTATAAAGAATTCCACATACTCTGTTTTCTTTTAACATATTTAATGCCTTGCAATCTTTTTCCGCATCATCATCTGTATTATAACATATTAAGGTTAGATTATTTTTATCTGTAAGGTCTATTACTCCACGCAATAGTTCACCAAAAAAGGGGTTATCAATTTCAGGAACTATAAAACCAATCGCTGAAGACGTTCCTTTTGAAAGGCTTCTAGCAGTTGCAGATGGAGAATATTTATTTACCGCAATAATATCCAGTACCTTTTCTCTTGTTTTTGAACTGACTGCTCCTGAATTATTTAGAACTCGTGAAACCGTTGCCTTTGATACTCCTGCTTCTCTAGCTATATCCATAATCGTCAAATTACTCATACATCGTATCCTCTTCTAGCAAAAGAAAATGTAACCGGTTTCTTTATTAAAGATTGTAGTACAATATACTATTTCTGTCAACCGAGAAAACATTTTATTTGTGCTTTTCGTATGTTTAACCATATTATTCACTGTATTTTTGTGCATTTTCTCCATATTCTTTCTCATACATCGATTTTTCAAATTTTACTAATTCATCAAATTCTTTTTCTACTATATGAGCCACATCCTTCTCCAATCCCATCATATGCTCTGCTTCAAGCCATGCACGCGTCATTTCTTTTCCCATCTCTTTTCCTACAATAAAACCTCCCATGCATAGTACATTAGTATTATTTACTACTTTCGATCTACGAGCCTGATATATACTTTCACAAAGAGCCGCGTACACTCCCCGATGTTTATTGCAGATAATACTAACACCCATTCCCGTTCCACAAATAGCAATCCCTCTATCATACTCTTTACTTTGGACTCCTACAGCTACAGCTTTTGCCACATCCTGAAATAAAACTGGTACATCAGGATCAATATCTACAACATCATAACCCCTGTTCAAAAGATCTTCTCTGATTGCATTTTTCAACTCAAAACCTGCAGGATCTGCTCCCATAATTACTTTCATAAAAATGCCTCCTTTATCTTTTATTATCATCACTTTACCCAATTTTTTTTCTTCTGTCAATCTTATTACTATCAATAAAATCAATCAGCTACACTATTCAATATGCCTGTCTGATAAAATTTTACTACCATTGTACCAATGCTTTTACAATAATATCACAAAAAATTCCTAACACAAGCTGCTACATAGCCTTCTTCATCTACGGCACTAGTATCAGTTCACATGTACATTCCGAATTCTTTTCTTTTACTTTTGTATTAATACTTTTCAATGCATCTGCCAGATCTTTAACCGGCATATTTTCCCCCTCAATCTGAAAATAAACTGCAATCCATAAATGACGTCCTGTCTTTGTTATGTCATAAAAAACCGGGGTAAAACAATGCTCTTTTAAAACAGGATTACATATTGTTTTAATTTCGTCTATAAAAGCTGCTTCCGGTGAAAAGAGAAAAATATCTTTTATGGCACTCCACAAAACTTTAACACTTTCAGGAAGTACCAATATCATAACGATCACCGCAACAATCTGATCAAAATAGGGAGAAATAAATCCAAGAGGTGTGTTTTTCAGGCATAATGATATAAAAAATGCCAAGGACATACCTAAACTGTACACAACATCTAATTTCCATCCCAATAATTCCGCCGTAATTGTTGGCGAAGATAGATTTTTATTTAGCTTCTTCATAATTAAAAAAATAATCGTACTTGCTATACCAAGACACAATTGAAAAGCAGAAACCTGAGCATGATTTACGGGATTTCCCCCAGACAGCACTGACTCAATCACTTCTGCAGAAATCCCCATAGTAACAGACAGCATCATCACACCTTTTATAATAACAAAGATAGATTCTATCTGAAAATATCCGTAAGGATGTTTTTCAGAAACCGGTTTGTGGAATAATGGGGTTAAAAATAATAATAATGCAATAAAAACCAGTTCCGATGCATCGTACACTGCATCAGTTAATGCTGACTGGGAATGACTGTATATCGAAAAAACAAATTCAATAATTGCAAAAGCAAGTCCGGAAAAAAAGGACATCATCAGGATTTGTTTTTCTCTTTTTTCTGTTATCATCTTATCTGCCTTCCTCTTTGTTGATTTTTTTCTGATTTTCCAAGAAACGACGTTTATATTTTAAATTTGCATATTCCGTAATATGCTTCATATAAACAGCGTCATAAATTCCCCCTGCTGCCCCTACAATAGGAATACCCTGCAAAAATTTCATATAAAGAAGCTCTCCTGAAAGGCAACCTGCAGTTTTCTCAATCTGCCTTGTACCATCATCGTTCAAAGGCAGCTTTCCTGTGGAAATAAAAGTATTTAGCTCTCTATTGATCACTTCTATTTCTGTTCCATAAGATACAGCCCCCTGGATCAGAAGCAAGATAAAAAACTGTTCTTCTTCTGTATCATATTTGTATCCGTAACTCATTGAAATTTCATAAATACTACGAAGCATCATTCCGGTAAAAACAGGAATATCCGGAATCCCAATCCCAAGAATTCCCATTCCTACGCCAGAAACTCCGGAAAGCAGAAAATTCCTTGTTCCAGTTCCTTCTGCCTTTTTTGAAAATGTCCGTAAGGATTTTTTATTCTGTCGTACCTGATGTGTATATTCGTGAATCTGATAAGCTTTTTCAAACTCCTCCTTCTTGTATGTCTTTTCAATAATGCCGCTCCCTTTTTGAAAAATCAAAGTAAATGCTTTTGCAAAAGCTACATCCAATGTTTGCTGAAGTTTTTCCGGAATTTTTTCTTCCAACATTTTGTTAAAAGAACTTTCTTTTTTTATCCTTCTTTTTTTCAGAAACTGTTCTTCTTTTTTCAAAAGTTTGTTCCATTCTTTTTCAACGGGTGTTAATTTAGAATGCATCAATATACCTCCGAACCAAATGGCATCAATGCCAGTTTTGCCAGCTTAAACTGCTGAAGTCCAAAAGGAATCCCTACAATTGTAACACATAATACGGCTCCTATCACCAAATGCTCTATTGCAAGAGGAAGGCCGGACACGAGCAACCATATAATATTTAAAAGAAAGGATCCTGCTCCCCCTCCATACCGTACTTCTTTTCCAAAAGGAAAAAAACTCAAAGAAGCAAATTTAAAACACTGCAGACCAACTGGAATTCCTACAACGGAGATACACCATAAAATCCCTGCCAAACACCAGCTTAACCCACTGATCGCACCACCCAAAATAAACCATAATAAATTTCCCAGACAACCCATCTTTATTCCCCTTTCTATCAATACTTTTTTAAATCTGCGACAATTTTCTTAAAATCCCTTCTATTTTTCTAATAGCTTCCTGTATTTCTTCTCTTGCATCGGAAATTTTAGACTGAACAAGATAATCCGCAACCAGTCCATCAAAGAAAAAATCTGCAAATGTAAGAAAACTTCCAATCTCCATATGAAAATCTATCACTTCATTAACATCTCTAAGTTCCCGCTGAAATTCCACAACGTCCGCTTTTGCCTGTTCTATGTAAGCAGATGCAGAAGAAATCTTGGAATGTTTCATGATATCTGCAAAAAATCCCCCACCAATTAAATCTACAATTCCCCAGTTTCTTGCACTTCCAAGTTTTTCTTCTGCCATATGAAGACTTACAAGTGCCCGTTCTCCTGCCAGACGTGCCTCATTTATTTCCTGCTCCATTGTTTTCTGATTCATAATTTCTCTTCTCATTTTTCCTCTCTCTTTCCGCAAATTCTTTTATTGCTGGCCAGATAGTTCATAATATAAAAAAGACTTCTATCATGACATCTGCCATAATAAAAGTCTTGCTATCTCATTTGATACGGATGCCTCTCGACATCGATTGACGGTTTCAAACCCATCCTTTTGGATGTTCAGCTACTCCCTTTTATTTTGTTATTAAGAAAATATCATATTCCATTATAACTGTCAAGAGAGATTTCTTATTTTCAATCTGTTTTTATAACTGACATTTACTCCATCCGCAATTTTTACAACTATCGCATCCTTCTGTAGAAATTACTTCACTTCCACATTCCGGACAAGAAATATTATGACTTTTCTCTTTCTTTTCTTTCTTATCTGTTGTAGTTAAAACACCTGAACGTTTACATCCATCACGATAAATGGTAATACCTTTTAATCCTTTTTCATAAGCATAAAGATATAACTTCTCCGTTTCTTCCTTCGTAAAATCATGAGGAAGGTTTACGGTAGAACTAATTGATGCATCCACATGAGTTTGCCAGATTGCCTGCATATCAATTCTCTGGGCATATTTTAAAGTCATGGCAGTTACAAAATAAGAAGGAAGGCTGGCATCATCCTGAATATTATATAGCTTTCTATAATCCTCCACAATTTTTGTATATACTCGATAATACACATCTTCTCCATGAAGAGATTCTGTTTTTCTTTCGTAATAATTCGCATAAACCGGTTCGATTCCCCCGGAAATACCAAGCATGGTAGATAATGTTCCTGTTGGGGCAATTGTAAGAAGCTGAGAATTTCTAAGGCCATATTTTTTTACAAGTTCCCTTGTTTTCTCTGTTGTATTTTTCTGGAAATATGGTGTTTCCATAATTTCCTCTTTATTACATTTTGGAAAACTTCCTTTTTCTCCAGCAAGAACCGCTGAAGCCGCAATAGCAGAATCCGCCATTATAAAACCTATCTTATCACATATCTCAATTGCTTCTTTTTCTCCATAAGTAAACCCTAATTTAATAAGCGCATCTGCAAGCCCCATAATTCCAAGCCCGATCTGTCGCCACTGCTCTACACTTTCTCTCTGTTCAGGAAGCGGATGAAGAGGAAGCCCTTCCTCCAAAACTTCATTTAATGCTTTTACAGAAGCCTGTACACATTTTTGAAATTCGGAAAAATCAAAAAATGCCTCTTTTGTAAATGGATTTTTAACAAATGCAGAAAGATTAACACTCCCCAAAAGACAGCTTCCACCTGCTGGAAGCGGTTCTTCAGCACATGGATTTACACCTGCGTACGAAAATTCTTTTGTATTACTTAAAAGATTCCACTTAGAAATTCGATCCCAGAACAAAACTCCCGGTTCAGCATAATCCCAGCTTGTATCTGTGATTTTTTTAAAAAGTGCTCTTGCAGATACACGTTTTTCAATGACTTCTCCTGTTGCTTCTCTTATATAACGCAACAAATAGTCCTCTCCTTTTTTCACAGCATCCATCAAATCCTGATAAATACGGACAGAAACATTTGCCTTTGTTACTTTCTCAAGATCCGTTTTTATTTCGATAAATTCCATCACATCCGGATGAGAACAGTCTATCGAAATCATAAGTGCACCACGCCGTCCATTCTGCCCAATCAATGCAGTTACAAGAGAATATAATTCCATAAAAGATACGGAACCGCTTGTTTCTTTTGCCGCATTATTAATTTTAGCACCACGGGGACTTAGCTTAGAAATGTCAATTCCGCATCCTCCCCCATAGCTGTATGTTCTCGCCAATTTTTTGGCACAGTCAAATATACTTTCAATTTCATCTTCCGGCGGTGCGATTACATAACAATTAGAATAAGTTACTTTTCTTCCAAGCTCATGAAGTCCTCTGTTTGACAGGATTCTTCCTCCAAACAAAAATTTTTTATCCTTTATATATTGCGCAATTTCCTTATTCCCTCCACTTACTCTTGTAAGCCAGGAAGAAAAATCTTCTCCATCTACACAATATTTCTTTGTCCATATATCTAACCCAAGCTGGTTATCTTCTCCCAACCACTCTCTTACTGTCATATCGTTTCCCTTTCTATATTTAGTATTCGATTATTATCATATCACTATATATTGTATAATTCAATACTAAAATTGTACACTTTTTTATCTTTGATTCCACCATTTTTTGTACACAAAAAAGCAGCTATAATCTGCCCCTATAGCTGCTTCTTTGTATATCTTCTTATGGGATTTTCATACACACATCATTTTGTGGAGGTCTGATGTGACTTGATGAATGGTATGACACACTTCCCTGTGTCATTGATAACATTTTAACAAATTTGTAGAAAAACACAAGCCACCCTGGGGGTTAAATTTTTATAATATTTTTTTTCAAAAAACTCCCCTTATTTCATGGCTTTTTTCACTTTTTCAAACAATAAAAATCCCTATCCCCCGCTTATTTTTGTTTTTTATATAATATTCTTATAGAATTTAACACACATAGCATAGCAACACCGGAATCTGCAAATACTGCCATCCACATAGAGGCGAAACCAGCTAATCCCAGAATCATTACAAAAGCTTTAATCACCAGGGCAAATATAACATTTTGCCAGGAAATACGTTTTGTTACTTTCGCAATAGAAAGTGCCTGAGGGATAGATTCCATACTGGAATTCATAAATACAACGTCTGCAGCTTCTATTGCTGCATCTGCTCCGCTTCCCATTGCACATCCCACGTCAGCTCCTGCTAATACAGGCGCATCGTTAATTCCATCTCCTACAAACATAACTGTCTGATATTTCTTTCGAATCGCCTGAAGTTCTTCCAACTTATTCTCCGGAAGAAGACGTGCGTGAACTTCTTTAATTCCTGTTTCTTTTGCTACGATTTCTGCGCTTTCTGCAGAATCACCTGTCAACATCACAGTTGCTGCACCAAATGCCTGTATATCAGAAACTGCTGTTTTTGCATCACTTTTAATCGTATCCGAAATAACAATATGACCTGCTAAAACGCCATTTACGGCAATTAATACTTCACTTCCAAAATCTCTTTTCTTATAGGCGGAAAGATTAACTTTCATTTCCTCCATAAACTTTTCATTTCCTACAAGAACTCTGCCTATTTCCGTTTTTGCTTTTACACCCTTTCCAGCAATTTCTTCCAGTTCTATTGGTTTCAATAATTTGATTTTTCTTTCTTTTGCCGCCTGTACAATGCTATTAGCAATAGGATGCGTAGAAATCTGTTCGCACTCAGCCGCAATACCAAGAACCTCTTCGTCAGACCACTCTCCCAAAGCATGTATTTCCTGCACAACAAAATTCCCTTCTGTAACAGTACCTGTTTTATCTAATACAACCGCTTTTATATCTGCTAACTGTTCCAGAGAAACTCCTCCTTTAAACAAAATCCCTTTTTTGGATCCAGCCCCTATTCCGGAAAAGAAAGCCAGCGGAACACTTAATACAAGTGCACACGGACAACTGATTACAAGAAAAGTAAGCGCGGTATAAACCCAGTGTTGCCAGTCCCCTGTAAATAGAGACGGGATAATTGCTGTTCCAAGAGCCAGTAAAACAACAAAAGGTGTATACACTCTGGCAAAACGGGTAATAAAACGATCTATCTTTGGCTTACTTGCAGCTGCATTTTCTACAGAATCCAAGATTCGGCTTACCATAGATTCTTCCAGCGGTTTTTCAATACGAAGTTTTAACTGTCCGGAAATATTTACACAGCCAGAAACAACTGCACTTCCTGTATGAACGGAAACCGGAACCGGCTCACCTGTAATAGGCGAAGTATCAATTCTGCTTTCCCCATCCACAATTACACCATCCAAGGGGATTCTATCTCCCGGACGTACCAGCAGAATCTCTCCCACTTCTGCTTCTTCTGCAGGGATTTGTTCCATATTATCGCCACTTACGCGATTTACCACTTCCGGGCGCATATCAACAGCTTCCATAATTTCGTATCTGCTTCGTTCCACTGCTCGATGCTCAAAATATTCTCCAATGCGATAAAACAACATAACTCCAACAGCTTCCGGATACTCTTTGATCACAAACGCACCAAGTGTTGCAATACTCATTAAAAAGTTTTCGTCAAATACATGACCTTTAAAAAGATTTTTCACAGCAGTTACTACAATTCTTCCTCCCAGAATTAAATATGCCACAATATGAATCGGAAGGGTGATTCTTGTTCCCATTCCCATATGCTCTAATAACTCACCTGCAAGAAAAAGAACCGTACCTATTATAATTGTCAAACGCTCTTTTTTCTCTTCCGCCTGTTCTGTCTGATGGACAGAAACTTTAGATTCTCTATTTGTAGATTTTTTTTCTTTTATTATTACATCCGGTTCAACAGAAGCACAAATTTTTTGGATTTTAGGAAGTAAAGTTTCCTGGTTATTTGCCGCAAGGCGCAATTGTTTTGTTGCGAAGGTAATCACTGCATCTTCTACTTCTTCCAACTCATTAATCTTTTTTTCTATCTTTGCAGCACAATTGGCACAATCCAGATTTTCAATAATATATATCTTTTTTTCTACATTATCAGATACCATACGATGAGGGTGATGTTCCTCATGATGTTCGTGATCGCAGCAATGATCGTGTTCATGGTGGTGATGCTCATGATCGCAGCAGTGATCGTGTTCATGATGGTGATGCTCATGTCCACAGCAGTGATCGTGTTCATGGTGGTGATGCTCATGTCCACAGCAGCATCCTTCTTCATGCAGATTTTTTTCATTTCCCATTTATATAATCCTCCTTAATTTCGATATATAAACATATGAGCATTTGTTCATACTTTTATTATATATAAAATTTCCAAATTGTCAATCCCAAAAATAAAAGCGATGCCTATTTCTTTTATCGAAATAAAGCATCGCTTTCTATATTCATTTTATGAAAGAGGATTCCCTATTATCTTATTTATATCCTCTATTTTTCCCATCTTTTTTGCCTCATCCAGAAGCTCTTTATTTCTTATATTCATGCTTCCAAAATCCTGAAGAGGACACACAACTTTTTTACATAATTTCATAATCTTTAGCGCATTCTGAAATGCTGTATCTGATATTTTTTCAAAAGGAACTTCCCATACTGTTTCCGCAGCAAGAACTTTTGCCACATCATAATCTCTGTCATTTTTATGCAAAACTCCTGTTGCAAATGGAATTCCCTGCCTTTGTAATCTGCGGTATACCGGTATCCCTTTTCCATTACCAGCGATTACAAAAACTTCCGGTACCCCTCTGGGGGCTTCCATTTCCAGACATCCAAAATCTGCATTGTAACTTCCACTTGTAATCCCATATAAAGTATGAATATATTCAGAAGTAAATATTTCTTCCGGCGTCCCGTGCCGCTCAATATATTCCCCATGTACGCACATTACGATATCAGATATTTTCTGTGCCAGATCCAATTCGTGGAGAGACATGATAACCGCTACATTTTTTTCACGTACCATATTTTTTAAAATAGCAAGAAGCTCCAGTTTATGACGAATATCCAGAAATGAAGTCGGCTCATCCAGAATAATAATTTCCGGTTCCTGACAGATGGCTCTGGCAAGAAGCACTCTCTGCCGCTGTCCATCACTAATCGCCGTGAAATCCCGATCCCGCAGTTCCCAGGCATGAACAAGCTTCATAGATTCTTCCACTTTGAGCTTATCTTTTTCTGAAAGGATACCTAGCGTACCTGTATAAGGATATCTACCTGTAGATACCACATCTTCACAAGTCATAAGCTCTGGACGCATTCGTTCTGTCATCACAACAGAAAGCTTTTTGGAAATTTCTTTATTGGACATTTTATGCATCAATGCCTGCTCCAGGTAAACAGCTCCGCTGATCGCTTTCAACTGTCTGGTGATACTTTTTAAAATCGTAGATTTGCCTGCGCCATTAGGTCCGATCAAAGTAAGAATCTGCCCTCTGTTCAATTTTATCTCAATATTTTTGATCAATGGTTTCCCATCATATCCTACTGCCAGTTCTTCTGTATAAAAAAAGTAAGATTTCATATCTCCTCTTGCTCTCCATTCTTACATTTTCTGCTGTCGCCGTATCATAATATAAATAACTACAGGTGCTCCAAATATCGCCGTTACGGAACTAATACTTAATTCAGAAGGAGCAAAAACCGTTCTTGCAATTAAATCACAAAACAGACAAAATACAGATCCTCCCAGAAAACAGCCGGGAATTACAAGAATTGGAGATGACGTCTTTAACAGGCTCTTTACAAGATGAGGTACTGCAATCCCAACAAATGAAATCGGTCCTGCAAAAGCAGTTACACACGCAGAAAGGATACTGGACAACAAGATCAACATAACCCGGAATATTTTAATATTTACTCCCATACTCTGGGCATATACCTCTCCTAACTGATAAGCACGGATTGGTTTGGACATAAAAAAAGTAATTACCATAGCTACGCATACTACGACCGCCATAACAGATACATTATCCCATGAAGTTCCTGAAAAACTTCCAAGGGACCAGTTATGTAAATTTACAATATTGGAATCGTCTGCAAAAGTCACTACAAAATCTGTAATTGCAGAACAAATATAACCAATCATTACACCGCTTATGACAAGCATTGACATACGATTGATTTTTTTTGAAATTAACAATACAAATGCCATAGAAATCATAGCTCCGGTAAAAGCAGCCAATATCATAGCTCCGGAACCAAGTACTCTGGACTGCTGTAAAAAATAAATCATGAGCAAGGCTACCACCAGTTTTGCACCGGAAGAAATACCAAGAACAAAAGGACCTGCAATCGGATTTCCAAAAAAAGTCTGAAGAAGAAAGCCGGATACAGATAACGCTCCGCCTAAAATAACTACAGCAATAATTCTTGGAAGACGAATTTCCCATATAATATTAAATGCAGTCTGCTCTCCTTTTTTCTGGAAAATTATTTTAAAAATTTCATTTAAAGACAAATGAATTGTTCCTGAATTGATATTCCATATAATAAAGATAAGCAGAAAAAGAAATAATCCTGCAAAAGCAAAACAATATCTGCTTTTCCTTTTTCTATCCGCCATTCCTAACTCTCCATCCTTCCAATTTCTTTACTTTAATCGATGCATATAGGTAAGCTCTGTAAGGGAATCATCTTCACTTTTCAGCATTTTATGAATATCTTCAATCATTACGCCAAGTCCTGTTGATTCCTGAAAAAGATTTTTTCCTGTACACCATACATTTCCATTTTGTACTGCTTTAAAATCTTTCAAAAGTGCACTTTTTTTCAAAAGATCCTCTAACGTATGTAATTCCCCGTCAATAGCACTGTTATAGATAATATAGTCGGCATCTTTCGCCCTTGCATAAAATTCTTCCATTTGCATATTCACCGTAGAAAGGGCATTTTCATTTTCTCCAAGGTCATCAAAAATGTATTTTCCTCCTGCCAGCTGAATCATACTTGACACATAATCATTGGATTTTCTTACGTTTGCGTATCCGGTAGTGGTTATATAAAAAAATGCAACTGTCTTTCCTGTGTTTTCTTCTGAAAGAACTGCATTCATTCGTTTTTCCTGTTCTTTAAAAATGGCCTCTGCCTCCTTTTCTTTTCCAAGAAGAACGCCATACAACTTGATCCATTCTGTCCGACCTAATGGATGCGTTTCATAACTGGATCGCTCTACAAGAACAGGAATTCCAAACTGTTCCAGTTTTTCTTTCACTTCCGGAGTATGATAAATCATGGTAGATTCAATAGCCAACTCACATTTTTCTCCAAGTATCAATTCGTAATCCGGAGCACTGTATTTTCCTGCAAAAAGAATATCTCCATTTTCAAGAGCCTCCTTCGCTGCTTTTATATACCAGCCATTTGCATCTGTACCAGAAAGCCCGATAGAGTTTAACCCGTCAAGAGACACAAAAAAGTCCATGGCAGAGGTTGCCACAAGATATATATTTTTTAACGGCTGTTTTAACACCGTAATATTCTGATCCAATTTTTCAGGTACTTTTTCACCCTTGGGAACAACAAGAAATTTTCCGCCATCTTTAATGGTGATCAATGAATACCCGCCTTTATAGTAATCAACCGAAAATCCTTCTGCATATGAAAGATCCATACTCTTTTCAAAAACGAGCCCGGAAAGAGAATCCGCTTCTGCTGCCTGTACCTTTCCTGTACAGACAAACAGAAGCGACATTATAAACAAAAGAATGTAATTTACTGTTCTTTTCATGATTTCGCCTTTTCAATTGTTGCAGAGTCAAACTGCAGAGTATATGCAATCTCATGTGGAGTACTCATTGCCACTGTATCTGCAATAACCGGCATCTTGTAATCAAATCCCTTTACCGGAATAGAAAATGTAGAATTTCCTTCTTTGTTTTCCATTGTATATTTTTCTCCATCTACCAACATATAATCATAATTTGAACTGCTCCATACGATAGTAGCTGTTGCAGCGCCGTCTTTTACTTCCAGAACTGCCGGGCTTTCTATAGAAGCTCTTCCAGAACCGCCCTCTAATGTTACGTTTGCTTCATATGTTCCATCTTCCAGTTTCAGCTCTTCCAAAGTTGTCATTTTCATCTCTTTCCATGCTTCTTCCGGAAGCGAAGATGCCATGAACACAAGTGTCCGATCATACCACTTTTCTTTCTTTTTACTAAATGCAGCACAATCGATTCCCTTATCAAGAGCTTCTACCGGAACTGTAAACACATGTGCCCCTTCTTTATTCTCTTCATAAGGAATAAAGCTGTCCTCAGAAGCCTTTGCCGCTTCTTCTCCTGTTCCCATAAAAAGT
The DNA here is from genome assembly GCA_029257805.1 of Blautia sp. GTDB lineage: Bacteria > Bacillota > Clostridia > Lachnospirales > Lachnospiraceae > Blautia_A. The sequence goes on from JARIAR010000011.1 coordinate 13,173, forward strand.
TTCAGATAACCGGTTCCTGACATTGTCATGGACGCAGTCATCTTTCCGTCTTTTACAGTAAGTTCACAATTCACAACTTTAAACATAGAAGAACTGGACTCTACTTCAATGGAATATGTCCCATCCTGAAGCGCATCTGCTTCTACAGGAACCATATCTTCTTTTACTACTTCCTTTTTAGGAGCCATTTCATCTTTTCCGGCAACCTGGCTCTCTTTGCTCTCTTCCTTTTGGTCTGCCCCCGTTTCCACGGCGGTTGAATCCGCCTGTGACTCTGCCAGGCAGGTCACAGGTGTACAACCAATAAGAAGTGTAAGCATCCATGCTGTTACTTGCACTCGTTTCATTTTTCTTCTGTCTCTCCATTTCCATCAATTGCAGCCTGAACATGGTCAACATAAAGTTTCTGTATATCTTCCATGGATCCAAGGCCTACCAGTCTGCATTCTACTTCATATCCTGCATCTTCGAATGTCTTTTTCCAGCTTCCGTCTTCATCTCCTGCCATATCGTTGTTCGCATGATCGCCTGCAACAACCATTAAAGGCTCTAATACTACTTTTTTGTATTCTCCTTCTTTTACAGAAGCCAGAACATCTTCCAGAGACGGAGTTGCTTCTACTGTACCTACATAATAATGATCATATCCTTCTTCCTTTAAAAGATCCTGCATTTTTCCATATACCTGATTGGATTCTGCTTCTGTGCCATGTCCCATAAAGCAAATAGCGGTTTCGCCATCATCAAAATCTTTTGTAGCTGCTGTAATGGAAGTAGCTACTGCTTTAAAATCATCATCACTTGTAAGGAGCGGCTCTCCAAGAACAATTTTATCAAAAGAATCTGCATACTCTGCTAATGTTGCAGAAAGATCGTCATATTCCAAACCATTCATCAAATGTGTGGGCTGTACGATCAAAGTCTTTACACCATCTTCTACTGCACGATCCAATGCTTCTTCCACATTGTCAATCAATACATTATCACGATCTTTTACTTTATCAATAATGATCTGTGCTGTAAATGCACGTCTGACATCATAATCCGGAAATGCTTTTGCAACAGCATCTTCTACTGCACAGATTGTTTCTTTACGACTGTCGTTATAACTTGTTCCAAAACTTACCACCATGATTGCCTGATCCTTCGGAGCTTCCGGATCTACAGATGGTTCATAAACTTCCCCCGGTGTCTCTGGAGCAACACCCGTATCTTCATATTCTTCTTCTGCTTCTTCCCCATCTTTTGTTTCTGCATCTTCCACAGTTTCTTCTGTTGCTTCAGTTTCTTCTGCAAATGTAGTAACGGATCCCATCATCATTACTGTAGACATTGTAAGTCCCATTGCTAAAGCTTTTACAAGTTTGTTCTTCATGTTCTTTTCCTCCTTTTAAGAAACACAAGCCTTTTCTGATGTCATATATATTATTTTTTGCATCAGCAATTTAAATGTACAGGAGCATTCAGACAATAAACGATATCACAGCAGAACTTTTTTGTAAAACTTAAAAAATCCTCATGCCGTCGGGCAAAAGGATTAAAAAGATCAGCTTAAAAAGCGGTACAACCAATTACTCGTGATCTGGAAACAATGTCCCCGTACCAACAGCAGGCAGGTTTCCTGACTCATAGATCTTCACCCATAGCTACCTTCCCGATTTCTCAGTGGCTTGCAAAAACATCCAGCTATGGACTCCCTAATTACAGTGACGAGATCGTACAGGATTTGCACCTGTTTCCCTTTTATCCGAGTGTGATTATATAAATCTAACCATATATTATATGATATCTCCGGCACCCGCTGTTTCTATTAAATTTCTTTCAGTATAGCACGGCTGCAAGAATATGGCAATACAAAATCCCTTCATTCCTATGATCTAGCTGAAATTTCATTGGTAATTTCCTCACAGGTAATATCTTTTTCTGCCATAAGCCACATTACATGATACAAAAAATCTGAAATCCTATATTTTACTTCTTCTTTATCCTGATTTTTTGCTGCAATTGCCATTTCCATACAATCTTCTCCAATTTTTTTTAATATTCGGTCAAGCTCTTTATCTATGTGCGTATCTTTTGCCGAACTTTCTCTTCGTTCCAGAATCCCTGCATAAATGTCTTGCAAAATCCCAAGAGAAGATAATTTCTCTTCCTGATCATTTCCAGACATTTCATCAAACTTTCTTTTTTCTTTCATATGAAAATCCCGGTGTACATCAAGATTATTTTCTTCACATTTTTCTTTAAAAGCATAGATATCTGTTTCTTTGCAGCTAATAAAAGAACCGCTTAATCCAGACACATATCTTCCACGAAGAAGCTCCATAATTGTATCTTCTCTATTTTCTTCAGTATGTAGGATCACAGGTACAGAAGAAACAACGGCAATCTCATCCTGTACTGCATCAAGAGCCAGAACTGCACCTGCATATTTTTCAATCAGCGCCTGATTATCCATAAATTCATTTACTGAAGAAATACTTACGATCATCCTTTCTTTTCCAAATTGACCGGAAGATTTTTTTAGCATCTGAATGTTACTTTCTTTGGAAAAATTTAGAACAATCTGCGCACACCCTGCATACAGCAGCCTTCTCACATCTTCTGTCTCTTTGATGTTACCTGCAACAATTACCGGAGTTTCTGATACTTTGCAAATATCATGGATCTTTTCAATGGATTTTTCATGTTCCTGATCTTCTGAAGAAAAATCAAATATCAAAAGCCCATCCGCTCCATTGTCCCCATAAAATTTTGCAAGTGCTTCTACATCTCCGTCTCCAAAAAGGTTTCTTTGTCCAAATCCGGTTACTGCCTTTTCATATTGCAGATAAAGACAGGGAATCATACATTTCTTCATGTTCTTCCTCCTTATGTAAGACTGCCGTTTACTCTTATAATATCTGTTTCAAATCCCGTATCAATGCACGAATGCGGGCATCTTCCATTTTCATACTAACCTGATTTACCACCATACGGGCAGAGAGAGGACAAACTTCCTCTAATACTTCAAGTCCATTTTCTTTTAAAGTACTCCCTGTTTCTACAATATCCACGATTACTTCTGAAAGTCCTACCATAGGGGCAAGCTCTATAGATCCATTTAATTTAATAATCTCAACAGTCTGATGCCTTTTATTATAAAAGTAATCTTTTGTAATATTGGGATATTTTGTAGCAACGCGGATCAATTGCTTATTTGCCAGCGCTGCTTTTGCACTCGCCGGTCCGCATACGCACATACGGCTGGCACTAAACTTCAGATCCATAACCTCATATAATTTTTTTCCTTCTTCCAGAATGGTATCTCTGCCAACGATTCCAATATCTGCTGCTCCATATTCCACGTAAGTCGGTACATCAGGTCCTTTTGCAAGGAAAAATTTTAATTTCTGTTCTTCATTAACAAAAACCAGCTTTCTTGATTCTTTATCCCGCATTTCTTCACAGGTAATTCCTACTTTTTCCAGTATATTCAGAGTTTCCTCTGCAAGAGCACCCTTTGTCAGGGCAAATGTCAGATATCTCATTCCTCCACCTCCTGTATAAGCCGCAGGGATACATTTTTCCCTTCTGCCCGAAGTTTCTGGGCTTTCTTCACTGCCTGCTCACGTTCTTCTCTTTTATAATTTAAAACCTGTATTTTTTCACAGTCTTCAAATTGAATTTTCTGACTGGAAAGCGCAAGAAGAAGATTGTCAATGACAATGGCAAAACCAATGGAAGCAGCCGGCTTTCCAAAATGCTTCATCAATTCATTATAACGACCACCTTTTACTACCGGCTCCCCTGTCCCGTATGTATATGCCTGAAAAATAATTCCTGTATAATATTGATATTTACTTAACATCGCAAAATCAAATGTAATATATTTTTCATATCCATACATTTTTAAAATATCATAAATCTCTTCCAGTCTGGAAACAGCAGCCAGAGCACACGCATTTTGCGTAAGTGCACGTGCTTTTTCCAAGACTTCCTCTGATCCAAACATTTGCGGAAGTTCTGTAAAAGCATATGCCAGATCCCTTTTGATTTTCTGTTCTATAACAAGTTCTTCTACCCCAAAATCATTTTTCTGAGAAATAAGATCCCTTAATCGTTCTTCCGTTTCTCTGGATATTTCTGCTTCTCTTAAAAGTGATTTAAAATAATCCACCTGACCTACGCTTACCTGAAATTCGGTTAATCCCGCCTTCAGAAGGCATTCTACTGTCATGGCAAGAAGCTCTGCATCCGCCTCCGGAGAATCATCTCCGATCCTCTCTACCCCCATCTGGGTTGTTTCCTTCATTCTTCCCGTAAAACCGGAGGTATTGACAAACGTATTTCCTGTATAGCAAAGGCTGACCGGTTGTTCCTCTGGAGAGAAATACGTTGCACATGCTCTGGAAACAGAAGGCGTAAAATCCGGTCGAAGCACAAGCGTATCCCCTTCTCTGTCAAAAAACTTATACAAATCTCTGGCCGGAATCGTTCCAACCTCTCTGCTGAATACCTCAAAATATTCAAATACCGGTGTTTCTATATCCTTATATCCATATCTTTGAAATACCTTATGGATATTTTCCTGCAGACATTTTTTCTGCTGACATTCTTCATTATAAATATCTCTTACACCTTCCGGTGTATGAAAAATACGATACATAACGTTTCTCCTCTAATCAATCCCGTATTTCCAGATCTCGTGCAATTCCATCCAAATATGGCACAAGAAATCCGCTTTTTTTGGGAAGATAAAATTTTTCCTCCAACTCTTCTCTTCGAAAACTTTTTCTTCCTCCCTGTTTCATCCTCTTCCAGAATACAAGAAGCTGACGAAGAGGCAGATAATAAAACAAGTTCAAATGACTGTAAAAAACAAGAAAAAATGCCACGCCGCCCTGTTTCTCAAAAGCCTCCATAAATTCCACCTGATGTGGATGAATGTTGGCAAGAGGAAAAGAGTCTGCGTTGCATTCCTTTGCGTCAAAGCATACAGGTATCCCCTGCACAGCTCCAATATAATCCACCGTACTACGCTGTTCAAAATAAGCCAGCGTAATATGATGTTTTTCCTTATCAATTCGCACTGGTGTAATGGGGGTTGGTATTTTCTGGATCAATGCCAGCCCCTTTTCACAATACATTTCATTTGTACGATTTATCAGTTCTTCCAATGTGGAACCACGAAGACCTCTGCTGTTCCATGTTGCCATAGTCTTTCTCCTCTGCAGCACTTTATACCCTGTTATTTCAGCAGTTTAATAGATGGATAATACCGTACAACTGCTTTTCCTATAATCTGATCAAAGCGGACATATGTATTGTCCCAGTAGCGGGAGTCTTTCGAATTATTTCGGTTATCTCCCAGCATAAAATAACAGTCTTCCGGAACTTCATATGGTCCGAAACTTCCCCTTGGCGTTTCCGGTACATAACTGTCTTCTATAGGCGTTTTGGAATCGTTAAGATACACCCTTCCATCCCTAATTTCCACTTTATCTCCTGGAAGTCCGATCACTCTTTTAATAAAACGCTTTTTTTCATCATCCGGATATTTAAAGATTACAATATCATAACGTTCCGGATCTTTTACTTTTTTTGAAATCTGTTTTCCAAATAAATCAAGATTAATTCCGTATGCCAGACGGAAGCCAAAGATACGATCCCCTGTCATAATTGTTTTTTCCATGGAACCGGAAGGTATCTTAGCATTGATCAGCACCACGTTATTTACAACAAGTACCACAACAACTACCAGCACAATCATTTTTATATAATCCCATATTTCATTCCATTTGTTCATAATAATACTCCTCTAAATGTTCTTCTTTTAAAATCCCCAGAAAAAGTCCCGGCACACCTGCTGTAAAAGTCTGTCCGGAAAGTCTGTTCAGACGCCCGGCAATTTCCGGAACATCCAGCCTGTATGCATGAAGAAGCTGATGTTCCAAATGATATCTCTCCCCATATATCCGGTTTGTCTTTTTATTTCCATATTTTCTGTCTCCTATGATTGGATGACCGATAGAAGATAAATGTGCTCGAATCTGATGGGGACGCCCTGTGATCAACTGGACTTTTAAAAGCGTAAGTTTTCCATTATCCCCCAAAGGTTCGTATTTTGTTTCGATAGGAAGGGCTTCTCTGTCTTTCTCTTCCTGCACCATTACTTTATTGCATTTATCATCTTTGCGCAAGTATCCTTTCATGTGATCTGCTTTTTTTATCACTCCCTCTACAAGGCAGAGATAATATTTTTGAAGAGTCCTTTCATGGAAAAGAACAGATAATTCCTGAAGTCCTGCCAGACTTTTTCCTGCAGCAATAATACCGCTTGTATTTCGATCCAGACGATTACAAACAGACGGTTTAAAAGTAGACAGATTTTCTTCTGTTAAGGTCTGATTTTCCAGGAGATATCCTATCAAATATTCTACAAGAGAAGCTTCCCCTGTTTTATCCGGCTGCGAAAGCATTCCTGCAGGTTTATTTATAAGGATAATATCATGATCTTCATAAATAACTTCCAATTTGCAAACTGCCCGTACCACTTCCGAGGAGCCTGCAAACTTCTCAAAGGTCTCATCACTTAAATAAAATCGTATGGCATCCCCTTCTTCCAGCTTTTCATTTCCAGAAGCTTTTTTTCCATTTAAAACAATATTTTTTTTTCGCATCATCTTATAAAAAAAACTCTTGGGTGCTTCTTTTAAAAGTTTGGATAAATATTTATCCAAACGCTGTCCTGCTTCATTTTCCTGTATAATAAACTGTTTCATAAAAACTCCTACAGACAAAGTGCCAATATTGTATGGCGGATCAATTCATTTCGAGAAAGTCCCGGATATCTCTCGTCCGGCTGAAATTTAATTCCCTCTTCCAGCTTTTCCCTGTTTGCATTCATGGAATCAAGACGTTCCAGAAATGGCCGCAGTTCCCGGAGGATTTTCACATCTACCTTGTATCCGTTTTTACGAACGATTTTCTGACATTCCTGCGCCATAAATTCTGTGTCGATTTTGGGATCACTGCTATATGCAACCACTGTATTTCCGCAAACTGCCACTGCATCTATATATGCACTCTTTTCATAAAAAGTCATATAACTTTCATATGCCATCACAAGATCACCCTGATGTGACCGGATTTTTTCGTACAATTCTGCATCCATGGGATGGCGCAGTAAAATCATAATTAATCCCACAATCGCCTTACATGCCGGAAGACACCCCACAACTGCAATCACAGTCCAGATCGTCATTCTTGTTTTAAAATATATCCATGTAGAAAAAAATATCAAAAGCGGTATTCCAAGAAGAATCGATGTTAAAAAAATTCTTCTTTTTTTCTCTGCTTTAAAATATCCAAAATCACCTTTTCTTATTTTTTCCTTTTTCTTTTTTTCTCTGCTCATGAAAAACTCCTTAAGCTCTTTTTTTCTTACCATGTACATTACGAATCGTTTTCTTTTTTCGTCCGCTTTTTTCTGCAGTAACATTTCTGCTTTTGCCGTTATGTTCTTTTAAAGATGTTTCTTTTTTATCCGGACGCAAAAGACATTTCCTGTCATAACCTACCAGGTCCATACGGCCTGCCATTTTTAATCCCTCTAATACAAGTGCACGGTTGGCAGGATTTTTATACTGCATCAAAGCACGCTGTACTGCTTTTTCATGAGGATTTTTCGGCACATACACCTTTTCCCCCGTAATAGGATGAATACCAGTGTAATACATACACGTAGACAAGGTAGACGGCGTAGGATAAAAATCCTGTACCTGTTCCGGAGTAAAACCTAGATCTCGTACATATTCTGCAAGCTTTACCGCCTCTTTCATGGTACATCCCGGGTGAGACGACATAAAATACGGAACTGCATACTGCTTCTTTCCTGTTTCGCCATTGGCCTTTCCATATTCCCGAAGAAATTCTTCATATACACGATGAGGAGGTTTTCCCATAAAACGAAGTACCTCATCCGATACATGTTCCGGCGCTACACGAAGCTGTCCGCTTACATGATGCTGCACCAGTTCTTTTAAAAATGTCTTATCTCTGTCCGCCACCACATAATCAAATCTTACGCCAGAGCGGATAAAAACTTTTTTTACCCCTGGAAGCGAGCGAAGTTTTTTCAAAAGTTCTACATAATCCGTATGATCCACTGTAAGATTTTTACACGGAGAAGGAAACAAACACTGCCTGTCCCGACAAACACCTTTTGTAAGCTGCTTCTTACAGGAAGGTGTTCGAAAATCAGCTGTAGGGCCGCCTACATCATGAATATATCCCTTAAAATCTTTATCTTTTGTCATTTTTTCTGCTTCTTTTATAAGGGATTCATGACTTCTTGTCTGAAGGATCCGCCCCTGATGAAATGTTAGTGCACAAAAACTGCATCCGCCAAAACATCCTCTGTTACTGGTAAGGCTGAATTTCACTTCTTCCAAAGCAGGAATTCCACCTTTCGCCCGATACATGGGATGATATTCTCCTGTATAGGGGAGATTGTAAATATCATCCATTTCCTCCTGAGACAAGGGCTTTGCCGGGGGATTCTGCACAACATACCCTTTTGCGCCATAAGATTCTGCCATAACATGAGCTGTATATGGATCTGTATTTTTATATTGAAGAGCAAAACTTTTGGCATACGTTTCTTTATTTTTCTGCACGGTTTCAAAATCCGGAAGAACAACCGGTTCATATACTCTGGACAAATCTTTTGTTTTAAAAACAGTTCCTGCTATATATGTAATTTCATTTACAGGAATCCCACTGTTAAGTGCTTCTGCAATTTCTATAATGGAATGTTCCCCCATTCCATAAGAGATAATGTCTGCACCACTATCCATCAAAACACTTCGCCGTACTTTATCATCCCAGTAATCATAGTGAGAAAGACGCCTAAGGCTTGCTTCAATTCCTCCGAGGATAACCGGAACTTCTTTGTAACTCTGCCGGATCAGATTACTGTAAACAATAACTGCTCTGTCCGGACGGAGTCCCATCTCTCCTCCTGGTGAGTATGCATCTTTCTGCCGGTGTTTTTTTGATACTGTATAATGATTTACCATGGAATCCATATTTCCGGCAGTAACAAGAAATCCTAAACGAGGTTCTCCAAATATCTGAATGCTCTCTTTTTTTCGCCAGTCCGGCTGCGGAATCATCCCTACCCGGTATCCATATCGTTCCAGCAGCCGTCCTATAATAGCAGAACCAAATGAAGGATGATCTACATATGCATCTCCTGTAACATAAACAAAATCTACCTCTTCCCAGCCCCGCTGCTGCATTTCCTTTTTTGTTGTGGGTAAGAATCTCTCCATCTATCGCTCCTCATATGTGCCGTTTATTACCTGTTCGTAAGATGAAATGTAATAATCCGCGCAATCTCTCTTCTCTTGTTCCTGGGGAATACTATACTGATCATGGACAGCACAAACCTGCATTCCTGCCGCTTTTCCTGCCTGGATTCCCGGCACGATATCTTCAAATACAAGACAATGCACCGGTTCTGTCCCAAGGCGTTTTGCAGCTTCCAAATATACATCCGGTGCCGGCTTTCCTTTTTTTACTTCACACGCTGTAATTACTTCATGGAAATAATCTCTTACTCCATGTGCCTTCAGACATGCCTCAATTAATTCCAGCGCATTACTGGAGGCAACTGCCATTTTAATTCCCTTTTCTTTTAAATATGGTAAAAATTCCATTACCCCCGGTTTTAAAGGAATTTCCCGACAATATTTATCCATTGCCATATTTTGCCATGTTTCTTTTATCTGCTCAATGGGATCCGGAATTTGAAATCGTTTTTTAAAATATTCGGCTACTTCTGTAAATCCCATTCCTTCTACTGCATTCTGAAGATCCTCAGGAACAGAAAGTCCATAGGAACCAAGATAATCAACATCAATCTGCGGCCATACCCACATGGAATCTACAAGTGTTCCATCCAGATCAAAAAGTACCGCTTCTTTGTCTTTCAGCATATAACACACCTCTGCTACATATTATGATAGACAGCCTGCGCCCGATATCCTTCTGCAATAATATCCAGCTGCCTGTGAAAACGTTCTAACTGCTGCAAATCTTTTGTACGGAATACACGCAAAAATTCATCCTGAATTTTCATTACTTCCCGTTTATTAGATACTTTATAAAGGTTTTCAATATTGCTTAAAATATCTTTTACAAGATTCGACTGCATTTGAGAAGAATTCTGCGCATCCATAATTTCATTTCTAACAGACGACATTTCTCGGTCAAGGGAAATAATGGCATCCGCTGCCTTACTGAGCCGCTCTGTCACATGGGGAGGCATATCTCCTTTATACTTATACTGAAGAGAATGTTCAATCGTTGCCCAGAAGTTCATCGCCATCGTCCGAATCTGAATTTCTGCCTGTATCCGCTTGGGACCCTCAATGGTCTCTACCATATAATAAATAATCAGATGATAACTTCGATATCCGCTCTGCTTAATATGCTTCAGATAGTTTTTTTCACTTTTTATAACCATATCTGTCCGTTTCTGTATAATAGACGCCACGGTTTCAATATCTTCCTCAAACTGACAGATAATACGTACTCCTGCAATATCTTCTACTTCTTCTTCCATCCGCTCCATGGGAATGTTTTTGCGCTGCATTTTTTCCAAAATACTGCTGACACTTTTCACACGGCCTCTTACCTGCTCAATTGGAGAATACAAATCATTCTGCTTATGTTCATTAATAATATGTTCAAACTTGACTGTCAATTCTTTTACCGCCAATTCATAGGGGCATAAGATACTTCGCCATAACTGTATTTCCATGCTCACCGCTCCTTATATTTCCATACATTTTTTGATTATAACACAAAACCCGAAAAATTTCTCGCTAATATGTATACTTTCTTATATTTTTCTCTGAGGCTTTTAAAACCCAGTATGGGTTTACGCTTAGTTCTTTATAATGAGGTGTCTTTATATAAATCCCAAGGTGAAGATGAACCGGAAACTTTCCAGCTGTACCTTTTTCTCCATATCCGGTATTCCCCATATATCCTACAATTTCTCCTGCATGTATAGGTTCCCCTTCTACGAAATCTTTTTCATACGATGATAAATGCGCATAATAAAAATATGCTCCTCCAGGAGTACGAATCCCAATTCTATATCCTCCAAGAGGAAGCCAGCCTATCTTTTCCACGATTCCATCTGTCATGGAAAGTACCGGATAATATCCCGGGGTTTTTACTTTTCCAAAAAGATCTGTTCCTTCATGTATACGTTCTCCACCATACATTCTTGGTTCTCCAAACGTATCTTCATATGCTATTTCTGATGCAGGAATTGGAAAACATTTAACATCTGCCCATATAGCCTCATAAAATCTCTGTAAAACAGAAAATTCTTCTTTCTTGTATTTTATATATACCTCGTCTTCCCCGCTTATCTTTTCAGGGAAAAATTTCCCATTTAACATGGTTGCAGTAAGTATTTCTGAAAAATTCTTTTTCTGATGAATTTTATTATAAAGAGAAACAGGCAAATACTGTTCCCGAAACGCTTCCCCCTCATATGTATACTCTTTTAAAATAGATGCATGACTTCGCTCCCGCACTGTATTTTCCATTATCCCCGCTACAAAAACAAGAAATAAAAGAATATAAATTTTTTTACCGGATCTGCCTTTCATGTCTCTCCTCCCATACCTATATAGTATATGAAAGCAGAATAAACTTTAGAACACATATTTTATTTTGCGTTCTGCTCCTGAATAGATATCTCTTTGTGAAAATTTTTCGTATAATGTACCTCTCCATTTTCTGTAATAAAAACTGCCTGTACACCTTTTTGTTTTTCAGCAAATGCAAGTCCTTCTTTTAACCCCAGTGCAAAACAGGCAGTGCTAAGAGCATCTCCATCTACAGAACGCTCCGAAATAATCGTAACAGAAAGAAGGTCATTTTTATATGGATATCCTGTTTTTGGATTTAAAAGATGATGGTATAAAATATTGTTTTTTATAAAAAAACGTTCATATATCCCAGATGATACAACGGATTTATCCCGAATATCCATGACCGCAATGGTTTCATTCCGATCTGCAAAAGGTTTCTGAATACCAATTTTAAAGGGTATTCCCTTTTTATCTCCTACGCAAACTACATTTCCCCCAAGGTCAATGGTCGCATTCCTTATCCCTTCTGTCTCAAGATACTCTTTCAACCTGTCCGCTATATATCCTTTTGCAATGGCACCAAGGTCAAACTCTGTATCCTGTGAAGGAAGAGTAATTCTGTTCCCCTCAAGGTCAACATCTTCGCATCCGCATTTGGAAACTGCCTTTTTTATATTTTTTTCTTGAGGAATCGCATGCTCTTCGGATTTAAAATCCCATAATCTGGAAAGCGGTGCAATTGCAATATCAAAAGCACCCTCTGTTTCTTTTGAAAAAACAAGTCCCTCTCTAATAAGTTCCGCAAGTTCAGAAGATATTTCATAAGAATTTTCCATTCCATTTACAGGCGGAAGTTCCCTATGATTCAGTTTGTATAGCTCGCTGTTTTTATCTGTACAACTAAAGATTTCTTCATACTCATCACAAAGTTCCATACAATGGTCGATAAGAGAAACATCTTTTGAATCATATAAAGTTATAGTCACTACTGTATCCAATTTAAAATCTGTTTTGGATACCGGTACGTTTGATGCACATCCGGAAACAAACAAAACCACTCCTGCCAGCATACTGATCATCATTCCTTTTTTTATACCTGACATAACAAACTCCTTATATTATACGTCTTTGTTTTATTATTGTACCATACTGCCTTCCAAACGAAAAGAAAGCAGGAGAAAAAGCTCAAAGGCCTTTTCTCCTGCTTTCTTTCATTTCTGCACACATTTTCCATAAAATAAACAATGTCGGAATGATCATAAGAAGAGATATATAATAAATACCTTCCTGTACAAAGTCCGTATCCAGAACCGGAGGAAGGGTGGAAAGGAAATTGTTGCATATATGAATTGCCATTACAAGACGCAAGTCTCTTGTTTTTGCATACACAATCCCAAGTCCGATTCCCATTAAAGCAGTATACACCACCTGCACAGGCTCCTCATGCCACAAACCAAATGCAAGCCCTGACAAAACAATAGGAAACCATCCTTTTTTTACGCGTTCCAGGTATTGAAATACCAATCCTCTAAAAAGCAATTCCTCAACAATCGGTCCAATGATCACAACTGACATCAATACCCAAAAATACGGTTCTTCTGCTGTCGTTGCCCATGTTTCATCAAAAGACTGCATGCTTTCAGAAAAAACAGAAACCGTGTTAAGCATATCTTCCGCAAACGTCAGCCACAGAATCGAAATTCCTCCAAAACCAAAAGTAAGTACTGTTGCTTTTGCAATTTGATTTCTTTCGAATTTCTCTTTCCTCACTGTTGCCTGCCCGCTTTTCCAAAGCCAGAACACAAAAATAAAAAACAACAGCCACGTGGAAAGACTATCTATCATACTGCTTTGCAAATAAAGTTTTTCTTCTGACACTCCGAATATGTCAAAAGCCATATAGGAATAAATAGCAAAAAATCCATAACTTACTATATTATACAAAAATACAGGAAGTACGGCCATTATCAGGTTCTTCAATATATAAGTTTTCTCATTTGTAGGCATTGTGTTTTCTTCCTTTCCTAATATTTTTTCCAAATCATATCACAACAATAAAAATAAAGCAATCATCTTATAGAATGACTGCTCTATTTTTATACCACTATGCTTTTTTTGAATATGTTTCATATTGTGCAAGAACCTCATGATCCGGTCCTTTTGTTAAAATGGAAACCACTATGATCACCAGGCTGGCACAAAGAAATGCAGGAAGAAGTTCGTATATTCCAAACACGCCTCCCATAGGACGAAGAAGGAACTTCCAGACAAATACCATAACGCCCCCTGTAATCAGCCCTGCAAGAATTCCCTGTCGATTGCTTTTCTTCCAGAACAGTGCAAAAAGAAGAACCGGTCCGAAGGTGGCACCAAAACCGGCCCACGCAAAAGAAACAATAGCAAACACGCTGCTTTCAGGATCTGCTGCAAGAAATACAGCGATTACCGCAATTCCAATTACCGTAAGTCTTGCAATTTTCATTGTCTGTTTTTTTGTAAGCTGAATCCCAAATACATCATGTAATAAATTTTCCGAAAAAGCGGATGATGCAGCTAAAAGCTGAGAATCTGCTGTAGACATAGTCGCCGCTAAAATACCTGCAAGAATCATCCCGGCAACAATGGCAGGCAAAATTCCGTAAGTAGATAAAAGATTTGTGATCTGTACAATAACCGTTTCTGAATGACTTCCCTCCAACATTGGGATTCTTCCGGCTTTTGACACACTATATCCAATCAGTCCGATCCCCAGAGACACTGTCATGGAGATTACCATCCACACAACTGCGATTCTTCTGGAAAGTTTAAGGTCTTTTTCATCACGGCATGCCATAAATCGTACCAGGATATGAGGCATTCCAAAATATCCAAGGCCCCATGCAAGCATAGAAATAATATTAATAATTCCGTATGGCCTTGCACTATTTGCTGCAGCATCATGAACCTGAAAAAGGTTCAGATATCCAGGCAAGGCTTTTGCATTATCAAGAACTGCCTGAAAACCACCTGCCTGATGTATTCCAAAACTGGTAATAACAATCAAGGCAACAGACATGATAATAGACTGAATCAGATCCATTGTTGCTACTGCACTAAATCCTCCTACAGAAGTGTAACTGATAATTACAATCGCGCCAATTACAACTGCAAGCATGTAATTCCACCCAAAAAGGCTGTTAAATAATTTTCCAATAGCAGCCAAACCGGAAGCAACATACGGGATAAAGAAAATCAATATGATCAAAGATGAGATACACATGATCACCGGCTTCTTTTCTCCGTATCGTTTGGAAATAAAGGAAGGAATGGTAATGGCATCCAATTGTATGCTATACCGCCGAATTCTTTTTGCCACAAATAAAAAGTTCAAATACGTCCCAAGCCCAAGTCCGATCGCCGTCCATGCAGCATCTGCCACGCCTGTAAGATATGCAAGCCCCGGAAGCCCCATCAACAGCCAGGAAGACATATCACTTGCTTCTGCACTCATGGCAGTCACCAAGGGTCCCATACTTCTTCCACCCAGGTAAAATCCTTCTGAGCTTTTTTTACTTTGTCGGCCAATCATTATACCTGTTATAATTACAAAACAAAGATAAAGAATAATGACGGCCGTAACGCAAAGTTGTGTTATTGTCATAATTAACTCTCCTCTTTTATAATTTTTTTCAGACGGTTAATTATTATAACACAAATAAGAAAAACCTCAAATAGATTTATTGCAATACAACCATTCTTTTTAATTAATCTTCTTTTACTCCGCTTACAAGATTAAAGTATGTATTAGAAGTAAAACGATAAACGATCATATAAAATATACCAAAGATCAAAAAACATCCTGCTGTTACTATCATCAAAAACCTGGTATTCCATAAATTAAATATCCTAAGCATTTTACTGATCATTGGAAATGCAAAACAAAGATGCACACCTGCTGTTATTAATGGCAAAAGAAAAACCGTAAGCATTTGAGAATTGATGGATTTACGAATATCCTGTTTTGTCATACCCAGCTTTTGCATGATTTCAAAACGCCCCTGATCTTCATATCCTTCAGAAATCTGTTTATAATAAATAATAAGTACAGCAGCTATAAGGAAAACAATACTCAACATAATTCCCAGAAAAAGCAGACCGCCATATAAACTATAAAAATCAATCCTATTTGCTTCTAAAGATTCAATAACTGCATGTTCAGCAGAGAAAATCGTTGAAATTTCTTTCAAAACAGATATCTGTTCCTTTACAGGAGCATCCAGATCAAACGCATAATACCATTCATAATTCAAAAGAGGATCGCCAGAAAAATCCACAACATTCCCCATGGTCACAGACATGGAATTCAGATCCGGAACAAAAATGAATATTGTAGGAAATACCGTCATGGCAGAACTTCTGTTATCAACAAAATCATCTACAACTTCTTTTACCCGATATTTTTCTTTTCCATTAATCTGAAAAAAAGATGCCGTATACTCTGTTCGAAAAGGGTAAATTAAAACCTGACCCTCTTCTAAGGTCTGAGTTTCACCCATTAATTTATTATAATCATCCAATGACACAAAATGTGCAAGTACTACTTTCGATTTTTTCTCCATATTTTGGGAAGAGAACGCTTCAGACTCACCTATCTGCAAATTATCCTTGTCCAGGATTCCAAAAGTTGTAACCCCTTTATAATCATAGGCTGCTTTTGGTTCCATATGACATTTCGTTAGAAGATCATCAACCTTTTTACGAAATTTATCCACCTTTTCTTCCTGAATATCCTGAAAATGTTCCATACTTAAATCGATATTAATATCTTTTGGATAACGTGTTCTCAAACTCTCTTCCGCTCCCAAAAACAGCGATGTTGTAGAACTGAGCATTACGAGAATCATGGTAAGTAAAATACAAATGGAAGCAAGTCCTGTACCATTTCGATTCATTCGATAAGCCATAGAGGAAACACTAATAAAATGATTTGCCTTATAATAATATCTTTTATTTTTCTGCAACAACCGGCAAAGAGTGACAGAACCTGAAATAAACAACAGGTATGTTGCAATAATAACCATGATCACTGCAATAAAAAACAACACGAGAACATTAACAGGATCTTCAATACTTACTGCAAGATAATATGCCATTGATAAGATCACAATGCCCGCAGCTGTCATGAACCACTTTGCTTTTGGCGGTTTCTCTCCTGTATTTTCGCCATGTAAAAGTTCTATGGGATTACTTAAAGAAATATGACGCAAGGTATTCAACAGAATCAATACAAAAATAATCCCAAAAATAATCCAGGTTTTTACAATTCCATCAAAAGAAATTGTAAATTCATAACTGATCTGCCCAGACATGAGGTTTGCCATTCCCAATTCAAATAGTTTTGACAAAACAATTCCCAATCCAGTACCAGCACCTAAAGCAATTACTGCAACAATACAAGAATCCCACAACATAATCTTACTAATGTTCCTTTTTCCCATACCCAGAACATTATAAAGCCCAAATTCTTTTTTTCGGCGACGTACTAAAAAAGAATTCGAGTAAAACAAAAACAACATGGAAAAAAATGCAATGATCCAGCTTCCCACTTCCAACAATGACTGCAACGTTATACTCCCGGGAAGCTGTTGAATCACCGGACTTTTCGTTAAAAAAAGTATGATATAATACATCATGACCATACCAACACAAGTCATGATATACGGAATATATAATCGTTTATTTTTTCGGATCCCATTCCAGGCAAGTTTTGTATAAAATCCTGTTTTCATTTCCAATCACCACCTGTCGTTAATAAAGTAAGCGTATCAGAGATTTTCTGATAAAACTGTTCCTCGGTACTGTCACCCCTGTAAATCTGATGGAACACCTCTCCATCTTTAATAAACAACACTCTGCCAGCATGACTTGCAGCTTTAACGGAATGCGTAACCATTAAAATCGTACGTCCATCCTGATTAACTTCTGTAAACAATCGAAGAAGTTCATCTGTAGCCTTAGAGTCCAATGCACCGGTTGGCTCATCTGCCAATATCAGCCTTGGTTCCGTAATAATTGCCCGTGCTACAGCAACTCTTTGTTTCTGAGCACCCGA
>JARIAR010000044.1 GCA_029257805.1 Blautia sp.
CACATATTAACCTTTTACACCAGAAGCAACAATACTCTGTTTCAACTGTTTTGAGAATAAGATTGAAAGAAGAATAACAGGAGTAATAGTAACTACTGCAAGTCCCATCAATGCATTCTGCTTTGTACTTATATTATTCGAAATATTATAAAGTGCAACATTTAATGTCCATAAATTCTGATCTTCTGTTACCATCCATGCCCAGAAAAAGTCATTCCAGTTTCCAATAAATGTCTGTAATGCGATTAATGAAATAATTGGTTTTGACAGTGGCATGCAGATCTTACTGTACAGGTACAAATTAGATGCTCCATCCAGGGACGCTGCTTCAAAATAGCTGCCCGGTATCTGATCAAAAAATCCCTTGTACAGATATACATAAAAACCATACGGATACAGGAACGGAAGAAGCAATGCTGCATAGTTATTATATGCCCCCATTTCCCGATACATTACCAGCTGAGGAAGCATGATACTTGCAAATGGAACCATCATAGCTCCCATAAAGAACATCAGAACTACTTTTCCTGCTCGCGGTGTCAAAAGCCGGCTGATAACAAAAGCACAAATGGAACATAAAAATACCTGTGCGATCATGGCAAATCCAATAACAATAACACTGTTTCCAACAAAAGTCATAAATCCAAATCTTGATACTGTTTCATTATTCGGATATATGTATCCCGGCATCTGAAGATAATATTTAAAACTCTCCAGGTTCAGCCAGTTGTTTCTCTTATCCCCTACAGAAATCAACTTTCCGGATAACGGATATTTTTCCTGGATCAATTCTGTAACAGAATCCTGGAAGTTGGAACCCAAGCCCTCTGGACATGTTTCAGAAAGGCCTTTCATATCATATTCATATCCAACAGATTCGCTGGCTCTCTTATAACGGTCGCCATGCAAAATTACTTCTTTCTTAATTGCAGATCTTGTAAATATTCCATAATCACATTCCATTTGTAATTTCATCTGATGTGCGCGGGAATGAAAAACAGTTTTGCCATCTTTTGTTCCATACACCTGAATTTCCATAATGGACTGATCAGACATTTTATAGTTAATACCAAACATGGCAAGAACGCTATCCTGCTGCATTAAATCTTTTAATTCTTCACCTTCTGCATCGACATCTGAATAATCGATTACAAGAGACACACTATTTGCGCCTGAAGGTAAAAGTTTCGGCGGAACCTCATAAATTTCCGAATTATTTTTCATAGAACCTGAAATCGCAAAAATGAAAGGATATAACATCAGCGCTACAAATGCAAGAGACAGGACAACTGCACATATTTTTAAAGTACGGTCTGATCCACTTAACCGAATTTTGTTTTTATTTTTCTTTGCCATAGCTGTTCTCCTATTCTTTCTCCGATTTTTCAAAATGCATCTGCACCATAGTAAGCAGTGCGGTTACTATAAGAAGTATAATGGATGCAGCCGATCCACGTCCGTAATTCAAATCCTGATTAAATGCCTGGTAAATAAAGATACCCTGAGTTGTAGATGCGCCACTTGGTCCACCAGACGCATACATATATGGTGCATCCAGTAACTGCATGGTTGTGATCACACACATAATCAACTGAATGAATACCATAAATGAAATATTCGGAAGAATAATCTTCGTAATCTTGGAAAATCCTGTACATCCATCCAAAGCCGCTGATTCTAATATATCTCCTGAAATTCCCTGAATCGCAGATAAATATAGAAGAACTGTCAAACCTCCTCCCAGAACTCCCGGGAAAATAATACAGAATTTTACGAGATCCGGATCACTAAGCCATGCTTGCGGCTGTCCTCCGAAAAACTTAACAATTTGATTTGCAACACCATAATCCGGATGCCAGATCCATCTCCATATAATTACATTTACAGATGTAGGAATCAAAGCCGGAAGTATGTAAAGTGTTGTAAGACTCTTTTGAAGATGTTGCAATTCATTTAAAAGCAATGCCTGAATCAGTGGAATAAAGAAACACATTCCCAACTGCAGCAGCAAGAAGATTAAAGTGTTCTTCCATGACTGCCAGTAAAAATCCATTTGAAACATATCCTGATAATTTTTAAATCCCACAAAATTTCCTGGCGGATTAATAGGATCATACTTGAACAGTGACATAAAAAATGCACTTATAATAGGATAATATTTTAACCATAATGTAAAAAGAATCGGCGGTGCAAGAATACACCAGGGTGTTACCTTTCTTTTAAACGAGTAGCTTGCAACCCTGCTCTTTTTCTTCTTTTTATCCATTTTATTAATACCTCCTGTATCAAATGTACACAAATATATGTTTATAGTATATCGGAAAAAGTATTTTTTCAAAATCAACAGGATACACTTTTTATGTTTCATAATTTAATATTTTACTGTCTTTTCAAAAAGCAGATAAAAAAGTAGACATTTTACACCAAATACGTTAATTTCGTGTAATTTCTTTATATATAATTTTCTGTTATAATGAATTTACAAAACAAGTTCGTTTAGCGAAAGGATTAAAGGAGGATGTAGCATGAAAAAAAGAAGTTTAGCTATTTTATTAAGCCTTAGCATGGCAGTCGGTACTTTTGTAGGTACAGGCACAACTGTTTTCGCAGAAGAAAAAAGCGAAGATAAAGAACCTGTAGAACTTACATTATGGGTAACAAGCCGTGCAGAAGATGATTTTGAAGCAGAAATGGAAGCAAAATTCCTTGAAGATCATCCATGGATTACTTTAAATAAAGTTGTGAAAGAGGGAGATCCTGGAAATGAATTTTATCAGGCTGTTGCAGCAGGAAATGCTCCTGACCTTGTAGAATGCTCTTTCACCATGATGAATACTTATATGAAATCCGGTATTCTGGAGCCATTAAACGCTTATACAGAAAAATGGGATGAATGGGAAAACTTCACTGATGAATATGTAAATATGTTTACATTGAATGACAATATTTATGGTATTCCATCTACCGTTGCTCCAATGCTTTTCGGTTATAATAAAGCTCTCTTCGAAGAAGCCGGAATCGAAAAACTTCCTGAAACATGGGAAGAAGCTTTAGAGGCAGCTAAAAAAATCAATAATCCTGAAAATCAGGTAACTGGATATGCAACACTTGCTGCAGAATGGACAGAATGGTTCTTCCAGTATTATGTATGGCAGGCAGGCGGCGACTTAACAAAACAGAACGATGACGGTACTGCTGAATTAACATTCACAGATCCTGCTGTTATGGAAGCTGCTAAATACTATCAGGAACTTAGAAAAGAAAATGTTTTACAGAGTGATCTGACACTGAAATTTACTGACCTTGTAACAAACTTCGGTCTTGGCAAAATTGGTATGATGCCATTTGCAGCAGACTGGGTAAAAGATGCAGTTGCTCAGGGTATGGATCCTGATGATCTCGGATTAATGCTTCCACCAGCTGGACCTTCCGGTGAAAGAACAACAGCAATCGCTGGTACAACATATGTAATCAATGCAAAATCCGATCAGGCAAGAAAAGATGCTGCATGGGAATACATTTCCTTCAAAACAGGAAAAGAATATATGGAAAACTACTATACAAACCTTGCAACAAAGGGTGCTCCAAACCCAATGATCATTCCAAGAGATGACATGACCATCACAGACTTCTATGAATTCCCAGAAGAATATTCTGCAGTTCTTGAAGAAGCAAAAACAAATGGTCGTTTGGAATTTTACGGAAAAGCTGATTTTGGTGCATATGTAGACAGAGCTGTACAGAAAATTCTTGTTGATCCAAACGCTGATCCTGAAAAAGAATTTGCAAATGCTCAGAAACAGTGTGAAGATGAAGTTCTGGAAAGCTTTAATGAAGCTAACAAAAAATAATGACCTTATTTATTTGGAGCAGATATTAAAAATATCTGCTCCATTTTTTTGTTATTACATACTGCAAATTATGGTATAATAAAAAAAATATATATAATAAATGATTATATCACAGAAAGGCAGGTATTCTATGCAGCATGTGTCTCAAAGCCACCATCCGCATCCGGTTAACCGGATACAAAAATTCTTAAGAAAAACGGGGATCTTTAAACGGCTTACCATATCCTTTCTGTTTTTAATTTTATTTTCCGGTACTTTTATTACTTTTTTCTGTATTTACGGGTACTCTGGCATTTTACAGGAAAAAATAGAACATACTGTTTCGCTTATGGTTCAAAATGCAGCCTTGAAAGCACAAGATGTCATGCAGGAATATGAAGATTTGGCAATATCTGTTTATGATGATCCTCAATTAATCAAAATGCTTCAGGAAAATGCCTCTCTTCATATTCATCCATCTTCCGAAACATATCAGCAAAATAAAACTTACATCGAAAAACGACTTTATCGTTCTTCTACCGGAAAACTTCATATCGTAAACATGCAGATTGTAACTCCCTATTGCCAGTATCACATGGCTGAAGAAAACGGATACCGACGTGGAGGATGTATCCGGGATCTGGAGGACTTTTATAAATCTGACTTTTATCTTCTCCCCCAGGAAAAACACGGTTATCCTATCTGGATTGAAACAGAAAACCAAAGCAGTACTTTTTATCAAAGCGAACAAAATATCTATGGTATTGGAAATCTCATCACTTTATGTGTAGGGATCTATACCCCGATAGATCGTGAATTTCTTGGTGTACTTGTTTTGAATATACATTTAGATGCATTTTCTGACATATGGGAAGGAGCTGCTTCTGAAAAAGACGGAAATGCATTTCTTGTAGGACGTGATGGTCTTCTTCTTTCCTATGCTCCTAATATACAGGCTCCGGCTTTTCCTAAATCGGACTCCGGATACACCACTATGCTTGACAATCAAAAAGGGGTATGGGAACGCACTATTGACGGACAAAACATCCTGACTGCATATGAACAGGTTCCATCTACAAATCTGTTAATCACTTATCTCGTAAACCAAAAACTGGTTTTTAAAAGTGTATATCGGATACGTAACCTTTGCCTTCTTGTTCTTATCATTGTCATTATCTGTTGTATCATCATTTCCTATTACGTTACGAAAAGTATCTCGCAACCGATTAATGAACTGATCACAGTTATGAAAAAAGTAGGAAATGGAGAATGGGATGAACGATATGACAATAGCGGCCATGATGAGATCACCATTCTTGGAGATGGATTTAATGAAATGACAGAAAAAACCAGCCAGCTGATCAAACAGGTTTATCTGTCTGAGATCCGCAGACAACAAATCTCATTAAGTTGGAAAAATGCTCAGTTGGATGCCCTTCTTATGCAGATTAATCCCCATTTTCTATATAACACTCTGGATATCATTCGCTGGGAAGCTATGTATGAGGCGAATGGCGAAAGCAGAGTTACCCACATGATTGAAACATTTAGCAATCTTTGCCGCATGGGCATGCACTCCGGAAGCAATACCATTACTCTGGAGGAAGGAATCCGCCATGGGGAAACCTATATGGAGGTTATCAATTTCCGCCATCAATACAAAATAGAATTAGAAATTAATCTTGAAGTAGATGCTTCTACTGTATATGTTCCTCAATTTATGCTGCAGCCTCTTTTAGAAAACGCAGTTACACATGCTTTTGGAGATGCAAGTAAAGGTTATAAAATTCTTCTTCGAAGCTGGATCGATCATGACCGTCTGTTAATTTCTGTTGCAGACAACGGAATGGGAATTTCTCCTGAAGAATGTCTGGCACTGAACAATCGCATGAGTGGAATAGAATCTTCTGAAAATAATTCAGGAAGTATTGGAATGGTAAATGTGAATCAGAGAATACGGCTTTTTTATGGTTCGGAATATGGAATCCATGTTAAAAGCAGCCTTGGTACAGGTACAGAAATAACGATTACTTTACCTGTAAGAAATATATCAGAAGATATGAAAATGGAAGTGGAGGAAGAATCACATGTCTTATCAGGTACTGATCGTTGATGATGAAGAAATTGTATGCAGAGGAATGGCACAATTTGTAAAATGGCAGGAACACGGATTTTCTGTTTCCGGAATCGTTTATCTTGCAGAAGAAGGATTAAAATATTTGGAACATCATCATATTGATGTTATTTTTCTGGATATCCGCATGCCTCAGATGTCTGGCTTGGAAATGTTGAAAATCATTGCCGAAAAATATCCTTCCATTAAAACAGTTATTCTAAGCGGTTTCAGTGAATTCTCTTATGCAAAGGAAGCTATACGCTATGGAGCCTATGATTATCTAAATAAACCTGTAAATTTAAAAGAAATAGAAAATCTCCTGGACCGGCTGGCCCTTGAATTAGACAAAGAAGAAAAAGAATCTACTGTAAAAAGAAGCCGGTTGGAAGCGCTGCTTCTCTCCATTGCCAGAGGACATTCCAAGATAAACAGCGTAGAACAATATGAATTTCCTCCCATATCAAACTGGTATGGATTATCCATGGAAATGATGCCCCGTGGTCTTACAGAAGAAACGATTCTTCAATACAAAGATGATCTGCGTCAGGAAATCGAACTGGTCATCCCAGATGCTATTATTCTGAATAATCAAATCTACGGCATGTTTGCTCTGATCCCCTTCCAGGATCCTGTTGAAATATCCAGTTTCATCAATATACTGGAACAGGCTGGCCAACGCAATGGCGGATGGTTTTTTGGGGGAAGTAAATACAAAAATGGATACCTGGAACTTCCTGACGCATACGATGAAGCAGAACAGGCGCTTCGCTATAACAAGGCAAGAGAAGGATGCGGGATTATCTGGTACAAAAATATTGAAATGCTCTTTCCAAAAGAAGTACCGGAGATGTCCGAGGTTGCAGGTGAGCTTGTTTCTATGCTTACCAATCCGGAAGAACGGGATAAAGCAGTCTCTTATATGGAAATGCTGCTTAATAACCTTCTTGATAAACAACTTAGCATGCTTCAGATCCAAACAGCATGTATTGGCGGTTTAATTGAGTTAAATGGAAATCTGCAAAATTTAAAATTAAAAACAATCGATCTGAGAGAAAGTCTGAATTCCATTTTGGAACGTATTCTCTTATGCCATGACTTCCAGGGTACAAAAGCATGTATTTTGGATTATGTAAAAAAACTGTCTGACAAGCTATGCGAGGCAGATGAACAACAAATTTCTAAAGGAATTATATATGATATACAAATGTACATCAAACGACATTATCAGGAGCCTATCACCCTCCAGCATCTGGCAGAACAATTTTATCTGCACCCCAATTATTTAAGCCGACTTTTTAAAGAAAAAACAGGGCAGAACTTTATTGAATATATTACCGAAATCCGAATGAACAAAGTAAAAGAAATGCTGGAAGATCCTGATGCCAAAATCAGTGATATCAGTCAGGCAGTAGGATATGAAAATCCTCGTTATTTCAGCAAAGTTTTTAAACAAACAACAGGAGTTACCCCCAGTGAATACCGGGAACAAATAACTAATCACAAAGACACCAGCAAATAAATTTTTTATAAAGAAAGGATATGTTATGACAGCAGAAAAAAATGTATTTAAAGGAATCATTACTGCAAAAGATGAATTTTTATACCCGGATGATGCCTTAAGCACGCTTCCGGAAAATCTTTATATTCCAGGTGCCTTAAATGGAATTATCGGAATTCAACTTCTTCTGGAAACAGAAGGGGATCATGTTACAATTCAATTAGACACAGACGAATTTACCCCTGAATGGTATCAAATGAAAGAAATTCCTGTGGAATATAACACAGGAGACGGTGTCAGTCAGGGTGGCTCCATGGTACTGGAGGATCGTCCAAAAGAAAAACCAGGATATGCAAGCCGCCTTGCTCCTTTTCTTGTATATGACTGTCTTCAGAAAAAAGAAAAACCTCATTTCCAGGTAAAAAATAACCGATGTGCCATGTATATCTGTCTGAAGGCAAATCAAAATACAAAAAACGGACTTCATACTATTCCATTAAAAGCAACTACAAAAGAAGGCTGTTATGAATGCCAGCTTTCCATCCGTCTCTATAATGTTACAATTCCTGAAGATACTTTTCCAATTACAAACTGGTTTTCCCTGGACGCAATCAGTCGTTTCCATAATGTAAAACCAGAAACAGAAGAATTTCTGGAAATGGTCAGAAAATATGCAAGAGCTATGCGCCGTATCCATCAAAATATTTTCTTCATGGAACTGGATGAAACATGTGTAACTTCCAGAAATCCATATACTTTCGATTTTGAATATCTCACTCCTGTTATTTCCTGTTTCTTCCAGGAAGGCATGAAGCAAATGGAACTTGGTACTCTTTTAAGCCGTGGCCTGTTGCCCGATGGTATGCCAAATATGTACACAGACAGTTTCACATGTGCTATGGCAAAAGATGTCCCCATTGATACCCTGGAGGGCTATGCAATTACAGTTACATATGTAAAAAGTCTTGCCGCCTATTTGAAAAAACATGGATGGGAAGATAAGGTGCTGTTTCACATTCATGATGAACCGGATATTCATTATAAAGATCAGGAAACATTAAATGCCAGAAAACGTCAATACTATCTTGCAGCAAGTGTCCTTCGTAAATATCTGCCTCATGTAAAAGTTATAGAAGCTGTAGATTCTGCAGAATTTAGAGGTGGAGTTGATATATGGGTGCCGGGAACAGCTGGATATGAAAAACAAAAAGAGGCATTTGACACACTGATTTCTCTCGGCGAAACCGTATGGAATTATGTTTGCTGTGGTCCGGAAGGATATTGGTTAAACCGTTTCCTTGATTTTGACTTAATTAAAAACCGGCTTCTTTTCTGGGGATTCGCCAAAAATCGAATTAGCGGTTTCCTTCATTGGGGCTTCA
Source organism: Blautia sp. (assembly GCA_029257805.1). Lineage (GTDB taxonomy): Bacteria > Bacillota > Clostridia > Lachnospirales > Lachnospiraceae > Blautia_A. The sequence goes on from JARIAR010000044.1 coordinate 8,827, forward strand.
ACCAATTCCCAGAAGATATGAATCCTTATAAAGGAACAAGTTGTCCAAACCATACCGGAATCGGTACAAACTTCCCCTGTGGAGATTCCTTCCTGGTATATCCTGATGTAAATGGTCCGGAACTCGGAATGCGCATGGAAGCACAGCGTCGTGGTGCAGAAGATGCAGCGCTCTGGATGCTCCTACGTCAAAAGAATGAAACTCTTCATGATGAATTGTTAAGTAAAATGTTTACCAATAATTACACTTACAGCAGTGATCCTGCTGAATTGGAACATGTATACGAAGAATTGCTGAAGAACCTTGAATAAGGTTCTTCCGTAAAGGTGGGATTCAAAGGATTCCACCTTTACTATTAACTTAAATCAAAAAAAATAAGAGAAATGTTATAAAACATTTCTCTTATTTTTTTCATCACTGCCGCAGACCGGAATCGAACCGGTACGGGAGGTTAGTCCCGCAGGATTTTAAGTCCTGTGCGTCTGCCAGTTCCGCCACTGCGGCATATTCTGTTATGAAAGGTTATGGGGCCTATAGGGCTCGAACCTATGACCCTCTGCTTGTAAGGCAGATGCTCTCCCAGCTGAGCTAAGACCCCATAACGACCCAGAAGAGACTCGAACTCTCGACCTCCGCCGTGACAGGGCGGCGCTCTAACCAACTGAGCCACTGGGCCAAAAAAAACTTTAAAATGGACCTTCGGGGACTCGAACCCAGGACCGACCGGTTATGAGCCGGTTGCTCTAACCAACTGAGCTAAAGGTCCAAAAAGCCGATGATCGGACTCGAACCGATAACCTGCTGATTACAAATCAGC
>JARIAR010000045.1 GCA_029257805.1 Blautia sp.
ATAACTTGGTAGTTACCTGTATAGGCCCGGCTGGTACAGGAAAAACTTATCTGGCTGTCGCTTACGCAGCGGAAGAATTAAAAAACAACCGAATTCAAAAAATCATACTCAGTCGGCCGGCAATTGAAGCAGGTGAACGACTTGGATTTTTACCAGGTGATCTTGAGCAGAAGGTTGATCCCTATCTACGCCCGTTATATGATGCGCTGAATGATATTTTTGGTGTGGAAGGCGCTGCTAAAAGAAGAGAAAAAGGGGAAATTGAGATAGCACCTTTAGCATATATGAGAGGACGTACACTCTCCAATTCCATTGTGATTATTGACGAATCCCAGAATGCAACTCTCCCAATTCTCAAAATGGCTTTAACCCGAATTGGACAGGGTTCTAAAATGATACTTACTGGTGATGTCACACAGATTGACCTCTCTAAAACAGATGGAAAAGAGTCTGGTTTACAGAAATGTGCAAATATCATCTCTGGAATTGATAATGTCGCAAATATCACATTGAATAACCGTGATGTTGTTCGCTGCAAGATCGTAAGAGATATTGTTAAGGCATTCGAAAAAGAAGAACAGAAGAATACAGCAAAAATTTCTCGCGGCAGAAACAAAAAATAGTAAATTTCTATATAGGGGTATTGCAAAATAGGTGGATAAGCATCTACGGAGCAATACCCCTTTTTCTATCATATTATCCTTGAATGCATTTCAAGGAGGTTTCAAAATTGGAAGAAAATAGCACGGCAATAGAATTAGTGGAACTAACAACATTAAACATCGACTGTACGCTCTCTGTTAAAGAGCGTAAAAAAGAATTCCTCAAGCAGATAAAAAATCCTGGGCATTTTCTTGTGGATGGAATTGAAGTTGAGGTAAACTTTTCATCAGACTCCCTTACCTTAAAAAATTGCTTGGAAAAATACTTGAAGAATTAAAGAAAAAAGCGTACAAAAAGTCTGGAAAGAAAGGACTGAATATGTTATACTTATTATAAGAAACCAGAAATCCTTTCTTAAGTGGCTTTTTGCGCTTATGGGAGGATTTTTTTATGTCTAAATACCGTGCCATAGAATATTTACGTTTATCTAAAGAAAAAAAAGGGGAACAAAATGAAAGCAACAGTATCACGAACCAGAAAAAAATCATCGAAGAATTTGTCAAATACCACCCTGATATTCAAATAATAGATGCGAAAGTAGATGATGGATTTACCGGCACAAATTTCGACCGTCCTGGATTTCAACAGCTTTTAAAAGAAATGAAAGAAAAAACGATAAACTGTATTATCGTGAAGGACCTTTCTCGCTTTGGAAGGGATTATATTGAGTGCGGACGTTATATCGAGAGGGAATTTGCTATTGCCAAAATACGATTTATTGCGGTCGTTGACGGAATTGATACTTTGGATGGGAATGGATATGCTAATAACCTAATGATCCCGGTAAAAAATCTGATGAATGACCTGTATAGTTCAGATATTTCCGCAAAAATCCGCAGCTCCAATGACGCATTGAGGCGCAATGGAGAATACATAGGCTCTTTTCCTGTTTATGGATACCAAAGGTCTGAAGCTTTAAAGCACAAACTTATAGTTGACGAATATCCGGCAGCTATTGTTCGTTATATTTTTTCGCAGCGCATTAAAGGTCGTTCTTATTCTGGCATCGCTACCGAATTGAATAAGCGCGGAATACAATCGCCAATGGCTTACAAAAAAACAGCGGGAATACGGCTTAAAACCAGTTTCTCCCATACTGAAAAATCTGACTGGTCTGCACAAAGCGTAAAACGTATCGTAACAAACAAGATATATACCGGCTGTTTGCAGCAAAAGAAACAGACAACACTTAATCATAAATTAAGAAAAAGAATTATGCTTCCAGAAAGTGATTGGATCTGTTACGAAAACGCTCACGAAGCCATCATAGATCCACAAACTTTTGAAGCTGCAAACAATAAGCAGAACAAACCTATCCAAAACAGTAATAATTTTTTCAGTGGACTTGTGTTTTGTGCGAATTGTGGTAAAGAAATGAAATATCACACATCCGCTATTGATGGAAAGCGTTACGAAAGTTATCGCTGCCTTTCTTGTCGTGGCCGGGAACGAGTAAGCATATCAAAAGAAAAACTCGACAACACAGTCCTCAAAACCCTCAACATTTACATTGATACTTTCATCACTGATCTCGACACTCTGGCTAAAGATACAGATATGGAAACTCTGGTTGCGGTCCAAAATGCGCAGCTAAAAAAACAGATTGACAAATTGGAAAAAAATGAGCGGAAATTGAAGTTGCGCATAGAGGGTGTATCAGAAGATTACATTGCAGGGATTATTGATAAATCAGAAGCTGAAGAATACCGAAGTATCTATGAAAAAAGATTGGCCGATTTAATTCGTGATAAAAATGCTTTAAAAGCTTCTTTTTCCTGTTTTATAAATGACGTACATAAAACAAGGGAAAAACTTGAATGTTTTCTGGCTTTTCACAGAATTAATGAACTCGACCGGGAACTTGCCGTCTTGCTTGTTGCCAAAATATTAATTTCTGATAAAAAAATAAAAATCACGTTTAATTGGAAAGACGAATTCGAAAACCTCTATTCTATTTTGAAAACCGCAAAGGAGGCGGAATAATGTATCGAACTGCATTTTATGTCAGACAATCAAAGGAAAACGTGGATAATCCTGCTCAATCCGTCCAAAATCAACAAAAGCTTCTCTGGGATTTTATTCGGAATAAAGAGGAATTTGATGTCGTTGGGATATATGAAGACATATGGTCAGGCGCCACTTTTTCCAGACCAGAATTTCTTCGTTTAGTGTCAGATATTAACGATGGGAAAATAGATTGTGTCATGGTGAAAGATCTTTCAAGATTAGGACGAAATTATATTGAAACGGGAGAACATCTGGAACAGATATTTCCCATGCATCATGTCCGTTTTATCTCTGTAAATGACCATTTTGATACAAACGATTACAACAGTGGAGATTCTATGATCATAGCACTTAAAAATATATTAAATGACTTACAATTGCGAATGCTTTCTCAAAATATTCGGAAAACCACCTATATAAAAATGGAACGTGGTGACTATCCTTCTGGAGCTGGCCCTTATGGATATATGAGAAGTAAGACAAATCCGACTCAGCTTATTATAGACTGGAATGCTGCCCCAGTCGTCAAAAAAATATTTCAGATGAAATTGGACGGAAAATCAACACTTGGCATTGCAAAAGAACTTACCAATCTTGGAATTCCAACCCCTATGCAGTATTGGCGCTCTATTGGACGTTTGAAATCAGACAACCGCGGAACACCTGGTAGCAAATGGAGTCACATTACTGTAAACGACATTTTGCGCAACCCATATTACACCGGAAATTGTGTAAATGGACGTTATAAGAGGGATAAAATAAACGAAAAATCCAGAAAAACAGATATTTCTTATTCTAACGAATGGATTGTCACACCAAATACACACGAAGCTATCATTGATGAGGAAATGTTCAAATCTGTACAAAAAATACTGGAAAAATCCGTACAAAAACACCGCGCTTCTGTAGCGGCAAATCCGGCAAAACCCACCCCATTTCCAAATATTATATACTGTGCCGTGTGTGGAGAAAAAATGACACGTAAAAAAATACGGGAGCATTATCTGTTCCGCTGCGACCATGCACATATAACCGAAACAGACCTGTCTGCGCTTACGGTTGCAGCGCTTAATAATTATCTTCGGCGTGTACATCGGCGCGCAGATGTTCCCCAAAACTCCCAGTCTATGACATTATCAGATTCAAAATACAAAAAAGAAAAAATTCAGTTATATGAAAGTTATAAAAACGGAAATATCTCAAAAGCAGTTTATTTACAAAAAAAACTTCAATTCGATGAAATTATAGAACTGAAAAAAGAAGAGGAAAAACGGAAGGAAGTTGGCATAAAAGCATCTGTTTCATGTAAACCATCACGAAATTTGCCCGAAAAAGATGTCCTTGCAAATATAATAAAAAAAATCTCTATAGAAGATGCCGACAGCGCGGAATTTCTCTTTTATCCTCTGCCAGGAACCACCACAGATTTTAGCAGCCATTGGTCTATGCAACGTAGACCTACACTGAATTAGGGGGTATTATGTACAGAATAGGATGCTATTATCGTCTATCAGACGAAGACAGAAGGCAAGGAGAAAGCCAAAGTATTCAAAATCAACGTAAAATTGTTACAAACTTTATCCGTGTCCATCCGGAATTTCTTGATGGAACAATCACAGAATTTTGTGATGACGGCATCACTGGAACCGGAAGTTACCGTCCTGGTTTAGATTCTCTTCTTTCCAAAATAAAATCCGGGAATATAAATTGTGTGATTGTAAAAGATGCTTCCCGATTGGGACGTAACTACATTGACTCCGGATTCCTGCAAGAACGCTTTTTTCCAGAACATAATGTACGTTTTGTGTCTGTTATTGATGGCTATGACAGTCTATCTCAGCCACGAGATTCTCTTGCATTTAACAACATTATCAATGACCTTTATAGCAAAGATTTATCTGAAAAAGTAAAATCTGTTAAGTATTCAAAGGCTAGAAATGGAGAAATCGCAGGTGGCCCCGCATGTTATGGATTTCGTAAAGATCCACAAGATAAATACTCCTACTTGATTGATGCACCTGCTGCCAGGATTGTACAAAAAATATTCTATCTAGCTGAAATAGGCTACAATCCAAGGGAAATAGCTGTGATACTTAACAAGAAAAATATTCCTACACCAGCCCTATACAAAAAATCCCGCAATGTTCCAGTAAGCATTCCAAGTAAATCTGCCGAAAATCTTCAATGGACAGGAGGAATCGTTTACCGATTACTGAGGAATCCGCGTTTTACTGGTGATGGTGTTTTTGGACAACATACACGACTACTTTCTGGCCGGGCAGAATCTACTGTACCAGTCCCAGAAAAAGACTGGATTGTACATTATGGATATTATCCGGCTTTGGTATCTAAAAAAGTGTTCTTGAAAGTACAGGAAAATATGAATGCAAAAACCGGTCAGATCAGAGGCGCCTCTTACCGTAAAAATCCAAATAACCTTTTTCGTCATAAGATTATCTGTGGTGGCTGTGGCTGTCCCGCCGGAACTGGACATAATAAAACTGGATTTTTTTATCGTTGTCCTACCAAGAAGGAATTTCGCACTTTAGAATGTCCTTCTTCTGTCGTACACAGTTCTACCATTACCCGTGTGATACAAAATGTATTGAATGCTTATATCAATACATGCTGTAATATTAAACCAGGTAATGTAGATAAAGAAACCCGTATTCTCGGCACATTAAAGTGTAAAAAAAAAGATATAAGTGGCAGTAAGCTGAAGCTTTATGAAGAATATCGTTCTGGAACCATAAGTCGGGAGGATTATCTATCTCAAAAAGAATATTTACTTAATAGTGAAACAGAGCTGATAAAACAAATTTATGTCCTCGAAGGACAGCTATCTTCGTTAAAAGAGGAAGAAAACAACAAACGACAGAGACTGACAGAAATGAAAAATATCAAAGAAATAGATCAGTCTGTTATTGATAATTTTGTAGAAAAAGTAGTCTTGTATCCCCATAAAATCAAGATTGTATGGAAATTTCAGGATATAGAGCAGTAATTTATTATACTGTACTTTATAGCATTTTTAATATGTATTTAAAACGAGGTGGAGCCGGCTTGACAATTCTGCTTCGGAATTATAAAATAATAATATAAATAGAGGATTTTTTATGACACAAAGTTACGAAAGATTAGGATTTTCCAATGATTTTATGTTTGGAAAGATCATGCAGAACCCTAAAATATGTAAGCCATTCCTCGAAAGAGTTCTTGGCATTAAGATTTATCGCATTGAGTACATTGAGCCTCAAAAGCAAATTGACTTAAAGGTAGATGCAAGAAGTGTGCGATTAGATATTTATGTGGAAGATGATGAACATACAGTCTATGACTGCGAAATGCAGACAACGCCCAACCGGAATCTCCCTAAAAGAAGCCGTTACTATCAGGGGCAGATAGATATTAATCTTATCGATAAAGGTATGGATTACAAATTCCTGAAAAAAAGTCTGATTATATTTATCTGTACATTTGATCCATTTGGAAAAGGCACATATGTCTATACTTTCCGGAACGTATGTAAAGAATTTCCAGATTTGGAACTCGGTGATGATGCATGGAAGATCTTCCTTTCCACAAAAGGAACGAATACGGATTCTGTCTCACAGGAATTGGTTGATCTTCTTCGTTACATTGAAAAATCAGAGTTGCCTCAAGGATGCCAAGATACATTGCTTTGCGATATGGATGCTTCCTTAAAAGCGGCTCGAACAAATTCGGAATGGAGGAAGGATTTTATGACTCTTGAGATGTTAAAAAGAGAATGCCATGAAGAAGGTCGTGAAGAGGGACTTGAAGAAGGTCTTAAAAAAGGAGAAAATCGTTTTGGTGCACTTTGTAAGAAACTTCTCGCTGAAGGTCGTTACAAAGATCTTGAACAGGCTACTGTCGATGCGGAATACCGTCAACAATTGTATACGAAGTATGGATTGTAACATACTAATGTCAAGCCAGGAGGACAGATTTTTTCTGTCCTCTTTTGTTTTGTTAATGGTAAAGAAAAATAGGTTGACGTAAATGTGATTTTCAATATAAAATAACTATATATTAAGTAAAGGAAGTTTTAAAAATGCATTGTAGCAATTCTATTTTTTTTATGTCAAACTTGACAGGCGCAGATGAAGCACAAAATACAACTCCTGCTCAGATGAAAATGTTTTTAACCCGAATCGGATTTGGATCCAAAGTTGTCGTGACTGGAGATGCCTCTCAGAAGGATTTGCCAAAAGATACACCTTCCGGTCTTGATGTAGCCACAAAAGTATTGAAAAAAATTGATGATATTGGATTTTGTCAGCTTACCAGCAAAGATGTAGTGCGTCATCCTCTTGTACAGCAGATTGTACAGGCATATGATGATTATGAGAAAAAACAGAAACCTGTAAAAACGGCAAAACGTACAGCAAGAAAGGGAGAAATAAGATGACAGTAAACATTGAATATGAAACAGAAAGGGAACTGGGAATTGAATATGCGTTTCTGGCAGAACAGGTAGCAGATAAAGTATTGAAAATGGAACATTGTCCTTATGATGTACAGATCAATCTTGTTTTGACAGATAATGAAGAAATTAAACGGGTTAATACAGAATTTCGAAATATTTCGGCTCCCACAGATGTTCTTTCGTTTCCGATGATTCCATTTGAGTATCCGGCTGAGTATGAGATTGTTGAAGAAGATGAATCATATTTTGATCTGGATACAGATGAACTTCTGTTAGGGGACATTATGATTTCTGTAGATAAAGTGTTTGCACAGGCAGAAGAATACGGACACAGCATAACAAGAGAATTTTGTTTTTTAGTAGCCCACAGTATGCTTCATCTTTTGGGATATGATCATATGACTCCGGAAGAAGCTGCTGTAATGGAGGAAAAACAGGCAAGAGCATTGGAGGAGCTTAATATTACAAGATAGTGGTATATAAGAATCGTACACCGTATATGGGGAGGTGGCGTAATGAAAAAAAGTATAAAAACATTTTTAACAGGGATTTTTACAGCAGGGATCCTATTTCTTCCGGCTTTTTCTGCTTTTGCCCAGGAAAATCTGGTAGATATGATTCTTGAAGAAGGTGATGAGCCTACCGGGATTAGTTATCTTACAGGAGAGTCTGTTGCGGAAGGGGATATACAAAAGCGGCCTATTGCAGTTATGATGGGAAATAATGCAGAAGGGGCGCCGCAAAGCGGTATTTCAAAAGCTGGCGTCATATATGAAGCACCGGTGGAGGGGAATATGACTCGTCTCATGGGAATCTTTGAAAATAACGTCTGCCCTGAAAAAATAGGTTCTGTACGAAGCTGTAGAGACTATTACATTTCTTATGCCAACGAGTTTGATTCTATATACTGTCATTTTGGTCAGGCAGTATATGCATTGCCATATTTGGAGGAAATCGATAATCTAAATGGAATGGAACTGGAAGGTACTGTATATTTTCGGACTTCTGATCGAAAAGCTCCTCATAATGCTTATACAAGCGGTGAAGGAATCTCCCGGGGAATTGCAGCCAAAAATTATCGTCAGACTTACCATGAAGATTATAAAACCCATTATATTTTTGAAGAGAATGGAAGAGAAAATACACTTTCCAGTGGGACAAATGCAACATTAATACATTTGGATAATTTTTCAGACAATCATCCATGGTTTGTTTATGATCAGCAAACAAAAAAATATCTGAGAAATCAATTTGGAGAAGCTCATGTTGATTTGGAAACGGGGGAACAGTTGACATGTGATAATATTATTTTACAATATTCCCCTTACCAGTTATATGACGCAAACGGTTATCTGAATATCGACACCTCTTCTGGTGGAGCGGGAAAATTTATTACAAGAGGAAAAGCAATAGACATTACCTGGGAAAAAGATATGCAAGAGGGAAATACCCGCTATTATGATGAATATGGAGAAGAAATACATCTTAATCCGGGAAAAACATGGGTGGAGATTATATTAAATGATACGGTTGATTCTATTACCATCCAATAACGTAAATATAAATCTTTTGTAAAATCTGCTGTGCACAAGGGAAAACCCATGGACGAACCGGAAGAAATGTTGTAAGATAAACGAATGAACAATAGACAATGGAGTGACAATAAAATGAATTACCGAGAAAGACTAAAAGATAAGAAGCGTATTGTAATAAAAATCGGATCTTCTTCCCTTACCCATGAGCAGACAGGAAGACTAAACCTTCGTAAGTTGGAGGTGCTTGTGCGGGAATTGTGCAATCTGCAAAATCAGGGGAAAGATATTGTCCTTGTTTCTTCCGGAGCGATTGCAGCAGGAGTTGCAGCTCTCGGACTTGAACATAAGCCAAATGAACTGAAAAAGAAACAGGCATGTGCAGCAGTGGGACAGGCAAGGCTCATGATGATTTATCAGCAGCTTTTTTCAGAATATAATCATATGGCAGCACAGATTCTTATGACTAAAAATACAATGGTCAATAATATGAATCGGAAAAATGCCAAAAACACATTTGAAGAATTAATGGATCTAAATGTAATTCCCATTGTAAATGAAAATGATTCCATTTCTACTTATGAAAGTCAGTTTGTTGAAAAATTTGGAGATAACGATACATTATCCGCAGTCGTAGCTGCTTTGATACAGGCAGATCTGCTTATTCTTCTTTCAGATATTGATGGCCTTTTTACAGATGATCCAAATACGAATCCGGATGCTCGTTTTATCGAAACAGTAGAAAATCTGGATGAAGATCTTTTAAATATGGGAAAATCTTCCACCGGAAGTAAAGTAGGAACAGGTGGCATGGCAACGAAGCTGACAGCTGCAAGAATTGCCACAGCTGCAGGAGTGGATATGGTAATTGCCAATGGAGCAGATTTTCATACAATCCATAAGATAACAGAAGGGCGTAATTACGGAACCTTATTTGTAGGTGAAAAAAAAGAAGAATTTTACCTGCTTGATTATATTGAAAAACTTTTATAGGAGAGAATAAGATGAACGACAGTAAAATTGACAGAATAAACCAGTTAGCAAGAAAAGCAAAAAGCACAGGCCTTACAGAGGAAGAAAAAGCGGAGCAAACGGCACTGCGCAAAGAGTATATAGCATCTGTGCGTATGAACCTTCGTACTCAGCTTGATAATATCAACATTCAGGAAGAAGATGGAAGTATTACGAACCTTGGTGAAAAATATGGAAACAAAGAAAGCCATTAGAAAAAAGATTTTTGCACTTAGAAAAACTTTTACCGATCAGCAAATAGAAGAAATGAGCTGTTCTGTTGCGGCAAATGTATGCGCTCTTCCTGCATTTAAAAATGCGGGAAGAATTCTTATTTATGCAGATTATAATCATGAGGTCATGACAAAAGCCATTATAAAAGCTGCATGGGAAGCTAATAAGGAAGTTGCAGTACCCAAGGTGGATGGAACCGACATGATCTTTTATCGTCTTACAGATTTCTCACAGCTGTCTTCCGGATACTGTGGAATACCGGAGCCGAAAAAAGGAGAAACTGTCTGCTGGGAAAAAGGCTTGATCATTATGCCTGGTGTCGCATTTGACAAAAAAAATCACCGTGTTGGATATGGTGGTGGTTTTTATGACAGATATCTGGAAAAACATCGGGAACTGGAGCGCCTTGCCCTTGCTTTTTCCTTTCAGATTTTAGATGAAGTGCCAACAGAACCAACCGATATTTTCCCTACGATTCTTGTAACAGAAAAAGAAATTTATTATAGCAACGAGGAATAGCAATGGATACATTTTTAGAAAAAATTGGAAAAAATGCAAAAAAGGCAGAATGCACCGTAAGGAATCTTTCTACAGGAAAGAAAAATGAAGTTTTATATGCAGCAGCTGAAAAATTACTGTCATGTACAGAACTCATTTTAAAAGCAAATGAGGAAGATGTGAGAAAAGGAAAAGAGCATCACATGCCAGAAGGATTGATTGACCGTCTTCTCTTAAATGAAGACCGGATCCTTGCAATGGCAGATGGTCTTCGTCAAATTGCAAAACTTGAGGATCCTATAGGAGAGGTAACAGGAATGAAGAAAAGACCTAACGGGCTGTTAATAGGTCAAAAACGTGTTCCTCTTGGTGTGGTGGGGATTATTTATGAAGCACGTCCAAATGTAACATCCGACGCTTTTGGTCTTTGTTTTAAAACGGGAAATGTTGCTGTCCTGAAAGGCGGCAGTGACGCCCTTCGTTCCAATGAAGCGATTGTAACATGCATCCGGGAAGCATTAAGAGAAAATGATGTGACAGAAAATGCCATTTCTTTGATATCAGATACTTCCAGAGAAACGGCTGCTGCATTTATGAAAATGAATCAATATGTGGACGTTCTGATTCCGAGAGGTGGCCGGGGGCTGATTCAGACAGTTGTAAATACAAGTACGATTCCGGTTATAGAGACAGGTACAGGAAACTGTCACATTTATGTAGATGAAACAGCAGATCTTCAGATGGCAGCGAATATTGTGATCAATGCCAAAACACAGCGAATCGGTGTATGCAATGCCTGTGAATCTCTTCTTGTACATAAAAACGTAACAAAAGAATTTTTGCCGTTGATTGGAGAACTGCTTCGGGAAAAGAATGTGGAAATACGCGGAGATCAGGAAACACAGCGTTTGATCGCTCAGGCTGTAGCAGCTTCAGAAGAGGATTGGGGAACCGAGTATTTGGATTATATCCTTTCTATTAAAGTAGTGGACTCTGTAGAAGAAGCAATTGCTCATATTAATCATTATAATACCGGCCATTCAGAAGCTATTATTACAAATAATTATGTACATGCACAGAAATTCCTGGACGAAGTAGACGCTGCAGCTGTTTATGTGAATGCTTCCACTCGTTTTACAGATGGTCAGGAATTTGGATTTGGAGCTGAAATTGGAATCAGTACCCAGAAACTTCATGCAAGAGGTCCAATGGGACTTCCGGCACTGACAACAACAAAATATATTATTTATGGAAATGGACAAGTTCGTCCGTAAATTTGATTTTTTTATACGTGTGTGCTATACTGATTTAAAATTGTTTCATAAACAAGTATGGACAACACTCATTTGTGGGAGGACTAAAAATGAGAAAAAAGCAATTATTAGCAATGATATTAGCCGGGACATTAGTTTCCGGAATGACACCATCTGTTATTTTTGCAGCAGATGAAGGTATGGCAGTTACAATAGAAGAAGGAACCATGGAAACACCGGAATCTGGCACAGAAGAAGGGACACAGGAAACACAGCCTGAAGCACAACCTGAAACACCATCTGTAGAAGTACCGGAAACAGAACCTACAGAGACTCCGGATGCTCCGCAGGCAGAAGATCCGGGCGAATCCCTTGCTCCGGAAGCAGAGTCAACACCAGTACCGGAAGCAGCAGAGACTCAGGCTCCAACTCCGGAAGCAACTGCAACCCCAACTCCACAGGCAGAAAATGGAACGTTGGTTAAAAATGAAGCGGAACTTGTAAAAGCTATTTCCGAAGCACCGAATGCAGATGCTTCTTCTGAAGCAACAAGAATTATTTTAGACGAAAATATTGTTCTTACCAATACCATTACGATTCCGACAAATAAAAATATTTCCCTTATAACCTCCGGTAAAGACATTACCATTAGCCGTGGAGCAGATATGAAAGCAGATATGTTTCTCGTAGAGGGCATTTTAATGTTTGAATCTGCTATGACAAACGAAGGAACCGAATCCGGCAGTATTCATATTACGGGTTATCTTGATGGAAACGCTGCAGACGGTTCTATTATTCATGTAACAAGCGGTACTTTTGGAATGGATGGCAGTGTAACTCTTTCTGACAATAACACAACAGCAAATGGTGGTGCTATTTATAATACAGCAGGAAAAGTTGTTCTTGTAGGTGGAAACATTACCGATAACCAGGCAGAATGCGGCGGTGGAATTTACAGTGAAAATCCGGTGCAGGTGCAAGGAAGTGTTTCTGTTTCTGAAAATACAAAATCAGATGCGGCAACTCCTGATAATATTGCTTTAAAAGGAGATAACGCTGTTTTAAATGTAAGCAATATCTTAGAAGAAAGTTCTGTTCTTTCCTTAAACGTAGTGGAAGGAAAAGCCGGAAAACAGGTTGTACAGATTGCAGAAGGTGTAGATGGTCTTACAATGGAATCTGTATTAAAAATTGTAAAATATGAAGGAGCTGATTTTACAATTGATGAAAATGGTACTTTAAAAAGTACAGAACCAGAGAAACCGGCAGTAACGCCGGAATTGAAACTGAAAAGCAAACCGAAATGGTTAAACCGCACATCTGCAGAATTTACCTGTTCTACAAATGTAGATGGATGGTTTTATGCAGACTGGGTGGTAAAAGGAGAAAAGGCTCCATCTTTTGATGTAAGCAAAGAGGGCACACCGGTTAAAGCAAATGAAGAATTTAAAATCACAGTGAAAGATTTGGATGAAAAAAATCCAATTACTGTATATGTTCTTATAAAAAGCCAGGAAGAAAAACTTTCCAAGAAACGTTACATAAATTTAGACGAGAAGACACGTCCTGGAAATGTAACACCATCACCGGAAGTTTCTCCGTCTGTAACTCCGGAAGCTTCCCCGACTCCAACCCCTGGTCCGACTCATACACCAGTTGTTCCGTCTGTAAAAGATAGTGTGGTACATGGCCTTGAAAATCCATTGGAAATGTGGCCGGGAGTATTTTACAATTTCTCTGTAACAGGAGCTGGAAGTGACAACCAGAATCCTGGAGAAGGCGATGCACAGTGGGTTCCACAATACTGGACACAGGAAGGAAGTTCTTCTAAACAGACAACATGGAAAATTGGTTCTTCAAAAGGAATCTTTGATGAAAAAACTCTTCCAATTCGTATTTATCTGAAAAAGTATGTATACCATGCAGAGAAGAAACAGTGGCTGGGAACAGATGAAATTGATTATATTTCAACGGAAGTAAAGACAGCAAAATTGTCTCCAAGCGGAACTCCAGGTGCGCCTGGTAATGGAGATGGATCTGATGCTCTTGCAGCAGACCCAAATGGTTCTGATACCGGTTCTACTTCTTCTGCAAGCGGAGCAAAAACAGCTGATGAAAGTCCAATTGGAAACATGTTTATGTTAGCAGCAGCTTCTGTTCTTGCAGGTGGTTACGTTCTTGTAAGAAGACGCAAAAAGGAAAATGAATAATTTATATGTTTTTTATGGAGACAGGTCTTAGGACCTGTCTCTTTTGCATATATTATTTTTAGTAACATTGTATGATCTTATAAGAATAAGGAGAACTGGAAATGTATGAGAATACAGAAAAAGTGTCGGCGGGATGCAAAAAAGGAGATTGGCAAATATCTTATGAAAAAATATATTTTTCATTATGGGAAATTTCACAAAGGTATCATTCTTTTGCAGTGTTTCGGGTTATTGGAGAAAGTCATGATCAGCGATTCATTCCCATGTTAGAAATAGGAAAAGGAGACTTTGTAATTTTTTGCATTTCCGGAATCCAGGGAACAGATCATAAACTTCCTCAGATTCTTGTTCAATTAGCTCAGGAATACTGCAGAGCATATGAATGTAAATGGATTTTAGAAGATTTCTATGAAGTAAAGCAGCTTCTTGATAAAATTCGGATCTGCATAATCCCTTTATTAAATCCAGATGGGTATGAATTTTGCAGAATTGGGTTTTCCGGTATTCGCAATCCTATTTATCGGCAAATGCTGCGTATGAAAGAAATACCACAAAAGGAATTCGTGTATAATGCCAGAGCGGTAGATCTGAGAAAAAATTTCCCTACTGGATTTTATTCACGGAGACGTATTGCGCAGGAACCGGGCAGTGAAAATGAAACGAAGGCACTTATGCATATTTTTCAGGAATATAGAAGTAAAGGACTTTTATCCTTTGCTGAAAAAAGTAAGGAGATGGTATATTATCACCAGACACAGGGATTTATGTACAATCAGAAAAGCAATCATCTGGCAAGACATCTTCAGAAATGCGTAGAAAAAAATATTTACAAGAATTCTAATTATTCAAAAGGAACGAAACAAAAACAGGATGGAATTGGTTCACCAGAGCAATTTTATGCAGAAAGGATAAAAGAGCCTTCTTTAGAAATTGAAATTCCAATATCTTCAGAAAGAAAAGATACAAACTATAAAGATATCCGTTTGCTTCCTTTAGAATATATTTTTTCTCTTGATCAATAAAAGGTAACTATAGGATACTGGTTTTTATATCAGTATCCTTTTACAATGTCAGATTCTGTCGAACGATTCTGCTTGCAGGATTTTGCGTAAGAAGGTATACTAAAGACAGTTCTTAAAAATCTATTATCACAATTCTAGAAACAATCTTTTCTATTTCTATTAAATGTTTCTATTTTATTTTCCAATTTTAAAAAATCTGACTTTGAAGGAGGTGTTTATGGGCATAAATCTTTGGAGCAGATCTCCGCCGTGAAAACTTATTTTATCACTTCTATTATTTATAAAGTCTATTGTTCATCGGAGGAGACATTATGAAATTCTTTCAATTTCTTTCCCGAATAGTATCTATGATGTTTACAGCAATTTTTACATTTTCTATGATTCT
Organism: Blautia sp.; assembly: GCA_029257805.1. GTDB lineage: Bacteria > Bacillota > Clostridia > Lachnospirales > Lachnospiraceae > Blautia_A. The sequence continues at coordinate 15,266 of JARIAR010000045.1, forward strand.
TTTATTTTCTGGTATTTATCCCTATGTTGTTTTATCCGGTTCCATGGAACCAACCATAAAAACCGGCAGTATTATTTTGGTGCAAACGAGAATTGGTGAGCTGGAATCAGGAGATATTATTACATACCAGTTAGGAAATGAAAATATTACCCATAGGATTGTAAGTCATACAGGAAGAAATTATATTACAAAAGGAGATGCAAATGAACAAAAAGATTTTCTTCCTGTTAAACGAAGGCAAATAAAAGGGAAAGTCGTTTGTTCCATTCCATCACTAGGATATGTTGTTCTTTTTATTCGAACATTAAAAGGGATATGTCTCCTTCTTCTTATTTTCTTAATATCATTTCTTCTTAGACATTTCATCAAAAAATCCATTTTAAAATCAAGAAAGGAAAACACTGGAAACAGTGAGGAAAAATATGAAAATAAAAAATAGTATTAAAAAAGGAATTGCACTTGTGGCAATAACAGGAGTTCTTTGTATCGGTGGAACTATGGCATATTTAACCGATTATGATGATACTGTAAATGAATTTACAGTAGGAAAAATTGACGTGAAGCTTGAAGAACCGCATTGGAAACCAAAAGAAAATATTTCTCTTGTTCCGACACAGGAAATTGAAAAAGACCCACAGATTAAAAATACAGGAATCAATGATGCCTTTGTATATCTGGAAGTGACAGTCCCCATTGGTAATGTGATAACTGCGGATGGAAACGGAAATCGAATAGATAAAAAAGAAACAGAACTTTTTTCTTTTACAGCACGAAATGAATGGGGATTGATTGATTCCGTAAAAAAAGAAAATAATCAGATTTACACATATGCATATCATAAAATTTTAAAGCCAGAAGAAACGACAGTTCCTCTCTTTGAGAAAGTAGTATTTGCAAATATTATTGAAGGACAGCTGGATGCCCAGAAGCTGTCTGTTCCGGTAAAAGCTTATGCAATTCAAAGCACGAATACAGGCGGGAATAAAGGAACCATACTAGACCAGGCCAAAACTGCTTTCCAAAAATACGTAAATCAGAATAAGGTATAATGGACATGAAGCGAAATAGGATCAAAGGTATGTCTGTGGTTTTTTGTCTGGGCATATTATTGTGTACAAAAACTACGAAAGCCTATTTTTCAGATTGGGATCAGTTGGTTAATATTTTAAAAGTCGGTTGTAATACAACAGAAATTGAGGAAAAATTCCCACAGCCAACACCCAAACCTCTTGATGGAAATCCGGAATTTCAAAAAACAGTTTGGGTTTCAAATAATTCTTCCGGAGAAGCAGGGGAGTCTGTTCCCTGTTATGTGCGCCTTACTTTGTCTTACTCTAACTCTGATATTGCAAAAGCTTTAACCTATTTAAATCTGAACACATCTGATTGGATTTATAACGAAAAAGATAATTATTATTACTATAAACATATATTGGAAAAAGATACGAAGACCGTTCCTCTTTTTACCGGATTTCGAATTGATTCCACAAAAGTGAATGATAATTATAAAGATAGAATTTCAGACTTTCGTATCCATATATATGAAGAGTCTGTACAGGCAGAAGGTTTTTCTGATTATACAGCTGCATGGAATTACTATCTGCATCCTATTCATAAAGCGTAGAAAGGAGGCACATGATTGAACAAAACTTTTTACAGGATTTTCGCTGTAACTGGAACTATTTTGGTGCTTCTGGGATTATCCGGTGTGTATGCCTCTTTTTCGGATTCTGTTACAGTAAAAAATCATATTCTGACAGGTGATGTAAATATTGGAGTAAAAGAATACCAAAATGACCATGGAAAAGAAATTCCTTATGTAAATCCAAAAGAAATTTTGCCTGGAGATTATATTTCCAAGATTCCCAGAGTTATAAATTATGGAATGCCCTGCTGGATTCGAACTAAAATTTCTTTTGGAAACAGTGAAATAGAAACAGAAGGGCTTGAGGAAAAAGATCTAAAAGGGTTTTCCAAACACTGGAAAAAAATAGGAGAGTATTATTATTATACAAAAATTTTAGAAACAGGGAAAAGTGCAGATATTTTTACCGGACTTTCCGTTCCTTTAGATTGGACTGAAATACATAGCGGACAAAAATTACAAATTAAAATTCACACAGATGCCATACAGGCAGATCATTATAAACCGGATTTTCATAATATGTCACCTTGGGGGAATGAAAGAATTGAAAAATGCATTCATGAAACAAACGGCAAAATAGATTGTAAATTTGAAAAGAGAGATTTAAATGTGAAATTCCATGGAAAAGCACATAAACTTTTAGCAATGCCAGATGATTTTTTTGCGAATTTTGGAAAAATTATGCCTGGCGATGTACAAAAAGATGAAATTATAATTTCTAATACCACGGATCAGGAAGCAGAAATTTTCTTTTATACAGGGATAGAGAAACAGACAAAACAGCAGTTGTCGCTTTTGGAAAATCTTACACTTTCTATTTCTATGAATGGAAAAGAACGATACCATGGAAACTTAAAATCATCTTCATTGGGAACCCCTATATCTCTGGGAATATTTAAACCGGGCTCCAATGGTAAGCTTTCTTTTTCTATTTCTGCTCCGCCTACATTAAAAAATACATATGCCCTTTGCGATGCCTTTGTAAACTGGACATTTGCAGTAAATGAGAAATCTTCTGCTGTTACAAATGATCCGGAACATAATAGCAATATCAATGGTATTCAAACTTCTGTCAAAACAGGAGATCCGGTACATTTTTCCGAACTATTTCTGTTGTTGTCCGGATCTGCAATTCTTTGTATGGTATGTATAAAACGACGGAGAGGAGGTAAAGATTTATGAGAAAAAAATTTTTAACACTGCTTCTTGCTGGCATTTTATGTGGAAGTAATGTTTCGGCAACAACTTTGGAGCAGGTTTACATACCAGAAGAAATTGAAAATGCAGAGATATCTGAATTTGAACAAGAGGTGCAAGAAGAAACTGAAGAATGGCAGATTCCGGAAGAGGAAATATCTCATTCAGAAAGCCCGGAATTTTCAGAGACTTTAGAGGAACCTGCAGAAGAAGAAAGTATATTTTCAGAATCTTCATCCATAGAAGGAGGATATGAATTTGAGGGATATCTTCCTGATGGAACCCCGAATTATATTTGGATAGGGGAGGATCCACCAGCAGAAACGTCTCTTACAGATTTTGCAACAGAAGAAATAGTAGAAGAGGATTTCGGGGATGAACGCATGCTCTTTCATCCCGGAAGAAGCATAAATTATCTTAAAAATGCTGTCAGAGTTGTAAATAAAAATGCAGAGATGTCATCCAGTACCGAACCGCAGATTTCCGATGGTATTCATAAAACGGAAGTTGGAAAATTTCGTGTGTATCGAAAAGGACAGTATTTTCAAAATGGTCGTTTTGGACTGGAAGGAAATGTATATTATGCAGACGAAAATGGCTATCTTCTTTCAGGATGGATAAAAGCTGCGAAAGATCCTTCTTGCTTAAACAGCTTGAAGTCTTCTGATTTTGTATGGAAATACTGTGATCCAAAAACGTATATTCGTTTTGAAAAAGGGTATCGGGTTATTGACGGACAAGGGCATTATTTTATTGCGGATGAATCTGGAAATCTTGCATTTAATAAATCTTACTCTATAGGAGGGGTTTATCATTACTGTGATAAATATGGAGTGTGCAGTCCTGTAAAATTAAAGTATGGAGATTCTATTACAGATGGCAGTGCTTCTTCCCTAAATACCTGGCTTGCAGTAAATCAGCTGCCGGATGATCATGTGGTAGATATACAAACGCAGGTCATGGATGGAGCATATAGCTTTCTTCCAAAATTTAACAGGAATTCTAAGGTGGAAGTATTTGGATTTGTTCCGGTTCAAACACCTGGAGGAAATGTATATGGTACGTTAACGGACGATTCTCAAAAAGGAAAGATTGGATGTTGGTATCGAAATGTGGGAACCTTTAATGGAAGACAGATTGATATAAAGTGTACAATAACAGATTACACCTTTTATTCTTTTGGTGATGAAACAGAAATAGGATACTTTCAGGTTGATATGAAAAAAATTGGTTTAAATGCTACAAATACAAAAGACATATCTGCCAACATGGAATTTTTTGATCATGAATCAGGAAAACCGATAAAAGTGAGAGGTTTTGCAACATTTGCAGATATTGATATGCGTCAGGGGATTGAAATTCTATCACCTGTAAAGGATGTTTTTGTAACAAAAGACTGTAAACTTTATAAAGATCCTTCCAAAAATCTCTTTACAGCGCCGTGGGAACTCTTTAATACAGTAGATTCCGATACGAAATACCAGGTACAGGTGAATTACCATTCTTATAATCTTTCCTATAAATTCTGCTCAGGATGCGAACATTACTGTTTTACAGATGGGACTCCTGTAAATGGAGAATCCCGGCATGTGTGGAAAGAAGATTATACCGGTAATGTAAATCACTATGATATTGTAAATAAAGAAGGAGGCTGTCTTTGGCAGGGATGGCAGGGGTTATATTATAGACGAATGGGGCGTGTTTCCCTTTCTGAACCTCTCACAAAAACAGTCAGCGATACAGATGAAAAAGACGTGCTTCAAAATACACTGACAAACGAAAAAGAAACTTTTGTCTATAAGCTTAGCCATTATGTACCTTATGAAATGAATACATTTCGTTATACCTCCTATGCCATTCATGATGATATCCATCCAGATCTTTCTATTCATGCAGAGTCTGCAAAAGTTCTTCTTGATGACGGAAGTGATGTAACGAAATGGTTTTCTATAGATGTAAAGAAACAACATATTTCTTTTTCGGCTAAAAAAGAATATCTGTCTGCGGAAGAGTTTTATGATAAAACATATCATTTTTATATAAAAGTCAATATTCGGGAGGATAAAGATTTAAGCACCTATGAAGGCAGCAGGTATTCTGTAAATAATACAGGATATGTAGCGATGGAACGACCACAAGGCTCTGAAAAAGTAAATAGTAATCAAGTGGAAACAAATCTATATCTTCCAAAAGGCGAGATCACTGTAACAAAAAGAATCCGTGAATCTGATATTACATGGGCACATGGAAATCCTACCTTTCTTTTTACTGTAAAAGGAAAAGATCCCCAGGGACATATCCGTAAATATCAGAATTATATTGCATTTTCCAAGGGGAATTACCATGTGGATTCCAATGGATATGCCTATCTTGATCTTGTATTTTCCGATCTTCCTCTTGGAACTTATGAAATATATGAAGAGAATGTACTTCGCTATTATCTCGCGGAAGCATTACCCGTTACTGAAAATGTTACAATACACCAGGAAGGGAATCCTGCATACGGAAAAAATTTTAAAGAAATCATCTATGGAACGGCAGATCTTACATCAGATTCTTTTCAGGCAGGGATTATTTTTCGAAATGAAAAGCAACGATATGATGGGTACAGCCATAATGGAGTTGTTACAAATATCATTCCATTTTCCTGATCTTGAAAATAGTATAAAAATCAAGACTGGACAAAAAAGAATAAATCATGTAAAATACGGAGTAACGTAACCGGACAACCCCAAAAGTTTTCTTCTGGGGTTGTCTTTATGCCGTATCAGAAAGGATTTATATATGTTTAATGAACTTGATTTTAAGAAAATAGATCTGACAAAAGATGCCCCCGTAGAGGAAACCCAAAGACAGTATTATTATATTGCAAAAGCAAGGGGAATGATTGCTCAGGAATGTACAAAAGAAGGAAGAACATTTACATATTGTCTTAAAACTTTTGGATGTCAGATGAATGAAAAACAGTCTGAAGTAGTTGCTGGGATCATGGATGAAATGGGATATAAACGTCAGGATACAGAGGATGCCGATGTTGTTATTTATAATACCTGTACAGTCCGGGAAAATGCCAATCTGAAAGTTTATGGACGCCTGGGCCGCCTTCATAATCTGAAAAATAAAAATCCAAATATGAAGATTGTTCTTTTTGGCTGTATGATGCAGGAAGCTCACGTTGTGGAAAAGATTAAAAAAGACTATCCTTTTGTAAATCTTGTATTTGGAACTCATAATATTTTCAAGTTTGCAGAACTTTATAGCGAAATGCTTTTAGAGGAAAAGCAGCTTATTGATATCTGGGATGGAACAGATAAAATTGTAGAAGAGCTTCCTACAGAGCGCAATTATACTTTTAAATCCGGTGTGAACATTATGTTTGGCTGTAACAATTTCTGCAGCTACTGTATTGTTCCGTACGTAAGAGGGCGTGAAAGAAGCCGTGAACCGGAAGCAATCCTCACAGAAATCAAGAGTCTTGTAGCAGATGGTGTATCGGAAGTAATGCTTCTTGGACAGAATGTCAATTCTTATGGAAAAACTTTAGAGAATCCAATTTCTTTTGCACAGCTCCTTACAGAAGTAGAAAAAATAGAAGGGTTAAAGAGAATCCGTTTTATGACTTCTCATCCAAAAGATCTGTCTGATGAGCTGATTGAAGTTATGGCAAATAGCAAAAAAATCTGCCATCATCTCCATCTGCCTATGCAGTCCGGCAGCAGTCGTGTACTAAAAGAAATGAACCGTCGTTATGATAAAGAGAAGTATCTGAATCTTGTTGAAAAAATCCGTACTGCAATCCCGGATATATCTCTTACAACAGATATCATCGTAGGTTTCCCGGGAGAAACAGAGGAAGATTTCCTGGAAACACTGGATGTGGTAGAGAAATCTGATTTTGATACAGCATTTACTTTTATCTATTCAAAGAGAAGCGGAACTCCTGCTGCTAAAATGGAAGATCAGATTCCGGAAGACGTTGTAAAGGATCGATTTGACCGCCTTCTTTCACTTGTTCAGCAAAAAGGACGCGTTGTTTCTTCACGTTTTGAAGGAACAGTCCAGGAAGTACTGGTGGAAGAAGAAAGTAAAGAAAAAGGAATTTTTACAGGACGGACACAGTATAACCTTCTTGTTCATTTCCCGGCATGTCCAGAAATGCTTGGCAAGTATGTAAATGTAAAACTGAATACCTGTAAAGGCTTTTATTACTTAGGTGAATTACAGGATAACTAAGTCCATAAACGGGTTCTGCAATTATGCAGGGCCCTTTATTTTTTATAATATGGTTTATATTTTGAAAAGAACATTCAAAAAGGCTTACGTATCAGTCTTGAAACTTTTTTTTAAGCATGATAATATAAACTGTGGTATGCCCTGTTCTGAAATAGGGCAGTAGATATGATACTAAATAGAGAAAGAGGTATATTACTCTTGAGTCCATACATAAATGAAAAAAATCAAAAACCCGGGCCAAACCAGGGGAAAACACCAGTTAAAACTTCACAATCCTGTACAAATACAGGGAGTATTACCAATATTAGTGCATTATCACCCATGATGCAGGAATATGTCAAAACAAAGCAAGAATACAAAGATTGTATTTTATTTTATCGTTTAGGGGATTTTTATGAGATGTTTTTTGAGGATGCATTAACTGCCTCAAAAGAATTAGAAATTACTCTTACAGGAAAAGACTGCGGTCTGGAAGAACGGGCACCTATGTGCGGAGTTCCCTTTCATGCTGCAGAAACCTATATTAACCGCCTGATTGAAAAAGGTTATAAGGTTGCTATTTGTGAACAGGTAGAAGATCCAAAAAAAGCAAAAGGGTTAGTAAAAAGAGAAGTGGTTCGTATTGTAACACCTGGTACCACTTTAGATGCCGCTTCCCTTGATGAAACAAAAAATAATTACCTGATGTCCATTGTGTATATAGAGGATCACTTTGGATGTGCCATTGCAGATATTACAACAGGAGATTGTTTTCTTACAGAATTAGACAAACCACAAAAGCTTCTGGATGAAATTAATAAGTTTTCCCCTGCAGAAATTATTTGTAATGAATCTTTTCTCATGAGCGGTGTTGATGCAGATGATTTAAAAAACCGCCTTGATATTTGCGTATTCTCTCTGGATGCCTGGTATTTTGATGATGAATTATGCAAAAAAACATTAAAAGAACATTTTCACGTAAATTCATTAGAGGGACTGGGGATTGTTGATTTTGATAGCGGAATCCTGGCAGCAGGCGCTTTGTTTTTATATTTAAGAGAAACCCAAAAAACAGCACTGTCCCATATGGCTACAATCCATTCTTATTCTGCTGATAAATTTATGTTGATTGACAGTTCTACCAGACGAAATCTGGAACTTGTAGAAACGCTTCGGGAAAAGCAGAAGAGAGGCTCTCTCTTATGGGTACTGGATAAAACAAAAACAGCAATGGGGGCAAGAATGCTTCGTGCTTTTGTAGAACAGCCCCTCATTGATCAGGAAGAAATCGAACAGCGTCTTACTGCATTGGAAGAGTTAAATGAAAATCCAATGCTGCGTGATGAAATTCGAGAATATTTAAACCCTATTTACGATCTTGAACGTTTGATCAGCCGCATTAGTTATAAATCTGCAAACCCACGGGATATGCTGGCCTTTGCATCTTCCGTTGAAATGCTTCCTTATATTAAACAGATTCTTTGTGAATTTTCTTCACCTGTTTTAAAGCAGTTAAATGAAGATATGGATGCCTTGACAGATATCAGCAATCTGATTAAATGTGCAATTGTTGACGAACCTCCTTTGGCTCAGAAAGATGGAGGAATCATAAGGGAAGGATATAACGAAGATGTAGATAAATTCCGCCGTTCCCGTACAGACGGAAAAAAATGGCTCAGTGAACTTGAAGCACGGGAAAGAGAGCGAACCGGCATTAAAAGTATGAAAATAAAGTATAACCGCGTATTTGGTTATTCTTTGGAAATTACAAATGCTTTTCGGGATCAGGTTCCGGATAATTACATCCGTAAACAAACACTTACAAATGCAGAACGCTATATCACACAGGAATTAAAAGATCTGGAAGATTTGATTCTTGGTGCAGAAGATAAATTATATGCTTTGGAGTACGAATTATTTTGTCAGGTACGGGATACAGTAGGTGCAGAAGTTATGAGGATCCAAAAAACAGCCAAAGCGGTTGCCATGTTGGATGTTTTTGCCTCTCTTGCCTTTGTTGCACAGAGAAATAATTATGTACGTCCGAAAATTAATAACAGTGGTGTTCTCGACATCAAAAATGGCCGTCATCCTGTTGTGGAGCAAATGATTGAAAATGATATGTTCATAGCAAATGATACCTATCTTGATAACCAGAAGAAACGGATTTCTATTATTACAGGCCCTAATATGGCAGGAAAATCCACTTACATGCGTCAGACAGCGCTGATTGTGCTGATGGCGCAGATTGGAAGTTTTGTTCCGGCAGAAAAAGCGAACATTGGAATCGTAGACCGGATTTTTACACGCGTGGGTGCTTCTGACGATCTTGCAAGCGGCCAGAGTACCTTTATGGTGGAAATGACAGAAGTAGCAAATATTTTACGAAATGCAACTTCAAAGAGTCTTTTGATCCTGGATGAGATTGGAAGAGGAACCAGTACCTTTGACGGTCTTTCTATTGCCTGGGCGGTTGTAGAACATATCAGCAATACAAAACTTTGTGGAGCGAAAACTCTCTTTGCAACTCATTATCATGAATTGACAGAGCTGGAAGGAAAAATTTCAGGTGTTCATAACTATTGTATCGCCGTAAAAGAAAAAGGAGATGATATTGTATTTCTCCGAAAAATCGTAAAAGGCGGCGCTGATAAAAGTTATGGAATACAGGTTGCGAAACTGGCAGGGGTTCCGGATTCTGTAATTGAAAGAGCGAAAGAACTGGTAGAAGAGTTAAGTGATGCTGATATTACAGCCGCGATTAAAGATCTTACGACTTCCAAGAAAAAACAGAAAATTGTATATGACCAAGTTGATATTTCACAGATGTCACTTTTTGATACCGTTCAGGATAATGATATTATAGAGGAAATCAAAGGCCTTGAAATTGGTAATTTAACTCCAATGGAAGCTTTGAACATTCTTTTTAACCTTCAAAATAAAATTAAGAACAGATGGTGAGAAATTTGAAAAAAATCGCAGTTTTAGATCAACATACCATTGATAAAATTGCTGCCGGTGAGGTAGTAGAAAGGCCGGCTTCTGTTGTAAAAGAGCTTGTGGAAAATGCTATTGATGCAGGGGCAACCGCCATAACCGTAGAAATTACAGATGGTGGTAAAAAATTGATCCGTATTACAGATAATGGATCCGGTCTGGAAGCAGAACAGGTTCCCCTCGCTTTTCTTCGACATGCTACAAGTAAAATTGAAAAAGTGGAAGATCTGGAAACCATTGCTTCTCTTGGATTCCGTGGGGAGGCGCTTTCCAGTATTGCAGCTGTTTCCCAAGTGGAACTTATTACAAAAACCCCTTCCGCCATAAGTGGTATCCGTTACGTTATTGAAGGTGGAATGGAAAAGAATCTGGAGGAAATGGGAGCACCGGATGGAACAACGTTCCTTGTCCGTAATTTATTTTACAATACACCAGCCAGAAGTAAGTTTTTAAAATCGGATATGACGGAAGCAAATTATATCAATACCTTAATGGAACAGCTTGCACTTTCACATCCGGAAATTTCTTTTAAATATATTCAGAATAAGCAGGTAAAACTACATAGTTCCGGAAACTACAATGTAAAAGATGTAATTTATAATATTTATGGACGTGATATTGCAAAATCTATTCTTGAAGTTTCCTATGAAAATGATTTTATGAAAATTGAAGGGTTTGTAGGAAAACCGGAGATTTCCAGAGGAAACCGTTCTTTTGAAAATTATTATATTAATGGAAGATATGTTAAAAACAATTTAATAACAAAAGCAATCGAGGATGGATATAAAGGTTTTCTTATGCAGCATAAGTTCCCTTTTATTTCCCTTCATATAGAAATGGAAGGAAACGATCTGGATGTTAATGTTCATCCTCGAAAAATGGAAGTTCGTTTTGCAAGGGAAGCAGAAGTTTACGATGCCATTTATGATACCGTTCACAGAGTTCTTACAAAACGTGAGATGATTCCCCAGGTATCCGTAGGCACGGAAAAACCAAAAGAAGTTTCAAAAGATCCTGCTTCTAAACCAGTTTCCATTCCGGAACCTTTTGAGGTAAAAAGAAGAACTCAGATGCTTCAGGAAGAGGCGCCAGCGTACCGTCCTGCTGAAAAAATTCCGTCTCCACCTGTTTCTCAGATAAAGCCTACGGAGTATATAAAGTCTGTGGAACCTGTATCCAAGCCTTTTACAAAGGAAGAGGAGCAGTTATTTGCAGGAACCCTGGAAGAGAAGAAACAGGAAATAAAAGAAGAAGTTCCGAAAGAGGAGCAGTTAGAATTATTTTCAGAAAAACTTTTATCTCCGGAATCGAGAAAACGACATATTTTGATCGGACAACTTTTTGATACATACTGGCTTGTTCAGTTTGACGATTCTTTCTATATTATTGATCAGCATGCTGCCCATGAAAAAGTATATTACGAACGTTTTATGAAACAGTTTCAAGCCCAGGAAATCACTTCTCAATATTTAAGCCCGCCCCTTATTGTCAGCCTTAGTTTGGAAGAAGAGGGTCGATTAAAAGCAAATCAGACATATTTTGAGAAATTCGGATTTGAAATCGAACCATTTGGCGGAAGAGAATATTGTATTAGTGCTGTGCCTTCCAATTTATACGGTATGGAAGAAGAAGAACTTTTTCTGGAAATGTTAGATCATCTTTCTTCAGATGACGAAAAAGATGCACTTAGTATTTTCACTTCCCGTTTAGCTACAATGGCATGTAAGGCAGCGGTAAAAGGAAATCATCAAATGTCTCCTCTGGAAGCAGACAAGTTAATTGATGAACTTTTAAAATTGGAAAATCCATATCATTGTCCTCATGGGCGGCCAACTATTATATCTATGACGAAAACAGAAATTGAAAAGAAATTTAAAAGGATCGTTTAGGAGGCGCATATGAAAAAACCGTTAATCGTATTAACCGGACCAACATCTGTGGGAAAGACGAAACTTTCCATATCCCTTGCCAAAGCTGTAAATGGAGAAATCATTTCTGCTGATTCCATGCAGGTTTATCGACATATGGACATTGGATCTGCAAAGATCACAAAAAAAGAAATGGATGGAGTTCCCCATCATTTAATTGATATTTTGTCACCAGAAGAAGAGTTTCATATTGTGCGTTTTCAACAACTTGCCAAAGAGGCGATGCAGGATATTTATGAAAGGAACAGAATTCCCATTTTAGTAGGAGGAACAGGATTTTATATACAGGCGATCACCCGCGACATTGATTTTACGGAAGCAGAACAGGATGATAGCTGCCGCCGGGAACTGGAAAATCTTGTACAGGAAAAAGGAAACGGGTTCTTACACAAAATGCTTGAAGAAGTAGATCCGGAAAGTGCAAAGGAAATCCATGCCAATAACGTAAAACGTGTTATCCGCGCATTGGAATTTTATAAGCAAAACGGTGTTCCCATATCTGCCCATAACAAAGAACAGCAGGCACACGAGACACCTTATAATCTTGCTTATTTTGTATTAAATGCGCCACGAGATCTTCTTTATCGAAATATTGATCTTCGAGTAGATGATATGATAGAGCAAGGGCTTTTACAGGAAGTAAAAAACTTAAAAGAAATGGGTTGCCATAAAGGAATGGTGTCTATGCAGGGGCTGGGGTATAAAGAAATTCTATCATTTTTAAATGGGGAAACTTCTCTTGAAGAAGCCATTCGTATTTTAAAACGTGATACACGCCATTTTGCCAAAAGACAGCTTACCTGGTTTCGACGTGAACCGGACGTAATATGGATAGAAAAAAATGAATTTGATTATAATGAAAGCGAAATTTTAAAATATATGCTTTCTGTCTGTAAAGATAGAAAAATCATATAAAAGCTTTAGCGTATTGAGAGGAGTAACAAAAAGATATGAAAGAAATGTACGAACAGCTGGGAATTTCTTCTCAGGTATATGAATTTGGAAAAGAAATAGAGGAATCCCTAAAAGAGCGATTTGAAGAATTTGACCGTATTGCTGAATACAATCAAATGAAAGTTCTTCATTCTATGCAGAAAAATAGAGTAAGTGAGGAATGTTTCGGAGCCTCATCCGGATATGGATATAATGATTTCGGAAGAGATACACTTGAAAAGGTGTATGCCGATACGTTTCATACAGAAGCATGCCTGGTACGTCCTCAGATTGCTTGTGGAACACATGCATTGGCAATTGCACTTTTTGGCAATCTCAGACCGGGAGATGAACTTCTTTCTCCAGCCGGAAAGCCATATGATACATTGGAAGAAGTAATTGGCATTCGTCCGTCAAAAGGTTCTCTTGCAGAATACGGTATTTCTTATCGTCAGGTAGATCTTCTTTCTGATGGTACATTTGATTATGAAAATATTAAAAAAGCAATTAACGAAAAAACACGTCTTGTTGCGATTCAGCGTTCCAAAGGCTATCAGACACGTCCTTCCTTCTCTGTAAAGCAGATTGGAGAACTGATTTCATTTGTAAAGAAAATCAAGCCGGATGTAATATGTATGGTAGATAATTGTTACGGGGAATTTGTTGATACCATTGAACCAAGTGACGTTGGTGCAGATATGATGGTAGGATCTCTTATTAAAAATCCAGGCGGCGGTCTGGCGCCTATCGGCGGATATATTGCCGGAACAAAAGAATGTGTGGAAAATGCATCTTATCGCATGACCTGCCCTGGGCTTGGCATGGAAGTTGGGGCGACTCTTGGTGTAAATCGATCTTTTTATCAGGGATTTTTCCTTGCTCCAATGGTAACAAAAGGGGCTTTAAAAGGCGCAGTTTTTGCTGCCAATGTATATGAACGTCTTGGGTTTGCTGTTGTTCCTAATTCAACGGAGCCACGTCAGGATATTATCCAGGCTGTTACACTGGAAACTCCGGAAAGAGTCATTGCTTTTTGTAAAGGTATTCAGGCTGCTGCACCTGTAGACAGCTATGTGGATCCGGAACCATGGGATATGCCTGGATATGATAGTCAGGTGATTATGGCAGCCGGCGCTTTTGTTCAGGGATCTTCCATTGAACTTTCTGCAGATGGACCTATGAAACCACCTTATGCAGTATACTTCCAGGGCGGACTTACATGGGAACATGCAAAACTTGGAATTTTAATGTCTCTTCAGAAGTTGGTTGATGCGAATCTTATAACGCTTTCAAAATAAGGAGAAATTATGGCAAAAAGAAATGTTGTCATTGTGGGAGCTGGTGCTTCTGGTCTTGTTGCTTCTATTATAAGTGCCAGAAATGGAGCTTCCGTCACACTCCTGGAGCAAAATGATCGTCCGGGAAAAAAAATATGTGCAACTGGAAACGGAAAGTGCAATTTTACAAATCTTCATATAATAAAGGATGCATATCGTGGAACAGATCCTGATTTTGTAAAAAAAACTTTTCTCGCATTTCCAGTTGACTGGACAATTGATTTTTTTTCAGAACTTGGAATTCTTCCGTTAAATAAAAATGGTTATCTTTACCCGCATAGCGGACAGGCACAAAGTATTGTGGATGTTCTTTGTATGGAAGCACGTCATCTTGGTGTGAAAATAAAAACAAATGAAGAAGTTATTTCTTTGTTACAGGAAAAAAAAGAAAACGGATATATATGGAAAATTCAGACAAAATCATGGTGCTATGAAGGAAATGCGGTTATCTTAGCGAATGGTTCTAAAGCATCTGCCATATCTGGTTCTGATGGGAGCGGATATATGCTGGCAGAAAGTCAGGGACATCATATTCATCCTCTTTTCCCGGCACTTACTGCATTAAAATGTAAAGAACAGGGGTTTGCTTCATGGTCAGGAGTTCGAATAGATGGTTCTGTTTCTTTGTATAAAGAAACTAAGGTTTTAAAACGGGAAAGAGGAGAGCTTCAACTTACGGAATATGGAATTTCCGGAATACCGGTTTTTCAAATTAGCCGTTACGCAGCAGAAGCTTTAAACCACCATAAAAATGTACATCTGACGATAGATTTTCTTCCTGATTTTACAGAAGAGGAAGTAGAAAAACTTTTAGAGAAACGCCGCCGTCAATGTCCTTACAAATCAGAAAAAGAGCTTTTTACAGGTCTTTTTCCAGAAAAACTGATAAAAGTTTTGTTAAAACAAAAAGATCTTGTTTCTGCAATTAAACATTTTCCGCTTATTGTTACAGGAACACTGCCTTTTTCTCAGGCGCAGGTTTGTGCCGGGGGAGTCGATACAAAAGAAGTAAATGAGGAAACTATGGAATCACGTTTGCATCCCGGACTGTATTTTGCCGGAGAACTTTTGGATATAGATGGCGCCTGCGGAGGATATAATCTTCAGTGGGCATGGTCAAGCGGTGCTGTAGCTGGAACCTATGCGGCAAAGAGTCACACAGATTCATAAAAAGGAAAGGGGACTACTTACCATGATTCGTATTACACAGTTAAAACTTCCCATTGCTCATACGGAGAAACAGTTATCCAACCGGATCGCTAAAATTTTGCGCCTTGGGAATACACCATTTGCATATGAAATAAAAAGACAGTCTCTCGATGCCCGCAATAAAACGGATAAAAAATTTGTATATACGGTAGATATAACCGTTCAGGGTGAGGAAAAAATCCTTCGAAAGGTTCACGATAATAATATTATGTCAATTAAAAATAAACCTTACGTATTTCCTTCACCAGGAGAACATTCTCTTTCCCATCCGCCTGTTATTGTAGGAAGCGGGCCTGCCGGTATTTTTTGTGCATGGTATCTTGCACGTGCCGGATACAAACCTCTTATTCTGGAACGGGGAGATGAGGCACATAAAAGACAGATCCATGTATCGGAATTTTGGAAAAACGGTGTGCTTGATCCGGATTCTAATGTACAATTCGGAGAGGGTGGAGCAGGAACATTCTCTGATGGAAAACTAAATACACTTGTAAAGGATACATTTGGACGAAATCAGGAAGTTTTAAAACGGTTTGTAGATGCAGGTGCGCCTAAAGAAATTCTTTATCAGCAAAAACCGCATCTTGGTACAGATATACTTGTAGAACTGGTACAGGTTCTTCGTCATCAAATAGAAGAAATGGGCGGAACTTTTCGCTTTCGTACAAAAGTAACAGATCTGGAATTTCAGGAAGACAAATTGAAATTTGTTGAGGTAAATAATAAGGAAAAAATCCCGGCAGACATATGTGTACTTGCCATTGGCCACAGTGCACGAGATACTTTTTCCATGCTTTATGAAAAAGGACTTTCCATGGAAGCAAAATCTTTTGCTGTAGGAGTTCGTATGGAACATCCACAGTCTATTATTAATCTTGCACTTTACGGAGAAGAACATAATGAAAAATTGGGCGCTGCAAGTTATAAAGTCACTCATACATGTGAGAATGGAAGAGGTGTAT
>JARIAR010000063.1 GCA_029257805.1 Blautia sp.
TGTGGCAGCTGCATGAAGGTCTGTCCCAGATCCGCAATTTCCATATGGAAAGGCATCTCTGCCCTGGTCAATAAGGAACTCTGTATCGGCTGCGGCAAATGTGTTTCCGAATGTCCGGCCGGCGCCATTGTATTAAAAGAACGGGAGGTACAACATGAAAAATAAGAAACACTGGTATGACTATTTATGGATTGTAACTCCTATTTATCTTGGTCTGGGATTTTTTAATATTTTATTTGCATGGCTGGGTATGATTTTTTTCTGTCTGCCGTTGTTTATTGCAATCTTTGGTGGCAGCAAACTTTATTGCAATCGCTATTGTGACAGAGGACAATTTTTGACCCTTCTTGGAAAACACCTTAAATTATCCCGTAATAAACCTACCCCCAACTGGATGCGTTCCAAAGTTTTTCGATATGGCTTTTTAATCTTTTTCTTTGCTATGTTTTTCCAGATGCTTTATACTACCTGGCTTGTAGGAAGCGGAGCTCAAAATCTCCGTCAGTTTATAAAGTTATTCTGGACTTTTAAAGTGCCATGGCAATGGGCATATCATGGCACTGCAGTCGCTCCCTGGGTTGCCCAGTTTGCTTTTGGTTTTTATAGCATGATGCTGACCTCTACTCTGATCGGACTTATTGTAATGGCACTTTATAAGCCTCGCAGCTGGTGTGTTTTCTGTCCTATGGGTACAACCACTCAGCTTATTTGTCAGGCCAGAGCCGGTAAATCTGCTTCACAAATTCCAAATGATACAGATTCCTGCTCCAATTGCTCCTGCTGCAAAAAATAAGGAGGAAATACTATGCGTGAACATGCAAAACGCGTCGCTGCTTTAATGGCTCAACTTGCGAATGAAAACCGGCTTTTAATTTTATGTGCGTTACTGGAAGGCCCCAAAACAGTAGGGGAATTAGGAAAACTGGTTCCGGATATTTCCGCTCCTGCGCTCTCCCAACATCTTCATAAACTTCGGGATGCCGGACTTATCTGTTCAGAAAAACATTCCCAGTACATTCAATATTCCATATGTGATGAGCGAATCCGGAATTTAATCAATCTTCTCCGACATGATTACTGCAGCGGATCCGATGAAATATCATAAAAAATATGTTCTACATAAAAATATCCATCTTGTAAAGGAAATGCACCTCCTTACAGATGGATATTTTATTGCACTTTAGAAATGCCACTGCTCTTTTGTTAAATAATTTGTATGTCCAATTCGTACTTCATTTAATAAAGATACAGGAACCTGATCACAAGTATGATGATATATAAATCCAAGTTTTTCCTGCACACGTTTTGATTTTTCATTTCCCTCATAATATCCGCACCATATTACGGTCATTCCCAGTTTTTCAAATCCATAACGTATTAACTCTCTGGCTGCTTCCGGTACATATCCTCTTCCCCAGAAAGGTTTTCCCAACCAATATCCAAGTTCGCACTCATCCTCTTTTTCTGTCATATCTGTATGCCCATTCAATTTAAGCTCAACAGCTCCAATGGCCACATTGTTCTCTTTTTCACAGATTGCATAACATTCTTTGCTATTAAAGACTTTTCTAATAATAACAAGACTTTCTTCTACACTCTTGTGAGGCGGCCAGCCAGCTATGGGACCAATATCCGGATCTTTTGCATATTCGTATAAACTTTGCGCATCTGTCTCTTTCCATGGTCGTAAAATTAACCTGTCTGTTTTTAATATCATATATTCTCTCTTTCTTTCACTTTAAAACAATGTCAATATATCCATCAATAACTGCAATTACAAATATGTTTAAAAACAGGTTTACACAGGGGCTTAATGCCCCTTATGTTTTTGCCTGCGTTTTTGCTGTTTCAGTTTAAATTTTTGCTCACTCTCTGCCTGTTTTCGCTCACGGCATTTTACTTTGCGCTCCATTTTCAACTGCTCCTGCTGCAATTTCAAAGCCTGCTGTGCTTTTGAACCAATTCCCTTTTGTTCTAACTGACTCTTCACATTCCTTTGCATCCTTTTTGGATTCACAGATCTTTGGTTTTCAACAGCTGCCACAGCCGGACTAAACTTCAAATGATAGTATTCCCGCAAGATAAAATCATAAATTTCATATTCCTCCGGCTCCGGTCCAAATGTAACTTTACACACAGATAACTTTTCGTTTTCAATACGCTCAATTACACCTATCCAAAACCGTCCCTCAAATAATACCGTCATTTTACACATTCCTTTGTCCATGACAATCCCTCCTTAATAAAATGTTATGAACAAAGAACGGACAACCCAGGAGGGCAGGTTACTTACCCTGTCACAGACAGGACGGCCGGGCTACCTTCCGGCTCTAGCACATCTTTACAGATGAGCATTGCGTTTTTTTCTTTGTTATTTATAATCAGGCCTTTCGCCGGATTATTTGCTACTTCTTCACTATTATACTGTAGAAATTTTAAATCAGCAATCTTTAGTTGATAAATACATCGAATCTCAATGTATTAAAATAGGATGGCGGGTAAGTAAACAAGAACAAAAACTTTTTAATTTTGCAATAAGCAAAATCTCACAAAAAAATGCAGACACATGAACATTTCCATGCGCCTGCATTTTTTATTATTCCTTTTCCCATTTCTCTATTTCTTCTAATATTGCTTTTTTTACACTTTCCTCTGCAAAAGACATAATAATACTATCTTTCATTATCTTAGGAATATCCCTTTTCTTCAATGCTGTTTTTTCTTCCAGCAATGATAACTCTTTTGTCATCGTTGTGCCGGTTACAGTTCGGTTGTCTGTATTAACAGATACTTTTAAATCATTTGAATAAAATTCATCAAATGGATATTCTTTCCAATCTCTCACTGCTTTCGTCTGCAGATTGCTACTTGGACAAAGTTCTATTCCGATTCCCTTTTCCTTGATCTCTTCCTGCAAAAAAGAATCTCCCTTCATCGCAATTCCATGTCCAATTCTTCTTGCTCCATATTCTGCAGCCAGTCTAATATTTTCTTTTCTTCCACATTCACCGGCATGGATCGTAAATGGTATGTCCAAACGCCCCGCCTTTTTAAAATATTCTTCAAAAAGTTCATTTTGAAATGCGGACTCATCTCCGGCAAGGTCAATTCCACATACTCCATGACCATAATACTTTTTTGCAAGCATTAAGTTTTTTTCATTTTTCTTTTCATCAAAATGCCGCATTCCGCATAAAAGGATTCCTGATTCAATTCCAAAATCTTGTTTTGCTCGTTTGGCCCCTTCTACACATGCTTCTATGATGCTTTCCCCACACAATTGTTCCGTTTCTGATAAAAGCGGTGCAAATCGAAGTTCCATATAACGCACCCTTTCCTTGGATGCTTCCTGAAGAACCGCATAAGAAGCCTGAAAAAAAGTATCTTCATTTTTAAGGGCTTCTAAGGGAAGATGAAATGCTTTTAAATATTCTGACAGGCTTTTACAATCTTTATTTACCTGTATCAGCTTTTGAAAAGTTTCATCATCATTGGGAATTTCAATTTTTCCCTGACCACAAAGATTTTTTAATACAATCGGAGGAAGAGACCCATCCAAATGACAATGTAATTCTATTTTTGGTAATTTTTCCATCCACATTTTTTATCACCTTTATGGTTACTTTGTAATTTCCACGATATATAATTTCTCAGGATCCAAATGATATTTTTCCGCAAATCTTCCTTCATTATTTGCAATTGTTATGTATGAAGCAAGATCATTAAAAATAACATTTTTTCCTTTTGAAACATAGCCAAATGATTTTTCATATGGGATTTTTTCTTCCATAAGAATTTTTTCTTCTTCCATAATTTTTACATTCAATAAATCTCCAATTTGAAAACCGGCATATTTAAACTCCTTGTTTAAAACCGATAACTCCGCACTTCCAAACGGATCATAACTTTGGATTTCAGCTTTTACATACAGCTTTCCAACTTCAGCTTTTTTCAGTTCATACAAAACAATTTCCTCAACAGGATAACTCTTTCCGACTTCTTCATACGAGATTGCTCCTGATGCAAGCCGTGCTGCACAATATGCAAAAATATCCCTTCCATGAAATGTATGGACATCTCTTGTTTCCGGATAACGATTGATTTCTTCGTTTATTTCTCTTACTTCGACAATGCCAATCATTTTGGAAAGATAAGAAAGGGTACCATTGTCAGGTGTTACTACATAACTTCCATTGGAAAGTTTTGCCACACACGCTTTTCTGCTTGTTCCAACACCAGGATCCACAACTGACACAAAAATGGTTCCTGAAGGCCAGTATGGAACTGTATACTGCAAACAATATGAAGCAGCCTCAATATCAAAAGCAGGGATCACATGCGTTATATCATAAATTTCAAGTTCTGAATCCACTATTTTACAAATTCCATGCATACATGATACAAGACCTGAGTCAATCCCAAAATCAGACATCATTACAATTGCCGGTTTTTTCATTTTCATTTTCCTTCTTTCCGTTTTTAATTTTATTTTTTAATTTCAATTATCCAGTCAGAGCCTGCCTTAATCCCATATTCCATTGCCATATTAACACAATTTATCGCAATCTGGATCTGGATCGTTTCACTTACCATAAGCAATGGTTCTCCAACTTCCACAGAACCAAAAGATGGTTGGAAAGATACTTTCTCTTCATAATAAACTTTTTCTTCTTTTCGATTATAAATCTTCACATTCACACAATCGCCATAATGGATGTTTTCTTCTTCAAAAACTTCTGCCGGAATATTGGAACAAATAAGTCCAAAATGATAATCAATAGTATCTATCATTCCTGATATGCGATTGCCATTTACCTCATATGGAATCAATTCATGTGTCACAATTTCCTCTACCGGATATTTTTCTCCCACTTCCTCAAAATCAATGATCCCTGCAGCTAATTTCGCTCCGCAATATGCAAAAATATCCCTTCCATGGAAAATATTACATTTTTCAGTTTTTTGCAAACGATGTTTACTTTCATCTATTTCTCGGATTTCATCAATTCCAAAATATTCTTTTACATGAGTCAGTGTACCATTATCCGGCGTTACTACATAGCTGCCATTAGAAAGCTTTGCCACGCTGGCCCTTCTGTCTGTACCAACTCCGGGATCTACAACAGATACAAAAACAGTTCCTGCCGGCCAAAAATCAACAACAAAACTTAAAGAAGTCGATGCCTGATAAGTATCAAAACTTTGAATATCATGAGTACTATCAAAAACTTTTAACTCAGGGTCTACAATCATGCACACTCCCTGCATGGTACATACAGAAATATCTTTCGTAAAATCTGTTTGCATAACTACTGCTGCTTTTTCTTTCTTCATGTTTATTCTCCTTTTTATTTTTCTTCTACCAGATCTTCAAATCCCCGAATACTATACTCTTCCCCATTCATTTTCTTATTTAGCGCTTCCCGTAATGCATCCATTTTTTTATCTTTTAACGGAGTGACCATGATAATAACACCTGCCAGGATCATACAAAGTCCAGGAATGATTGTAAACATGGATTCAATCATTCCAAGAGCAGAATTTGTCTGAACCTCCAAGGAAGGTTTAAATCCACTACTTTCCAATAAAAAGCCCTGAAGTGCCGCTGCTACGGCTCCACCCATTTTTAACAGGAATGAATAATAAGACATGATAATACCATCTCTTGATTTTCCTTTATTAAATTTATCATAATCTATCACATCATACAAAAAATTAAAAATGCACATCCAATAAGCACAGGTACCAACACCAACAAGAACAACATATGTACATCCCATGGCAATATTTTGGATCTGGATAAATTTTGCAAGAACCATAACTGCGCCACTAAAAATCATACAACTTACGAAAACTTTGTTCTTTGTAAATTTTTCTACTGCTTTACAAGAAAAAGAGCAAATTAAACTCAAAATAAACAGAGGAAAAGAAATAACAAAAATTACAGCAGAAATCAATGAAATTGAAAATAGGAAATCAGTAGAGAAAATCCATAAAACCAGAATCTGGTTCTTTGAAAACATCAATAAAATTGATAGGCTT
>JARIAR010000064.1 GCA_029257805.1 Blautia sp.
AAGGGGAAAGCGGAAGAAAATATTTCTAAACTTTTTAAAGAGAAACAAATTGCCAATCTTAAGCCTGTAAAATATTTATTTTCTGTATGTGCGAAAGTTAGTCTGTTTGTGGCAGTAAGCGAATTAGTTATTGGGTTTGCAGGATATTTTTTTGATGAAAATATATTAGGAATTATGTTATGGAATTCTTCTATTTGGCTGTTGCTATTTTTAATTTCAATCAGTCGATTAACATATGATAAGAAAAAATTGAAAAATTTGAAGGATACAGGTATTTGTATAGAATCGGAAATAAAGGACATAATTCCTGCTGTATGGATTAAAATTGGAAACTATAACAGCTGCAAAATAGTTTGTAAATTTGCTTATGAAAATAAGGAATATAAAGCGGTAAGCAATTACTATGTGTTGACGCCCTTTCAGCGTAAAGAAGATTTCTGTGTAAATGTTTACATAGATAAAAACAATCCGGAACAATATAGTGTAGAACTTTTTCAAACTGGCGGATAATGCAGATAAAGTATTGACTCTTACATTATGAGAGGTAGTAGAGTGATATTGAGCTCAAAAATGTACAAAACCATGGAGGTACAAAATGCTAAAAATAGGTGATTTTTCAAGATTATCCAGAGTCAGTATCCGGATGCTACGGTATTATGATGAGTCAGGTCTGCTGAAACCAGCTAAGGTTGATGATTTTACAGGGTATCGTTATTATAGCGAGGAACAGCTTCTAAGAATAGGAAAAATCAACGCACTGAAAGATATGGGATTTGGTGTAAATGCAATTGCAGAAATACTAAAATGCACAAATTCAAGAGATATTCAGCAGATTTTTCAGGTGCAGAAAGTGCAATTATTAGAAGAGGCGGATAGCATAAATAATCGGATACGTTTCCTGGATACAGCATTAGAAAGGCTGAGAAAGGATGAGATTATGAAGTATGATTGTATTATTAAACAGATGCCGGAAAGATATGTTGCCAGTGTAAGAAGAGTGATTCCCAAATATGAAGAGGAAGGAAAACTCTGGCATATTTTATTTTCTGAAACAGCACATTTAGGAATGATTCCATGTGGTCCGGCAATGGCAAAACTTCATGACAGGGAATATAAGGAAAATGATGTTGATGTAGAGGTTCAGATTGAAGTAAAAGGACGTTATGAAAACACAGAAAATGTTAGATTTTTTACAGAACCGGAGATGATGGTGGCAAGTGTAACTTTTAAAGGATCTTATGAACAGTTTTCAGATGTGTATGCGTCCCTGGCTGCATGGATTTTAGAAAATGGATATGAATTTGCAGGGGCAATGATAGATGTTTATCATGTGAGCCCTCATGAGACACAAAATCCAGATGAATTTGTAACAGAAATATGCTGCCCGGTTCATAAAAAATAGTAGGAGTTAGGAGAGCTTTATAGCTCTCCTAATTGAATAAATAGCAGAGGTTGTATTATATTTATTCAGATTTGTATTTTCTGCGAAGCTTTGTGAGTTTTCTTCCGCAATGAATGAGTATGAATAAATAAAGTACGAATATTGCAGAGAAAAATCCAGTTGTAAACAAATCAGTTTTTTCAAATGTATCAGAAAAAGCATGCCCCCAGATTGGAAGGATAAAGCATAAAAATATCAGAAAGACAGGAAACATGCGAGTTTTAAAAATATGCTGGATCATATTTACTCTGGATTCTGTATCAGAAAAAATCTCACCATCATTTTCCTGATGAATTTCAGATGCATGCTTTTGAAAATACATCCAGCCAGCACAGCTGTCAATGTATTCCCAGCCGTAATCCTGAAACATTTGCTTGTAGTCACTGGTTGCATTGCCATTTCTATAATCCAGTCGATATATAACATCTTCCGGGGCACATTCCTCAAAAACATAAAAACAGGGAGGAATCATTTTGATAAATTGCAATCCCTGATTATGCTGCTGCCGCAGCCAGATTTCTTCCTCTTCGTAATCGGCAATAGAATAAAAGCGAATCATTATTTTACTCATGGACACACTCTCCTTTGCTGTTGCGAAATAAACGTTCAATACGGTTTATTTCTGTTCTTAGCACTTCTTGACCTAAAGTGGTAATCTGGTACAATTTTCTTTTGTCTTCTTCTGCATAAAAGTAGATCAGACCATCTTTTTCCATTTTAGAAAGGGTTCCGTACATTGTTCCCGGACTAATGATCACAGCATTTCCAGTCATTTCTTTTACCTGCTGACCAATTGCATAGCCATGTTGAGGTGTTTGCAGGCAAAATAAAATATAAAATCCGGTTTCTGTCATGGGAACATAAATGCGGCGAATTCGTTCTTCCATAGTTCCCTCCTTTTTAACACTATCATATCTCGATATATCGAACTTCGTTATATAAAATATATCGAGATTCGATATATTTGTCAAGAGCTTTGGACATATTTTTTATGAAATCATGCATAACTTAAAGAAGTTATATGATATAATAAGTGACAAAAAGTCTAATGTTTTTAGTGAAATGCTTAAGGGAGTTTGTATTATGAATCAGATTTTAATTATTGAAGATGACAGGGGATTAGGTCAGGGGCTTTGTCAGGCATTGAAAACAAGTGACAGGAAAGTGATCGTTTGTGCAGATCTTAAATCCGCAAGGGAACAGATTTCCTGTCAGATGCCAGATGTTATTTTGCTGGATCTGAATCTTCCGGATGGAAACGGGCTTGGTCTTCTAAAAGAATTGAGAGGGAAATCCAGGAAGCCGCCGGTAATTCTTTTAACTGCAAATGATACAGAGGAAGATGTGGTAAATGGATTGGAATCAGGAGCTGACGATTATATTACCAAGCCGTTTTCTCTGGCAGTATTAAGGGCAAGAGTAAATACGCAGCTGCGAAAAGCAGAAGATAGGGAGAAGACAGGAAATCTGATTACAGGTCCGTATTTTTTTAATTTTGCAGCTCAGAAATTTTGTGTAAAAGGAATTCCTGTTGAATTAAGCAAAAATGAGCAAAAGCTGCTTAGGCTTCTTTTGGAAAATAAAGGACGTATTATGGAACGGGCTGTGCTTGTGGATCGTATATGGACGGATGGAGCTGAGTATGTGGATGAAAATGCGTTGTCTGTAACAATAAAGCGTTTGAGGGATAAGCTAAATGCTCAAAATTATATCAGAACAGTATATGGTATTGGATATGAATGGGTGAATAACGATGAGTGATGCAGGATGGATTTTTGGCGTGGTTTGTCTGGTAACAGCTGTGATTGTAATAGGAATAAATTATTGGAAAACATGTAAGATCATGAACAGACTGGACGAGATGATTGAAAGTGCAATGGATGGAACTTTTAGAGAGAAGGATTTTAATGAAAGTATGCTGTCTGCACTGGAAACCAGATTTGCGCATTTTTTATCCGCTTCTAACATATCAGCTACTCATATTATGCAGGAAAAAAACAGAATCAAAGAGCTGATAGGAGATATTTCCCATCAGACAAAAACTCCAATAGCCAATCTGCTTCTTTATGCAGAACTTCTTAAGGAGGAAAATCTTCCTGTACAGGCAGAAGAGTATGTAGCCAATATTTATAATCAGGCGGATAAGCTTCACTTTTTAATTGATGCATTGGTAAAACTTTCCAGATTGGAAAATGGGATCATTGTGTTACATTCAAAAAAGGATAATCTTGGTGTTGTTATTCAACAGGTTCAGCAGCAGTATTTATCGAAAGCAACGGAAAAGGGATTGGGGTTAAAAATTGTTTCCTCAGATGCAGAGGCATGTTTTGATAGAAAATGGACAGCGGAAGCTTTAGGTAATCTGGTAGATAATGCTATAAAATATACAAATAAAGGAGAAATTAAGATTTCTGTTACACCTTATGAAATGTATGTACGTATAGATATTGAAGATACCGGGATTGGTATTCCGGAAGAAGAAATAGCAAAGATTTTTTTGCGCTTTTATCGTGTGGATGGGAAGGAACAGCAGGAAGGGGTAGGAATTGGACTTTATCTTGCACGGGAAATCTTTAAGAATCAAGGAGGCTATATAAAAGTATCTTCTACAGTGGGAAAAGGTTCTGTATTTTCTGCATTTATACCGGCATCGAACAATTCTTTCTAAATTGTAAGAATTTAATGATTCCGTGAAAGATTCTGGAAAGAATCATTTGATAAGATCTGTGTATAGGAAAGAAGCTCGCTTTCCAGACACAGATTTTTTTATGGAGGAAACAGATATGAAGATATTGCAGACATGTGATTTGAAAAAAATTTATGGAAAAGGGGAAACGGCAGTACATGCATTGGATGGAGTAAATCTTAGTGTGGAAAAAGGTGAATTCGTGGCAATTGTGGGAACTTCCGGATCAGGAAAATCCACCCTTCTTCACATGCTGGGAGGTCTGGACAGACCTACAAGTGGAACGGTTACTGTGGATGGAAAAGAATTAAATTCTTTAAAAGACGAGGCACTTACGATTTTTCGCCGTCGGAAAATCGGATTTGTATTTCAAAACTATAATCTTGTTCCGGTGTTAAATGTAATGGAAAATATTGTTCTTCCAATCCAGTTGGACGGGAAAAAGGTAGACAAGGGATATGTAAAAGAAGTTGTTAAAATGCTGGGTCTTGAACCAAAACTGGAGAATCTGCCAAACAATCTTTCGGGTGGACAACAGCAGAGAGTTGCCATAGCCCGGGCACTGGCATCTAAACCGGCCATAATTCTGGCAGATGAACCAACCGGGAATTTGGACAGCAAAACAAGTCAGGATGTACTGGGACTTTTAAAAGTTACAAGTGAACGTTTTGCTCAGACAATAGTTATGATCACACATAATGAAGAAATTGCACAAATGGCAGATCGGATTGTGCGTATTGAAGATGGTCGTATTGTAGTCGGGGGGTGATAAAATGTTAAAAGTTTCAAATAAAAAATATGTTCGCCGTCTGGCAGATAAAAGTTTTCGAGCTTTGAAAGTTCGAAATATGATTGCCATACTTGCGATTGCCCTTACCACCAGTTTATTTACCGCTCTTTTTACAGTGGGATTTTCCATGAATGAGACGTTTCAGCAGTCGAACTTTCGACAGGTTGGCGGATATAGCCATGGAGCGTTTAAAGATCTTACAAAAGAACAGTATATGGAATTAAAAGAAGATCCGTTAATTAAGGAGCATGGTGTCAGAAGGGTAGTTGGAAGGGGAATAGGAGATGCTTTACGTAAAAATCATGTAGAGATAAGCTGGAACGATACCAACGGTGCGAAATGGATGTGGCTGGATCCTATTGAGGGACGTTTGCC
>JARIAR010000040.1 GCA_029257805.1 Blautia sp.
ATTCTGCAGTAATTTTAGGAGCGCCGTAGTTTTGATGAGAATCTTCGTAAATCTTTTGGATTTTTTCTTTTAAAACTGTACGGCGAACAGACGTGTCCGAAGGAACCCGTTTCTTCCATGCATTGTAACCCGAACGTGAAACGCCTGATTTTTTCAGTATTCTGCTGACAGAAACTTGACGTTTCACAGGCAGGGATTTGATTTCTTCCACGTACTCAGAAGTAGCCGTGTAAAGAGTTTTTGTTAGTTTCCCAGAATACCGATTGCTTTTTTTAACACTTCAAGAGCATCCTTTGTATCTCGTAATTCACGTTGTAATCTGGCAATCTCTTTTGCTTCATCACTGGTATAATTACCAGAACCACGGGTAGGAATTGATCTTTCGTGATCTTTTGCTGCTTTCATGCAATTTTTCAGTGCGGATTCGCTAATCCTTAAATTATCTGCTATCTTACACAGCGACAGTTCCGGGTGATCCAAGCGATACTGCACTACGTCCTCTTTAAACTGTTGGGAATATTTTGTATCTTTTGCCATAACCATTCTCCTCCTTAATCTATGACTATCATATACTATTATTGAAAATGGTCATGTTTATTTTGTACTATTTATATTCTGGCACCATTTTTCCATTGTTTTGGCGGTGTCTGTTCTGATGTCAGATTAATTAAATATGTATTTACATCCAAGTTTTTGTTTCTCTATCCCAAATTTTCTCAAAAGACTCAGCCTTATGAATTGCATCCACAATCGGAAGCAGCAACATCTTTAACAACTGCATTGTCTCCGCAAATTCAACCTTTACAAGAGCCTTCTTCTTTTTGATAAAGGAATTCCACCTTCCTTGCCTTGTCGCATCCTCCGTGAAACCATCTTCAAAAGCTGCAATATCATCAAAGCCCGTACCACGATGAGTAAAGGTTTCTACGATGGCATTCTTAAGTTCAGTTCCATCAAGCCCATATCTATCAGCCAACACATAGATATCATAGAAATCCTTATATCTTCCGTTTGCAAGTCCTAAAGAAACAATTGCCTCAAACTTCTCTGCTATCACTGAGTAAATTGAATAAGCATATACTTCCGGCACTTCCATATCCAACAATACAGGGAACTCCATTTTCATTTTCTCTGGATATATAACACCTCCAAATCCAATATCTATCGATACCGGAACTTTAGTTCTATCTAAGTATCCTGTAATTGATACATTTACGCCATAGTACTCCTTGAATTCAGTTATATTGGTAACCTTAAGCGTATTTAAATCAAATCGAAGTGCATCGTCACATTCAATTGAAAAAATGTCCTTAAAAACCCTATTCATTTCTTCAGCATCATTTGGGATGTGCTGTGCCAACAAATCAATATCCATTGTGGCACGTGCATATTCTCCATCAAATAATGCATATAGAAAAATACCACCTTTCAAGGTAAATCTCTCTGCATACTGAGATACGGATAACCTATATATGGTTCTTTCAAGCCCCTATATGACTAATTTATCCTGCATGGTTTTTCCATCTTCCATCGCTTGTTTCTTTAATCTATCCTTTACAGATATTGCCCTTGTCATACCAGCACCTCCAGATATTTCTTCATTACATCCCCGCACTTGAGCATTTCTGCATATCTAATAAGCCGATTCAGATTACGGTCACTTCGGTGCAGATAATTTGTGAGAACCTCCTTTGTTTCTTCGATTCCAATTCGTTCCCTATAGAATACAATATCAACAACAGTTTTCTCGATATCGTATATTCGAAATCTATTTTTTCCTTCTTCTATTGTCTCAATCCCGACATCGAATCGATCATCCGTAAAATAACACACATTCAATTCGGGCCAGTCTGGAAGAGTTGAAACCTTAGCTTTTCTGGGAATGGCTATATCAATAGCATCTGGACAATATGTTGACAGATTATAATAAACAGCCGCACTCAGCAGACAAACCACTCCATCTGGCACAAATGCGTATGCATAATAGAAATCTGATTCCTCTCCATCAAAATTTGCATTCTCGTAATACCTTTTATTTAGTTTTATCAAAATCCCCTGTTCAACCATCTGATCGATTTTATAATATGAAAATCCTTTTTCTTTCAGTTCCTGAACTGAAAAAATCATTTGATCATTGGAAATCTTTGCAGTCGTTGTCATTTTAGCTCACCTCAATTCCAGTATATCCAAATTCGCAATAATTATTTGAATATGTTTCGGCATTTTGTTGTTTTGCCGAATTTCATTTAAATCATAGTAATTATATCACAATTTGTCAATGGATTATTATGAGCTAGACCCTCTACCCTCACTCCATTAGAACCGATATTCCTTGAATCTGTCCTCGGTCATTGTCTTTACATTATGATGATGCTCACACAAAGGCTTCCATTTCGACCTATCCCAAAAGAGTTTCTGGTCTCCACGGTGTGGTTTGATATGATCCACGACTGTAGCCATAGTGATATACCTTCTTCATAACATTTCACACAGAATGGATTGCTCTCCAAAAACTTCCTTCTCTCACGCTGCCACTTGCACCATAGCCACGCTCTGCTACATTAACTCTGTCCTTTGTATGTAAAGGCTTATGTTCCTCACAATACATCGGACCATGCGGAATCAGTGCTGCACAACCAGGATGTTTACAAGGAATATTACTTCTATATAGCAATGCATCCACCTCTTTCCCACTCGAAAACAATTTTTCTCGTTGTCGCGGTGCTCCTCAAATACTCGTGCAAGCACGGCATTTTCATCGCTACTCGTGCAAAAAGCCCCAGAAGTTTTTAGCTTCCAAGGCTCTGCTTTTGTCTTCACTTTCGACACTATCATAATAACATATATGCTTATGTCATGTTGGGACAAAGTGTGCCAACCTTATTCCGGTACAATAAAATTGTTAAGTGCCGATGCGTGAATACGATGTACGGTTCTATACGATACATTCAGGTCATAGGAGATATCTTCCCAGCTCTCGTTTTTCAGATATCGATATTTCAAAAGAAGTCTTTCCTTTAGGTTCTCCATACTTTCAATTGCTGCATTAATTGCAGCACGAAGGTCAACTAATCTATTTATCTGGGCATCAATCCTCTGCTCATAATCCCATATCTTTTCAATGATCTTAATAAACGGAGCTTCCAGATTTCTATTTGGATTGGTACCAATCTTTTCTCCATAAGAACATCCCTGAATCGTGCCTCTCATCTCACGAAGCTGTTCCAGCTCCTTCACTTCAACCTGTATAGGGAGTATTCCCAACCGCCAGCTTCGTAAAGTAACCAAATCTAAGACTATGTTTCTGACGGATGACAGCCTGCTAAAAATGCTGTATCTAGCCATGATGGAAATCACCAGAAAATAAACTGGTCATCGTAAAGATTGGGGACAAATCCATTCCCAACTTGAAAATTTCTTTGAAGAAAGATTATCTTGATTATAAACAGAATCCAGAAGGGCAGGGCTAGATTACCCAGCCCTGCTTGACATGTCTGGAATCGCATTATAATACAGACAGGGACAGAGCCTTGAAAAATAGGCTCTGTCCCTAGTAACTAATGACATATCTTATATCAGTTTTTTCTATTTACATAAAACTTGAAACTCTCTCGACTTTACACCCTGTTGTTTTTGTTTCGTTTATACTTTATATTGCTTTTGATAAAATACCCTTGCCTTCAAGAATGACTGTTATTGTTTCAACCGTATCTTGCAAGCCTTTAATATCACGTCTTACATTGCGTTCGGACAGCTGTACATCCAGCGATAAGTCATTCAGTTTCTTATGTGTCATATCAGCTTTTAATGATATAGTGTCAACTTTACTTTCAAGTTTTTCAAGTCTTTTCATAATTTCTTGTAACATTTCAATTTCAGTCATTTTAATACCCTCCTGTTTTGCTTTACAATAAAGAATAAACGTGTTATCTTTATTATAAAGGTTTTTAATTGGAGTGTAAAGCCTTATAAAAGCTGATTTAGATAAAAAGGGAATTTAAGAAGAATCTGTGATGATCAAAATGAGTTGCATTTATATTGGAAGGAATTGAATCGGCTACAATAAACTGGACAGATTTTTTAAGGGCATATACAATAAATCCATATGAAGAAAGGAATTTCAATTATGTCCGAGAGAAAACAACCTAGACCGCGGCGTACTTATACGCCAGAATTCAAACAGCAACTTGTT
>JARIAR010000007.1 GCA_029257805.1 Blautia sp.
TTTCTAAAACTTTATAATCTGCCGGGTATTCTCCATTCTCTACCCATTCTCCAACTAATTCACACAGAATTCTTCTAAAATATTCATGTCTTGTATAGGAAAGAAAACTTCTGGAATCTGTCAACATACCAATAAAATTGCCAAGTAATCCTAAATTGGCCAGAGAAATCATCTGATCTGTCATACCGACTTTATGATCATTAAACCACCATGCACTTCCCTGCTGAATCTTGCCTACCGTTCCACCTTCCTGGAAACATCCAATTATTGTGCCGATTGCCGCATTGTCAACTGGATTAAGAGAATAAATGATCGTTTTCGGAAGTTCATCTGTAATAACCAGCGCATTTAAATAATCAGCCATTTCTGAAGAAGGTGCAAAATTATTAACACAGTCAATTCCTGCATCCGGTCCCAACTTCTTGTAAATACTCTGATTGTTATCGCGTTTTACTCCATAGTGGAGCTGCATTACCCAGCCTTTTTTGTGATATTCTTTTCCAAGAGCTACCATATACGCTGTTTTAAACTGCAGTTCTTCTTCATAACTTACCATTTTTCCGGAAAGTCTCTTTTCATATATTTTCTCAACCTCTTCCACAGAAGCCGGTTTATACATTATATATTCCAGTCCATGATCTGAAACACAACAACCATTCTCAGCAAAAAAATCCATACGTTTTTTCAATGCTGCCATAAGTGTTGCAAAACTCTCTATTTTTATTCCGCTTACTTCACTTAATTTTGCAATGTAATCCAAATAATCCGGCTTTTCCAGATTCATGGCCTTATCCGGTCTCCAGGCTGGCAGCACCTGAACATCAAATGTATCATCTTCTGCAATCTTTTTATGCCACTCCAACGAATCTATGGGATCATCTGTTGTACATACGAGCGTTACATTTGACTGTTTAATAAGGTTACGCGTACTCATACCGGACTCTGCCAGCTTGGCATTGCAAAAATTCCACACCTCTTCTGCAGTCTCTCCATTTAAATATCCGTTATATCCAAAATATCTTTTTAATTCCAAATGGCTCCAATGATACAAAGGATTACCGATTGCCATCTCCAAAGTCTCTGCCCATTTCTGAAATTTCTCTCTATCTGTAGCGTCTCCTGTAATATACTTCTCATTCACTCCATTGGAACGCATCTGACGCCATTTATAATGATCAGCTTCTAACCATATCTGTGTAATATTTTCAAACTTTCTATCTTCGTAAATCTCCTGTGGATTTAAATGGCAATGATAATCAAGAATGGGCATCGTCTCTGCATATTCATGATATAATTTTTGTGCAGTTTCCGTAGACAATAAAAAATTTTCATCCATAAACGGTTTCATACTCATACCTCCTAATAAAATTCTATCTTGTGATAGAAATATAGCTGCCACGAAAGTGACAGCTGTACTTCGACATAGCAAATAGGGTTTATCTATTATCTCTGGACACGACCGGAAGCATCACCACCGGCAAGTTTTATAACTTCATCCACAGATACCATATTAAAGTCACCCTCTACAGAGTGTTTCAAACAGGATGCTGCAACTGCAAATTCAATTGTCTGCTGCGCATTGTATCCATTCAATGATGCTGCAATCAATCCGCCTCCGAAGCTGTCTCCGCCTCCCACGCGATCTACAATATGCATCTTATATTTCTTGCTAAAGTAATAATCTGTTCCATCAAATAACATTGCAGACCACAAATTATCATTTGCAGAAAGAGACTCACGTAAAGTGATGGCTACTTTCTCAAATCCAAAACGATCCGCCAGCTGTTTTGCAACCTCTTTATATCCTTCATGGTTCACTTCACCTGCATATACATCTGTATTAGCAGCCTTAATACCAAATACGTCAGCAGCATCTTCTTCATTGGCAATGCATACATCAACGTATTTGCAAAGTTCTCCCATAACCTTACCGGCTTTTTCTTTACTCCACAGCTTATTTCTGTAGTTTAAATCACAGGAAATCTTAACACCAGCCTCTTTTGCTGCTTTACAGGCATCCAGACAGATTTCCGCCACCTTATCATTCAATGCCGGGGTGATTCCTGTAAAATGGAACCACTCTGCACCATCAAAAATCTTTTTCCAGTCAAAATCTTCCGGAGATGCTGTATAAATAGATGATCCTGCTCTGTCATAAATAACTTTGGATGGTCTCTGCGATGCACCCTTTTCCAAAAAATAAATCCCGACTCTATCGCCGCCACGTGCAATGTAAGAAGTATCTACACCATATTTTCTCAAAGAATTTACAGCAGCCTGTCCGATTTCATGCTTGGGAAGTTTTGTAACAAATTTAGCATCAAATCCATAATTTGCAAGAGAAACGGCAACATTTGCCTCTCCGCCCCCATATGTTGCACCAAATTTATCTGCCTGTACAAATCGATAATAACCTTCCGGTGCAAGTCTCAACATAATTTCTCCAAATGTGACAACTTTCCTGCTCATATTTTTCCTCTTTCTCATTTGTTTTTAATAGCAGATACCAACTGAACTGCTTCTTTTACAAGTGCTTTAATTTCATCAAATTTACCTGCTTTAATCAAATCTCCCTTTACCATCCAGCTTCCCCCGCACGCTATAATTTTATCACATGTAAGATAGCTTTCCAAATTTCCGGCATTTATTCCACCTGTCGGCATAAACTTCACTCCTACATACGGTGCTGCAAGAGCTTTAATTGTATCTACGCCTCCAAACTGTTCTGCGGGGAAAAATTTTATTACTTTCAAATCTCTTTTTACTGCTTGCGCAACTTCTGACGGAGTAATGCATCCCGGATAAACCGGAATCTTTTTGCCAAGACAGTAATCTACAACTTCCGGATTAAATCCTGGACTTACAATAAATTTAGCCCCTGCATCCACTGCACGGTCAACCTGTTCAATTGTTAAAACAGTACCTGCTCCAACAAGCATATCCGGATACTCTGTTGTCATAACACGGATTGCTTCTTCTGCAGCATCCGTTCGAAACGTAACTTCTGCACAAGGAAGACCGCCTTCACACAATGCTTTTGCTAACGGTGCTGCATCTTTTGCATCATTTAAAACAACTACTGGCACCACACCCATTTCCTGAATTATCTCTGATACATTACTCATTTTTTATTCTCCTTATACGCCGCTTGAATTTCATATTATGAAACATAATTTCATATTATGAACTTTTTTCTTTTATTATACGCAATCTCTTACCTTTGTCAATATCTTTCAATGAATTCCTTCTGCTTTTTCTTCAGCCTTTCATTGCCCTTTTTGTAAAAACATGTTACAATACATGGAAGTTTCATATAATGAAACATCTTTCAATAGGAGGATTTACACATGGAAAATGAACCGACAGAATCAAAAAAGAATCCAATACAAGTATCTGAACGAATTTTCAGCACAATCGAGTGTCTTGCTCAAAACGGTGCGATGGGACTTCAGGAACTAAGTTCCAAACTAAACCTTAACAAAAGTACTGTACACCGCATATTAAACTCCCTGATTATCATGGACTATGTTCGTCAGGATACCGAATCATCCAAATATAATTTAAGTTTCAAAATTTGTAGCCTTTCTAATCAGATTCTTGCCCACAACAATATGATTGATATTGCCCGTCCTTATATAAAAGAACTTTCTGCCGCTTCCGGAGAAACCGTGCACCTTGTTCAAATTGATGGAAACCATGCAATCTATATCGATAAAGTGGAAGCTTCCAAAAACTCTGTACGTATGATTTCCATGGTGGGAAAAAGTATTCCTCTTTATTGTTCCGGTGTTGGAAAAGCACTTTTGGCAGACATGCCAAATGAAAAAATTGAATCTATCTGGAAACACAGTTCCATCCGTCAGCTCACTAAATATACCGTAACGAAATATGTTGATTTTATAAAATTAATAGAGGAAACCAGAAAAACCGGATACGCTATGGACAATGAAGAAAATGAACTGGGCGTTCGTTGCATCGCAGTATCCATAAAAGGATACAACGGAAAATCCACACATGCCATCAGCATTTCTGCGCCAAAGGACAGAATGAATGACAATCGAATTCTGGAACTAAAAGAACTGATCTTAAATACAAAAAAACAAATTGAAAATGAACTGCAGATTTTTTAATTCTCAGATTACTTTTAAAGAGAAACGGTATGCAGAAGAGAGATTACTCTTCTGCAACCGCTATTTTTTACACATATTTCTTTAAAGTTTTCCGTACAGCCCCAACTCCTGCCGTCAGTTCCTTGAAATACTGACACACTTTTTCTGCCAGTCCTACTTCATACAAATTTACACCAAAAATCTTGGTATTTTCCAAAACCGGTCTTAACATAGTTTCAATTTCCGCTACCTCTCCATTATCTCCCAGCTTAAATCCTTTCACATACGGGCAAACAGTATCTAAAAGCGGATCCGGGCTAAGCACAAATTCATTTCCATTGTCATCTACTGCCATCAAATAACGCAGCCATCCTGCTAATACAAGAGGGATCTTTTTCAAAGAAGTAACCTTCAGTTCTTTAGACTTTGCATATGCCTTAATGGTTTCTCCAAAACGAATTGCCAGTTTTTGAGAAGTATCTGTAGCGATTCTCTGTGGTGTATCCGGCATAAACGGATTTGGCACACGCACCTTCAGTACCGTATCAATAAATTCTTTTGGATCCAGAATCTGCGGATTCACTACTACCGGCAGTCCCTCCACGTATCCCACTTCTTCCACTAATTTTTTTATTTCCCTATCGTCCATTTCATCAGAAATTTTTCGATATCCAAGAATGCATCCATACACTGCCAGACAGGTATGAAGTGGATTTAAACACGTACAAACTTTCATTTTTTCTACTTTATCTACTGTTTCCCTGTCTGCAAACATTACTCCGCCTTTTGTCAGATCCGGACGTCCATTTGGAAAATCATCTTCAATTACAAGATATTCTGTCTCCTCGGCGTTTACAAACGGCGCTACATACGTATTCCTGGAGGTTATAACCGGATTCAGTTCTTCCACTCCATCTTCCAGAAGAATCGCTTCTACAGAAGCATCTGGCCTCGGTGTGATTTTATCGATCATACTCCACGTAAACGAAACTTTGTCAGAATCTATATATTCAACAAATTCCTGTTCTACTTTTTTATTTTCCGCCCAGGCTTTTGCAAATGCAGATACTGCCCCGTATAATTTATCCCCATTGTGCGAACAGTTATCTGTACTGACCAATGCTACAGGGAGCTTTCCGTTTTTATATCTTGCATATAAAAGAGCCGTTACTTTTCCCATATAGCTTACTGGCTTTTCCGGACCTGTGACAAAATCCAAGGTTACATCCGCAAGTTGCTCTCCTTTGCCGTCTACCAGACTATATCCCTTTTCCGTAATTGTAAAAGTGACAATCTGCAAAGATTTTTTTGCAAAGATTTCTTTCAATCTTGAAAATGCCACTTCATTCTCCGAATCCAAGGGCAGAGATTCGGCAACACTTCCTACAACGTTTTTATCAATTGTGCCGTCTGCTTTCAGGGTTGCAACAATTCCCAGATTATCATGAGGTTCATACATTTTTTCTACAATTTCATAATCAAATCCCTCTGCAACAATTAATCCTCTGTCTAAGACTCCTTTATTTAGCAAATTCTGCACAATATTGGCATGAAATGCGCGAAACAGATTTCCTGCTCCAAAATGAATCCAGAATGGATTTTCTTTTGTTGCTGCGATCATTTTCTCTATATCATACTGGGGAAGATGATATCCCTTTGCTTCCCATTGTCTTCTGTCTTCAATTCCTTTTAAACTCAGTTCCATTTTATTTAGTCTCCTTTCCAAACCAGATTTCTTCATTTTTCCTTAAATCCCACGAGTTGTTGCTTTGTCAATCGCTTCCCAAAGCCCATTTAAATAAGTAGCCCCAAGCGCCCTGTCATATAAACCATATCCAGGCATTGCAACTTCATCCCATATCATGCGTCCGTGATCCGGGCGAATTGGTCCGTCAAATCCAATATCATATAAAGCTTTCATAATTTCGTACATATCAAATGTTCCGTCACTGGATAAATGTGCTGCTTCTTCAAAATTAGTCGGTGTAATAAACTTCAGATTTCGAACATGTGCAAAATGAATTCTACCTTTCAAAGAACGAATCATATCCGGAAGATCATTTTCCAAATTAGTTCCATAAGATCCTGAACAGAATGTTACTCCGTTGTGAGGATTATCTACCATCTTCATCATACGCAGAATGTTATCTTTATTAATAATGATTCTTGGAAGTCCAAATACACTCCATGCCGGATCATCCGGATGAATTGCCATATTAATATCATACTTGTCACATACCGGCATAATCTTTTCAAGAAAATATTTAAGATTTTCAAATAATTTCTCATCATCTACATCTCTATACATCTCAAAAAGTTCTTTTACTTTAGCCATTCGCTCCGGCTCCCAGCCAGGCATAATTGTGCCATTCATATCCCCTGCAATAGATTCAAACATTTTCTCCGGATCGATCGCATCTACCGCTTCCTGGGTATAAGCAAGAACTGTAGAACCATCTGGTCTTACACGTGCCAGTTCTGTACGTGTCCAGTCAAACACCGGCATAAAATTGTAACATACAAGATGAATGTCCTCTTTTCCAAGATTTTCAAGAGTTTCTATATAATTTTTTATATACTGCTCTCTTTCCGGTGCTCCTGTCTTAATGGCATCATGAATGTTTACGCTTTCAATACCGGATAAATGCAATCCTGCTGCCTCTACCTCTTCCTTCATTGCACGAATACGCTCACGGCTCCATACCTCTCCAGGCTCTGTATCATATAAGGTTGTAATAACGCCTGTGACACCTGGAATCTGGCGAATCTGCTTTAAAGTTACCGTATCAAATTTTGCTCCATACCATCTTAATGTCATTTCCATCTGTCTTGTCCTCTCTTTCTCAAAGCGGTTTCATTTGTTATCTAATTATAATTTAAGGGGTAAAAAAATCCCATTGGCAAAGTTGTTGTATACATTGCAAAAGTTGCGGTTTCCATGTATGATAATTATGTTACATTTAATATTTTCAAATTTCATTTTTCCATCCTCATGAAAAAAATATACGGTTTTTAATACAATATAAAGGAGTAACCATGAAAAAAAATTTGCAGACTACATTCAGTACTCGTCAAAATATGTTATCTCGTGATTTTGAAATATATTATTACAATAATACATACCAAAATAATCATTACTATAATGTGGACAGCCATACTCATAATTATTACGAATTTTATTTTTTTCTGGAAGGAAATGTTTCCATGGACATTGAAGGTACTTTATATCCCTTAAAACAGGGAGATGTTATTGTCATTCCTCCTGATGTACATCACCATGCGATTCTACATGACAGCCACATACCTTATCGAAGATTTGTCTTCTGGATCAGTGTCGAATACTGTAATGATCTTTTAAAACTTTCTCCAGATTACGTATATTTAATGCAACATGCAAAAATTACAAAACATTATATTTTTCACTATGATGTGATTTCTTTTAATGCTCTGCAATCAAAAGTTTTTTCTCTTATTGAAGAACTTCATTCAAATCGATTTGGCCGGGATGCTAAAATTGCCCTTTGTGCAAATGATCTGATTCTGCATCTCAACCGCTCCATATACGAAATGGAACATCCGAAATCACAGCACGAAGAACAAAATCTATATCAGAATCTGCTACTTTTTATTGAAGATCACCTGGACGAAGATTTAACGCTTGATTCTCTTGCTGATCATTTTTTTGTAAGTAAATACCATATTGCTCATGTATTTAAAGAAAATCTGGGACTTTCCATTCACCAATTTATTACAAAAAAACGATTAAAAATGTGTCAGGAAGCAATTCTTTCTCAGGGAAATATCAGCGAAGCATATCTTATGTGTGGATTTAAAGATTACTCTGGTTTTTTTCGTGCCTTTAAAAAAGAATTCGGCATGTCACCAAGAGAATATAAAGAACTGGCTGTACAGACGGAAAAAATAATGAAACAATAAAAAGCCAGCAGATTTGATTCTGCCAGCTTTTCTAAATTTTCTGCTTTTCTTAATTCCAATAATTAGGGAACTGACTTCTCAGCACTTTTGTACAGATTGCTTCCCCTTCTCTTGCAAGTTTCTCCTCATCTACCCCTGTAAGATGTCCATCTGCATACACAATTTTTCCATTTACAATAGTCATCCACACAGGGGCTGTAACACCAACTCGTGCCAATAAGTTTTTCGGATCATGTACTGCACCGGTAAACTCCAAGCCTCGTGTGTCTATCATAAATAAATCTGCTCCCTTTTCTTTTTCCAAAGAACCAAGATCTGTTCTTCCAAGAGTTTTTGCCCCATTGATCGTAGCAACCTTCAGCATATCATAAGCCGAAACACTTCCTCCTCTTTCCTTTGTATGATATGCCTGCATTAAATACGCCATACGAAGAGCATCCAATTCATTGGAGCTGTCATTTGTAGCAGATCCATCACATCCAAGACTCACAACAATTCCCAT
This sequence comes from Blautia sp., assembly GCA_029257805.1. Lineage (GTDB taxonomy): Bacteria > Bacillota > Clostridia > Lachnospirales > Lachnospiraceae > Blautia_A. The sequence continues at coordinate 8,548 of JARIAR010000007.1, forward strand.
TTCTTTTAAACGCTTTATATCCAGAATCGGAAAGCCGCCTAACACTGCCGGTGACGGACAGTGGGAAATGCCTGTACCTGTTTGTGCAATGCGTGCATATTCATCCGGTGTCAGCTCCCAGGCATGTGCATAAAAAACATCTTCCCCGATAAACCCTATCTGCTCACACCATTCCAGCGTACGAACTCCATAACGCTCCCGAATTCCTTCACTTTCTCCCTCACCTAAATGAGTATGCAAACGTACCCCTTTATCTCTTGCAAGTTTTACAGATTCCACGAATGTATCTTTGTAGCTGTTAATAGGCTGACAAGGAGCTATTACGATCTGACTCATAGAATACGGAGCAGCATCATGATATGTCTCAATCAAGCGCTGGCAATCTTTCAAAAACTCTTCCGTAGTTTCTACCATTGCTGCAGGAATCGCACTTCCTTCTTCTCTTGGAAGCGTATTTCCGCCGCGTCCTGCATGATAACGAATCCCAAGCTGTGCCGCTGCTTCCATCTGCCTGTCTACAGGTCTCTTTCCGGTAGCGGTTGTATAACAGTACTGATGATCAAACGCAGTTGTACATCCATGCTTCAACAAATCTGCCATTGCTGTTAAAGAAGAATAATAAATAACCTCATCATCAATCTTCTGGAAAATACGATAGATCTTATCGATCCAATCCATAACTGTCAGATTCGGATAGTCAATCGTAATCATATTTCTTACAAAGGTCTGGAAAAAATGATGGTGCGTATTTACCATTCCCGGATACACAAACTTACCTTTTCCATCTATAATTTCTGCATCTTCTGCATCCAGATTTTTTCCTATTGCTGCAATTTTAGGTCCATCAATCAGTAAATCTGAATCATAAAATACTTCATCTTTTTCATTACAAGTTACAATTGCTTTTGCATTCTTTATTAAAATTTTACTCATCTTTTTCCCTCTGCTATTTAAAATTTTTTATCTGGAACCACGAATATATGGTTTTCCAAGTTTTTCAGGTTCATTGCTTTTTCCAATAGAAAACAACAATGTCAGCAATGTAATAATATACGGCAACATCGCAAGCGCCTGGGTAGGTAACGGTACACCTAAGGCCTGAAGACGGATCTGAAGTGCATTCGCACCTCCAAACACAAAAGCAGCTCCTAAAGTTCCCATAGGGGTATACCTTCCCAAAATAACAGCTGCAAGTGCAATATAACCCCGTCCTGAAATCATATTTTCGGAAAACTTTCCAAGTTGCGCCAAAACTAAAACAGCCCCTCCGATTCCTCCTAATATTCCATTCACTACAATAGCCGCCCATTTATATCCATATACAGAGATGCCTGCAGCATCTGCTGCCTGAGGATTCTCTCCAATTGCCGAAAAAGCAAGTCCGGATGCTGTTTTTTTATAATAAACAGAGGCAAGGATTACCAGAATAAATACCAGATAGGTCATAATATCCTGATGAAAAAAGGCATCGCCAATAACCGGAATTTTACTTAATACTGGAATTGGAATTTCTTTTAAAGTTTCAATCTGCTGATAGGATTCTCCTGCAGACATCAGTTTGTAGCCAAAACTGGTAACTCCTAACATAAAAATATTAAGGGCAATTCCGCTTACAGACTGATCCTGAGATAATTGGATACATAAAAATCCATGAATCAAACTAACAATACAGCCTCCCAGCATACCACAAAGAAAACCAACAAATATACTGTTACTATAAAATGCTCCTGCAAAAGAGCCAAAGGCACCGCCTAACATAACTCCTTCTAAACCAATATTCAAAATACCGGTCTTTTCCAAAAACACCTCACCTAATGCCGCATAAATAAGAGGAACTGCCATTCGAACTGCAGCTGCCATAAAAGTAGTAAAAAAAGTGAGTGTAAAAATTTGTTCCAGCATCCTTATACCTCCTTACTTTTTCTTTTCAACAGCGACATATGAAACATCTTTTTTCCCAGGATGAGAAGCACCACAAATCCTACTAAAATACTAACGATCGCGGAAGGAATACCAAGCTGTCTCTGCATAGAATTTGCCCCCACCTGCATAGCGGCAAAAGCAACTGCCGCTGCCAGAACTCCCCATGGACGATTGCCTGCAATCAACGCAATCAAAACTGCAGTATAGCCACAATCAGAGGAAATTCCTTCAATTAGCTTTCTCTGCACTGCCAGAACTTCAATGACTCCTGCCATGCCGGCCAGACCGCCACTTAGAAACGCGGAAAGCACAATATTTTTCATAACTGAAATTCCATTGCATGCTGCTCCACGTTTGTTCATTCCTACAACTTTCATCTCATATCCATACTTTGTCTTTTCCATAAGGATCCAAACAAGCAGCACCGCTGCCACTGCAATTAAAATTCCTCCATGTAATGTTGTAGGAGGCATCAAAAAAGAAAATGCAGCTTCTCTCTCTATTCTGGCTGACTGTGGAACAGAACCGGCCGGATCCATCAAAAATGTCCGAACTGCAATTCCAAGAAAATTAATTGCAATATAATTTAGCATAATCGTTACGATAATCTCTGAAATTCCAAATTTAGATTTCATATATGCAGCAATCAAAGCCCAAATTCCTCCGCAGAAAAAACCTGCTACAATAGAAAGAAAAATTCGTAAACTTCCAGGTACCTGTGTAAGATTTAAAGAAACCATGGCAGCTGCAATAGCACCTACATAAAACTGTCCTTCCGCACCAATATTAAAAAATCCTGTACGAAATGCAACGGCACATCCTAATCCGGTCAAAATTAATGGTGTAGCTTTTACAAAAATCTCACAAAACCCGTTTAAGTTTCCAAACACCCCTCTAAAAAACATGGTGTACGCTTCAAAAGGATTGGCACCGCAAAGCAGAATTAAAATCGTACCCACCGCAATCGCCAAAACTGCGATCCATATAACATCCAGGAATTTTCTTCTACTTTTCATTACTTCACTTCCTCCTTTGTAATACCACCCATCAGAAGACCGAGCTGTTCCATTTTTACATCCTCTTTTTTTAGGACTCCCACAATTCTTCTTCCGAACATAACCGCTACCCGATCCGAAAGCTGCATGATTTCTTCCAAATCCGCAGAAATTAAAATTACACTTTTACCTTCATTTCTCTGATCCATCCATACCTGGCGCACAAACTGTGTTGCACCGATATCTAATCCTCTTGTCGGCTGGTTTGCAATAATTAATCTGGAATTTTCTGTAATTTCTCTGGCCAGAATAACCTTCTGCTGATTTCCTCCAGACATTAATTTTACCGGGGATTTCCCTGCCAGATTACCGGAAGTTTTAATGCGATATTTCTCAATGGCCTTTCTGGCATTCTCCTGAATCACATTTTTCTGAAAAAATCCCTTCTTCAAAAACGGCTTCTCTGCATATTGCCGCAATATCAAATTTTCTTCAACATTCATGTCTAACACAAGACCATCTTTATGACGATCATCTGATATATAAGAAATTCCTTTTTCAAATCGTTTCTTTATTTTTTGAGAAGAAATATCCTCTTCCATGAAAAAAATACTTCCTTCCGTTGCTTTTCGGATTCCTGTGATAACTTCTGCCAATTCTTTCTGTCCATTTCCATCCACTCCGGCAATTCCAAGGATTTCCCCTTTGTAAACATCTAAATTAATACGATCCAAAACCGGTTTTTTGTGTCCTCTTCTAACTGTAACATTCTCAAGACGCAAAGCAACCTCTTTGTCTGCAGTTTCTTTCACTTCAAAATTATAATCTAATTGTCTTCCAATCATATAATTAGACAATTCTGTGGGATTTGTATCTTTTGTCACAAGATCTTTTATTTTCTTTCCATCTCTTAAAATCGTCACACGATCGCTAATGCTCATAATCTCACTCATACGATGTGTGATAATAATAATTGCGTATCCTTCTGCCTTTAATCTCTTAAGCACCGAAAAAAACTGCTCTGTCTCTTTTGGAGTCAAAACCCCTGTCGGTTCATCTAAAATTAAAAGTTCCACATTTTTGTAAAGTGCCTTTAATATTTCTACTCTCTGCTGCTGTCCGACAGAAAGATCTGCGATTTTTGCATCTGCATCTATCTGCAGCCCATATTTTTCTGCCAATTCTTCCAATCTCTTTTTGGCTGCATTTCTATTAAGAAAACATCCCTTTCTCTCCAGTCCAAGAATTACATTATCCAAAACCGTCATCTTATTTACAAGGGAGAAATGCTGATGAACCATCCCGATTCCTTCTTCTATTGCATCTTTCGGAGAATGAAAATGCACTTTTTTTCCTTTCCAGAAGATTTCCCCTTCATCTGCCGAATAGATTCCGAACAAAATATTCATCAACGTTGTTTTTCCTGCACCATTTTCTCCAAGCAATGCATGAATTTCCCCTTTTGCTACCGACAAATCAATTGCTTCATTTGCATAAACCCCGGAGAATTTTTTCCCGATGTGCTTCATCTCTAAAATATTCATCATATTGAAGGCTCCTTTAAAACAGGCAGGCTCAATAAAATATATTTTTATCGTCCTGCCTAAATGTTTTCTATATGCTTATGTTATCCTATCCTGTTACTTCCCAGCTCTGTCTTTTGTATCACATGGCACTTTAAAACTTCCATCTTTAATTTCTGCTTCTTTTGCATCTACTAATTTCTTTACATCTTCCGGGATCTTATCTAACATGGCCTTATTGTACACCAGTTCTACAACTCCCTCTGCCATTCCCAGTTCCTTTACTTCACCTTTAAAATTACCTTCCTTAACATCATTTACTGCCGTTTTAATCAATTCCGGCACATGATATACTGCGGAAGAAAGAATTGCTGTTTCTGCAAGTGCACTTTGATCATAAGAATCACCCGTTGCAAATAAGCCTGCATCCTGAGCTGCATTTAAAGCTCCTGTACCAGCTTCATTTGCACAATGTCCAATCACATCCGCCCCGTTATCAATCATTGCCTGCGCTGCTTCTTTTGCTAATGCTGTATCTGTAAAAGATCCTGTCCACGCTGTCTGATAATTAATATCCGGATTCACTTCCTTTGCACCATCTTCATATCCATTCATAATTTTTACAAGAGATGCGCCCTGTACCGGACCAATAAATCCAATATTACCTGACTGTGACATTCCTGCCGCAAGCATTCCCTGAAGATATCCCGTTTCTTCACATTTCATAGTATAAGAAGCAACATTTTCTGCTGATGCATCGGCTTCGATACAAACGAACTTTGTATCCGGATATAACTCTCCCACTTCTAAAGCCGGATCACCAAACTGAAATCCATGTCCGATCACCACATCATAATCATTAGATGCATATTCTGTAAATGCAGAAGTTATATCTGCAGGCTGTACATTTTCTGTATAAGCAATTTCACATCCAAATTCCTTTTCCACTAATTTCAAACCTTCATATGCCGACTGACACCATCCCATATCGTTTACTGCTCCAGTCACACAAAGGGCAACTTTCAATTTTTCATCTTTTGCTTCTGATTTTTCTTCTGGCTTACTTCCACATCCTGTCAAAACACCTGCTGCCAAAGTTCCACATAACATCATAGCTGTAAATTTCTTCATCATTTTCTCCTTTGTTAAGCATATTATCAATGTATGTTCATTATAATGAATGCTTTTTCTTTTGTCAATTCTATTTTCATTTTTTTGAAGACAAACTTTTCATTCTATGCTATCATAAATAATAGAAATAAAAAAAAGGGGAATATTATGTCAGAGCTGAATTTAAACAGAATCGGATTTCTTTTAAAAAACAGAAGAATAGAAATGGGACTGTCAATCCGGGAAGTATCCGTAAAATCAGGGGTTGCCTCAGGAACAATCAGTCAGATTGAGACAGGTAAAACCTCCCCAAATCTTGTCAGTATCTATTCCTTATGCGAAACGCTTAATTTTCCTATCTCTGCGCTTTTTATTGAAGATGACAGTGATCGTGTAAAACTTGTACGAAAAAATGAACGCACTTCTTTTATAAGAAATACCAGCAACCAAAAACCCATTATTGAATCACACATTACAAAAGGGGAAAGCAGAATGTGGGGCGGAGTGGTAGACATGCCTCCCGGAACAGATTCCGGTGATTACTATTATCATGGCGGAGAAGAATTTGTTTTCCTGTTAGAAGGGAAAATTACATTTTTTCTGGATCAGGTAGGCAGCTATGAACTTGAAGCCGGTGATACTTTATACTATCCAAATGAAATCGGACACAGATGGGAAAATTACACAAAAGAACCTGCTAAATTTTTAATTGTTTCTACTTCTGAATTTCGACAGGATACTAACGAACAGGACGAAAAAGAAAAAGATTGATAGTAAATACAAAACCACCTTTTTCAGGTGGTTTTGTATTTCTATCCTGTTATTCCATATTTTTAATATATGCGATCAATTGTTCACCATTCATTTGATCCAGTCCCATGGATTTAAGCGTTCTTCCAGTTTCAAAATAATTTGTATTATTATATGCCGATGCAATATGAATACAGGATTCTACAATCGGAACTTTTAAACCACATACTGTAGCAAATTCATAACACGGAACAAGAAGATAAGCAACATCTTCTGTAATATATCTTGCTTTTGAACTGTTTGGAGCATTATTGATTTTTCCATGAGTAGTAGAGGCGCGGTTAAAATCATAAACCGTATCATAATCACTGGCATATAAAGCATTCATAGCCTCTAACTCTGTACGAAGCTTTATTCCAAGTGCTTTTCCTACAGAAAGCCGTTCTTTGTCCATCCTTGCTGCTGCATTCGCGGTTGCAGTACTGCAGCAATCTTTATAATAATTAAATTCACCGTTGAAATTTTCGAGAATTCCCATATTTAATGTAGTAAGGAGCGGATGTCCTCCGAAATTAATATTTTCCAAACCTGCTGCAATGGGATTCGGAAGAACTTCTATCGGAATTGGAAGGATTTCTCTTAATTGTTCTGCTGCCTCTTCCTTACGCTGTCCTTCTCCCATAACACTCAATGGAAGGAATTCTTTAATCCCCATAATGGTAATCACACCTGGACGAACAATCCGGCATGCCCATGGAATAGAAATGGCATCCCCAATTGTCAGATTAAGATCTTCTTTCCCCTGTTCTTTCAAGATTCTTCTTAAAACAAGCCCTCCATAATTTCCAGGCATCAAAAGAAGTGTCTGATCCTTTTTGAAATAAGGAAGCATGGATGTAAACAGCGTTTCCTGTGCAAAAGAAGGACATACCATTACAAATACATCTGCAAAATCCATTGCTTCTTTAATCTCTGTAGTTGCCAGTGCAATTTGGGAAAATCCAGGGAAACACATCTGGCAACCATGATCTTCGGCCAAAGCTTCTATTCCTCCCGAAGCTTGTATTGCCTTTATTTGTGTATCAAACTTTGGATCATCATAAATACATACATCATTACCTAACTTCGCAAAATGATATGCTGCTGTCACACCACCGTTACCTGCCCCAATTACTGTTACTCTACTCATAAAAACATCCTCCTTAAAATAATTTTATAAAAATATGCTGCCTAAAGTTAAAACGGAAATAGTGATTAAAATAATACCCACAAAAAACGGAAGTATATGTTTCAGCCAACGTTCATAAGGAATATTGGTCAATGTCAGTGCTCCGATCAGCACTGCCTGTGTAGGAGAAATAAAATTCATGGTTTCTGCTCCTGCCTGACATGCCATAACAACAAACTCTCTTCCTATTCCGATGAAATCAGATAACGGTGCCAAAATTGGTATTGTGGCTGTCTGAAGTCCTGATGAAGAAGGTATTAATAAAGAAGCCGGAATATAGAGAAGGTATGAAATCGCAGGAAATACTTCTGCTTGTAAGTGGGTCAAAATTGATTCACCAAAATGTAAAATCGTATCTATGATCATTCCATTTGTCATAACTACCGAAAGACCTTTGGCAACACCTAAAACAAGTGCAACACTTAAAATATCTTTTGCCCCTGCAACAAAAAGGTTCACAATCTGTTTTTCGTTATATTTATAAATTTTTCCAATAAGGATTGCACCTAAGAGAAACAACATTGTCATTTCCGTAAAATACCAGTCGCCAAATGCAGTGGTATGTCCCAGAATTGCTCCTATTACAGGAATATTCAGAAGAAATTCATGGATATTTTCAAAAATATGAATGTTAAATTTACTTCCCCAGGGAATAATAGCAAGGATCATAAGCAAAAACATGATTCCAAAAACTAAAATAACCTTTTTTCGTTTTTTATCAAATTCCGGAACATTATCTCCCATCTCTTTTTGAAAAGGTGCATCTGTAAGATGACGTATATCATGTACAATAGACTTTTCCGGATTTTTTCTCACTTTTTCCCCATAATGCATAACAAAAGCAATCGCAAAAATCAGATAAAGAACAAAGAGAATCACACGACAGACAATCCCGTCTCCCAAGGATATTCCTGCAAGATTAGATCCAATCCCTACAGAAAACGGATTCACGATTCCTCCTGCAATTCCTACACCGGCACCTAAAAATACAATCATAACTCCTGTAACAACGTCATACCCTGCTGCCAGAAGGATTGGAAGAATAATAGGATAAAAAGCAATGGTTTCTTCTGCCATTCCATATGTAGTTCCTCCTATGGCACAAATGGTCATTAGAATAGGGATCAAGATTTTTTCCCGTCCTTTTAATTTGACCGTAACTTTCGACAGGGCTGCATCAATGGCTTTTGTCTCAAATATAACACCCAGACATCCGCCTAAAACAAGGACAAACAAAATAACATCGATTGCTCCTTTAAACCCTTCTACCGGTGCGTGGATTACATCCCATATTCCTTGCGGATGGGACTCTACAACCTGATAAGTACCGGAAACCGGCATGCCATCTTTATATTCGTATTGTCCTGCCGGAATTACGAACGTCAGCACTGCTACGATCACGGTCAATATTAAAAGCGTAGTAAATGCTGTTGGCATTTTAAATTTCTTTTTTTTCATTGCTTCGTTCCTCCTTTTCTTATAATATAGAAGAACATTGTGTAATAATCATAATTTCAAATTGGAAAATTAAATAAAATTGTGTTAAAATGTATAAAGAAATGAGTGCGAAGGAGGAAAACAGATGGCAGATATTTGTCTTGTAGAAGATGAAGAAGATTTAAATCAAATGCTTACCTTCTATCTGGAAAAAGCGTCTTATTCTGTACAGTCATGTCATACTTTAAGAGAGGCCGGTACCTATTTAGATAAGTCTATTCCTATCTGGGTTGTTGATATTATGCTTCCTGACGGAAATGGATTGGAATTATTAAAAACAATCAAAAAACAAAACCCAGAAACAAATGTAATTATTATTTCAGCAAAAGGAGATCGCTTTGATCGGGTAGCCGGATTTGAAATCGGATGCGACGACTATATTTCGAAGCCGTTTTTGCCTGCTGAACTGGTTTTTCGCGTAGATCGATTTAAGCAGAAAAAAATGCAGGAGAAAAAAGAACAGCTGGTTTTAGATCCCTATGTTATTGATCTTTCCAAAAGAATGATTTTTCATAAGGAAAAAAGAATTGATATTACAAGCCGTGAATTTGATATTGTATTATATTTTATTCAGCACAAAGGCCAGGCATTGTCAAGAGAACAGCTTTTAGACAATATTTGGGGAATTGATTATTACGGAAATGACAGAATTGTAGATAATTATGTAAAAAATATAAGAAGAAAACTTCCAGAATGGTCCCTTGAAACTATTTATGGATATGGATACAGGTACAATACATGAAAAAACAACAAACATTTCAAAATAAAATTGCGGCCAGTACTATTCTGTTTATTCTGATAATTGCTGCCAGTTCCCTTTTTGTTGTATATTACTGGTCTTTTTACCATTTTAGTAAAATCTTTGAGGACAGAGTCATTGATGAATATACCTTTCAAAAGAAACAAGATATGGGTATAAAAAATGAGTGGATCCTGGGTGTCACCACAGACAGTATAGATGTAGTGGAAAGCATTCACAAAGATAAAGTTGCCAGAATCATACAGGAACGGGCAGAAAAACAAACAGAACCGGAAAAACTGTACAGAGAAACGATTGATGGAAAACATCTTTTGTACGTTATCCGATTAGATACAGAACATGGAGAAACTTTATACCACTATTCCATTATCAAAGATATATATGCAGAAATTTTCCCTCAGATCGTATTGTCTTTCCTTACCTTTTCCATAATATTAGTTGGAATTTCCATATGGTATACGAGAACAATCGGAAAAGAAATGTATACGGATATTGCAAGGCTGCGTACGTACACCCGAAAAATCACCCATGGAAAAAAGGCAGATCCTGTTGAAATCAAAACAAAAGATCCTGAATTTCGGAATCTGTTGTCTGATCTGGAAATTATGAAAGATACCATCGATAAAGATGCTGCCATGCGTCAGACTACACTGGAATATATTTCTCATGAAATGAAAACTCCTATTATGATCATTGAAGGATATGCCTCTTCTGCCATGAATGAAATTTACCCGAAAGGAAGTCTTCAGGATTCTCTGGAAACTATCATGAAACAAACAGAACGGATGAAACAAAAAGTGCAGGATCTGCTTACCATCGTCCGGCTGGAATCTACAAATGTAAAAGAAAATGCGGAAACTATTTGTGTGCAGGAATGTCTCTTGGATGTACTACAATCCCTTGAAAATCAGCTTCAAAACAAAAAAAGCCATATTGAAATAGATTCTGATATTTTTATAAGAGGAAACAGGGAAAAAGTAAAAATACTATTTGAAAACTTGATCACAAATCAGGTAAAATATTCTAATACCTATTTTTCTGTTTCATGTAAAAAGAAAAACGATCAGATTTATATGTATTTTTATAATGACGGGGCGCCGATTGCTCCAGAACTACATGATACATTATTTCAACCTTTTGTAAAAGGCTACAACGGCAGCAGCGGTCTTGGATTATCCATTTGCAAAACAATCATGGACCAGATGGAAGGAAACATCTGTCTTGTAGATACCAAAATAGGAACTTTGTTTCAACTAAAATTTCCCGATATCCAACACTAAAATTTTTTATCATAAGGAGAATAGAATGAGCAGAATAAGAATCATCAAGAAAAATGACGAATATAGCCGGGAATATGAAATTGGCGATATTTTTGAAATTACAAGCACCTGGTACGGAGGTGTGCATATTAATGGAAAAACCGGAATTCCAGTATCTTTAGACAAAGAAGAGTATATAGAATTAGATACAGAACCGGAACTCCCCGATGACGATACCATCAAACGAGACATACAAATAGGAGACATTGTGCAGCACTTTAAAAGAGAATGGGTATCTCCAGACACATCCGAATACTTATATAAAGTTCTGGCATTTGCGCATCATACAGAAACAGGAGAAAAACTTGTCATTTATCAGGGACTGTATGCACCATTTAAAACCTGCGCAAGACCTTATTCCATGTTTATGAGTGAAGTTGATAAAGAAAAATATCCTGACATCAAGCAACATTACCGGTTTGAAAAAGTGATATAAAATATAGAAGACACTATCATTACTAAGAAAAAGGGCATATTAATCATTATTATGCCCATATGGCCATTAGCAATGTCCCCAAAACCATAAAAATCAATCCGATTGTTGCTTTTTTACTAAGTTTTTCATGGAATACGATATACGAAAAAGCTACCGAAACTAAAATAC
>JARIAR010000029.1 GCA_029257805.1 Blautia sp.
GAAAGCGTTGGGCATTAGGGCAGATAGGAGGGATTTTTATCCGTTCCGTTGTTCTTACTGTTGTGGCAGTCATCTGCACAATACTTCCTCTTTTACCGGATATTGAATGGAGCAATGAATGGGGAAAACTGCTGAGGACAGCAGCAACGACAAGGGCTCTTACCCAGTTTGATAGTTCTGTGTTTATTTATTATGAGATTTTCTCTGAATTTTCGCCATTACAGCTTATAGGGCTGGAGATTCTTCTTTGTGCCTGTATCTGTACATTTATAGGGGTTCTGATGTTCCTGTTAAGTTTGTTTTTGAATAAGATTGCTGCAGTTGCAGGTGGTCTTGCCCTGGCAATCGCTCTATTTCCTGTATTGAATATACATCCTATGATACGTCATAAACTGGCCTTTTTTATCCCGACGATATGGGCTGAACTGGCAAGGATTGCAACCCCGGATTATGGTTACTATTGGTTGCCATCTATACCTTATATGTTCGGGTTTTTAATAACAGGGATTATGTGTATGACGGTCATTATTTTAATAAAAGTAAAAAAAATAGAATTTAACTGGGAAAATGAGGATATATAGGAGTGAAATATATGGACAGACAGGACTATGTAATTGAAGTATCTCATGTAAGTAAAAGCTTTAAAGATAACAAGGTTTTAAAGGATGTTTCTCTTTTATGTGAAAGTGGCAAAATTTATGGACTTGTAGGGCACAATGGTTCCGGAAAAACTATTTTGTTTAAATCTATTTGCGGTTTTCTCTCCTGCGATGAGGGAACGATAACCGTCAACGGTAAAGTAATGGGAAAAGATAAGGATATGCTGACCGATGCGGGGATTATTATTGAGGAACCGGGGTTTTTAAGGACCTGGAGTGGCTATCATAACCTGGAATTTCTTTATACATTACGGAACAAAAAGAACAAAGACTATCTCTGCTCTGTTCTGAGAAAGGTTGGCTTAGATCCTGCATTGAAGCGACCGGTTGGAAAATATTCGCTGGGTATGCGCCAGAGACTTGCCATTGCACAGGCTATCATGGAAGAACCGGGAATTTTGATTTTGGACGAGCCTATGAATGGTCTGGACAAAAACGGGGTAAGAGAAATCCGGGAACTTCTGTTAAAAATGAAAGAAGAAAATAAACTAATTATCCTGGCCAGCCATAACCGGGAGGATATAGAGGTTCTTTGCGACGAGGTTTATGAGATGGAGGGAGGTGTGATCAGTAAAGTAAAAGATGAAACAAGTTAAAAGCTAAAGATGTTAGTCAAATGTAGAAGGATGTTATACACCGTGATTTGTAAGTGGGAGCAGAAAATGAGAAAAGACATAATGATTTCAGGTATATGTGCGTTATCGCTTATTATGCTGACTCAAAATGCGTATGCGCAGACATATGAAAAGGAATCCGCATCAGGTAAAGTTCGGTTTCAGTGTGAATTAGAAGTTCCGGAGAATTGGAACGGAGAAGAGATCCCTCAATTTGTTTTAGAAAGTGTGCATTTTGTGGATAGTGAAAAGGCATATGCAAATTTTGTAAAAGGAAAAGAAATTCTTGAGCATCATAATACTCCTGCCAGTGATCTATATCCGGAAGAAAACCATTATGTTTTAGCGGATGGTACAAATGTAGGGATTGGAATGGAGTTTGGAATATCAACGGAAAATTCGGCTTATTATGCTCAAATAGGGGTGCCTAATACGGAGAATATGGAGAAATTTACTTCTGCGACAGAATCTGTTGTAAACGAGCAGGATGCTGTACAAAAAGTAAAAGAAACACTTGAAAATGCCGGATATGCAGTAGAAAATTTAGTTTTTCAAACGTCCTATTTAAGTGCAGATATGATGCGGGAAATTGAAAAACAATATGTTGCTGAAGGATTGCTGGAAGAGAGTAAACGAAAGCCTGAGTGGACGAACGAGGATGATATATGTATCGTATATGCAAGGCAGACAGTAAGTGGGATTCCTGTGTATCCTGAATTATCGGTTATGGCACAGGCACTTGCATATGACACGCCAGAGTCCAGTCCGGTGGTTGCTGTTTGTTCTGCACGGGGGATAGAAAGCCTGCGTGTGTATGGCCTTTATAATTTCCAGGAAACCGGGAAAAATGTACCGCTAAAAAGTTTTAACGAAATCGCGACAACGGTAGAAACGAAGTATGAAAACTTATTAGATGAAGCTACTTATACGGTGATTCGGGCAAAATTTTATGAGCGTGCATACATAAATGAAACTCAGCAGTATACGGCAGAACCAATCTGGTACTTGGAATTAACTGACAATAATTCTCAAAAATATGTAATGCTGGTGAATGCGGAAACAGGTAAAGAGATATATTTAATGTAGGATTAATGCAATTAAAGCAGGATATTCTATTCTGTAGGAATCGGGGATATTGCAATTTACCCAATCATCTATTGTTGAAAGTTGATAGTAAGGTATATAGAAAAAGGTTAAGGCAATTAGTTTTTGTATAGTTGCTTACTTGGTGTGAGTATAGTTTTAAGAGATATGCTACCAGTTTTACAAGTGGACTGAATGTACGGGATGTTTTACAACGTAAAGAATACTACAGATGAAGGCGGAGAGATCCGTCTTCGTTTTTTTGGGGAGGTTTATATGAAAAATGGTATGAAGTAAACGCTTGGTTGTTTAAAAGAGCAAAATTTTTTGATATGCTGTGAGCAAATATAGAGAAGGAGAGCTATCTTATGGATCAGAAAAAGATTGGTGCTTTTATTGCTCAGTGTAGAAAAGAAAAAAATCTGACACAAATGCAGCTTGCTGAATTATTGGAAATAACAAAACAGGCAGTATCGAAATGGGAAACCGGAAGAGGAATGCCGGATCTATCATTATTACAACCACTATGTGATGTTTTGGGAATTAGCTTAAATGAACTCTTTTCAGGAGAGTATATACCGGAAGAGGAATACAAGGGGAAAGCGGAAGAAAATATTTCTAAACTTTTTAAAGAGAAACAAATTGCCAATCTTAAGCCTGTAAAATATTTATTTTCTGTATGTGCGAAAGTTAGTCTGTTTGTGGCAGTAAGCGAATTAG
>JARIAR010000033.1 GCA_029257805.1 Blautia sp.
AAAGATTTTTTTATCCTCTTCCATCGTAAGGACTCTGACATTGTAAATTCTTGTATTCATCTATATTTCCCTTTCTTTTCTAATTCCTTTTCAAATTCTAATCGATACTAGTTATTGTATCAAATTGAGAAATATATATCTAGTGGTTTCTATGATGATTCTAAAAACTAGCTTTATAATCAAAGATTCTGTTCATAAATCTTTTTCGAGCTAAAATAGCAAAAAGTTGTCACAGCACAAAGCATAAGTACACTTCCCCTAACATAAACACAATAATTTTTTCATACGAAAGATCTTAGAATTAATCTATAGATTCCTACAATCACCAGGATCGTAGCGATCAATATATTTCCCATTACTTCCATACCCTCTTCTTTGACCGCAAGACAAAATCCCAGAAGATACTAGATTAATAAAATTGGATAAGATCATTGTTGTAAAAAATCACCAAATGTATCATGGGTAACCATTAGAATTGTCGCTTTTCCTTTTTCATTGACGTGTTTTGAATATTCTAATAAATGACACGGTCTACAACAGCCCAAAACAAATAGATTAGAGTTGCAAGTATGCTGATGAGTATCAGCAGCAATCCTGTAAGAGCCAAACTGATACCCATTATTACATTTCAAAAAAAGGATTTTACACTTTTACTTCTTTGTATCTTCAACTGTTAGCTGAAGGCTTCCGCTGAAATTGCTACCTTTTAACACGATATAGTTATCGCCAGAGCTAATTGTAAATTTATAAACATCGTCTGCATTTTCCTCGGCTATGATATGTTCTTCACCAGAACTAATCCAATAAAGAGTAGCTGAGCCAGACGTAATTTTCAGCGAATAGGTTACTTTCAGATCACTTCCTTGAATCCTCTCTAAAGCTGTAGCACCAAAAATAAACTCCTCGCCATTGAAACCATCATACAAAGCGGAGTAACTGCCTGTGTATTGATCAGCGCCTTTTTCTCTTTCGCCTTGCAAATTCTTATCTTTTGTAAGGGCATGTTTACTGAATAACTGCAGCCAGCTGTCAAATCCATCAATCAGATTCTCTTTCAAACTTCCTTCATCGTGATGAAAGCTGCAGCCCTCAAAACAAAGTATCATACAAAGCCCCAAAGATAATGCAATGAATGATTTTATCTTTTTCATTATAACACTCCCTATTTAAGAAAATTTTGTGATAGCCATCATAATGAAAACACAAACACCAAATACAGCATAAAGGCTATTCACAACTAAATCAACTTTCATCAGGTTATTCTGCACCTTAGCTTTTGTGTAAGAAATAGCTGTAAAAATCCCACTGAAAATCATAAATGCGGCATAGCAGAAAATCATAATTTCTGCAACAGGCGACTCCAATGCCCAATCAAAAGTTCTCAAAGGTAGGATAGTCCACGGAACAAAAAGCATAATGCTACTAATAACAGTTAAAATTTTGTTTTTCATAATATTTATCTCCTTTCTGCCTTCCCAAAACGGAAACATGCAATGCATAAGCAAACAATGGTTATTGCGATTGCTATAGGTATCCAAGGAAAAAACTCAACCTGTGCAGTTGTAAGATTTTCCGCAAGCTTTCCGTATTCTGCAGTAATCACAAAAAACGGATATGACATTGGATATGCAAACCATGCCTTCGTGTTAATCATCAAAACTGACGGTACAATAGAAGCCAATCCTATTCCAATTGAAAAAATTGGAGTTTGAACACATACTGATAACACCCAAAAAAACGCAAGCATTGGTATCGTAGAAATAGCAATATAACCGACCTCTTGCAAAACAAATAACGGAGATAAGATAAAATTATAATCCTGTGTTCCCGTCACTACGGCAGCACTAATGTAATACGTTCCGACCATCATTAGAATTTGTGATGCCGCTAACGCAAGCAATACTACAAACTTTGCTAAACAAAGTTTTACCATGCTGATAGGCAACGCAAGCATTTTTAAGATACCTTTATTTGTTCTTTCTGTCTGGCTCAAAAGAACAGTACCAACTACCATACTTGCGGGAAACATAAACCAAGCCATTCCCATAAATCCTTGAATAAAAAAATTGTTTTCAGGAGAAATCCCCTCGGCTTGCATATTAAAGTTCATCTCTACATTAATAATTGGTGGTATCCATAAAATGATCGTTGCAACAAACAGTATAAGGAATATTTTTGAGCGTTTTATTTTCTTAAACTCAACGCCGATAAGAGATAAAAAACTCATTCAAACAACCTCCTAACCTTTATAAATACAAGCTCTGTAAAACTTATAACAACAATTTCAATAATTGCCGCATAAACATAATGCATCACCTGTATCATTTCCGTATTCGCAAAGATTTGAAACGGAGTAGCAAACGGAAAAAGAGAAAGCACAAAATTTTCTGTTGGCATCATTGTCGCAGCAAACACGCATACAACACCAATCCCCAGAGATACCCACATATTTTTACAAGCCGATGAAATCAACAGCAATAACAGCACACACGGCAACATCAGCAAAAATGAATATCCGAAGTTCTTACCCAATTCCAACCAAAATTTATTTCCTATTTCAAACCAATGGGAAACGCAAAATGCAATTGAAGCTGCTTCCATTGCAAGTACAACTACGCTCATAATCGAAGTCAAAACAAATTTGACAAAGAAAATGGAGCTTTCTCGAACAGGTAGTGATTTCATCTTTTGCATCGCATTATCGGCAAACTCGATATGATACAAAATACAGCTTCCTGCAACAACAAGCAGGATATTAAACATTGCGATCATTTGCCAATTTGCTTCCATTAAAATTTGTATCGGAGAGCCAGGCTGTCCGATATATGTTTCACAACGCACAGCCATATTGATAATTGGAACAGCCGCTGCCAAAATACCGCCACATAAAAATGTAGGGATAAATCCTGTTCGCTTTACTTTTTTACATTCTAGAGATAGGCTCATTTTACTACTCCTCTCCGGTGGTTATCGGCGTCAATCAAGGCAAGGAATGTGTCTTCCAAGTTATCGATAGGATACCCTTGTGCAGCAGAATTATCTCTAAGCTGTTCAAGTGTTCCCTCAAACAACAGATGTCCATGATTTAAGATACCGATATTGTCCGCCATCAGCTCAACTTCTGAAAGCAAATGGGACGATACCAAAACAGTACAGTCAAACTTTTCAGGCAGAGAACGTATGAGATTTCTGATTTCGTGGATGCCAACAGGGTCAAGTCCATTGGTCGGCTCATCTAAAATCAAAATCGGCGGCTTTCCAATCAAAGCACTCGCAAGCCCCAATCTTTGCTTCATTCCAAGAGAATATTTTTTTGCAAGACGCTTTTTAAACTGTGTAAGCCCGACTATCTCGAGGGCTTCGGATACAGAAGACTTGGGCAGTCCTAATATCTTACGGATAATTTCCAAGTTTTCTTCACCGCTTAAATTCCCGTAAAAAGCAGGTGCTTCAATAAATGAGCCAATCTCTTTTAAAATATCCACTCTTGCTTTAGGATACTTTTTCCCATCAATAGTAAATGATCCGCTTGTAGGTTTCGTAAGTCCCAAAAACATCTTCATTGTAGTGGATTTTCCCGCACCGTTCGGACCAAGAAAACCATATACAGCTCCTTTTGGAATATGCAGATTGACATTTGATACGGCTGTAAAATCAGCATATGATTTTGTCAAATTTTGCGTTTCAATAATATTCATAATGTTCTTCTCCTTTCTCATCACTGCAATTTTATTCTAACTTGCCGACCTTGTGGTAACCTTCTCCCTACCTTACATTTACCTTACTTTTCATTCGCATATTAGAAAACGACATAGTTGTATGCTATAATGATAAACGAGAAGGAGGCACAAAAATGGAGTTTGAATTTTTGAAACAAAAACGTATCTTGCTTGTTGACGACGAGCAGGAACTTTTAGATATGGTTTTGTCTATCTTATCTGATGAGGGGTTTTGCAATCTCAAAACAGCCAAAACGGTTAAAGAAGCTCTTAATATAGCAGAAACATTTCAACCTGAACTTGCAATTCTTGATGTAATGTTGCCAGATGGTAATGGTTTTGACCTTCTGAAACAATTAAAAAACAAGTCTGATTACCCTGTTCTATTTTTGACAGCTCGCGGCGAAGAGGATGACAAATTTCGTGGATTTGGAGTTGGCGCTGATGATTATATTGTTAAGCCATTCTTACCAAAAGAACTTATCTATCGTGTAAACGCCATTCTACGCAGAAGCTATAAGGGCGAAAATCCGATTGTTAAGTTGTCAGGCAGCGAAATATATTTTGACCGTGCTGAAGTTATAAAAAATGGAGAGCATATTGCTCTCACGGCAAAAGAACACGATATACTTTACACATTATGCCGAAATGCGGGGCGAATTGTTACGATTGATACTTTATGCGAAGCTGCATGGGGCGACAATCCGTATGGGTATGAAAATTCTCTAATGGCGCATATTCGCCGCATTCGTGAAAAAATTGAAATCAACCCTTCGAAACCAGTTTCTCTGATAACAATTAAAGGACTGGGATATAAGCTCATTGTTGGAGATAAATAATATGAAAAGTGTACCAAATTTAATTAAACGTTTTATTGGCATTTTGATGTTAAGTTCTTTTTTTATTCTTGTAATGAATTTTATCATTTTAGCCGTCATTACTGCCACACAAGCATCCAATGGCTCCCCATGGAAAACAGCAGAACAAGTTGTAGAAAACATAGTGCAAACCAAACAAGGCTATACAATACCCGATAAAATGATTGAGGAATTGAACACTCAAAATGTATGGGCTATTTATATTGATAATGCAACGGGAGAATGTGTCTGGCATTCGGATAATCTTCCCGATACAGTTTCTTTGAAATATACGGTTTCCGATATTGCTAATCTAACCCGTGGATATATTGACGGATACCCGACTTTTACAGGAGAAGGTAAAAACGGGCTGATTGTTCTCGGCTATCCAAAAGATAGCTACTGGAAACATATGTGGCCAAGTTGGGATTATCAATTTATTGTCAACTTGCCAAAAAACGTTCTTATTGTTTTAGCTATAAATATTTTTATCATTTTTATCATTTATATGGCAGCAAACACCAAATTGCTGAAATCTATTAAGCCAATTACGGACGGTATTCAATCATTACACACAGGGCAGCCCGTTGTACTTAAAGAAAAAGGTGTACTCTCAGAAATATCAACGAACATAAATCGAACTTCCGAAGTATTGCAAAGTCAAAATTATCAGCTCAAGAAAAAAGAAACAGCGAGAGCAAATTGGATTGCAGGAGTATCGCACGACATACGAACACCTCTTTCAATGGTTATGGGCTATGCAAGTCAGTTGGAATGTAACAAACAATTACCCGAAGATGAACGAAAAAAAGCAGCGGTTATCGTTAAGCAGAGTCAGCGAATGAAAAACCTCATAAACGACCTTAATCTTGCTTCAAAGTTGGAATATAATATGCAACCAACACATATTGAGCAAGTTAATGTTATTTCTGTTGTACGGCAAGTAGTTGTAGATTTCATCAATTTGGATATTGTCGGTAAATACCCTATAGAATGGCTCATCGACAGCAAATTAAATCGCCTTATTATAAATGCAGATAAAGATTTGATAAAAAGAGCCGTCAGTAATTTGATACAAAACAGCATAAACCATAATGCAGATGGCTGCAGAATCTATATTGCTATTCAAGAATGTAATAGAAGCTGTAACATTGTTGTTTCAGATAACGGTGTCGGAGCTACGGACGAACAAATTGACAAACTAAACAATTCACCTCACTATATGGTCTGTGATGAAAATACATCAGAACAACGCCACGGCTTAGGATTACTTATCGTTAAACAAATCGCTATTGCTCACAAAGGAACAGTTGAAATAAGACATA
>JARIAR010000006.1 GCA_029257805.1 Blautia sp.
AACGGCGCTACTGCTGGTAAATTTGATCTTGCAAAACGTGCAAAAGCTGCAAACCTTGACGCAATCCATGACACTGTTCATGAAATGGCAAAAGACGAAGCAAGACACGGAAAAGCATTCAAAGGCCTTCTTGAAAGATACTTCGGCTAAGATAAACAAAAACTTTAAAAGAGATTTTAAAAAGAATGACCATCCCCGGCAAATGCCGGAGTTGGTCATTCTTTATTTTCAAAATCAAATTTCACTTTGTCTAAAATCTATATTTTGAGGAATCTGATTTCGTGTCACATATTTCTGAATCAACTCTTCTGTATATGCAACACCTGTTTCTCTAGATTCTTTTAAAGCCTGATAAGCAAAATAACATTCTGTAAATACCCGCTCTCCTTCTCTTATACGTAAGAATTCTTTTTTATATTGTTCATCCAAAAAATCGTATTCTTTTACAAACACAGCTGCAGGAATCACATTTAAAATTATTCTCTCATTAGATTTCAATTGTCCCGGAAGTTCTCTGTAATATTGCCATAACTTATCATACATTTTATTTTCCAATAAGCACTCTGTATATTCCTCCACAAACTCACGTGCCGGCTCTTCCTCAAACATAGATAATGCTTTTTCCATATATAAAATTGCCCGGTTCACATCATAATCCTTATATGCATAAAATAAATTTCGGTATGCTAATGGATTTTCTTTTGCTTCAATTGATTTCTTAAACCACTTAATTCCTTCTTCATAACGGGTATCTTCAAAACACATGACACCATAAAGGTTTTTGGCAGTATACCCTCCTTGTTCTGCTGCATCTTTTAAATATTGCTCATACCTTGTATCAACCATATATGATAATGGAAAATCACATAATTTTTGATCTTCGATACTATGTTTTTGAAGAAGTTCCACCCATATTGTTTCTTTTTCACCAATAGACGCAAATGGAAATTTAAAACCTTTTGGTGTCGCTCCCGGTTTTCTCATTTCCTCAATTGCACCAAATCCGCTTCCTAGATGAAGAAGTTCTTCTATTTCGCAATCTGCATTCTTTCTGTATTTTTCTAATAATCTCTGTATTTCCTCTGCATTTACTTGCTGTTTCACCTGTCGTTCCACATTCTTCTGCGCCTGATTCCATTCACCCTCTGCCAGCTTATAATCTATGGTAATACCACCAAATACCTGTATAAAATCCCAGGTTGTATTTGCCGGAAAATCTAATCCATGTACTTGAGTTGGCGCTAAACCAGCCTGTAATTCTATATAATCGCCTTTTCCCGGTTCAGAAAGAAAATCTTTCCAATGCTGTCCCCCTGGATGAACTCCCCAGCAAAACATTTTATGATATTGAAGTCTTTCTGAGGCATAGTCAAAAAAGACTGTTCCGTCATCATACACAGCAGCTTCCCAGGTTTGCTCCGGATCTGCTTCATTCTGGAAAAAATATTCCGATGAAAATCTGAAGTTCTGCGGATAAGAGGAATCTTTTCCAGGCAGAGAACCTAAATCCGGCATACTTCCATGGCTCATTCCCTTTATTGCACCCGCTGCCTCATTTGATGAAGGATTAATATAAATCACTTCTTTATTTCCGGAAAAAACCCTGACATTTTTCTCTTCCGGCACAGCAATGTTGGTCCACCAATAAAAAGGAACATCTTCTGATTTAGGGTTAATAAATCTTACGTAAGCTGCAATCTGTTTTGCATCGTCTTCTAAATAAAAATCAACCTGCCAGTAAACTCCCTTGCAGCGCTCATATTCATAACATCTTAAAAATTCATTCCCGGACGGATCTTTGCAAATGGCAGCATACAAATGATCACATGTGGTAAATGTATGTCCCAACTGCCCGATATTCCATTCAATCCCTCCTGCAAACCATGCATCACGAATTGCCAAATTTGCAAATTGTAATGCACTGTTACGAAACAATAATTCTCTGCCTTCATCTTTACTGTATAAAGAAAACATTCTCATTCCATATTCTGGAAGGAAAATAGCTTTCAAATGCCTGTTTTCAAACTCAATAGTTTTAATTACTTCTATTTTTTTCTCTCTTGAATAAATATCCTGTACCAAATAAGGCAATACTCGATCTCCTGTCTGGTAACCATATTTTTCTTTTTCTGCTTCTAACAATCCGCTTCCGTCCAGCACTTTATCCTGTTGTTTCGCACGAAACCTAGGAAGTCTGTTTTCTTTTAAAAGGGTATTCCCCTGTATTTTCATTGTTGATACTCTGATGCTCATTTCCTAAAATCCTTTCTATATCAGCCTTTTACTCCGCCACCGGTTACTCCGGCAATGATTTTTTCTGATAACATAATGTATAAAATAAATGTTGGAAGAAATACAATTACAACTGCGGCAAACATTCCCGCGTAATCTCCTGTATACTTCATAGAATTTATCATCGAAAACAATCCTACTGCAACCGGCCTTAATTCATTTGAATTTGCAAAAATCAAAGAAAGAAAATATTCATTCCATATTGCAATAAAATTAAAGATACTTACTGTAATAATTCCAGACTGTGCCATTGGAAGCATAATCTTCCAAAAGGTTTTTCTAGGATTGCATCCATCAATCGCTGCCGCCTCTTCAAATGCTTTTGGCAGATTTGAAAAGAATGTCAGCAGGAAAATAGTTGTATATGGAACATTTATCCCTACATACAGAAAAATCAGGACCAAACGTGAAGTAAAAGTCGTATCAAGCAAATTAAATTTTACGATTTCGCTAAATAATGGAAGAATAATCATTACAATCGGAACTCCCATTGCAGAAACCAGTCCTGACTGTATTACTTTATTTAACTTAAATTCAAATCTCGATAATACATAAGCTGCAGGTGCTGCAATCAAAATTACAAGCACACATGAAATACTTGCATAAATTAACGAATTTTTAAAGAATACTGATACATTTGCTGTAGTCCATGCCTTCATATAGTTTTCAAAATGAAATCCACTTTCAAATGCAAATAATTTTCCGGAAAAAATTTCTTTTGTTGTTGAAAAACTGGCAGCAAAAACCCAGCCAAGTAAAACAAACGTGAAAAGAACCCATATGATGAGCAGCAAATATCCGGGTGCTAATTTTAATTCTTTTTTCCAATTAATTTTTTCTTTTTTCATCTTTTTGCCCCCTCTAAAATTCTGCATCATCTTCTTTTATGGTCTTATTTAAAATCCAGAAAATCACTACCACTATGATACAAAGTAAAACACCGATTGCTGCCCCAAGTCCGGAATTACGCTCAATAGTATTTCCTGTAGATGAGCCAAATATCTGTGTGTACATATAAACCATAGGCGTTACTGTACTCCGATCCATACCAAGCGGTGAAAACAACTGTGACCATACAAAGAATCCCACGGAACTAATAGACCACATAATTAAGTTTGTTTTTATTACACCTTTCAACAAAGGAAATGTAATATAAAGAAACTGTTTTATCTTTCCGGCTCCGTCAATTGTTGCCGCTTCAAAATATTCCGGACTGATACGCTCAATTCCACTTAAGAAAATCAGCATATGGTAACCTACCATTCCAAAACAATATGCAATCAGCAATGCTTTAAATGTATTATCCCCATCAAGCCATCCGATCTGTGCCAGTTTTTCCGCACCGATCATTTCAAAAAAGCTTTTCAATATACCAAATTTAGAACTAAATACACCCTGTAACCACATTGTTGCAAGTGCTACTGCACTGACAATATTAGGTAAATATAAAATAGCTCTAAATACTTTTTTGAATCTGATCCCGCTTGATAAGATTACTGCATAAAGCAGTGCCAATGACATTACAATAAGTCCACCATAAAACCATATTTTAAATAAATTCACCATTGCATCCTTAAATAATGGTGTATTGATCAGTTTTACATAGTTCTCAAGTCCTACAAACTGCCATGTTGACAAATCATCTGTCAAACCTTCCATATAGAAAAAACTCATTATAACTGTACGAATTATAGGGTATAAAAAAATGGCAAGAAACATAAATACTGCCGGTGTAAGAAAAAGAACTATCATCGATTTATCTTTTTTCATTTTATCATCCTTTTTAATAAGGCAGCAAACTTTTTCACAGTTGCTGCCTCTGATCAGTTAATTATTTACTCATATTTGCTACAAATTCTTCTGCTGTAATAGATCCACCCATTAATTTAAGGAAGTTCTCTTTAATTAATGGAATAACATCTGTATTCGCTTCACCGCCCGCTGCATAAAGAAGCTTTGTTGTTGCATTTTCTAATACTTCCCTGGCTTCTTTAAGCTGCTCCGGCCACTCATCTGTTGCTGTTGACACTGGCATTCCCAATGACTCTTTTGCTAATTTTGCGTCGTATTCGCCCTTTGTTAACATTTCAATAAATTTAAATGCATCTTCCGGATGCTTACAATTCTTATTAATCGCAATTGCCTGTGCTCCAAATGTAACAGCTTCTGTACCTGTTTTTCCGCCCTCCAGTGCCGGATATGAAAAGCAGCCCCATTCAAAATCTTCCCCTGCAATGCTCTTCACTTCGTTTGGTACCCAGGATCCATCAAAGTACATTGCTACTTCTCCAAGTGCAAACTCCGAATTTTGTCCGGCCGGAAATTTATTCGTTTCTACATTTGGTGAAATGTATCCTTTTGCTGCAAGTTCTTCATATTGCTCCGCTACCTGAACAACTGCCGGATCATCCCATTCACCATTTTTTACAATTTCAACTGTTCTATCCTGCCCTACCAGTCTTGTAAGATGGGTTCCAAAATTTGCCACAGAATATGCATCATCTGTTGTTAATGGAATATATCCTGCTTTTTTAATTTTTTCACACGCATCAAGAAATTCATCCCATGTCTTTGGAGCTTCTGTCACTCCTGCTTCAGTAAAAATTTGTTTGTTATAGAAAAAACTAAAAATATATGGCTGATATGGAATCGCAACAAGCTTTCCACCCGCTAGTTCTTTGAAACTATCCAGCAATACTGTATTGGCTGTCTCAGCATATCCTGTGGATTCAACCAGATCACTCAGTTCATATCCATAATTATCCCAAACCGTATTTAGTCTTTCATCCGATTCATCATATAAATCTATTTGCTTTCCTGCTTTTAATGCCGGTTCCAAACCATCACGAATTCCATTTCTTCCCTTGAACTCCAAGTCAATCTTTACTTCTGCATCTTTGTTGTATGCCTCCACCAGCTCTTTGATTACCGTTCCCTGTGGCTCCGCTTCTTCCCACATTGACCAGTAAACCAGATGATCTTTTGATCCACCTTCTGATTTGCCATCTGCTGATTTTGCTCCACCACATCCGGCTAACAAAGTTGTTGCCATTGCTGCTCCCAGCAAGATACTTAATACTCTCTTTTTCATTTCCCTTATCCTCCTTTATTTTTATTTCCTACGCTAACTTTTAATGAAATTATAATCTGTTATATGTTGTATGAGAATGTTGTATTTTTATATCTTTTCGTTATTTATTTACTTTTCTCTGTTCGGAGATTTTTTTTCTAAATAAAAGACATATTTATATAAACAGAGAACTTATTTTTTCTCTATTTCAATATCTGCCTGCTTCCGCCCTTTATAAGGTCGGTTGATTTTTCAAATCTTTTAGTATACAATAATAGCCACTTAAATAAGTGTATACTCCTGGAGGTCTTAATGTTCATGCACAACATCCGAAAAAAATTTTTAAATTTATCAATTATACATCAGGCGATCATTGCAGTTTTCATAGGATGCTGCATATTTTTTATCTTTTTTATCTCCTATGTATTACAAACAAACAGAGTATTTAAAAATGCTAACAAAGCATACGCCGAAGATCTTATTTTACAACTAGAAGAAAGTATTTACAGTAACTACAACTCTTTAGAAAATACAATTCACTATATTTCCTTCCAGGCAGATCTTCAAAACTTTTTATTAGAATCTGATCCTTCACAAAAATATACGTATTTTAATCGTGTAAATCATTTTTGGGCAAATATGACCTCTTTAAATCCACAAATTATTGATTATGTAATTATTGATAAAAACCATTCCACCTATTCCCTTCTCGGTTCGGATGTAACCTTAAAACCAGTTGAGGAAATTGGTCCTTCTGTTTCTTTATATGCAACCACAAATGCATCTAACGAAACCATATTTGTCATGTGTTCACAGATTAAATGTACAAATATTCTTCTTTCTACAAATGAAACCATTGGATATATTTATATGATCTTAGATAAAAATGCTCTTGCATTCCAAAATAACACCCATTTATTTACTTCCAATACACATTTACGTCTCATGACTGAAGATGATACGTGTTTTTGGGAAAACAAGGTCACTGATTTATCTGATTCCTCCGATCTTCCTGCTCCAACTATTCAACATGAAATATCCGATTTAGGCATTAAAATACTGGCTTATCCCAAACAGGATACCACTATTTCCATACTGTTTAACACTCTGCTCAAATACACCTTGCTCTTTATCTTTCTTTTAATTATTGTTATTTTATTATGGACTCTTTTTGTTACTTATACTGTAAAACCTATAAAAGAATTAACAGATTTTATTGCCAAGATTAACAATGGGTCTCTAAAAGAATTATCCGGGCAAATCGAATTAAATGGTTATCTGGAAATCCACACAATCAACAATCAGTTTAATGCTATGTTAAAAACCATTAAGCACTTAAATACACAGGTATTTTTAACAACTTCACAATTATACGAAGCCCAGTTAAGCAAGGAAAAACTTGAACTGCAGTACCTGCGCAGTCAGATCAATCCTCATTTTCTTTACAATACATTAGAATCTCTCACAGGTTTAGCTGCTGCTACGGGAAACAGAGAAATCGTAAAGTTCACAAAAGCTCTTTCCAGTATTTTTAAATACAGTTTAAAAGGATCTGCTGAGGTTCTGTTATCAGATGAAATTAAAATCATAAAAAATTATATATATATCCAACATATTCGGTTTGATAATCGCTTTTTTGTGGAATTTAATATTGACGAAAATTTACTTACCTGTCGTCTTCCTAAAATGATCCTGCAGCCTTTAGTAGAAAATGCCATTGTTCACGGAATAGAAGATTGCTCTTCTTTATGCAAATTAAGCATTTCCGTTTATAAGGAATCCGAAAAAAATTTACTGATATGTATTTTTAATGAAGGGATTCCCATTGCTCCGGATCAGCTTAAGGAAATACAGCAACAACTTGCAAACAGTCAAAATTTTCTTCAGAATCAACAGCCCAAAAATATCGGTCTCCATAATGTAAACAATCGGATCCGACTCACATATGGAGATCCTTATGGACTTAGCATTGACAGTAATGTAGAAGGAACAACTGTTTCTCTTAGAATACCAATCTTAACTGTAGGAGGAAAATAAATTGAAATCTTTAGCAAAAAAATTTACATTTCTTTATAGCATTTTCTTTCTTTTTGCTGTTATCTGTTTACTATGCCTCTACAGCAAATTACACGAAGAATTAGAACCTGCTAAAAACCCGGAACCTGAACCTACCAGAATCACCCTGGGTATCTGGGATGCTTTTCCTCTCCTTTCAGGCGATGCACTCCAAAAAGAGATTGAAAAACGTTTCCAGGTGGAATTAATCCCTGTACAAATTAATTATTCCAACTGGACGGAAGCCTTTCAAAAAGCAGCCGCCACAGACCAGCTTCCAGATTTAATATCACATAGTTTATGTGGAACCAAAACTTATCAGACATGGATTGAGCAAGGGTTAATTCGTAATCTCCCTGATAATCTTGACGATTATCCTAATTTAAAATCTTACCTAAACAAAGAATATATTCAAAACACAAAATCAGATGGAAAACTGTGGTGCATACCACGTATTGGATATGAAGCAGAAGAAAACTGGATGTTTGACCGCGTAATCATAGTTAGAAAAGACTGGCGCCAACAAGCCGGATTTTCCCCTGTTTCCTGTGAGAAAGATTTAGAAGAACTGGCTCTTGCCTTTCATACCGGTGATCTAGATGGAAATGGACTCTACGACACCAATGGTATTGAAATCAGCAATATGTATAAGATAGATGGATTGTATCAAAGTAATTTTCCTTTTTTGTGTAATACAGAAAAAGGATGGATCAAGGAAAATGATCAATGGATTCCTGCCTATGCCTCTTCTGAAATGAAATATGCGTTGGATTATATACAGGACTTATATAAACGCAACATTATCAATCCCAATTTCTTTTTCCAATATCCTGAAGATCCTTTTCACAATTTTATAAATGAAAAATCCGGAATTTTAGTCGGGGATTTTCCTAAAATAGTACGACTTTGGTGTGAAAAATATCCCGAACGTCCAATTGAAGATTATCTTGAAATTGTTCATCCCTGGAAATCACCGGATGGAAATCGCTATCATTTTACAACCATGCTGCACTGGTCTGAAATATATATCAGCAGCTCTGTAGATGATGAGAAAATGGATAAAATCCTACAGATCATGAACTTCTTACTATCAAAAGAATTTTATGATCTGCTTGATACAGACATGAGAAACTGCCCTTCCAGTATGTTATTTTTTCAGCTTCCAAGATGGAATATGGATCATTTTTATACCGGCACTTTGTGGTATAGAGACATGCTTTCTCCTGAATCTCTTGTCTATATCCAAGATGAAATGGAATGGTTCAAACAAAATACCATTCGTGTCCCATACAAATGGACTCCTTTTAATTTAAGCAAAACAAGTAACAATACACTCCCAAATCCTGATAGCCTCCATACGCTCATGGCAGAATGTATTTTAAGCGATAAAAAGGCCTCTTCCTTATGGCCGGATAAATTCAATGCCTTTGCAGATTCCATTGGACTATTACAAACCATACATAACATTTCACCGGATCTGGAAAACTGACACTCTTAAAACTATATAGGAAGGAGATTCATTTTATGTATTCCGTTGTAATTATTGATGATGAAAAACTTGTGATTAACAGCCTTGCACTTGGCTTTGACTGGCAGGAAACGAATTTTGAAATTATCGAAACTTTTCAAAGCAGTATAGAAGCACGAAAAAAAATTCCCTTGCTAAAACCTGATTTAATTTTATGTGACATCAAAATGCCTCACTTATCCGGTCTGGAGCTTATGGCTCAACTTCAACCTGAACTTCCTCTCACCCGCTTTATTTTTATTACCGGATATGAAGACTTTACATATGCCAAGCAAGCAATTCGCCTTGGAGCTTCTGACTACATCGTAAAACCTGTTGAAGATGATGAGCTGATAAAAAGCCTTAATCAGGTGGAGCAATTCTTTATTGGGATACAAAAACAATTTGCAGCTGCTTTCGAATATGCGGTTCGTGTCCGGGACTCTAAAAATATCCATCTTCTCCGTGAACTATTGGAACATTCGCTTAACTTACATTTCCCATGCACTTTTGCTACCAGTTTAAATTCCATAGGTGCTGAATTAAAAGATAAGTTACTGTTTTATGAGTGGGAATTAGAAGATCATTTATTCTTTTATGTTATTCCAGATTCTGCTCAACTAAAAGATCCTGAAATCATAAAAAAACTTCAAAAGCTGCTAATTAAAAAAAATATTTTAGGATTTAAATATATTAACATAAATAACTGGGATAACTTTCCCGCCGCCCTTTATAAACTATCTGAAGAAGTGTACAGCTTCTTTTTATCTCCTACTAATGTGCTTGATGATTTTGAAATTACATTAGATATTGCGAAAGAAAAATCGTCTTTTCTTACTTTACTGGAAAAAGCACGTCTTGATAATTCCTTAAAAGATTTCATTGACGTACTTACAAGAAGTGATGAACTATATCCTGTCACAGAACGGACAATTGAAGAAACATTAAAAATTTACGATCTCACAATGAGTATACTGGATAAAATAAATAATGAAGATCCGCGTCATCCACTTTATACTCCGCCACAAATACTGACGCAATATGACAACTTTAACCAACTGATCTCAAAGTTGCTTGAACTATGCTACGAATGCCTTGTTTCTCAAAATGACACTGCAGTTTTAAAACAGATTAAAAATGATACTTTTAGAAATATCCTGAATTATATTAATCAAAACTTTACAGAGGAAATTTCCTTTACAGAGATCAGCAGACTGTTTTCCATTAATCCAAGCTATCTTTCTCAGATATTTAAAAGAGAACTTGGTATTACCTTCACCCAGTATTTAACAGATACCCGTATCAAATACGCAAAAGAACTTTTATCAACAACAGGCTTGACAATTTCTGAGATTAGTGAAAAAGTAGGTTTTAACCAGTACATCTATTTTTCTAAAGTATTTAAAAAGACGGTTGGAATTTCTCCAAGTTCTTATCGCAAAACAACAAGTAATTAAAATATCCAGCCAACAGAAAAACCCCGGTAACCTTACGGTTCCGGGGTAATCTTACGTTTGGACACGATGTACATTACGTACATACTCAATATATATTAAATTTATCTGCTAATCAGTGATTACTCGATGATTGTAGCAACACGACCTGAACCTACAGTTCTACCACCTTCACGGATAGCGAATGTAAGACCCTGGCTCATAGCGATTGGGTGGATCAGTTCGATTGTCATTTCGATGTTATCTCCAGGCATGCACATTTCTACGCCTTCTGGAAGGTTGCAAACACCTGTAACGTCTGTTGTTCTGAAGTAGAACTGTGGACGGTAGTTGTTGAAGAATGGTGTATGACGGCCACCTTCATCTTTTGTCAGAACGTAAACCTGAGCTGTGAATTTTGTATGGCATGTAAGAGTTCCTGGTTTAGCAAGAACCTGTCCTCTTTCGATTTCGTTTCTCTGAACACCACGAAGAAGAGCACCGATGTTATCACCAGCCTGAGCTTCATCAAGAAGTTTACGGAACATTTCGATACCAGTTACAACTACTTTACGTGTTTCTTCTTTGATACCAACGATTTCAACTTCTTCAGATACATGAAGAACACCAGCTTCAACACGGCCTGTAGCAACAGTACCACGACCTGTGATGGAGAATACGTCCTCTACAGGCATAACGAAAGGTTTGTCTGTATCACGCTGTGGGTTTGGAATGTAGCTATCTACTGCATCCATAAGTTCCATGATCTTGTCTCCCCATGGGCCAGCTGGATCTTCAAGAGCTTTAAGAGCAGATCCCTGGATAACCGGAGTATCATCTCCTGGGAAGTCATACTCGCTTAACAGCTCACGGATTTCCATTTCAACAAGTTCAAGGAGTTCTTCGTCTTCTACCATGTCACATTTGTTCATGAATACAACGATGTAAGGAACACCTACCTGACGGGAAAGAAGGATGTGCTCTTTTGTCTGAGCCATAACACCGTCAGTAGCAGCTACAACGAGGATAGCACCATCCATCTGAGCAGCACCAGTGATCATGTTCTTAACGTAGTCAGCATGTCCTGGGCAGTCAACGTGTGCGTAATGTCTGTTTTCTGTTTCATACTCAACGTGAGCAGTAGAAATTGTGATACCACGCTCTCTTTCTTCTGGAGCTTTATCAATGTTCTCGAAATCTGTTGCGCTGTTTCCTGCAACTCTTTCAGACAGAACTTTTGTGATTGCTGCTGTTGTAGTTGTTTTACCATGGTCAACGTGTCCGATAGTACCAATATTGCAATGTGGTTTGCTTCTCTCAAATTTAGCTTTAGCCATTTTGAATGTCCTCCTTAAAAATTGGCTCTTTATATACAGAGCACCTTTTTCCGCTTTTAACTTGCTATCCTTGATTATATTGCAAATCAAGGATATTTGCAAGTGTTTTGTTATAAATCAAATTTTAAATCAGTCCTTCTTTGTAAGGATTTTTTCCTGTACAGATTTTGGAACTGGTTCATATTTCTCAAAGAACATGGAATAGTTACCACGGCCCTGTGTTCTGGAACGCAGGTCTGTTGCATATCCGAACATTTCGGAAAGCGGAACAAATCCACGAATCATCTTACCGCCGCCGATATCATCCATACCTTCGATACGTCCACGACGAGAGTTAATGTCACCAATAACATCTCCCATGTAATCTTCCGGAGTTGTAACCTCGACTCTCATGATTGGCTCAAGAAGAATCGGGGAAGCTTTACGCATAGCATCCTTAAATGCAAGAGAACCTGCAATGTGGAATGCCATTTCAGAAGAATCGACTTCATGGTAAGAACCGTCATAAACGTTTGCATGAATACCAACAACAGGGAAACCACCAAGGATACCAGCTTTCATAGCTTCCTCGATACCTTCGCCAACAGCCGGGATGTATTCCTTCGGAATAGCACCACCAACAACTGTGGATTCAAACTTGTAAAGTTCTTCTCCGTTGGCATCCATAGGCTCAAATTTAACTTTACAGTGACCATACTGTCCACGACCACCAGACTGTTTTGCATACTTGCTGTCTACGTCAACATTCTTAGTGATAGTTTCTTTGTAAGCAACCTGAGGAGCACCAACGTTAGCCTCTACTTTGAATTCACGAAGGAGACGGTCAACGATGATTTCCAGATGAAGCTCACCCATACCAGCGATAATGGTCTGTCCTGTTTCCTGATTTGTATGTGCACGGAAGGTCGGGTCTTCTTCTGCAAGTTTTACAAGAGCTTCACCCAGTTTACCCTGTCCTGCTTTTGTCTTAGGCTCAATAGCCAGCTCAATAACTGGTTCCGGGAATTCCATGGATTCCAGGATTACCGGATGCTGTTCGTCACAGATTGTATCACCTGTTCCTGTCAGCTTAAATCCAACTGCTGCAGCAATATCACCAGAGTAAACTTTATCAAGTTCCTGTCTCTTGTTTGCATGCATCTGAAGGATACGTCCTACACGTTCTTTTTTGCCCTTTGTAGAGTTCAGAACATAAGAACCGGAGTTCAGTGTTCCGGAATATACACGGAAGAACGCAAGTTTTCCAACGAATGGGTCAGCCATGATCTTAAATGCAAGAGCTGAGAATGGTTCTTCGTCAGAAGAAATTCTTTCGATTTCATTTCCGTCAAGGTCTACACCCTGAATAGCCGGTACATCTACCGGTGACGGCATAAATTCAATGATTGCGTCCAGAAGTTTCTGAACACCTTTGTTTCTGTATGCAGTACCACAGCATACCGGAACAGCAGCACATTCGCATGTACCTTTTCTTAATGCAGCTTTCAGAGCATCAACAGATGGCTCTTCGCCTTCAAGATATTCCATCATAAGGTCATCGTCTAACTCGCAGATTTTTTCTACAAGTTCTGTACGATAAAGTTCTGCATCATCTTTCATATCTTCCGGAATGTCAATGATAGAAATGTCATCGCCTTTATCATCATTGTAGATGTAAGCTTTCATTTCAAACAGATCGACAATTCCTTTAAATTCATCTTCCTTACCAATTGGAAGCTGAATACAGATTGCGTTTTTACCAAGACGAGTCTTGATCTGCTCTACAGCGCCATAGAAATCTGCACCAAGGATGTCCATCTTATTGATGAATGCCATACGTGGTACATTGTAAGTATCAGCCTGACGCCATACATTTTCGGACTGCGGCTCAACACCACCCTTTGCACAGAAAACGCCTACAGCGCCATCTAATACACGAAGGGAACGCTCAACCTCTACTGTAAAGTCAACGTGACCTGGGGTATCAATGATATTGATACGGTGTTCCAGGGCACCAGCCTTCGGCTTGCAGTTTTCCTGCAATGTCCAATGACATGTTGTAGCAGCTGAAGTGATTGTAATACCTCTTTCCTGTTCCTGCTCCATCCAGTCCATGGTAGCAGTACCTTCATGAGTATCACCAATCTTATAGTTTACACCTGTATAGTAAAGAATACGCTCTGTTGTGGTTGTTTTACCTGCATCGATATGAGCCATAATACCAATGTTTCTGGTTCTCTCTAATGGATATTCTCTTCCTTCATTTCCAGCCAATGGTTTTTCCTCCTCGATTAGAAGCGATAGTGAGCAAATGCTTTATTTGCTTCAGCCATCTTGTGCATGTCTTCTTTCTTCTTAACAGATGCGCCTGTGTTATTCATTGCATCTAAAAGCTCGTTAGCCAGTCTCTCTTCCATTGTTTTCTCGCCTCTTTTACGAGAATAAGTTGTGAGCCAGCGAAGAGCCAGCGCCTGACGTCTGTCTGCTCTTACCTCGATCGGAACCTGATAAGTAGCACCACCGATACGTCTAGCTTTTACCTCCAGAAGTGGCATGATGTTGTTCATAGCCTCTTCAAAAACTTCGATAGCTGGTTTGCCAGCTTTTTCTTCTATTCTAGCGAATGCTCCGTATACAATTTTCTGAGCGACACCTTTCTTACCATCTAACATAATGTTATTGATAAGTTTGGTAACCACTTTATTGTTGTACATCGGATCTGCCAGAACGTCTCTTTTCTGAGTATGTCCTTTACGTGGCACGTTACTTCCCTCCTTAATCACTTGATTATATCATCGGTACTCACGCAGTAAACTATTGCATGTTCGCACTGGTAAGGTCCTATATTTAACCCGCAACCGACAGGGTATATGGAATACCGTACAAAATTATAGTCATTCGTGAATTTTCGATTGATTATTTATTATTGTAAACTTTAGAATCTCCTAAAAATTTACTTATTATTTTTTAGCTTTCGGTCTTTTAGCACCGTATTTAGAACGGGCCTGTTTTCTGTTAGCAACACCTGCAGTATCAAGAGTACCTCTGATGATATGGTATCTTGTACCTGGTAAGTCCTTAACCCTTCCACCACGGATAAGAACAACGCTATGCTCCTGAAGGTTGTGACCTTCTCCTGGGATGTAGCTTGTTACTTCGATTCCGTTGGAAAGACGAACTCTGGCGATTTTTCTAAGAGCAGAGTTAGGTTTCTTAGGTGTAGCTGTTTTAACTGCTGTACAAACGCCACGTTTCTGTGGTGCAGACTGCTCAACAGCTTTCTTTCTTAAAGAGTTGTATGTTCTCTGCAGAGCCGGTGCTGTAGATTTTTTTACAGTGGTCTGACGTCCTTTTCTTACTAACTGGTTGAATGTTGGCATTCCATTTCACCTCCCGATTTATTTCTCCATAATATATATGGGGCCTTGCGGTTGCTATTCTTTCATAAGTGCGCGCAAAAAAATACGTTGTATTCACACGCCAGTTCATTATATCCCCTTACATACAGGCTGTCAAGCTATTTTCGACGAAAATTTTCTCCCATTCTTTCTGTGAAATCTTCGAAATATTGCTTTTTCCAATCCCCTTTATTATAATGTAATTAAACAGTCATCGGGAATACAAAGGAAGGATTCCCATATTTTCTTTATTTATACATTTATTATAGAAAGGAATTTTCATGGACAAAAAACCAAATTTCACATCCGTTCTTCTTTTTCTCACAGGGATTCTCTGCATCGGTTTTTTACTTTTTTTCAGTTATACAACCTATCAGCAGATTGACACTACACAAAGACAACTGGATGCACCGGAAGAATATCTGTCCCAGAAACAGGGAGAACTAAAAAAAGCAGAGGACATCTTCACAAAAATGGTAAACGAAAAAAAAGCTTCTATAGAATACCAAAAACAGAAATCTGCTGCCCAAAATCAGCAGAAGGAACGGGAACGAGATCCGGATGCCGCAGATAACACTTCTTCCAAACCTTCTGTTTTCAGCAATCCGCCTTCCCCTTCAACCGGTCATATTATAGGAATCGATCCCGGACACCAAAGTGAAAATATTGATATGAGTGCAACGGAACCTCTCGGCCCCGGTTCCTCAGAAATGAAAGCAAAAGCAAGTACAGGAACACAGGGTTCTTACACAGGAACTCCTGAGTACGCTCTAAATCTCGATATCTCTCTCCTCTTAAAAGATGAGCTGACAAAAAGAGGATATCAGGTAGTCATGACAAGGACAGATAATGATACTGCGATCAGCAATATGGAACGGGCCCAGCTGGTAGCGTCAAAAGGAGCAGAAATTTATGTACGTATCCATGCAAACGGAGAAGACAGTCACACTGCCTCCGGCGCCCTCTCCATGTCCCCGTCTTCTAAAAACCCTTTTATTCCTCAGCTTTATGAGGAATCCAATCGTTTGTCCCAGTGTTTGATCGATGCTTACTGCGAAAAAACAGGTTTTAAAAATCTGGGCGTACAGTATTATGACAACATGACCGGAATCAACTGGAGCAGCGTCCCTGTAACCATTCTGGAAATGGGATTTATGACAAACCAGTATGACGATACAAAAATGAACGATCCTGCCTTCCGTAATACCATGGTGGATGGGATTGCAGATGGAATCGATTCTTATTTTCAGGCACAATAAATTATAAAAGGAGAATTTTCTATGACAGACAAAAATCCCAGACAAAAGAAACCTGTTTTTCTTTATGTTGTGATCGTAATTCTGGCTGCTGCACTTGCAGTCTTAGGTATTTTTACATTCCATAGTATGGAAAAACTTATCTCTCTCCAGACAAAAGTAAATGAAATGCAAAACACAGTAAAAGAAATCAGTGATTCTGCTGCCAATTTACAACAACAGGCTGAAGAACTTGAAAAAATCCAAAACCAGAAAGTCCCTCGTGAAGAGGGAACCCTTTCCCCTTCTCAGGGAAATTCCTTTACCGGTAACACGGATGAAAGTATGGACAATCTTCTTTCCCAGATAAATAGCCTCCTTCCTCAGAATAACGGAACCTGGTCCGTCTATGTATGTAATCTTATGAAAGGATCTGAAGGCTCCATCAATAGTGACACGCCAATGCAGGCAGCAAGCCTCATTAAACTTTTCATTATGGGAGCTGTATATGAAAATTACGATGCACTTGCAGAACAGTATGGAAGTGACTCTCTTGACACTAATTTAAATGCCATGATTACAGTAAGCGATAATACTGCTGCGAATACTCTTGTAGGATATCTGGGACAGGGAGACAACGCAGCCGGCAGAAATATTGTAAACCAATTCTGCCAAACCCACGGTTACACAAATACTTCCATGGGCAGAATGCTGGAAGAGAGCACTGAACACGGAGATAATTATACAACCGTCCGTGACTGTGGTTTATTCCTCCGTGAAATTTACCAGATTTGCAATAATATCCCAACAGAGTCCACCTTAAAAAATGCAGAAGCAATGTACCATCTCCTTAAGTTACAGACCAGAACAAATAAAATTCCGGCTCAGATGCCAAAAGATGTTCATGTGGCAAATAAGACAGGAGAGCTGGCTTCTGTAGAAAATGATGCAGGAATTATATATGATACAGCAAATGGCATTGACCTCGTCGTATGCTTTATGTCCGAAGACCTGACGGATACAGGAGATGCTCAGGCAAACATCGCTTATTTAAGCCGGCTGATCTATGGATATTATAATGAAGCATAAGACATTTTGTATCATTCCTGCTCCATCAATATTTGAATAAGATATTTTAATGCTTCCGGCATATTTTTTCTCTTGTGATAAATAAGGGAGAACTGACGGTTAAACTCTTTCGGCTGAATAGGAAGGAGCTTAACCGTCTCTTTTTTTATCTCTTCCTCAAGGATTCTTCCTGAAAGGACCGAAATCCCATCCAGCATTTTTAATCCGTGAATAATCGCCTGATTGCTTGTACTCTCCCATAACACACGGTATTTTATCTGTTGCATTCTCATAACACTTTCTAAAACTTCTCTGCTGGCACTTCCTGGCTCTCTCATGAAAAAAGGATACTCCGCAATTTCATCCAGCGTCACTTCTTTTTTTGAGGCAAGAGGGTGATGGCTTCCACATACAAAATGAAAATTATCACAACAAAACGGCATTTCCTCAAGCTGACAGCTTCCTGGCTTATCTTCCACCAGTCCTATGTCCTGCTCATTTTTTACAACTGCCTGCACAATCTTCCTGGAATTTTGAATAGTTACCTGGATTTCACAATCTTTATATTTTTCCTGAAACTTTTTTACCACCTCAGGAAGAATGGTGTTTCCAATGGTGATACTGGAGCCAATGTGAAGTTTTACCGGCATATCCGGCATACGCATGATCCGTTCGGTTTCATCCGTCAGCTCTGTAATCTGCTTGGCATATTCATACAGCTGATCTCCCTTTTCTGTGGCAAATATCCTCCTGTTAATACGGTTAAAAAGCCGAACCTGATAATGCTCTTCCAGTTCCCGAACTGCAAGACTTACACTTGGCTGTGTCATATATAATTTTGCCGCTGCTTTTGTAATACTCATCTCTCTATATACCATTACAAAAATCCTAAGATGCCGTAAAGTCATATAAGTCTCCTCCCCTATTTACATATGGTTTTACCTATGTTTAATTATTAAATTATACTATTTGAATTATATATAAAAAGTGTTTATACTTCAAGAAAGGAGGTCAGGAAAATGAAAGAGAAAAAAAGTACAATTCTGAAAAAACTATTTTTTTCAACGCTATATTTAAGTACCTTTACCTTTGGCGGAGGTTATGTTATTGTCACCTTACTAAAAAACAAATTCGTAGATCAATACCACTGGATCGATGAAGAAGAAATGCTGGATCTGGTAGCCATTGCACAATCCTCACCTGGGGCTATCGCTGTAAATGGTGCTATTGTTGTAGGATATAAACTTGGAGGAATTTCCGGCGTTATTGTTTCCGTTTTGGGAGCCATCGTTCCTCCTATGGTTATTCTTTCCCTTATTTCTTTTGTTTACGATATTTTTATTACCAACCCTTATATCCGTGCTATGTTAAATGGCATGACAGCAGGGGTAGGTGCTGTGATCATCTCTGTTGTATACGATATGGGAAGTAATATTGTAAAGAAAAAAGACTGGATTCAGATTCTAATTATGATTTTAAGCTTTGTCCTTTGCTGGTTTTTTAAAGTGAATGTTATCTATATTATTCTGGCTGTTGCAGCATTTGGTGCCATACGCACCATTCTCTCTGAAAGGAGGCAGAAAAAAGCATGATTTATTTACAATTATTTTTGAGTTTTCTCCAAATCGGCTGTTTTAGCTTTGGAGGCGGATACGCTGCCATGCCTCTTATTCAGGAACAGGTAGTTGCGCAACACTCCTGGCTCACCATGGAATCTTTCTCCAATCTTGTAACAATTGCAGAAATGACACCTGGTCCCATTGCCGTAAATGCAGCTACTTTTGTCGGAACACAAATTGCAGGTATTCCGGGAGCTATCATTGCCACACTTGGATGTATTCTTCCATCCTGCATTTTTGTAACAGTTCTTGCATATATTTATACAAAATACCGCAACCTCTCTGTTCTTCAGGGCACACTTGCGTCCCTTCGTCCCGCTGTTGTTGCCATGATTGCAAAAGCCGGTGTTTCCATTTTAATTTCTGCTTTTTTTGTAAATGGAATCCTATCTCTCTCACCGGAAAATATTTCTTTCCGTATGATCTTCTATTTTGCGGCAGCTCTTGTAATGCTTCGCAAATTTAAAATGAATCCCATTCTCGTCATGGTTCTATGCGGCGTATTTGAGGTTGCGGCATACGCTATCTTATAATGATTCTTCTGCCTCCTCGTAGGATTTTTCCCAGATTTCAGAAAAAACCGCAAGGGGGCAGTCTGTTAAAAGGCACATCAAAAGGAAGCATTCATATGGATTTACAATATAAATCTCTCCCATTCCACAGCGTTCCAGTATTCCCTGTATCTGTTCCAGAAAATAGTGATATCTGATATAAGGATCTTCCTCCTGCATCTTCTGAGACACAATAAAAAACTGTAGGGTAATCAGATCAAAACGATCCACCGGAAACTTATGATTGAGGATATTGGTAATACGCTGTCTGCTAAATCGCTTCTGACTAAAATGTTTTGTAAGAATAGAAGCTGACATTTTCTTTAAATTCCCCATCTTGTTAATCGGAATCCCACTGCAGATTACTTTTTCCACATCAGATGGTGTAATATTTTCCGCTGTCCACATTTTCTTCCTGCCCCGTTCCTCTTCATCCTTCCGGTACATGGCAGCGATGATCTCTTTTGCCTCCTGCAACAAACGGGTAAATTCCTGAAATGCCTGACTTTTCTCAGATTTCGGATCCTCATATCCACCTTTCAGATATGCAAGATACTGCAGAAATTTTTCCTCTGTATCCAAACAAACATCATTACCCCATACAATTTCTCCCGGCTCTTTTTTATATGCAGGAAGATTCCTGTATTTTTCTTTATACTCTTCTGCCTTATAATATCCGAACTGGTTATAATAACAATACCAGTATATAACTTCCTCCGGATTATGAAAATCAAAATCCTGCTCACGCAGCACTTTTGTAAGAAAATCGGATACATCTTCCACTGTCATGCGAAGTCCAAAACCCAGAAGAAAAACAGTTTCCCTCTTCACAGATGCCTGGTTCAGCCAATTATTCACAAGGGATGGAAGTTTTGTGGATGTAGGACTCATAGATTTCGGTGTATACGTTTCTTTAAAAGATTCCACCACAATATCACGGTAAATTTCCTGAGTCACCTCACCATAAGGTTCTTCCAATCCTGCCCGTTCATAAATGTACCGTTTTAAATGATCGCCAAAGGACACTAATTCCATTTCTTTATAAAGATAATTAAAAATTACATCTGCATCCTCATCTTCAAAGGTATCCAGACTGACTACCTGACGAAATTTCTGGGTAGCCTTTTTTGTAAATTCAAAATCTTTTACAGAATCAAAAGCTACTGTTTGCTCAAAATCCAATTCATTCATTCTGTTTTTCATGAAATTTCACCTTCACTTTTTTCTATTCCAGTATGTTTGATCCACCTGTCTAAAAAATGTTTCTTTGTCTCACTGATTTCACACAAAACAATTGTTATATTATCCCGCGCTCCTTTTTGCAGCACTCGTTCCAGAAGAACCTCCACTGTTTCTGACACTGAAATTTCCCTTGTAAGAATATCTGCAATTTCTCCATCTGAAAGCATATCCGTCATACCATCTGAACAAAGGAGATACCTGCTTCCAGGAATATACTCCATTCTGCTTATACACGGTTCAAGAAGAAGATCCTTTTCCATCATGCCAAGATACTGTGTCAAAGGTGCCTTTCCAAACATACTTCTTCCAATTACATGATCCACAGAAACCTGCCGAAGTTTATTTCCGTTGGAATGATATATACGACTGTCACCCAGATTTCCCACATAAATTCCTTTTCGAGAAAAAACAGTCATAGCTGCTGTTGTACCCATAGAATGAATGCGATTTTCTTCTCCATATAAAACAACCTGTTGATTCATACTTACACATATGTTTTCCAGAAATTTTTCCGGGGATTTTTTCAATTCCTCTTTGTGTCCATTATAATATTTTCCAAACTCCTGCGCCGCAATTCCTGCTGCAATTTCTCCGCAGCTTTCTCCTCCCATACCGTCAAACACAGCAAGAGCCGGCAGAGTTTTCTGAACTGCCGTTCCTGTAAAAACACCGCTTGTTCCATAATTTTGTACAGGAAGACTCTCTCCGCAACACCAGAAATTATCCTCGTTATTTGCTCTTACCCTACCAATATGAGAAGTATACGCATAATTAATCTCATACATCATCCTTAACACTTTCGGTTATTGAAGCTGTTCAATTGACCGGCTCCAATACTTGTCTCCTCGCTCTATGTACTCTTTGTTATCTGTCTCATTGTCATGACAGGCACCTGTCTCATCAATCCAGCGAATCAACATTCCATCTCTGTAATAATAAAGATTGGCTTTATTGCCTTCCCAGATATATGCAAAAAACAGGGCTCCATTCCAGTAATAATACTCTTCATATAAGCCATCCTCTGAAAAATCCGGATATACAAGAACCTTCATAATCTGACCTTTCTTATTATAATACCGGATACGCTGACCTTCCTGTCCCTCTGTTCGATAAGAAGGCAGTTCATTTACAATCGTTGTTGCACGTTCTTTGATTTTTTCTATTGAAGTGGAAAACTCTTCCCCTGCATCTTCTGTGTCGCCTTGATAATCCTCACTTGTTAAAGCATGGACCATTTTTTCTGTCTGGCTTCTTACCGTATCCTCAAATAAATCCTTCAAATAAACACTTACTCCAAAGCAGACACACACGACTCCTACAACAGCAATCGCGATACGGCGGCGGGTTCTTGCTTTTGCTTTGCGGCGTTTCTCACGAATTCTGGCTCTTTTATCGTACGCCTCATCCTGTTTCACTTCTCCTGGAACTTTACTGTTATTTTCTCTTCGAATATGTCTTCCCTCATACAAGGCTTCTAAATCTTTTCGAAACTCTCTGGGGGAGGCATACCTCTCTGTGGAATTATATGCACATGCTTTTCGAATGATCTTGCCAAACTCCTCTCCCGCTTCTGCAGGTGCAGGAAGTTCTTCCCCTGCCATTCTCCTATTCAAGGCATTCTCTTTATCACGATAAGTGATCAGCTGCTTATCAAGACTTAAAAATGGAAGACGATTTCGATTCATGATTTTATAAAGAACGATTCCCAGAGAATAAATATCTACACTTCCATCATAGGGATCGCCTCTGTACATTTCCGGTGCCATATATGAGTAAGTTCCTTTTTTTGACAAACCGCTCATCGTACGTTCCAGCTCTCTGGCAATCCCAAAATCTCCCAGTTTAAAATCTCCAAAACGGGAAACAAAAATATTTTCCGGTTTAATGTCCCGATGTATGATCTTTAACTGCCGGCAATATTCTAACGCTTTACACAGATCAATCCCAAGTTTTATCGTCTCTTTTTCCGTAAGACTTCTGCCTGCACAATAATCGGTAAAACTAGTTAAAAATTCCATTCGAATAGAAATATCCCATCCAATTTCATCCAGATATTCCACAACTTTAAAATCCTCTACCGAAACAATGTGCGAATTCCCACGAAAATACTCCATGGTACTTATTTCCTGAATACATTCTTCCACAACATTTTCAAAATATTTTCTTGTAGAATGCTCATTTTCTGTTTCGGACTGTACACTGTTCAGTTCACTTTTACTGGAAGGAATTGTAATGATCTTAATTGCAGAGTAAAAAGAATGACCTTTTTCTGTTCTCTGTGCTTTGTAT
This sequence comes from Blautia sp., assembly GCA_029257805.1. GTDB lineage: Bacteria > Bacillota > Clostridia > Lachnospirales > Lachnospiraceae > Blautia_A. Next base: position 23,076 of record JARIAR010000006.1, read on the forward strand.
ACCTTACCAAAAGAGCCCTCTCCGATTTTTTCTATGATTCTCCATTCCGGCCACACAGAAACCGGCAGCTCTCTATCCATATACATCCCTCCTTTTTTATTTTTAAGTGTACTCATTATACTAAAATTTTACCATAAATAATAGTAGCATCTGTATTTTCTTTATGCCAAAAACCCCCTGCCAAAATCTGGCAGGGGGTATCTGTTTGTATTATAGATTATTCTTCTGTTTCAGAAACTTCCATTTCTTCATCAGATTCTGTTGCTTCTGATTCCATAACTTCTGTTTCCTCTACAACTCCGTCTTCTACAATCAGTTCTTCATCGATTTCTTCTATAACTTCTTCTGCTTCTTCCGGCATACCTGTATCCAGTTTAATTTCACTGTAACGTTTCATACCAGTTCCTGCAGGGATAAGCTTACCAATCAGAACGTTTTCTTTCAGACCAATGAGGTTATCTACTTTACCTTTAATTGCAGCTTCTGTAAGAACTTTTGTTGTTTCCTGGAAAGATGCTGCAGACAGGAAAGAATCTGTTGCAAGTGATGCTTTTGTAATACCAAGCATAACCTGCTTTCCTTCTGCCGGCTCTTTGCCTTCTGCAATAAGCTGCTCATTTACATCTTCATAATCCAGTACATTTACAAGTGTACCCGGAAGGAAGTTTGCATCTCCGTTGTTTTCAATACGGATTTTCTTCAGCATCTGGCGTACAATAACTTCGATATGCTTATCGTTGATTTCTACACCCTGAAGACGATATACTCTCTGTACTTCGCGGATCATATAATCCTGTACAGCACGAACTCCTTTGATTCTCAGAATATCATGCGGATTTACACTACCTTCTGTCAGTTCATCACCGGCTTCCAGAACCTGTCCATCAGCAACTTTAATACGAGAACCATAAGGAATAAGATATGTCTTAGATTCTCCTGTTTCAGAATCTGTAACAATGATCTCACGTTTTTTCTTTGTATCATTAAGTGTTGCAACACCTTTGATCTCTGTGATAATAGCAAGACCTTTTGGCTTTCTTGCTTCAAAAAGCTCCTCGACACGAGGAAGACCCTGTGTAATATCGCCGCCGGCAACACCACCGTTATGGAAAGTACGCATGGTAAGCTGTGTACCAGGCTCTCCGATGGACTGCGCTGCAATAATACCTACAGATTCACCAACCTGTACCGGTTCTCCTGTAGCCATATTTGCACCATAACATTTTGCACAAATACCAACTTTACACTTACAGGATAAGATTGTACGGATCTTCACTTTATCGATCGGACCACCGTTTTCGTTATTTACACCCTCGCTCATAATGCGGGCTGCACGCTTCGGTGTGATCATGTGGTTTGCTTTTACAAGAACTTCTCCGTCTTTGTTCTTAATGGTTTCACAGGAGAAACGACCTGTGATACGTTCCTGAAGACCTTCAATTTCTTCTTTGCCATCCATAAAACCTTTAACCCACATACCGGAGATTTCATCTCTTGTTTCACAGCAATCCATTTCACGAACGATCAGATCCTGAGAAACATCTACAAGACGTCTTGTAAGGTAACCGGAATCGGCTGTACGAAGAGCAGTATCGGACATACCTTTTCGAGCTCCGTGAGCGGACATGAAGTATTCCAGTACGTCAAGACCTTCACGGAAGTTTGACTTAATAGGAAGTTCGATGGTGTGACCGGTTGTATCGGCCATCAAACCACGCATACCAGCAAGCTGTTTGATCTGTTTATCGGAACCACGGGCTCCGGAGTCAGCCATCATAAAGATATTGTTATACTTATCAAGACCTGTAAGAAGTGCTTTTGTAAGCTCATCGTCAGTCTTTTTCCATGTATCTACAACTTCTTTATAACGTTCTTCCTCTGTAATAAGACCACGTTTGTAGTTCTTTGTGATCAAATCCACAGTATCCTGTGCCTGTTTGATCATCTCCGGTTTCTGTGGCGGCACTGTCATATCAGAAATAGATACGGTCATTGCTGCACGTGTAGAATATTTATAACCGGTAGATTTAATAGCATCAAGAACTTCTGCAGTCTTTGTTGCACCGTGGGTGTTAATAACTTTTTCCAGAATCTGTTTCAACTGTTTCTTACCTACCAGGAAGTCTACTTCAAGAAGAAGTTCATTTCCCGGAATGCTTCTGTCTACAAAACCAAGATCCTGTGGAAGGATTTCATTAAACAGGAATCTTCCTAATGTAGATTCTACATTTCCTGTAAGAACGCTGCCATCCGGCATAGTTTTTGTACAACGTACAATGATCTTTGTCTGTAAAGTAATTACTTTATTTTCATATGCAAGAATTGCTTCATTTACACTCTTGAAGAATTTGCCTTCTCCTTTGTTTCCTGGTCTTTCCTGAGTAAGATAGTAAATACCAAGAACCATATCCTGTGAAGGAACCGCTACCGGACCACCATCAGAAGGTTTCAAAAGGTTATTTGGAGAAAGCAGAAGGAAACGGCACTCTGCCTGCGCTTCCACGGAAAGAGGAAGATGAACAGCCATCTGGTCACCATCAAAGTCCGCATTAAACGCTGTACAAACAAGAGGATGCAGCTTGATCGCTTTACCTTCTACAAGGATTGGCTCAAATGCCTGAATACCAAGACGATGCAGAGTAGGGGCACGGTTCAGCATAACCGGATGCTCTTTAATAACATCTTCCAGTACATCCCAAACCTGCGGTTCAAGCTTTTCAACCATTTTCTTTGCATTTTTAATATTATGAGAAGTTCCGTTTGCAACAAGTTCTTTCATAACAAACGGTTTAAACAACTCAATAGCCATTTCTTTTGGAAGACCACACTGATAAATCTTAAGTTCCGGTCCTACAACGATAACGGAACGTCCTGAGTAATCTACTCGTTTACCAAGAAGGTTCTGACGGAAACGTCCTGATTTACCTTTCAGCATATCGGAAAGGGATTTCAGTGGTCTGTTCCCCGGTCCTGTAACAGGACGGCCACGACGACCATTATCAATAAGTGCATCTACTGCCTCCTGGAGCATACGTTTCTCATTACGTACAATGATATCCGGAGCGCCAAGTTCCAGAAGTCTTTTCAGACGGTTATTACGATTGATAATTCTTCTGTATAAATCGTTCAGGTCAGATGTAGCAAAACGTCCGCCATCCAGCTGAACCATAGGACGAAGATCCGGTGGAATAACCGGCACAACGGTCATAATCATCCATTCCGGACGGTTTCCTGATTCACGGAAAGACTCTACCACTTCAAGACGCTTAATGATTCTGGCACGCTTCTGTCCAGTTGCATCCTTTAATTCCTTTTTCAGTTCTTCTGCATCTTTTTCCAAATCAATAGATTCCAGAAGTTCTTTAACAGATTCTGCACCCATACCTACACGGAAATTGTTTCCGTAAGATTCGCGAGCGTCCTGATATTCTCTCTCTGTCAGAACCTGTTTGTACTGAAGCCCGGAATCAGCCGGGTCCAGTACAATATAGTTTGCAAAGTAGAGAACTTTCTCCAGTGTTCTCGGAGAAATATCGAGAATCAGACCCATACGGGAAGGAATTCCTTTAAAGTACCAGATATGGGAAACAGGAGCAGCAAGCTCAATATGTCCCATACGTTCTCTTCGAACAGATGCTTTTGTTACTTCAACTCCACATCGATCGCAGACAACACCTTTATAACGAATTTTCTTATATTTTCCACAGTGGCATTCCCAGTCTTTACTTGGTCCGAAAATTCTTTCGCAGAAAAGTCCGTCTTTTTCAGGTTTCAGTGTACGGTAGTTAATGGTCTCAGGTTTTAAAACCTCGCCTCTTGACCACTCTCTGATTTTCTCAGGGGACGCCAGTCCGATTTTGATGGCATCGAAAGTCATTGGCTGATATGCTTCATTTGTATTCGTTGTTTCTGCCATGTATTCTTTCCCCTTTCTTATTCTTCATCAAGAGTTTCTTCAAACTCTTCGAAATCATCTTCCTCTTCTTCCTCTTCCACATCTACGAGTTCTCCGCCTTCAAACTCCTGCTGTGTATAACCATGGCGGCTAAAGGACTCTTCTTCTCTGTGGTGTCTGGAATCTCCTTCGATCACAGAACGGAGATCTGTATCACCGTAATCTACGGTTTCCATAATTTCCACTTCTGTCTGATCCTCTCTCAGAACTTTTACGTCCAGACCAAGGGACTGAAGTTCTTTCAGAAGTACCTTGAAGGATTCCGGAATTCCTGGTTCCGGAATATTATCGCCTTTGATGATTGCTTCGTATGTTTTCACACGACCAACTACATCGTCAGACTTCACTGTCAGAATTTCCTGAAGTGTATAAGATGCACCATACGCTTCCAGGGCCCAAACTTCCATCTCTCCGAAACGCTGTCCACCAAACTGTGCTTTACCACCAAGAGGCTGCTGTGTTACCAGGGAGTATGGACCAGTAGAACGTGCATGGATCTTATCATCAACAAGGTGATGCAGTTTCAGATAATGCATGTGTCCAATTGTTACAGGGCTGTCAAAATATTCCCCTGTACGTCCGTCACGAAGACGCACTTTACCATCTCTGGAGATTGGAACACCTTTCCACAATGCTCTGTGAGCTTTGTTTTCATCCAGATACTGCATAACTTCCGGTGCAAGAATATCTTTATATTTCTCACGGAATTCTTCGAAATCTTCTATGTTTACATAATCATTTGCAAGTTCCAGTGTATCCTGAATATCATCTTCGTTTGCACCCGCAAATACAGGTGTTGCAACATTAAATCCAAGCGCTTTTGCAGCAAGACTCAGATGGATTTCAAGCACCTGTCCGATATTCATACGAGAAGGTACACCAAGTGGATTCAGTACGATATCCAACGGACGTCCATTTGGAAGGAAAGGCATATCTTCTACAGGCAATACACGGGAAACAACACCCTTGTTACCATGACGACCAGCCATTTTGTCACCAACAGAGATTTTTCTCTTCTGTGCGATGTAAATACGAACAGACTGATTTACTCCCGGAGATAACTCATCGCCATTTTCTCTTGTGAATACTTTTGCATCTACAACGATACCGTATTCACCATGAGGCACCTTAAGGGATGTATCACGTACTTCACGCGCTTTCTCTCCGAAGATCGCACGAAGAAGACGTTCTTCTGCAGTAAGTTCTGTCTCTCCCTTCGGAGTTACTTTACCAACAAGGATATCCCCTGCACGAACTTCTGCACCAATACGGATAATTCCACGTTCATCAAGATTTTTCAGAGCATCGTCACCAACACCAGGAACGTCTCTTGTAATCTCTTCCGGTCCCAGCTTGGTATCACGTGCTTCTGCTTCATATTCTTCAATATGAACTGATGTGTATACATCGTCCATAACAAGTCTTTCACTTAAAAGAACAGCATCCTCGTAATTGTAACCTTCCCATGTCATGAATCCGATAAGAGGGTTCTTACCAAGTGCAAGTTCGCCGTTTGCAGTTGACGGACCATCTGCAATAACCTGACCAGCTTCTACATGCTCACCCTGGAATACGATTGGTTTCTGATTATAGCAGTTGCTCTGGTTACTTCTAAGGAATTTTGTCAGATGATAATCATCTTTTGTTCCATCATCATTTTTAATGCTGATATCTGTAGATGTTGAGCGAAGAACAGTACCTGCTTTCTTTGCAACAACACAAACTCCGGAGTCAACAGCTGTCTTTGTCTCCATACCGGTACCAACAACAGGCGCTTCTGTTGTAAGAAGCGGAACCGCCTGACGCTGCATGTTGGATCCCATCAGCGCACGGTTAGCATCGTCGTTCTGAAGGAATGGAATCAAAGCAGTAGCAACAGAGAATACCATCTTAGGAGATACGTCCATGTAATCAAACATCTGACGCTCATATTCCTGTGTTTCATCCAGGAAACGACCGGAAACATTCTTATGAATGAAATATCCGTTTTCATCAAGAGGCTCATTGGCCTGTGCTACATGGTAGTTATCTTCCTCATCCGCTGTCATATAAACAACTTCATCTGTAACTCGCGGATTTTTCGGATCTGTCTTATCAATCTTACGGTACGGTGCTTCAATGAATCCGTATTCGTTAATGCGGGCATAAGATGCCAGAGAGTTAATAAGACCGATGTTCGGACCTTCAGGGGTCTCGATCGGGCACATTCTTCCATAGTGAGAATAATGTACGTCTCGAACCTCAAATCCGGCTCTGTCTCGTGACAGACCGCCAGGTCCCAATGCGGACAAACGTCTCTTATGAGTCAATTCTCCAAGAGGGTTATTCTGATCCATAAACTGAGACAACTGAGAAGAACCAAAGAATTCTTTTACAGCAGCTGTAACAGGTTTAATATTGATCAGAGACTGCGGAGAAATATTTTCTGTATCCTGTGTTGTCATTCTTTCGCGAACAACACGTTCCAGTCTGGACAGACCAATACGATACTGATTCTGAAGAAGTTCCCCAACCGCACGGATACGACGGTTACCAAGATGATCGATGTCATCGTCGTTTCCAATACCATATTCCAGATGCATATTATAGTTAATAGAAGCAAAAATATCTTCTTTTGTAATATGTTTCGGAATCAGATCGTGGATATCTCTTTTAATTGCAGCTTTCTGCTCTTCCAGAGTGTCATTTTCTTCCAGAATTTTTTCGAGAACAGGATAATATACTAATTCTGTAATACCAAGTTCTTTTGCATCGTCCAGTTCCGGCATAAAATGATGAATATCAACCATTAAGTTTGAAAGAACTTTGATCTTTCTTTCTTCTCCCTGGATCCATACATACGGAACAGCAGAATTCTGAAGAAGATCTGCAAGTTCTTTTGTTACAACAGCACCTTCTTCTGCAAGAATTTCACCAGTTGAAGCATCCATAACATCTTCAGCCAGTTTGTGACCTACAATACGTTTATTGAAATGAAGCTTCTTATTAAATTTATAACGACCTACTTTTGCAAGGTCATATCTTCTCGGGTCAAAGAACATAGCCATAATAAGGCTTTCTGCACTTTCCACTGCAAGCGGCTCACCCGGACGGATTTTTTTGTAAAGTTCAAGAAGACCTTCCTGATAATTGGAAGATGTATCTTTGGCAAAACTTGCCAGAATTTTGGGTTCCTCACCAAAAAGTTCAACGATTTCTGCATTTGTACCAACACCCAGAGCACGGATCAATACAGTGATCGGAACTTTTCTTGTTCTATCTACTCGTACATAGAACACATCGTTGGAATCTGTTTCATATTCCAGCCATGCACCTCTGTTTGGAATTACGGTACTGGAAAATAACCGCTTTCCAAGTTTATCGTGCGCAATCGCGTAATAGATTCCAGGGGAACGCACTAACTGGCTAACGATAACTCGCTCAGCACCGTTGATCACAAAGGTACCAGTAGCCGTCATTAACGGTAAATCTCCCATGAAAATCTCGTGTTCATTGATTTCTTCTGTTTCTTTGTTAATCAGTCTCACTCGAACCTTCAAAGGTGCGGCATATGTTACGTCACGTTCTTTACACTGATCAATAGAGTACTTTGCATCCTTTTCATCAAATGTAAAGTCGATAAATTCCAGACTGAGCTTTCCGCCGTAGTCAGCGATTGGAGAAATATCATCGAATACTTCTTTCAGACCTTCTTTCAGAAACCACTTATAGGAATCTTTCTGGACTTCGATCAGGTCTGGCATTTCCAGGACTTCTTTTTGTCTCTGAAAGCTCATACGCATGCTTTTTCCAGTTTTGACAGAACGAATTCTGTTTTTTTCCATTGACGTTTCACCCCTGTTTTTCCTTATATTTATTATAACATGATCCTGCCTGTCCTATAGACAAGTAGGCATATCTTGCCATAATATAGCATTCTTCACTATACCACAACAAAAAGTATATGTCAACCGATTTTATGGGAACTTTTCATATAATTCTGAGAATCAGATCAATTGCCAGAAATGGCAGGATATGTTTTAACGCAAGAACGGGAATGTCTGTGACATTCCCGCTCCTTTGTATAAGCAATTATTCTTAAAATTATTTAAGAGTAACTTTAGCGCCTTCAGCTTCCAGTTTTGTTTTGATATCTTCTGCTTCTGCTTTGGATGCTGCTTCTTTTACAAGCTTCGGAGCACCGTCAACAACTTCTTTTGCTTCTTTAAGACCTAAGCCTGTTACTTCACGAACAACTTTGATAACTTTAACTTTGTTCGGGCCTACTTCTGTAAGTTCTACGTCGAACTCGTCTTTTTCTTCTGCTGCTTCACCAGCACCGCCTGCTGCTGCTACAACAACACCTGCTGCTGCAGATACACCAAACTCTTCTTCACATGCTTTTACTAAATCGTTTAACTCTAATACGGATAATTCTTTGATTGCCGCAATAAATTCTTCTGTTGTTAATTTTGCCATTTTAATTTCCCTCCATTATATTATTTTAATTTTTATTCCCTTCAGGGAATCTGGTTTAAATTCATTGACTCCTGTCAAGCTCTGGCTTCACAGCAGTTTTTCCATAGCCAACTCTTATTCTGCTGCAGCTTCTGTTGTGCCAGCTTCTGCGATCTGGTTAAGCACACGAGCAAAGTTGGTAATTGGAGACTGGATGCTTCCAAGCAATTTTCCAAGAAGTTCTTCTCTTGACGGAATGCTGGACAGCGCCTGAATTCCAGCCTGATCGTTGTAGTTTCCTTCTACAACACCTGCAATAAGTTCTAAAGCCGGGTACTGTTTTGCATATTTTGCAAGGATTCTTGCCGGAGCAGTTGCGTCTGTGCTGGAAACAGCAAGAGCGTTTGTTCCTTCCAAATGCTGATTTAAGCATTCGCAAGCAGTTCCTTCAAATGCACGTTTCATCATTGTGTTTTTGTACACTTTGTACTGAACACCAGCTTCTCTTAATTCTTTACGAATGATCGTATCCTGTTCAACAGTCAGTCCGCTGTAGTTTACAAGAACAACTGCTGCTGCGTCTTTCACGATGCTTGAGATTTCTTCTACGATTGGTTGTTTCAGTTCTACTTTTGCCATGAAATGGTACACCTCCTTATAGATTTTGATATACCGCCGTCGCAATGAGCAAAATAAAAAGCCTTACTGCATGACAGTAAGGCCTACGTAATCTTTTCTCAGAATACTTTGTCCTCGGTAGGCGTTTTCATCCTTATGCCTTACGGCACCTACTGTCTTCGGCAGCGTTCTGATATAAGATACCATGTTTTATTATGGTTGTCAAGTAATTTTACAAAATCACTTTATATTTTATTTTGTTCCAAAAATACGGTCTCCGGCATCTCCAAGACCAGGGCAGATATACGCATGTTCATTCAAACAGCGATCTAAATGTCCGCAATAAATCTGTATATCCGGATGGGCTTCATGAAGTCTCTTCAATCCTTCCGGTGCAGCAATGATGCACATAAATTTAATATTTTTTCCACCCTGTTTCTTAATAAAATCTACTGCTGCAATAGCAGAACCGCCTGTTGCAAGCATCGGATCTACTACAACCGCAATTCTTTCATCAATAGATTCCGGAAGTTTACAATAATATTCATGAGGTTCGTGTGTTTCCGGATCACGATAAAGACCTACATGTCCTACTTTTGCTGAAGGAACCAGGGTCAGAAGACTGTTTACCATTCCCAGTCCTGCACGAAGCACCGGAATGATTGCAAGTTTTTTACCGGAAATCATAGGAGTCATACATGTTTCAATAGGAGTTTTAATCTCCACGTCCTCTGTCGGAAGGTCTCTAAGGGCTTCATATCCCATAAGGATCCCTATTTCCTCAACCAGTTTACGAAATTCATTTGTTCCGGTCTGCTGATCACGAAGCATTGAAATTTTATGCTGGATCAGGGGGTGATTCATAACATATACGTTTTCCATTTATTTTTCCTCTTTCTCTCTTGTTTTTTTATATTATAATACATAGACAGCATTTGCAAAAGGGGGAAAAAAGACTTTCTTTACTTTTTCTTTTCCTTATGATATGATTATCGAGATTTAATTTTGTATCTCATATATAATCGGAGAAAGATATGTTCAGGCACTTTTACAAAAAACACTTAACAAATTTAATTTTAACAACAGGCTGCATATAACAGCCTGTTTTTTTATTTCACTTTATCAAGGTGCTGTTTCAATATCTTAAAAGGAGGTCTCTATTTATTATGTATCCCAAAAACAACGTCTTTAAATGTGCACGAAATATTTTTGCTATTTTCTTCGGAAATACTATTTATTCCATTGGAATTGTAGCTTTTCTTCTTCCAAACGGAATCATTACAGGAGGAACGACCGGACTTGCGCTTTCTGCACAACATTATCTTGGCATTCCTATCTCTGCATTTGCTTTTGCATTTAATGCCCTTATGTTTCTTCTCGGACTTCTTATTCTGGGAAAAGCATTTGCCCTTACCACGTTGATCAGCTCCTTCTATTATCCTTTTATTCTTGATATTATGCAAAGGATTCCTAATCTTTCCAACGTTACCCACGACCGTATGCTTGCATGCATTTGCTCCGGTGTTCTCATTGGTGCAGGAATCGGTATTGTGATTCGAGCAGGAGCTTCTACCGGCGGCATGGATATTCCTCCGCTTCTTCTGAAACACTTTTTCGGAATTCCGGTATCTGTTTCTTTATATATATTCGACTTTGTCATCCTTCTTCTGCAAATGACCTTCTCTGATGTAGAAGAAAGTATTTATGGAATCCTTCTTATTTTTATTTATACCTTTGTACTTGACAAAGTGCTGACTCTTGGAATGTCTCAGACGCAGGTAAAAATCGTCAGTAAAAAATACGAAGAGATTAACACCGCAATTCATACACAACTTGATCGCGGCTCTACGCTGATCCATTCAGAAACAGGATATTTCCGCAAAAACAGACCTCTTGTCCTCACCGTTATTTCTAACAGAGAACTTATACGTCTGAATAAAATCGTTACAGAAATTGACCCTTCCGCATTTATGGTCATCAGCAAAGTCAACGAAGTAAAAGGAAAAGGATTTACACAACCTAAAGTTCCAAGGACTGTCAAATAGACAGTCCTTTTTTACATCTGCTTGCGCACAATCCTGTACTCATCCCCCATTCGAAAATATGGACACTGACGAAAATCCCCTGTTATAAAACGGGCCATTTCATCTTCATCCAGATTCACCTCACATGTATAACACTCATAATCTTCATCATATGTATAATTCATACAATATTCGCAGTTTGATGTATTCATTTTTCCTCCTCCCTGAGAAATACATACTTTTTGTCTGTGGAAAATTCTTTTTGATATGTAAAGCCAAGTCCTGTAAATTCTTTTACTCCCTGCATATCTGTAATCCCTTCTGCAGATAAAAAGCGGACCATCTCTCCTCTGGCCATTTTGGCAAGCGTCCCCTTTTGTATGATCTTTCCATTTTTTTCCACGCCAAAAATGCAGGTAATATATGGCATATCCGGATTTAGATGATTTTCTATGCATTTTGCATATTCCCGACTGGCAAGGTTCAAAATCCAATCTGCATTTTCTGTAACCGCATCATAGATGTCTTCTCCCCAATATGTATACAGATTTTTATGGGGCGGCATACTTATCCCGGCCTGCATCTCCAGACGATATGGCACAACACCATCTAAAGGACGCACAACACCATAAAATCCAGAAAGAATCCGCAAATGCTCCTGTACAAATACCCACTGTTTATCTTCAAATACTTCCGGAGCCATATACTGATACTGAATCCCTTCATATGAAAGGAGTGCGGGCGTCAAATTATGATACAAATCCATTTCTTTTAAACGTTGAAAATTTTTTTCAGCAATTCCATCGCTGCATGCCCACAACGCTTTCGCCTCTTCATAAGACAGGCCTTTCATATATCTCAGCAGATTTTCCGTCTTTTTCATAAGAAATGGCACTCCGCTGCACCCTAATATATCTGTATTTATATTCATCTTTTTCGCAGGAGAAACGATTATTCTCATGTTCAAGTTTTCTTTACCCCCAGATTCCGCTTGTTGTTTCTTCCAGATTTTCCAAAATATAATTATAAATTTCTATGGATACCTCGTCCGGATAATGAATTCCATCCACTGTAGAAAATCCTTTTTCAGTCAAATGGGAATACACATCTATGTACTTCACACCAATTAATCCTGATTCCATTTGCTCATTAAATTTTTCAATTTCTTCATTTGTTACATAAGGATCTTTTTCTACAGGACCAACAGACACAAAATAGGTAACTGCTCCCATATCCGTCCACTCTTTTGCCTTTTCATTTATGTACTGTATATAATGATCCACCTGGTAAACATCATTCACTCCCATCAGGATAATAACGGCTGTATTATCCTCTATATCTTCTTCTATCTGGGGTACTCCTGTGGAAACCATCCAGTCATATCCCATAGAAGAAAGACAGGACCATATACTGTCATCATGAACCGCATCACGTATTCCTTCTGTTCTGGAGTCTCCTATAAAAATCAGCTTATCATTTGTAAAGGTTTCCGGATGTTCCGGCTTGTGAAGCGTTCCTTCATCCGGAGAAATTGTAGGTAACGTATCCGCTGCACTACTTTTACATCCTGCAAATACTGTCAAAACAACAGCTGCAAATAACAAAATTCCTTTCTTCATATTCCACCCTCCCAGAAACAGATGCTATTTTTCAGAAATAAGAGATGGCGATGCAAGATTCAGATTTTCTCCCAACATCTCTTTCAGCATCTCTTCATACTGTTTATATGTGATTTCACCATCTGGTGTAAGAATTTCAAAATCCGTCTCATAAGCATTTACAAAAAGCCCCGTCTCCTTCAGTCCGTTTCTGAGATAAAAGGCTTTTCTTCTTTTTCGATCCTGTGCATTTTCCGCCTGAGGATCCTGTTTTTCAATTTCAAAAACATATTTTCTGTTTCCAATACGTTCTATCAGTCCCTTCACAGCTCTGCTTCCATATCCCCCGCTTCTCTTTGCAGGAGAAATGGCAAGATAATCTAAAACAGCTCCACCTGAAGAAAACATATTCATAGCCAGTCCAATAAACTCTTCTTTTTCTACTATCGCCAAAAGTTCCGCTTTTCCTTCCTCTGCCCATTTTTCCATAAACGTCAATGGTTTTTGTTCTTCTTTTGGAAACGCTGTCTCATAAAGAGCATATACTTGTTGTTTATACCCAGCGCCTTCCCTTAAAACATTCAAAAACTCCATATTATTTTTCTCCTTTCGGCATCATATCCGGCCAGGTTAAAATTTCTGCGGCTATTGTATTTTCATAATCCTCTTCTACATCCCGGCTTCTCCCTGCATCAAATACATTTGTTTCCGCTCCCCATATACCATCTTCATATTCCCATACGTGATAACGCAGTCCACGAAATTCAAAATCAACACTTCCGCAGCCATCTTCTTCTGTATATTGATATGCAATTCCTTTTTCATTCAGTGCATCTTGTACTTTCGTCAGTCTCATAAGCCACCTCCTGTTGTTCTTTGTCTTACTATGACACAGTTTCAAGGGAAAGTCAAACACAGCAAAATTCGCCAAAAAAGGCCGTGATCCAAAGAATCACAGCCCCTTTTTCTATACATGTCTATGAAGATATTTATTTCTGGTTGCCATGCCGCCCCGAATATGACGCTCCTGCTTATTTACATCAAGAATCTTTCTTGTTTCATGAGCAAGAGTCGGATTAATCTGCAGAAGACGTTCTGTCACATCTTTATGTTTGGTCGTTACTATTTAGAGCTTTTTTATTTTCACATTCGTCTTCCACTAAAATGCTTTCATTTAATCCCAAATCACCTAGTAAACGAAGGTAAATATCTACATTTCCATCTTTGTCTACTTCTATTTTCTTAATCAGTCTCTTTAACTGTACATTGGTCATCTCATGAACATCTGTAATATCCTCAATCTGCTTAAAGGTATCATTTAAGATTTTTTCCATCTGATCTCCTTTTGTTAAATTACTGGATACCATTTTCAATTCATTTTCCAGACGATCCAGTTCTTGGCGAGTACCCCCTAACTTATCATTCAATTCTTCTCTGGAAATCAAATCATCGGTATACATATCCATATATTTCTGTCGCATTCTCTGTAATCTGGCAATCTGCAAATTCAGTTCCTTCTCATACTCTGCATTTTCATCTTTCGCTTTGTACACTCTTTTGAATTCTTTCACAACATAGTCAATTACTTTATTTTTTTGCTGAAGAACCCGATGAAAATATTCCTGTAAAACCTGAATTAATTCTTCTTCATCTACAGCTGTTTTATTTGGACAACTATCTGCTCCCTTTCCATTTCTTCCAGAACAAACCCAACGCACATACGTATTTTTGTAAGTACGAACTGTTCTTCGGAAAGACCAGCCACATTCTTTACATTTAATCAATGTAGAAAACAAATATTTGTTGCTTTGTCGCTCATGATTCAGATTGAACGCATCGTTCCTTCCACGAAGAATTTCCTGTGCTTTTTCAAACACCTCATCTTCAATAATACGAAGTTCTGGGCGTTCCACAACAAGCCATTCCGTTTCATCCTTCTCTCTTCTCTGACCAGTCAGAAAATCACTGATTTCCTGCTTTCCATTGATAATCTTTCCCGTATAAATCTCATTGGTCAAAATCCGACAGATGGCATTCTGGCTCCATTTGCAGTTTCTCTTTGTTCGATATCCCTTTTCGTTCAGCATATTGGAAATTTTGGCAGCACCGTACCCCTCCTCTGTGTACCACTTATAAATTTGCTTTACAACCTTCGATTCTTCTTTGTTGATCTCAAGATTGAAATAATCTCCGATTGTTTTATCGTATCCGTACACAATGTTGGGAACTCGTCCTTTTTCTGCATTTAGTTTCTTTCCAAATTTCACTCGCTTAGATGTATTGGCACTTTCTTCCTGAGCCAATGCTCCAAAGATGGTGAGAACAAACTCACTATTTCCCATACTTGTCATATTCGCTGTAAGGAACTGTGTTTCAATACCTAACGCTTTCAACTTGCGAACATTCTGTAAAAGATCTACGGTATTTCTGGCAAAGCGAGAAATGTCCTTTACAACGACCATATCAAACATTCCTTTTTCCGCATCAGACATCATACGGAGAAATTCTTTACGGTTTTTGATTTTGGTTCCAGAAATACCTTCATCTGCATATAATTTTACTAAGACATCTCCGGTACGCTGGGTGTATTCGGAGAAAAATTCCTTTTGCGCTTCTAAACTGTTGAGCTGGTCGGCTTTATCTGTGGAAACACGGCAATAGGCTGCTATCTTCATAGTGTTACCTCTCTGTATTAAATTCATTTTCTGTTACATCTATATTATATATCAAAATAAAGATTCGTAAACAGAAAAAAGAAGGGATTATTGAATTTCTTATTTCAACAATCCCCCTATAATTGGCTATCTAACTGCCATCCCCTTAACAACAACAAAATAAAATTACTCTTAATCTAATCAATGCAATGTTTTCTTTACGCGATATGTATTATACATATCATGTATATATGTCGTTCCTACAATTTCTTGATTTTCATGACCTTGTATCAATTTACTAAAAAGATATTCAAAAAGTCCCTGATATATTCTTCCCTGAAATATTCGCCCCATAGTATCTACAATACTCTGTATCTCTTCGATTTTAGTCAAATCATATTGTTTTAAGGCACCATCAACATAAGTTTTGTAATCCCATTCTTCTTTATTATCATAGTTATCCATACTTTGTTGGAAATAGAAAACATGAAGCATATCATAGTTTGTTACACCTATCAGTTCTTGTGAATCTATTAAAATTTTTTCTTCAGTCTCATAATATTTATATTTTTTCCAATCCTCAACAATATTTCCAATCTCATATGGTTGCGACAGATTAAAAATCCAATATCCAGAAACCTTAATATCTATCCACTTTATATCGTTAATCCTTTGGTTTGTCCGTATTAAGATTGGAGATCCACCATAAAATAATTTCATGAGAAATTCTATATTTGCCCCAGATGGGAAAACACTCAACTTATTGAATGCTTTATTATAAAAAACTATATGTGTAATCATAATACTATTAAATAGCGAATTCATAAACTCTTTCGTAAGATCTTTTTTATCAAATAAATCCGCAGTTATAATAAAAGCTTCCAGTAAATTACCATAAAGACGCAAATTTCTAAATTGTCGTTCAAACAATATATTGTCTATATTATATTTAATATTCTCATTCAAGAAACCTTTTATTATTTCCTGCTTTCCATCATCTATCAATATTTTATTTTTAATACAGTTATCTATTACAGATATTCTGACTTCCGGCAAAACAATTTTTCTATACTCAATACAATTCAATTTACTTCTTAAGATATCATAAATAAATTTTTCCCCCAAGACTTCCGAATTGCATATAATAACTACTTTCATTCCATATATCTCTACAATATCATTAATGAGACCTATTGCGATATTATATTTATCAATATCTATTCTTTCCAAATTGTAGCTAAAGAAGTCTTCAATCTTTTGAAAGGACTCTCCTACACGCTCAAATTCTTTTTCAATTTCTTTAAATTCCGATATAGAATTTCTTCCATGTGTAACATTCGAAAGCAAAAAAGATTTTTTTTTATACAAATGCGGAGATTTTTCTTTAATTATTGCCCTCGATGTAATTCTTTCAAAATCATCAAAAATAAAAATCGAACCCCTTTTTATCGAATCATATCCATATGCTTTCTTAAAAAATTTAACCATTGCCCCTCCGATAATAGGTACAAATTGCATTGCTTTTATCAAAAGTGCATAAAAAGACTTATCATTTTGTTCGATAGTATTACTAATTTCTTTTACTAATTCCTTCCGCGAATCAAGTCCAAAGCAAGAAATTCGATATACTTTTGTTTTTGAATGACGAAAATACTTATCAAAGAACTTCTCTACTTCGTATGTTTTCCCCGTCCCCCATTCACCCGTAACTAAAAAACAACGTGGAATACTAGAATCCTGTAAATACCTAAAAAGACTTTCTTCAAAACGATTACTACCTTTCTGTTTTTTCAACCATCGCTCCCATACTAATTTTAGCAACCAATTTAAAAATTGAATTACTAAAAATGTAGCAATAATTATTCTAAATAGCTTTTCTGCACACAAATATATATTCTTAATAGTTACCAAATCAATATCCACATACCATGTAGTAAGATATATGCAAATATTTTTGCACATTTTACGCAAAGCATCTATCCGATAAATTAAAATACCAAAAACACTAATAATTACCAAAAAATCTATATTTGTCTTTAATTTTAAAAATATTTTCTCTATCATCTTTTGCATTTTCTTCTCTCTTATTCCCATAAATCATTTGAAAATATTCACTCTTCCAAAAACGACTTTTGCATTTTTTCCGGCAAATACTTTGCCAATTCCTCCACCAACTCATATACTTTCGTTCCCGGTGCTATCTCTGTCGGTGTTTTCCCCTGTCCCACTTTTATAATTCGCTTCGCATATCGTATCGCTAATTTAGGACTTCCATACTCCATTAACAATTCAAAAATGTTATACATATTTTTCTCATACTTACCAATCCCAAGTTCTTGAAATTTCTCATTAAGGAACTTCTTATACTCAGATCTGTGGTTGTTTGAAGTATAATATGCAAAATGCAGCAGAAACCAAAACTCTATGCACTCGTTACTCCATGCCGCAT
>JARIAR010000017.1 GCA_029257805.1 Blautia sp.
TTTTAGTAAAATAATATTTACAAAAAATACAGTTTTGTGAAATATCGTGGGCAGGAAGCGTTTGCAGGATGTTTACACGGGATTATGATACCTGCAAATGACATTACCATCTGAATGCGCTAAATGACCACACGATCGGGAAAAAGTTAAAAATAGACAACCGTAAGGCTGTTTTAGATTATGATTTATATAATCTGAAGCAGCCTTTTTTTGTTTATAAAAAAGTAGTTGTTATAAAAATCGGAATTTATAATTTTTTTGAAAAAAATTTCAGAAAAAACTACTAAATCTTCCATATGTCGTGTATAATAAATACATCGAAATAATTTTGTTAGATGAAAGACAAAAGAAAAACGGAGTATGGCTGTTTTCATAAAGTGAAAAGGGGGTTCCGGGCATGAAGATCATCTTTTTAGGAGCGACGCACGAAGTAACAGGGAGTTGTTATTATCTGGAAGGCGCGGGTAAAAAATTCCTGGTAGACTGCGGCATGGAACAAGGACCGAATTATTACGAGAATGAAGAAATACCAGTTGCGCCGGGAGATTTGGATTTTGTACTTCTCACGCATGCGCATATGGATCATTCCGGAAATCTGCCGGCATTATATGCGAAAGGATTTCAAGGACCTATATACGCAACAGATGCAACATGTAACCTTTGTGATATTATGCTGCGTGACAGTGCCCATATTCAGTTGTTTGAGGCAGAGTGGAGAAATCGAAAAGCACGCCGCCAGGGAAAAGCGGAATTTGTTCCGGCATATACAATGGAAGATGCGCTGGGGGTGCTGAAGAATTTTGTAGAATGTCCTTATGAAAAAGAAATCCATCCGGCAGAAGGGATTCGTGTTCGATTTGTAGATGCAGGTCATCTTCTTGGTTCAAGCAGCATCGAAGTGAAGATTACAGAGGAGGGGGAAGAAAAAACAATCGTCTTTTCCGGCGATATCGGAAATCTTAATCAGCCTCTGATTCGTGATCCCCAATATCTTCACCATGCAGATTATGTAGTGATGGAATCCACATATGGTGACAGAAGTCATGGGGAAAGACCGGATTATGTGACGCTTTTGGCAGATGTGATTCAGGAAACCTTTGACAGAGGGGGAAATCTTGTAATTCCTTCCTTTGCAGTAGGGCGAACCCAGGAAATGCTGTACTTCATCAGGCAGATTAAGGAAGAAAAACGAATTTACGGTCATGAAGGATTTAAAGTATATGTAGACAGTCCTCTTGCAAATGAAGCAACAAATATTTTTGCAGAACATACGTATGATTGTTATGATGAAGAAGCATTGGGACTTATTCATAAAGGAATCAATCCATTATCTTTTCCGGGATTGAAAACGTCTATTACAAGTGATGATTCCAAAGCCATTAATTTTGATGAAGATTGTAAAGTTATTATTTCTGCAAGTGGAATGTGCGATGCCGGTCGAATTAAACATCATCTGAAGCATAATCTGTGGAATGAGAAAAATACGATTCTTTTTGTAGGATATCAGGCAGTTGGAACATTGGGTCGTGCACTTTTGGAAGGGGCAACAGATATTAAACTTTTTGGAGAATCCGTTCATGTTGCTGCACACATTTTGCAGATGCCGGGGATTAGCGGACATGCAGATGTAAATGGACTTCTTGACTGGGTTCGGGCGTTTGAAGAAAAGCCCCTAAAAGTTTTTGTAACTCATGGAGAAGACAGCGTTACAGAAATATTTGCAAATCGATTAAAGGAAGAACTGGGATATGATGCTATGGCTCCGTTTAGCGGCACAATTTATGATTTGAAGAATGATATGTGTCTGTATGAGGCAAAAGGAGTTAAGATTGAACATACTTCTTCTTCTCCAAAGACCACGAAGGCTGCCGAGGCATTCCAGAAACTTCTTTCCCTTGGACATCGGCTTATCAGTGTTATTCGAAAAAATGAAGGAAGTCCAAACAAAGATCTGGCTCGATTTTCCAGAGAAATACAGTCTTTGTGTGACAAATGGGATAGAAACGATATCTAAATTAAATAATAAAAGCTCCGGGGATTTCCGGAGCTTTTATTATGGGGGTGTTTTGTGGCGCACGTCGTTAATGGATGAAACTTCCTAATACACCCTACTAGTGGGAGGTCGGTATATAATCATTATCTACATCCTGCCCGGTTAATATTATTTTGCAGTTACTTCTTTCAGAGCTTTTGCAAGCTGATCTGGACATGAAGTAGATTTGCGTCCACACTGAATGCCTTCCAGACGGTGTGTTACTTCTTCTACATCAAGACCCTCTACAAGTGCGGAAATTCCCTGTGTATTTCCAGAACATCCACCTGTGAATTTTACATTATGTACTTTGTTATTGTCATCTACTTCAAATTCGATCTGCTGTGCACAAACACCTTTTGTTTTGTATACCATATTTTTATCCTCCTGTAATTAAGATTGTAGTTTCTTGAATCCGGATATTTCCGGATTTTTTCAAAACTGCATTTATTATAGCAGAGTCGAAAAAAAGTTTCCATATAAATTAATCTTTTGATATAATAATGATAGAAAAGAAAGAGAGGAACAAATTTATGAAGTGCATTGGAATTATTGGAGCAATGGAAGTAGAAGTTTCCCGTTTGAAAGAAAAAATGGAAAATGTAAAAATAACAAAAAAAGCATCTATGGATTTTTATGAAGGTGTTCTTTTAGGAAAAAAAGTGATTGTTGTACGTTCTGGAATTGGTAAAGTGAATGCAGCCGTCTGCACACAGATTCTGGCAGATGTGTTTCATGTAGATGCCATCATTAATACAGGAATTGCAGGAAGCCTTAATAAAGAGATAAATATAGGAGATATTGTGCTGGCAACGGATGTGGTGCATCATGATATGGATGCGCAGGGATTTGGGTATCCAAAAGGCCAGATTCCGCAAATGCAGGAATTTTCTTTTCCGGCAGATGCAGAGCTTCGCAGTCTGGCTGAAAAAATCTGTAATGAAGTAAATCCGGATGTACAGGTCTTCCAGGGAAGAATCGCATCCGGCGACCAGTTTATTTCAGATAAAAAAGTAAAAGATGATATTGTACATAATTTTGGTGGATTTGCAGTAGAAATGGAAGGGGCTGCGATTGGACAGGCGGCATATCTCAATGGGATTCCGTTTTTGATCATAAGGGCAATTTCTGATAAAGCCGATGGAAGCGCTACCATGGATTACCCGGAATTTGAAGCAGCTGCAGCTGCCCATAGTCTTAATCTTACCTTAGAGTTTGTACGCCGCGTTTAATTGGCTGTCAGAAACGGAGAATTCTGCATATACTGGAATAGAGGATGAGAAGGGATGCAGAAAGATTTATGTATGATGATAGATTTTATCCATTTTATATGGCATATGCAAACCCTCTGTTATATAGAGGAGAAAAAATGCACGAGGATGAGTTTGCACTTATGAAATCTTACTACCCGGAAACTGCCCGTAAAATTCAGGAGAAAGTAGAACGGGAATGTGAAATTCAGGATTATGAGGGAAGCAGATTGTATGATGAGCATCCGGATAAGTTTATGATCTACTGTATGGCAGGAAAAATCCGAAGAGAAATGGAGGCATCTATGGAAGTACAGGCAATGCCTGGAAATTTACTGGATGATCTGATCCAGGTGCTTCTTTACCAGGAAATATCAAGGAGAAGATGCAGACGTCATAGATGCAGAGGATATTTCTGATAGTTGGAATGGAATGAATGAGAGTATGATGAAAACAATAAAAGAATATTTAAATAAACAAATAAATGAACAATTAAAACAGGGGATATTAAGTGGGAGAAGAAATGGAGAAGGTCCTTCCAAAATTAAAATCCGTCCTGTAGAAATAAAAGGGCAGGTGTTGTTTCAGGCATCTGCCACAGAAGGAACAAAAATTTTCCACAAAAATTATGAAAGAGAAGATCTGATTTCATTTTTGGAAGAAGAGTTAAAGGAAAACTTTGGCCAGTTTCAGGCACAGGGGCAGATTCTTGATGGAACGGTTCTTGTAAGCAAAAAAGGAAAAGTTACAATTAAAGCTAAAGAACATCCGGAGAAAGAAAAAGTAAAAATACAGGCGCATAATCGTGTAAAACGTTATATTTTGAAAGAGGGGATTCCGGTTCCTTTTCTTGTGGATCTTGGTGTGATGAACAAGGAGGGGAGAGTCATTACCTCCAGATATGATAAATTTCGTCAGATCAACAGATTTTTGGAATTTATAGAAGATATTCTGCCACGGCTGTCCAAAGAAAAAGAAATTACGATTTTAGATTTTGGATGTGGAAAATCTTATCTTACATTTGCCATGTATTATTATTTGCGGGAACTGCAGGGGTATGATGTTAATATCATAGGACTGGATCTAAAAAAAGATGTAATTGAAACATGCAGTGCGCTTGCAAAGAAATACGGATATGAAAAGCTTCATTTTTATCAGGGAGATATTGCAGAATATGAAGGAGTAACTTCTGTGGATATGGTAGTTACCCTTCATGCATGTGATACAGCGACAGACTATGCTTTGGCTAAGGCGGTAGAATGGGGAGCAGAAGTGATTCTTTCAGTGCCCTGTTGTCAGCATGAAGTAAACCGGCAGATAAAAAATGAAATACTTTCCCCTGTTTTACAATATGGGATTTTGAAAGAGCGGATGTCTGCACTCCTTACAGATGGCATAAGAGGAGAACTTCTGGCATGTAAAGGATATGATACTCAGATCCTGGAATTTATTGACATGGAGCATACTCCGAAAAATCTTCTGATCCGTGCAGTAAAAACAGGAAAGAAAAAAGACAGGACAGAGATTCTGAAAATGATGAAAGAACTTCAGGTCCGTCCTACTCTGGAGAGACTTCTTTTCCAGAAGGAGCATCAGGAGAAAGGGGAATGATATGAAAAAATTCTTGAAAAAATTTCTGATCCTCTTTTGTGTATTTGTTTTGGGAGTGGTAGGAACCGTTTTGTTCCAAAACAGTGAGATAACAGACGACCGTTCGGATATGAATGATTCTACACTTCCGGAGGTGATGCTTCAGATTGGAGAAAGCATGGCGAACAGGATGTATGGTTATCGCCAGCCTATGCAGGCAGATTTTACAAGAGACAGCGTTACGCCTCTTGATACGACAAAGAAGCTGCTGTTTGTCATTGATCCATACGAAACAAAGGTAAACAGTCTTTCTTATGAAGTACGTACTTCTGACGGAAGCAAGGTTATGGAAAATAAGAAAATAAAGCAGCTGCAAAAGTCAGGGAATTACCTGCAGGCACAAATCCAGATCAACAGCGATCTTCGTATGAACCAGGAATATTCTTTGCAGATTTCCCTGGATACAGATAAAGGAAGCGCTTATTATTACACAAGAGTTGTTTCAAGGTCACAGCTAAACGTGGATCAGTACTTGAAATTTGTAACTGGTTTTTATGAAAAATGTATGGATAAGACAACTGCGGAAAGTCTGGGACCGTATCTGGAAACAAATGCATCGGAAACAGGAACGAACTTTGCAGATATAAATATTCAGTCAAGCCTGTCCAATGTAAGCTGGGGAAAGTTGAAACCACAGATTTACAAAAAAGGAATTCCGGTTATCAAGGATATTAATGAAACAACAGCAAGTATTTCTCTGGATTATCAGATTTCCGCATCAGATGATGAAGGGAACACAGAGGTTTATGATGTGACAGAATTTTACAGAATGCGCTATACAGAGTCAAGAATCCGTCTTTTGGATTTTGAACGTTCTGCCCGTCAGGTATTTCATCCTCATACTGCTTCTGTTTCTGATAAAGGACTTCTTCTTGGTGTACGTGATAAAGATGTACAGTATATGACAAACAAGGGGAACTCGGTTGCCGCTTTTGTACAGCAGGGAGACTTGTGGAGTTATTCTCCTGTAAATGGGAAAATTGTGCGTATTTTCAGTTTCCGGGAAGATGACGGGGAAGATTTCCGTGATGTAAGACAGGCACATGATATAAAAGTCATCCGTGTGGGAGATAATGGGGATGTGGATTTTGTGCTTTATGGATATATGAATCGAGGAATCCATGAAGGATATAGCGGCGTTTGTGTATATCATTACAATAATGACCAGAATGTTGTGGAAGAAAAGGTGTTTATTCCAACGACAGAATCTTATGAATTCCTGAAAAAAGATCTTGGTACATTATCTTATGTTAGTGACGAAAATATGCTGTTTCTGCTTTTTGCTCAAAAATTATATATGGTAAATATTAATGGCGGAGGATTTAAGATTCTGGATGAAGGAATCCAGACAGGGAATTTTGTAGTTTCTGATACAAACGCTCATGCTGCCTGGGTTGTAAAGGACGGCGAACATAAGGGGCAGATTAAAGAAATTGCGTTTGATACACTGGAAACACGTTTTCTCACTCCGGGACAGGGAGAAAAACTAAAAACGCTTGGATTTATGAATGAAGATCTTGTGTATGGAGTGGCAAAAGAAGCAGATATTCTTACAGATAAAAATGGACATGCTACAGAAGGTATGTACGTGCTTCGCATAGAAGGACCGGATGGTACGGTGAAAAAGGAATATCGCCATGACGGACTGTATATTACCAATGTTTCCATAGGAAATACACTTATGGAATTTGAACTTTCTTCAAAAAGTGACAGTGGATATGTTGTTGCGAAGAAAGACAATATTATGAATAACAAAAAAAGTACAGCGAACCAGGTTTCTGTAGAACTGATCTCAACTTCAAGAACAGGAACGATGGTGCGGCTGGCATTTGAAGAACCGCCGGAAACAGAGACTCCTCTTGTTATGTATGCGAAAATGAGAAGTGTGAAAGAAAAGTCCATAACACTTGATACGCAGGTACCACAGGAATCCCTTTATTATGTTTATGCAAAGGGAAGCCTTGACGGGATTTATCGAAATCCTGCTCAGGCTGTAAAGCGGGCTGATGCAAAGACAGGAGTTGTACTTAACCGTACCCAGCAGTATGTATGGGAGAGGGGAAACAAAAAAACGCAGATACAGTTAAGTATTCAGGATGTACCGGAAGCAATAAGATCAGGAATGTGGGATAAAGGAAAGCTTCAGGAAAGACTGGGGAATTCCGGAACGGTCATAGATCTTTCAGGATGTACACTGGACAGTGTGCTTTATGAAGTAAGCGCACAGCGTGCGGTAATTGCAAAGACCGGAAATGACACAAGTGTTGTGATTGTGGGATACGATGAATACAATACATATTTGTACGATCCCGCAACAGGAGAAACAAAACCATACGGAATGAATGACAGTACTGCTCTGTTTGAAAATGCCGGAAATGTTTTTCTCAGTTATGTAGAAAAAGTTAGTTATTAAATTCTATAGTCCTTGAAAAAAATCTATATTTACAATTTATAAAGAATCATTTAAAGTAAAAAAAGAATGTTTTTTTGGCCCAAAAGGGAGAAGGAGGAACTAATATGCAGAAGGAATTATTGCAGAAATTTTATGAAATGTATGGTGAAGAAGGAGATATCCGAAGCTATTTTGCACCTGGACGGGTGAATCTCATTGGAGAACATACAGATTACAACGGCGGACATGTTTTCCCATGTGCGTTGACCATTGGTACATACGGAATTGCAAGAAAAAGAGAAGACAGAAAAATTCGCTTTTATTCTGCTAATTTTTCTAAACTTGGAGTCATTGAGACATCTTTGGACGATCTTGTTCCGTCTGAAAAAGCAGGCTGGACAAACTATCCAAAGGGTGTGATGTGGACATTTGAAAAAAGAGGATATAAGCTGACAAGCGGAGTTGATTTTCTTATTTGGGGAAATATCCCAAATGGTTCCGGTCTTTCTTCTTCTGCATCTCTTGAGGTGCTTACCGGTGTTATGTTAAGAGATATGTTTGGATTTTCTGAAATTACCATGCAGGATCTTGCCTTGATCGGACAGTATTCTGAGAACAATTTTAATGGAATGAATTGTGGTATCATGGATCAGTTTGCAAGTGCGATGGGAAAGAAAGACTGCGCAATATTCCTGGATACCAGCAATTTGAATTTTGAATATGCTCCTGTAAAACTTCCGGACGCAAAAATTGTGATCACAAACAGTAAAGTAAAACACAGCCTTGTTGGCTCTGCATATAATGACAGACGAAACGAATGTGAAAGAGCATTGAAGGATCTTCAGAAGGTTGTAGAGATCCATACACTTGGTGATTTGACAGAAGAAGCTTTTGAGGCACATAAAGATGCCATTACAGATCCGGTATGCAGACTTCGCGCAAAACATGCAGTGTATGAAAATCAGCGTACCATTCAGGCTGTAGCTGCTTTGAAAGACAATAAAATCGAAGAATTCGGTCAGCTTATGAACGCATCTCATGTTTCTCTTCGTGATGATTACGAGGTATCCTGTGAAGAAATAGATATCCTTGTTGATCTTGCCTGGAAGATTCCGGGCGTTATTGGTTCCCGTATTACAGGCGGTGGATTTGGCGGCTGTACAGTCAGCATTGTGAAAAATGAGGCAGTAGATACTTTCATTGATGTGATTGGCAGAGAGTATAAAGAAAAAGTCGGACATGAGGCAGAATTTTATGTTGTAGAGATTGGCGATGGAGCCGGAAAACTGGCATAAAAATGAAAGGGGACTGAAAAATGCTGAACGAAAGTATACGAAAACTGGTACAGTATGGAATAGAAACAGGGTTGACACCGGAATGTGAAAAAAATTATACCATAAACCTTCTTCTTGATATTTTTAAGGAAGATGAATATCAGGAGCCTGAGACAGAGTACAAAGATATTGATCTTGAGGAGGTTCTGAAAGAACTTTTGGATGAAGCGGTAAAAAGAGGGATCATTGAAGACAGCGTGGTGTATCGGGATCTGCTGGATACAAAGATCATGAACTGTCTGATGCCGCGTCCGGCTCAGGTACAGAAAGAGTTCTGGGATAAATATGAGAAAGATCCTCAGGAGGCAACGGATTATTTCTATAAACTTAGCCAGGATAGTGATTATATTCGCCGTTATCGTGTGAAAAAAGACCAGAAATGGACAGTGGACAGCGAATATGGAACGATTGATATTACCATTAATCTTTCCAAACCGGAAAAGGATCCAAAAGCTATAGCAGCAGCGAAACTGGCCAAAGCAAGCAGTTATCCGAAATGCCTTCTCTGTCCGGAAAATGAAGGATATGCAGGAAGGGTTAATCATCCGGCAAGAGAGAACCATAGAATTATTCCTATCACTATTAATGATACTCAGTGGGGACTTCAGTATTCTCCGTATGTATACTACAACGAACATTGTATTGTGTTTAACAGCTGTCATACCCCGATGAAAATAGAGAGAAATACGTTTATAAAGTTATTTGATTTTGTGAAACTGTTCCCTCACTATTTCTTGGGCTCTAATGCAGATCTTCCTATTGTAGGCGGTTCGATTTTAAGTCATGATCATTTTCAGGGAGGTCACTATACATTTGCAATGGCAAAAGCGCCTATTGAGAAGTATGTGACAATACCGGGATATGAGGATGTGGAAGCTGGAATTGTAAAATGGCCGTTGTCTGTTCTTCGTATACGTCATCAGGATGAAAAGCGCTTAATTGATCTTGCTTCTCATGTGTTGGAAGTATGGAGAGGATATACAGATGAAGCTGCTTTTGTTTTTGCTGAAACAGACGGGGAACCACATAATACGATCACTCCTATTGCACGTAAAGTAGGGGATATGTTCGAATTAGATTTGACATTGCGTAATAATATTACAACAGAAGAGCATCCTCTGGGTGTTTATCATCCGCACGCTCCGTATCATAATATTAAAAAGGAAAATATTGGTTTAATAGAGGTTATGGGCCTTGCCGTGCTTCCGGCACGATTAAAAGAAGAATTGTTGCTTTTGGGCGAATACATCCTGGAAGGAAAAGATATTGCTTCTAATGAAAAAATTGAGAAACATGCTGCATGGGTAAAAGAATTCCTCCCGCAGTATGAAAATCTTAACAAAGAGAATATTCAGGAAGTTCTTCAGAAAGAAGTTGGAAAAGTATTTATCCATGTACTGGAAGATGCAGGGGTTTATAAGTGTACACCGGAAGGCAGAGAAGGATTTTTACGTTTTATAGATAAATTGTGAAGCAGAAAAGATCAATTGTTATTTACATAGTTGAAAGATAGCAGGAAATCGTTTATAATGAAAAAACGTAACATTTTCTTAATAATTAGCTTTAACCGGAATTTTCGGTGAAAGAAGGAGTTTTAATGAAAAGAATAAGAGAAAATAATAAAAAAATGAGAAGAATTTTATTCGGTTTTCTGTTTGTGGTATTGATGATGCTGGGTACAGTATCTGTATCAGCGTCATCAGACCATAGCGTTACAGTCCGGTTTCGTGACAGTGCCGGAAATCCAATTTCCGGTATACAGGATCAGGTGATTTATGCAAATAATAAAATAAATCTTCCACAAGCGCCTCGTATGACAACCAGTACGGTAGTGGGATCCCCATCCTGGAAAACAACCTTTCAGGTAACAGGAGATACACAGTATTTTGAAAGCGGACAAACGTTATCTTATGATGTGGCAAGAGACTGGATCGCAGAACAGGGCACCGGTGATGTACTGACTCTTTACGGAACAAAGGTCTGTACGTTCCGCTATTATAATAACACCGGTTCAGAGCGGATCGGCGGTGATTTCCGTGCCTATGAAGGAACCGATATTACATTTAGAAAATCTCCGGACAGTAAAAATAATCTGTACAGAGGATGGAGTAAATATAAAAAGGGAACCGGTGTCTGGGCTGGATTTGGAAAGCCTTATGTAATGGATCAGGACAGAAATCTCTATCTGGTGGAATATGCATGTGTCAGATTCCGTGATGCAAATGGATCTACAGGCAGTGTTTATCAGAAGATGGAAAAGATTGTAAAGAAAGGAACAAAACTTGTTCTTCCGTCTGTTCCGGAAACATCCAATTACAGAAGTGTGGGATGGTCAACTTCCCGAAATGCTTCCTCAGCAGTGTATGGCGGGAAAGAAAGCGTAACGGTTCAAAAAAGTATGACTCTGTACGCTGCCAGACAATATCTTCCATATAGTGTTACATTTAATAACAATACAGGAACAAGTAAAGATAAGGCATTTCGTGATTTGTATGTGAGAGCTGCAAAAAATGAATCCATTAAACTGCCGAAAGTTCCTGCTCAAAAAGGATATACAGCGCTTGGATGGGCTACAAGAACGAAGCGCACAAAAGAAGAGTATAAAGAAGGACAGCAGGTAAGGATTACAAAGAAAACAAAATTTTATGCTGTTTACAGAACGACGAAGAAGTATACGGTTAGTTTTGCTATGGGAGATGGTTCTTCCCCGTCCAATTATACTGCTTTGAAGCGTACAGTAGCAGAAAAGACTACAATTACCCTTCCGGCAGTCCCATCCAGAACAGGCTATATTAATGATGGATGGGTGTTGAAAACAAAGACACAGACAAGGTATTATAAAGAAGGGGAAAAAGTAAAAATATACGGGAACTGTAAATTTCAGGCAGTTCAGAAGCAGGCTGCATCTGTTGTACTTCATAAAACACGGGGAGCTGCGTATAAAACCGTTTATCTTCCAAAAGGAAATTCTTATACACTTCCAAGTGCGGAAAATCCGCAGGGATACACATTCATGGGATGGTCCACAAAGCCTAATGTAGTAGTAACAGGATCAAATCCGGTTAAGGCACAGTATGAAGCAGGCGAAGTACTTCCTTCTGTAAAATCAACCGTACATTTATATCAGGTTATGTATCAGAGAAGCACTGAAAAAAATATTGTTTCTTCCCAGATGGCAAGACCTGATCTGAATCGATACAGCAGTATTATTATGGTTGGCGATTCCAGAACCGTTCGTATGCGACAGGCTCTTGAAAGCCAGAACTGTGGTGCGAACATGTCTGGAGCCCGTTTTGTAGCAGCTTCCGGACAGGGGATAAAGTGGTTTGAAGCAGATGGATATCAGTTTCTTAAAAATCAGATCAGTCACGTTAATCCTACTTCTTCAAAGCCGGCGGCAATCGTATTTAATCTGGGCATTAATGATATATCCAGGATCTCCGAGTATATTACATACATGAACCAAATTGCTCCGGAACTGGAAGCGATGAACTGTAAATTATTTTATATGTCCCTGAATCCGATTAACAGTGTAATGATCGAAAAAACAGGAAGACTTTCCCGGAGAACCGAAGCGGCAACACGGGATTTTAATGCAAGGCTGAAGACAGGTCTTAGCGGAAACTACACATATATTGATAGTTATTCCTGGCTGATGAAAACAGGATTTGGTACATGCAATGGAAAAAACGGAAAAGACAGTTCTGAAGATGATGGTCTTCATTATACAGTGAAAACATATAAAAGAATATATGATTTCTGTCTGCGGTATGTCAATACCCATTGAGAAAACGAAAAAGAATTCCCTGTAGTGGTGCAAACGACTACAGGGAATTTTTTGCAATGCAATGAAGATTACTCCTTGCACGAAGCAGAGTAATAGTCTATACTATAGGAAGAAACGAATGTTTGGAGAAAGAGGAAATAGATATGAAACTGACAACAGTAAAAGAGATTTACAGAGAACGGGAGAAATTCCTGGATAAAGAAGTTACAGTAGGCGGTTGGGTACGCAGTGTTCGTGATTCTAAGACATTTGGATTTATTGTACTGCATGATGGTTCTTTCTTTGAGACTTTACAGATCGTATACCACGACAGTATGGAGAATTTTGCAGAAATCTCCAAGCTTAATGTAGGAGCAGCGATTGTAGTAAAAGGTACACTGGTTGCCACCCCTCAGGCAAAACAGCCGTTTGAGATCCAGGCGGAGGAGATCATAGTGGAGGGAACATCCGCGCCGGATTATCCTCTTCAGAAAAAACGCCATAGTTTGGAATATTTAAGAACCATGACACATTTACGCCCAAGAACAAATACGTTCCAGGCAGTGTTCCGTATTCGTTCTTTATGTGCCTATGCTATTCATAAATTTTTCCAGGAACAGGGGTTTGTATATGTTCATACGCCTCTGATCACAGGAAGTGACTGTGAGGGCGCAGGAGAAATGTTCCGTGTAACAACGCTGGATATGCAGAATCTGCCGTTGGGAGAAGAAGGAAAAGTAGATTATTCGAAAGATTTCTTCGGAAAGGAAACAAACCTTACAGTAAGCGGCCAGCTTAATGCAGAAACATATGCGCAGGCATTTCGTAATGTATATACATTTGGACCTACTTTCCGTGCAGAAAATTCCAATACAACACGCCATGCTGCTGAGTTCTGGATGATTGAGCCGGAATGTGCATTTGCAGATTTAAATGATAATATGGATCTTGCAGAGGCTATGTTAAAATACGTTATCCGTTATGTGTTGGAGAATGCACCGGAAGAAATGAACTTTTTAAACTCTTTTGTTGACAAGGGATTGTTAGATCGTCTGAATCATGTCATGAATTCTGAGTTTGCACATGTTACTTATACAGAAGCTGTAGAGATGCTGGAAAAGAACAATGACAAATTTGATTATAAAGTTTTCTGGGGATGCGATCTGCAGACAGAACATGAACGTTATCTTACAGAGGAGATTTTCAAAAAACCAGTTTTTGTCACAGATTATCCGAAGGAAATCAAAGCTTTCTATATGAAGCAGAATGAAGATGGAAAGACAGTTGCTGCTATGGATTGTCTTGTACCGGGAATTGGAGAGATTATTGGAGGAAGCCAGAGAGAGGACGATTATGAGAAATTAAAGGCTCGTATGGATGAACTGGGATTAAAGCCGGAAGAATATAGCTTCTACCTTGATTTACGTAAATATGGCTCCACCCGTCATTCCGGATTTGGACTTGGATTTGAACGCTGCGTGATGTATCTGACTGGTGTAGGTAATATTCGTGACGTTATTCCGTTCCCAAGAACAGTAGGTAATTGCGATTTATAATAATGGAGGTATGACCATTGAGATTTATTCATCTTGCAGATGTGCATCTTGGAGCAATCCCTGATAAGGGATGCCCATGGAGCAGTCAGCGGGAGGAGGAAATCTGGGAAACATTCCGCCGGGTTATTGCGGGCATCCGTGAAAATCCGGTGGATTTCTTATTTATAGCAGGAGATTTGTTTCACAGAAGACCCCTTCTGCGGGAATTAAAGGAAGTGAATTATTTATTTTCTACAATACCCAAAACCAGGGTTTATATGATTGCGGGGAATCATGATTATATAGCGGAAGACTCTGCGGCTGAAACTTTTCAGTGGGAAGAGAATGTGATTTTTTTCCGGGAAGAGCGCCTTGTCTGTGTAAAAGATAAAAAATTAGATGTTTATGTTTATGGACTGAGTTACCGCCATCAGGAAATTCCCCAGGCCCTTTTAAGTGGCGCAGAGCCGGGTGAAGGAGAAGGACTTCATATTCTTTTGGCTCATGGGGGTGATGAAATGCACATTCCCATGAATGTAAATCTTCTGTCTGCTGTAGGGTTTGATTATATTGCACTGGGGCATATTCATAAACCGGGGATTCTTATAAGAGACAAAGCTGCTTATAGCGGAGCTTTGGAACCTATAGACAGAAATGATCTGGGTGTACATGGCTATATAGAAGGATATTTAAAAAATGGAAGACTGCGGACCAGGTTTGTTCCCTTTGCATGTCGTTCTTATCAACAGATTCTTTTGACGCTTCGGGAAGATACTACTCAAATATCCTTAGAAGAAGCGCTGAAAGCAGAAATTTATCAAAAAGGCGGTCTCAACATTTATCGCGTGATTTTGCGGGGGCGAAGAGCGCCTGAACTGCTTCTTCTTGCAGAAAAATTGAAGTCTCTGGGAAATATTATTGAAGTGCAGGATGAATCAAAACCTGCATATGATCTGGAAGAACTGTCACGACAGTATAATGGCACGTTGATCGGGGATTATATTCAGTGTTTTATGAAACGGGACAGAAATATTGTAGAAGAAAAAGCACTCTATTATGGATTGCAGGCATTGCTTGAAACAAGCAGATGAGGTATGAAAGAAAACTATGATTATCAAAAAGCTGACAATTAAAAACTTTGGAAAAATTCATAACAGAACTTTAGAGCTGTCTTCTGGAATTAATGTGCTTTATGGAGAAAACGAAAGTGGAAAAACGACCATTCATACCTTCATTAAAAGTATGTTTTACGGCATCACGCGTCAGAGAGGAAAAGCCGCCAGAAATGATGTATATATCACATATGAACCATGGGAAAATCCGGCAGGTTATGGAGGAATTTTATGGTTTG
The DNA here is from genome assembly GCA_029257805.1 of Blautia sp. Lineage (GTDB taxonomy): Bacteria > Bacillota > Clostridia > Lachnospirales > Lachnospiraceae > Blautia_A. Next base: position 15,311 of record JARIAR010000017.1, read on the forward strand.
AAAGTGGCAAAAAATCTTATCGTCTTACAAGAGGATTTTATAAGGAATCCCCTTTTAGTGAATTACTCTGTGAGAATACCGGAGAACTGACAAGTACGGACAAAGGGGCCTTGGAAGAGGTTTTGGGAGGAGTCAGTGAAGCGGTTTATGATAATACCGTATCAGTAGGACAGCTGAAAAGTGTGACGGGACAGGATCTTGTGCGGGAATTACAAAATTATATGGCGAGCTATCAGGGTACAGGAGATAGTTCCATTGATTTAGGAAGAGCTGCACAGATGTTAAAGATGTCAAGAAAGGGCTTCCTTACGCAGTGCGAAAAACGAAAAAAAGAGATTGTAAAAGATCAGGATAAAATCGTTGCCAATATGGAATATCTTAAACAGGAGATGGAAGAGCTGACAGAACGGCTTACGGCTGTTTCTGAAAAAGAGAAGCCTTTGCGGTCCGGGGAAGAGAGCGGAGAAACTATTTTGGACGAACAGGTCCATACTATAGAAAAACATCGCACATATGCCAGAATCGGTGTAGGTCTTACTCTTATCCTGGGAACAGCAGGAGCTGTGCTGGCGCCGGGAAGAATACTTATGCTTGTTTTTCTGGCTGCGGGGATTTTACTGAGTCTTGGATGTCTGGGCAGGGATCTGCAGCTTGGAAGAGAGTTAAATAAGAAAAAAAGACTGAAAGAGCGTCTGATTTCCAGACAGGAAAAATTAAAGTGGAATCGAGAGAGTATAGAAGCTTCTTATCGCGAAAAAGAAATGGCATTTCGTAATCTGGAAGAGGAATACAGAGAATGTGAAGAACAATTGTATCTCCCGTTTTCAGAAGAGTTAGAAATCCAGGCTTTGAATCTTGCAATGCGAACCATAGAAGATATATCCGGGAATATTAACCACCAGGTTGGGGGAAGACTCCGCCAGAGAACCTCTCAGATTTTAAGTGAGATCACAGGGGGAAAATACAGCGAAGTTCTTATGGATGAGAATTTTAAAATGTCTGTAGATACAGGGCAGAGAGTGGTTTCTCTTGAGCGCTTAAGCAGGGGGACGCTGGAACAGATTTATTTTGCCCTTAGAATGGCAGCAGGGGAACTTTTATGTGGAAAAGAAAGTTTTCCCGTTATTCTGGATGATGTATTTGGAATGTACGACGAGGAACGTCTTGGAGCTGTTTTGAGATGGCTTCATAAAGAGCAAAAACAGATTATTATCAGCACATGTCATAAAAGAGAAATGGAGATTTTGGAAAAAGAAGGAATTCCATATCAGAAGCTTCTGCTTTCTTCGGAAGAAGAATAAAAACTCTGCCCTGAACATTCGGGGCAGAGTTTTTATTCTTTATTTATAGCGTTCCATATAAGTATTTACACATTTCTTGATTCTTTCTACAGGATTCAGGAGATGGCTTACAGACATGTCGTGATTCAGGGTATCAATGATAAGAGCAATATATTTACTCATATCGCAATTGATATAGTAATCTTTCTGAAGAAGTTCAGGTGTCTGGTATACAAGGTTTGTTGTAAGCATCTTATCGAATACGCCCTGTTTGTGTGCTTCATCAAATTTCTGAAGTCCATCTGTGAAGATACCGAAAGTAGAGCAGATATAAATGCGGCCTGCTCCTCTTTCTTTCAGAAGAGAAGCGATCTTTAATACAGTATCGCCGGAAGAAATCATATCATCTACCAGGATCACATCTTTTCCCTTTAAGTTAGGACCGAGGAATTCATAAGCTGCAATAGGATGACGTCCGTTTACAAACTTGGAATAATCAAGGCGTTTGTAATACATACCCATATCTACACCCAGAATATTTGCAAGATAAATAGCACGGCTCATGCTTCCTTCATCAGGACTGATGATCATGAAGTGCTCGTTATCAATGCGAAGTCCTTCTTCGTTGCGCAGGAGCGCCTTAATAAACTGATAAGAAGGCTGTACGGTTTCAAATCCATGAAGAGGGGTTGCATTCTGGATACGTGCGTCGTGTGCATCAAAAGTAATGATGTTTTCTACTCCCATATCAATGAGTTCATGAAGAGAAGTAGCACAGTCAAGAGATTCACGGCCAATACGTTTGCTCTGACGTCCTTCGTAAAGATACGGCATGATTACGTTTATACGGCGGGCTTTGCCTCCGATTGCGCCGATTACACGTTTCAGATCCTGAAAATGGTCATCCGGGGACATGAGGTTTTCGAATTTTCCCATGGAATATGTCATGCTGTAATTGCACACATCCAGAAGAATGTAAATATCATCTCCGCGGACGGATTCGGAAATAACACATTTTCCCTCACCGGAACCAAAGCGGGGAGTCTGTACACTTATTTTATAAGAGTCTCTCTGATAGCCTTCGAAAGCAAAGGAGTCCATATGGGGGTATTCGCGCTCTTTACGCCACTGAACAAGCCAGTCGTTTACCTTCTGTCCCAAATCCTTGCAGCTCTCCAAGGGAACCAGTCCAAGTCTTCCCACTGGAAGAGTAGCTAAATCTTTTGTTGTTACCTGTGCCATATTTTATTTTCCTCCTAAAAAAATTTTCTGTATACGGATGTCTTTTCCGATTAGCTTTACCATTTGGTAATTGCTTGCAATGCGGGAAAACGTTCGTTCAGAATAAGTTTCTGAAAAGTTTTCCAGTTTCAGGTTAGTAGAAATAATAGTAGATTTTCTGCGCATGATACGCTCATTAATGCATAAAAACAACTGGGATGATACAAAGCTGTTTGTAAGCTCTGTTCCCAGATCATCAATAATGAGCAAGTCGCAGTCATAAATAAGGTCTTCCTCTGTGTGGCTGTCTTTTTTGGAAAAAGTAGTTCCTGCCAGAAGATCAAAAAGATCAAAGGCTGAAAAGTACAGAACACATCGGGCAGATTTTAGAAGCTCATGAGCAACGCAGTGGGAAAGAAAAGTTTTCCCGACACCTGTGTCGCCGTATAGAAACAGATTTTCAAAAGAATTGTCAAAATCGCGTACAAAATTTCTTGCAATATCGTAAGCGCGCCGTGCTGTTTCTCTGGCACTAAGACCAGTGGCTTCATTTTTTATTGTATCAGAATAATAATCAAAAGAAAAGTGGTCAAAGTTTTCTTTTTTTAGAATTTCTGCAAGATTTGACTGTGTGTAAAGAAGTTCAATCTCTGCTTTTTTGAAACAGGCGCATTTTTTGCTTCCTACGTATCCCGTGTCCTGACATATGGGGCAGGTATAAGGAAGTTCCAGATAATCGGGGGCATAGCCATGCTCTGTTAAAATAGCCCGCCTCTCCAGTGCAAGTCCTGCAATAGCAGTGCGCAGATCATCTGTTCCTGTTTCGTTCCCTGAAAGAAGCGCACGAACCTTCCTGGCACTTAGAGAAGCCACTTCTTCCTCAATCTCTTTGAGCCGTGGAAATTTGCTATAAGCTTCCTTCTGGTGTTCTTCCAGAATATGCCGGTTTTCATTTTGTCTTCGGCTGTATTCTCTCATAATCGTATCGTATTGAAAATTCTGTAAAGGCACAACGGGCCTCCTTTTTATATGTTAAAATCGCTGCTTATTGGTTTAAAAGACGCTTTTCATATTCTTCAAAATCATATTCTCTCTGATGGAAATTATTAAAACGATTTTGAGTTTTGGGAGTGTCTGTTTTTTTCTTTGCTGATTTTTCCAGCTTTCTCTTTTTATGTTCTGCATCCAGACACCGTACATCGTTAAGAGTATGTACATTTTTAGATTTCCATCCAGCCAGGATTTTGTCGGTATACTGGAAACTTGGCTGCCCTGTCTGCAGGACAGTACGGCTGCATGCTTCTAAAATAAGTTCTGTGTCGAAGGCATAGTCTTTTATCCAGGTATCCATGTAAGAAATTTCTGTATCTACCGGATTCCGGTTGCTGATTCCCATTGCTTTTAAAATGGTGTAGTATTCCTTGCGGAAACGCGAGGTCGTTTCTTTTGCCATTTCCACAGTGGTAATGCCCTCCTGTGCCCAGGCAAACGCAACCGTTTCTATATAGCGCATGCTTTTGTGGTTGCGGCTTACACAATATTCGATCAGATATTCGATCAAATCAGCAGACATTTTCATTTCGTCATAAAAATAAAGAACCTTCTGCATTTCGGAAGGAGTCAGTGTTTTGCCCAGATACTGTTCGGTGATATATAAAAGCTGAACGATGGTTTCATTTTGCTTTAATTCCTTTACACGGTCCGGAGTAAGACGACGGGAACCGGCTGGTGTCCTGGAGGACGAAACAGACAGGCCTTTTTCCTGAGCAGGATGCTCTTTTGGAGTTTTAGTCTGCTGTGTGCCGGAGGTACGGGGTTGATGTAAAGAAATGCATCCCAGTTTGCCGGATGGTGTATAACTCAGAGTCATGAGCTTTTCTTTTTCCCAGTATTTTAGTGCACGGGAAATATCCTTTTCTGTGCACTGAAGAGTATCTGCCATTTCTTCCGGATTTAAGGAAGCTTCCGATTCTGAAAGAATACGGAGAAGGTAAATATACACTTTTACAAATTCCCCATTTGCTCTTGGCATATAATGGTCAATAAAATTATTAGAAAGTATTGTAACTTCCGAAGGGGAAGATTTTTGTAAGATAATGGCGCTCATGTACGATTCACTTCCTGTTATAAATAAAATAAAAGCCTGTTTTCAGGCATTGCTACTCCATAGGATTATAGCACAAGATATTTTAAAAGAGAATAGGTATTTTGATTCCTGTTATGCAAATTCCTCAGCCTTCCATAAAGAAATGGGGACAGAGTATGTGTGGAAAATGTGGATAGTGTGGATAACTATATGGATAAATAATTATGCGAAACTTCACAAACCTTATATTTATAAGAATAATGTAATATTTACGGAAAATATTTGTCGAATTATGTAAAGTAAATTATACACAAAAAAATCCACATGCTATACGGGAAAAAAATGTGTATAAGCATGTGGATAATGTGGATAACTATTTGCCGAGAAGATGTTCTCCTATGTTGACAACATCTCCGGCGCCCATTGTGATCAATAAATCTCCATGTGCGCAGTTTTCCAGAAGGAAATTTTCGATTTCATCAAAAGTAGGGAAATATTCGCAGGGAGTTCCCAGTTCCTGGATGCTCTTCTGAAGATCTTCAGAAGAAATGCCAATGGTATTCTGTTCGCGTGCTGCATAAATATCTGCCAGGACGACATGATCTGCAAGCGTAAGTGCTTTTGCAAATTCCGGAAGGAGTGCTTTTGTACGTGTATATGTATGAGGCTGGAATACACACCAGATTTTCTGATGCGGATAATTGGATGCAGCATGAAGAGTTGCCTCAATTTCTGTTGGATGATGAGCATAGTCGTCTATGATGGTCACACCGCCCACTTCACCTTTGTACTGAAAACGTCGTTCTGTTCCGGTGAAACTTCCCAGACCCTTGATAATAACGTCTTCGGAGAGATTAAGAAGATGGCCAAGAGCAATGGTGGCAAGTGCGTTCGATACATTGTGCATGCCCGGAACTTTTAGATAATAACTGCCGCATTTCTGCCCGTTCTTGTATACAGAGAAAGAAGCGTGTCCATATTTGTCAAATGTAATGTCCTTTGCCTGATAGTCTGCTTTATGATCAAGTCCGTAGGTAATGATCTGACAGGAAAGATCTCGAGTGATTTCTTCGTATTCCGGAATATCGGCATTGATGATCAATGCACCGTCAGAAGGAAGAAGTTCCGCAAAACGGCGGAAAGAATGACGGATATCTTCAAGGTCTTTAAAGAAATCCAGATGATCGGCATCAATATTTAAAATGATGCTGATCTTTGGGAAAAAACTTAAAAAACTGTTTGTATACTCACATGCTTCTGTAACAAATGTTTCAGACTGTCCTACACGGATATTTCCACCAATTGCAGGGAGTATACCGCCTACACTTATGGTAGGATCGCATTCTCCTGCCAGAAGAACGTGGGAAACCATAGATGTGGTTGTGGTTTTGCCATGTGTTCCGGAAACAGCAATAGGTGTTTCGTAATTACGCATAATCTGTCCGAGAAGTTCCGCACGTGTAAGCATTGGAAGGCCTTTTTCTTTTGCTCTTGCAAATTCCGGATTATCGGCGTGGATGGCGGCTGTATATACAACCACTTCTACGTCATCTGTAATATTGGATGCCCGCTGTCCGTAAAAAATTTTCGCACCCTTTTCTTCCAAAGACCGGGTAAGCGGGCTCTCTTTTGCATCTGAACCGGATATTGGGAAGTTCTCGCCCATAAGAACTTCGGCAAGACCGCTCATGCTTATTCCTCCAATCCCAATGAAGTGAATATGAAGCGGTTTCTGAAAGTCTATTTTATACATAATAAAAATCTCCTTAAAATTGGTTATCTTCCTAATTAATTATACTCTGAAATATAAGAAATGAAAAGAGGTACTTTTGTTCTGATAAAAGGACGGAAAAAGATAGAAACCGATAAAAAGGGATATAAAAAAATGTGAGAAATAGACAAAAACTGTCGATATGACCGTGTACATTGTCGAAAAACATAGTAAATAGCAATAAAAAAATATAAAATATAGGCAAAATAATTGTAAAAAATGTTCACTATCAGGTCAAAGTATGGTATAATAGAAAATCATAACGTACAAGAGGTGATTGCATGATAAAAAAAGAAATGATTGCGATGCTCTTAGCAGGTGGACAAGGCAGCCGACTGGGAGTATTAACTGAAAAAGTTGCGAAACCGGCAGTCTCTTTTGGTGGAAAATATCGTATTATCGATTTTCCACTAAGTAACTGCATTAATTCAGGGATTGATACCGTAGGTGTTCTTACACAGTATCAGCCTTTGCGCCTGAATACACATATTGGAATTGGAATACCGTGGGATTTGGATAGAAATGAAGGCGGTGTAACGGTTCTTCCGCCTTATGAGAAAAGTTCTAACAGTGAATGGTATACCGGAACAGCCAATGCTATTTTTCAAAATCTGGATTATATGGAACAGTATAACCCGGATTATGTTTTGATCTTATCCGGCGACCATATTTATAAAATGGATTATGAAGTAATGCTGGATTTCCACAAGGCCAATAAGGCGGATATAACCATTGCATGTATGCCGGTTCCGATTGAGGAAGCAAGCCGTTTTGGTATCATGGTAACAGATGAGACAAGCCGCATTACAGAGTTTGAGGAAAAACCGGAGCATCCAAGCAGCAATCTGGCATCTATGGGAATTTATATCTTTAGCTGGAAGGTATTAAAAGAGGCACTTGTGGCATTAAAAGATCAGAAAAGCTGCGATTTTGGAAAACATATTCTCCCGTACTGTAAAGAAAAGGATCAGCGACTTTTTGCGTATGAATACAATGGATACTGGAAAGATGTAGGAACACTTGGCTCTTATTGGGAAGCGAATATGGAGCTGATCGATATTATTCCGGAATTTAATTTATATGAAGAATTTTGGAGAATCTATACAAAGGGAGACATTATTCCGCCTCAGTACATTTCCGGTGACGCAGTGGTAGAACGCTGTCTCATTGGAGAAGGTGCAGAGATTTATGGAGAAGTACATAATTCTGTCATTGGTCCCAATGTTATAATTGGAAAAGGAAGCGTCATACGGGATTCTATTATTATGAGAAACTCCACAATAGGAGAGCATGTAGTAATGGATAAAGCTATTATTGCAGAGGACGTGGTGATCGGAAATCATGTTGTCCTTGGATGCGGTGAAGAAGCGCCAAATGTGGTGAAACCGGCTGTTTATTCCTTTGGAATCGCAACGGTAGGAGAACACAGTGTAATACCGGATGGTGTAAAAGTAGGAAAGAATACAGCGATTTCCGGTGTTACGGTTTTGGAGGATTATCCGGATGGTTTACTGGCAAGCGGACAGGTAATTGCAGCAAAGGACGGTGACAAAGCATGAGAGCAATAGGAATTATTCTGGCAGGCGGTAATAATAACCGTATGAGAGAGTTATCAAATAAAAGGGCAATTGCGGCAATGCCTATTGGGGGAAGTTATAGAAGCATTGACTTTGCACTGAGCAACATGGCAAATTCTCATATTCAAAAAGTTGCAGTGCTTACACAGTATAATGCACGTTCTCTTAACGAACATCTTAGTTCTTCTAAATGGTGGGATTTTGGTCGTAAGCAGGGTGGACTTTATGTATTTACCCCGACCATTACCAAAGAAAACAGTCTGTGGTATCAGGGAACAGCAGATGCGATTTATCAGAATCTGAGCTTTTTGAAAAACAGTCATGAACCGTATGTTGTAATCGCATCCGGCGATGGTATCTATAAACTGGATTATAACAAGGTGCTGGAATATCATATTGCAAAACGTGCGGATATTACCGTGGTATGTACCACATGTCATAATCCGGAAGAAGTAGAACGCTTTGGTGTGATTCGAATGAATGAAGACTGCAGGATTGAAGAGTTTGAAGAAAAACCAATGGTATCTTCCTATAATACAGTATCCACCGGTATTTATGTGATCAGAAGAAGACAGCTGATCGAATTAATTGAAAAAGCTGCTCAGGAAGGTCGTAATGATTTTGTATCAGATATTCTGATTCGTTATAAAAATCTGAAACGAATTTACGGATATAAGATTGATACCTACTGGAGCAACATTTCCACAGCAGATTCCTATTACAAAACAAATATGGAATTCCTGAATCCTGAGATCAGAAATTATTTCTTTAAGCAGGAGCCGGCAATTAAGACGAAGATTGATGATCTTCCACCGGCAAAATATAATCCGGGAGCATCTGTTAAAAACAGTTTGATCTCCAGCGGATGTATTATAAATGGTACGGTAGAAAATTCTGTGCTGTTTAGAGATGTATTTGTGGGAAATAATTGTGTAATTAAAAATTCTGTAATTCTTAATGATGTATATTTGGGAGATAACACGCATATTGAAAACTGCATTGTAGAAAGCCGGGATACCATTCGTGCCAATTCTTATTATTGCGGCGAGGGAGAAGTAAAAATCGTTGTAGAGAAAAATGAGCGTTACGTATTATAGTTATAAGAAAAGCAGCATTTAGCAGACAGATACTTAGGCAAAAGGAAAGGGGCATGCAAAAATGAACATAACAGATGTAAGAGTGAGAAAAGTTGCAAAAGAAGGAAAGATGAAAGCAGTTGTTTCAATTACGATTGATGAAGAGTTTGTTGTACATGACATTAAAGTAATTGAAGGGGAAAAGGGCCTTTTTATTGCAATGCCAAGTCGTAAAGCAACAGATGGTGAATATCGCGATATTGCACATCCTATTAATTCTGTTACAAGAGATAGAATTCAAAATATTATTCTGGAAAAATACCAGGAAGTTATGGCTGGTGAAACAGAAGAATAATGATACAGAAGAACGCAATCACTTCTTAATCATGCAGGGGGATAAAAAGTGAATTCTAAAAGAGCATCCCACAGGTGAGAAATCATCTGTGGGACGCTTTTTTTTGTTGTGGGCAAAAAATGGATAGAATGGAAATGTTACGTATTTGTTACAAAAATGAAATAAAAGTATTGATTTCTGTGAAAAATATGTTATACTTTACCTACATAAAAAGTAAGAGGTGTATATATGAGAAATAAAAAGTTTTTTTCGTTGCTGCTTTCAGGCATAATGATCATGGTTATGGGAACAACATCCTACGTATCGGGAGCAGAAGCGGAAATCGCAGATATACAGGCAGAGCGTGATGCTGCAGAGACTAATCTTGCTCATGCACAGAGCAGTATCAGCAGTTTGGAGAGCCAGAAACAGAATCTGGAAAATTATCTTGTAGAATTAAGTACACAGTACGATGAATTGACAAATAGTATTTCACAGTTAAGCATTGAGGCGGGCAAAAAGGAAGAGGAATTAAAAGTACTTCAGAGCGATCTGGGAAAAGCAAGAAAAGCATCTAAAAAACAGTATGAGGCAATGAAAATTAGAATTGCCTATATGTATGAAAAGGGTGGAACCTCCACATTGGAAATGCTGCTTTCTTCTAAAACTTTTGCTGATTTTTTAAATCGTGCTCAGAATGTATCGGAGATCGTTGGCTATGATCGCAATATGTTAAAAAAATATGAGAATCTGCAAAGTTCTATTGCAGAGCAGGAAGAGAAAGTAGAAAGTGAATCCAATTCCATTAATCAGCTTATGGCAGAAAGATCGGCAAAACAGCAGGAAGTACAGGAGCTTGTTTCCAGTACAAATGATAACATAGCTTCTTATATGCAGCAGATCCGAGCAACCCAGGAGGAAGCAAATGCGTTAATGACACAGATCAGTAATGCAGATAACAGCATTGCCCTTCTGATGCAGCAGGTAGAAGCGGAGAGACAGGCCCAAGAAGCAGCACAGGCGGAACAGGATACGATTCAGGAAGAACAGGAAGAAGATTACGGATATAATCCGGAAGAAGATACAACAGAATCTTCCAGCAGTTCCACCAGCAGTGAGGTAACGGTAGAGGAAGTAGAAGAAGTGGAAGAACGTGATTCTTCTGCAGGAAATGGAGAATCCGGTTCCTCCGGTCAGGGTACATACCTTGGAAACTTTACTTTGACTGCATATTGTAATTGTGCACAGTGCTGTGGTACGGCAGGTAATCTTACTGCAAGCGGTACAGTGCCGGCTTCCGGACATACAGTAGCTATGGCAGGGGTTCCTTTTGGAACACAGTTGCTGATCAATGGTACTGTTTATACAGTAGAAGATTTAGGAACACCTTACGGTCATGTAGATATTTATTTTGATACACATGAAGAAGCTTTAAGTTTCGGGCTTCAGTCAGCAGATGTGTATCAGTTATAAAGATGGTTTGAAAAGAAGCAAGGGGATGTCAATCAGAGACATCCCCTTTATAATGTTTCAGCTGGCAGTTTTCTATCTGGTAAACTTCATCGCATAAAATTCGAATATCTTCTTTTGTATGGCTTGCAAGTAAGATTAACTTGTTGGCTTTTTTTAATTCCAAAAGTAGTTTTCGTATTTCTATAATTCCACTCTGATCCAGTCCGTTCATAGGTTCATCTAAAATTATGATTTCCGGATCTTCCATAATGGCCTGTGCAATTCCAAGGCGTTGTTTCATTCCCAGAGAATATTTTCCTACTTTCCGATCTGCAGCATAGGAAATCCCTACTCGATCCATGGCCATAAGGACATCTTTTTTGCAAAGGTCATGGCGAATTTTAGACAGATACCATAAGTTTTGAAAACCTGTATAAGCCGGGAGAAAACCGGGGGTTTCAATGAGAATTCCTATACTGGGAGGGAAATCCAGATCTTTTCCAAGCTTCTTATCATCTAAAAATATTTCCCCCTCAGATGGGCGGATCAACCCTGTAAGCATTTTTAATAAAACTGTTTTACCGGATCCGTTAGGACCGATCAAGCCATAAATCTTTCCGGGAGTCAGTTCCATATTTATATCTTTTAGAATCTGCATTTTAGAAAAGTGTTTTCCAACATGTGAAAATACAATTTTTTTCATATTTTTATCCTTTTATTTTTGTTATTTTAAAATTCTTTGTCTATTATACAGTAGTCCATCCGTTTTATATACCAGTAGGATAATAAAGTAAATAATAGTATAAGAAGGAATAATGGAACGAAGGTATTGTTTGTAGCGGGAGAGGCATAATCTTGTAAAGACCACTGGGAATTAAATTCCTTTCTTGTAATATATCCGGAGAAATGTAGAAATACAGCCGCCCAGGTGCCTATAGAAAAGCGTGTATTTAAATTCAGTACATATAAGACTTCTCCCAGCATACAAGCATATAAAACATTTCCTGTAAAGGTTAACAGACATGCCTGAAATACAGAATGATCCTTCATAAATTCCCAATAAGGAAAAGAGGTATTGAATTGAGAGATCATAAGGGTGTCCTGTTTGGCTATCTGGGTTATAGGGAGACTCCAGATTTCTCCCCAGTATCCGTATCTGCAAAGGAGAAGCATGGAAAATATTAAGAGAAATAAATAGTAAAGAACTGCCTGCGAAAAAATATATAACAGACAGCTGCTGTTCCATATTCTCTTTGAAGTCCTTATGGTAATCTGTGAAGTACGTTCGTGAATAAAAGGAGCATCTGATAAGAGAAATAAAAAGCCCAGAATAATCAGCATACTTTGCTGAGGATTTAGAGCTACATATAAGAAACCATCCAGTATATTTACAGGTTCATTTCGAAACTTTGTAAAAGAAAGAAATTTTTCCAGAGGAACTAAAAACAGAGCCAGTCCCATTGTGACTCCCAGCCATACTCGTGTAGTATGGAGCTCAAATCTCATCTGTTCTATGAAAAGCCGCAGCGTTTTGATTACTGTTTTCATTTTATCACCTTCCTTCTGAACAGCAGAATAGTAATAAGAGCAGCTATTCCGCAATAGAGGATCAGCAATAGTGCAGATAAGCCATAGGAATCCAAATCTTCACCTCGTACAAGAAAAACAGGATTTAATGTTGGATATGGAAGAAATAAAATCCAAAAAAACTGATTTAAAATAAAAGGAATCAGAAAAGGCGAATATTTATTTTTTACTAAAAGGGAAGAAAGAAATCCAACGAAAGCCCAAAAAATCCCGAATAATCCTCCAAGACAGGTTTTAATACATAATACGGTGATAAACCCCTGTTTGACAATAAAATCCCAAACCTGGGAGTCTTGAAATAGAGTCCCCATTTCCTTTGTACCTATTTGGTAAGAGAAACAAAAGGTTATTCCAAGAGGAACAGCCATAATCAGGAATCCGGAAAGACCTACCGAAAAAAGGCGCATGGAAATGTAACGTTTCCAGGACATTCGGCTAAGGATAAAATAGCTGTACTGTGTTTTTTCTTCTTTGTAAAATTGAGCTGCGTATGCCCATGCGGGAAAAGCAGCAGAAAAAATCGTAAACCCCGACAATGCCATGGGAAGAGAACAGATTTCCATAATCGGTATCGTTCCCGGTGTTTTTCTTAAATGCCATATTGTTCTCATTAAGAGTATAGTCAGCCCCAATATTCCCATAACAAAGCCGGGATTTAAAATTGCTCTTTTCAGGTCTTCTAAAAATATACTAAAATTTTTTTTACACTGCATAGGCTACACTTCCATCTAAAGCATTGATGCACAGATTAGACATACTAAGTTTTTCTCTTTCTTCAGGATGTTCATCCAGATACCTATAATATTCATCCAGGTCAAAGATGAAATTCCATACAGGAATAAGTTGAATTTTTTTTCCTGTATTTTTCAGCAAATACTCCAGTCGAATCTGCACACAGGTTATACCTTTTGAAAAAACAATTTCATAGTTATCAACCGCTCTTTGTAAAGAAGATTGGATCGTATCCATATCCACAAACGTATCATGCGCTTCACGGTCTACAACCTGAAACAAATTATATACGTTAAGGGAAAACATATCTTCATTATATATAGAAACCGTTCCGTTTACTTCTATAATTTCGTTTATTCCTGTTGTAGGGAAGCCCTTTGATACAGGGAGATTTTCATAGAATTGTGTGAAATCATAAGCAGTACCATCCCATTCTTCTCCTTTTGCAACCAGGGGATCAAGGGTTACAGAAAATCCCAGATCATTAAAAATTTTACAGATTTTTTCTTTTGACAGGTTAGTGGAATTTTTATCACTCTTTGCAAGCACTCCATTTTTCTCTTCTGTCAGTAATGTGTCATTATTATAAATCAGAGAAATTTGAGATTCTTCCATAGGGAAAAATTCTATTACACCATCGTTAGGAATCAGGCCGGCTTTCTGAAATTGTTCTGTGATTTTTTGCTTTTTTTCTTCCGCCCAAGGTTCCATTTCTACTGTTCCGGTATAAAGTGTAGTCATACCTTCTGGAACGATGACATCTGCATCTATATGGAGATGATTGTCCTCCTTTTGTAAGTCCCAGGAAAGATGTGTCGGAAAGTCAGCCAATGTTGCGGAATGTTTTTGGGAGCTTTCTTCGGAGAGTGGCGTTTCCTGCGTGCTTTGGGCCACTTTTACCCCATCGACTTCTGTAGTTCCTGGTTTGTTTGCGCAGCCGGATAAGCAAATGGAGGCAGAGAGAAGGGCGGATAGAGTAAAAGTTAATTTTTTCGTGTTTTTCATTTTTAGAGATCCTCCTGTTTCAAGAAATTGTCTTGTGGGCGGCAGTTATTTTTAAACTGGATTGTATTACAAAAAGAAGTACTTTGTGATAATCATATCATAGAATTTTTAATATGCAATGAAAACTATGATGAAAATATTACTGAATTTATGGCGTTTATTTTAGCACATTTTAATATATTGAAGATTTTGAAAGAATCGCCTATAATTAAAAATTAAAGGTACTACTGTATGAAATACAATTAAAGAGGTGTTATTATGCGAGAGGATGTCAGTCAAACGGAATTATTAATTTTAGAATATTTATGGTCCAGGGATACGCCGGCAAAATTTGCGGAAATTATGCAGTATTGTAATGAAATCAAGAAAAAAGAATGGAAAAAACAGACAGTGAATACTTTTTTAACACGTTTGGCTCAAAAGAATTTTATTATGGTTGATAAAACGCATTCCAGAGCTCTTTATTCGCCGGTGATTACAGAAGAGGAATATTATCAGAGACAGGCAGAAGAAATGATAAACGAATCTTATAATGGTTCTCTTAAAAATTTTTTATGTGCATTTACCGGAAATCGCAAGTTGAGTCGTGAAGAAAAAGATGAACTTTTAGATTATATAGAGAGGTTATAAGAGATGCCGCTACTTTTCTTAATGGATATTGCAGGAACCGTTCCGCTGGTTATTTGCCTGATGTTATGGATGATACAGAAGAATAGTTTTCAGGGGAAAATAGGGCTTTCTTTATTAAAGCTCAGTATATTTTTTTATTTAGTACCTGTGCAGCTTATATACTATGTGCTTCCAAATTCTGTGGTAGAATTTTGGAAACCCACTGTATACGTAGAGGGACCGGTTCGGGAATATTATCACAATGAATTCATCGTGCCGTATCATCAGCAGTATATGTGGTTTCCGTCTTGGCTTCTTCCTGCAATTGGGATCTGGGGCTGCTGTATTTTGCTCTTTATTGTGCTGCAAAGAAAAAAGTACCGGAAGCTGGTAAAAACTTTAGATGCCTGTGCTGTTCCGGATAAAAATAGAAAAGCAGTTTATAGGTTGTCTTTAAAAAATATCCACAGTCCGTATTCGGTAGGTTTTTTAAAGAACTATATCGTAATGCCGGAAGAAATGGGTGTATTGGACAGCAGTAAAATTTTATATGAACATGAATTATGCCACATTAAAAACAAAGATACCTGGTACAAGTTTTTATGTGTGGCAGCTATATGTCTGCATTTTTATGATCCTTTCGTTTATATATTGATATTTATGTATAATGAGCTTTGTGAATATGTTTGCGATGCTCATGTTATAAAAAATCTGGATTTAGAAGAAAGAAAAAAATATGCTCAGCTTCTTGTGTATTTTGCGGGAAATGAAACTGGTACATTCGCTCCCTGGGAAAACAATTTTGCTCTGTCAAAATTAAATATTAAGCGAAGAGTAACCTATGTTATGAGAAAAGAGAAAAAAGTTGTGGGAGAAAAGTTGTTTCCTTTGTTTTTGGGGATTTTGGGAATGGTTATTTGGACAACGACCATCTGGGCTTATGAGCCGCCTAAAACAACATGGTGGAATCCAAAAGAAGAACTTGCAGAAGGTGATTTTATGGAATTTACACCAGAGGGATACGAAAGCGAGTTGATAGAAGAGGTTGATTTTTCCAAGTCAGATATTGTTTGGCAGGAAAATGGCAAAGAGGCAGAGCCGGTGTATTCTCTTGATGGGAATGCGGATCATTGCATTCATGATTATCGGCAAGGGTTGATATCCTATCATACAAGAAATAATACAGGAGGATGTACGGTAACAAGGTATGAGATGACAAAGTGTAAGAAATGTCAAAATATAAAAAGCAAGGAAATTTATAATAGTACTTCATATAAAATTTGTCCGCATTAATTATATTGGACAGGAGAAAAATAAAGGGGGCCTATCAATCTGATATGCCCTCTTTAAATATAGTCTGATTTATAAATATGGTGTTCCCGGGATCTCCGGGTATGTTCCCATGGAGATTAAAAGCTCCAGTCCAATTTGGCGCGCTGCCAAAACCGCTTCTTTTACAGCACTGGCATCTCCGGATAAAGCAAGGATGACTTCGTTAGAGTGGCTTGTGCCGATGGTTGGTGTCATATAGCTGATAATGCGGACAGAAGATGCTTTCATTGCAGTGTCTGCCATTACGAGGCCGATTGCGGCAGGTGAGCCGGCCATAAAGCCAAATGCCTGTCCCGGTTCTGCGTGAAATGCTTTGGCAAGAGCAGGACCTGCACTTGCAGAATACGCAAATTCCAGATGCCCGGATTGGCTTATGTAGACTTCTCCGGCGTATTTGTTTGTTAATTCCAGTGCGACTTCAATGGCATGGCGCACATCTGACAGATCATTGCCTCCAAGTACGATATAATTTCCATGTCCGCCCCAGCCTTTGGTGTCACGTGGTAGTTCGATGGACAAAACTTCTGTATTGGTGGCTTTTACAGCGTCATCAATAGCGGTAATCTGTCCGGCTGCACCTGTTCGGGAGCTGAGAAGTCCGAGACAGCGATATCGGGTTCCGATATTCATTTCTTTAAGAAGTGTGTCATCAATTCCGGATATGACAAGTCCGATTGTGTCTAAAACTGCGGTTCCTACAAATTCTGTCCGGCTGCAGTGTGTACTAATGCTGTGAACGTCCATAAAAATCTCCTTTTTCTATATTATGCTGCGTCTTCTGTTGTGGGAACTTCGCCCAGACCAGTCATATCGATTTCCTGATATTCTGATAAATCGTCCGGGAGGTCTACGGTAACTTCTTTTCCCGGATTCACATATGTATAATTCATATCCATGTTAAGGGTCATTTCCTGTCCTGCAATTTCAATGGTAAGTGGGAATGACATGGTACTTTTTTCGAAATAGCCGTCTTTATTTACCGTTGCAGTTCCGGAAACATCTCCGATATCAGCAGATGTATCGATTCCGGCAGTTAATCCCTGAAGAGATGCCAGAGCAGTGTTTGTGAGACTTGTCATTTTATCACCGTCAATGGTGAAAGTCAGAAATTCTTTTTTATCTTTTTCTTCTATGGAAATCTCTTTGAAATCTTCCTTTTTTAAATCTGTCTCGATTCCGGAGGATCCAAGTTGTGCCTGTATTTCCTCCAGATCCATGGCATATTTTATTTTAGTACCGGCAGTATCTGTATAGTAGTATCCGTCTGTATAATAAACGTTCAATTCATTGCTCTGTCCCAGAGCACTTACGTTCATTTCTGTGTTAAGCTTCATATCTTTTGTATTGATTCCGCTCATTTTGCTGGTAGAGGAGGTGGTGATATTCATGGATTCCTCATTAACTGCAATATCCATCTTCACATCAAAATCCACTTCCATGGATTTTAATTCGGAAGTCTTTTTAGCGGCATCTGTATAAGCTGCATAAGGATCTTTTTTTCCGCATCCGGAAAAGGTGATAAGGCTGGCACAGGCCAGAAATGCTAATGTGGTTTTAACGTATTTTCTTTTCATAAGCATCCTCCTTTGGACACAAAATATTTTCTTTAGTTTACCATGTAACAGGGGATTTTAAAAGTATTTTCCATAAAAATCAGAAAAATAAATGTAAACCTATAAAAATAAATAAGTTGACAATCAAAGGCTGCTGTGATAGATTTACCACAGAAAGAATTTATAAAAATATGACAGAATATGGAGGAGTATAAAATGAATGCAGTAACGGCATCAAGAGGAAAGACATATGATATGGTATATATTGCAATGTTTACAGTTTTAATAGCTATATGTTCCTGGATTTCAATTCCGGCAGCAGTTCCCTTTACATTACAGACTTTTGGAGTATTTGTAACGGTGGGGGTTCTTGGCGGAAGGCGGGGGACCATGGCAGTTCTTTTATATATTATTATGGGGGCCGTTGGATTTCCTGTATTCTCCGGTTTTCGGGGAGGTCTGGGATTCCTGCTGCAGACTACAGGCGGGTATATTATAGGATTTCTTTGTACAGCCCTTCTTATGTGGGGAATGGAGCGTGCTTTTGGGAAAAAGCCGGCAGTACAGATTATTTCTATGATATTGGGGCTGATTGCCTGCTATATATTAGGGACTTTGTGGTTTATGGTTGTTTATACAAAGAATACAGGGGCAGTAGGTCTTGCAACTGTTTTGGGATGGTGTGTGATTCCTTTTATTATCCCGGATCTTGTGAAACTTGGACTGGCTTATGTTGTATCAAGAAAATTGCGCAGTGCGAAAATAGGCGTTATTAATAATTAAATTCAGAAAATACAGACTACAACCCGAAAAAAATCTATGGTATAATAAAGAAAAACCCAAAAGAGTTTGAAAAAGGGGGCGGTCTTTATGAAAACGAGAAGAGATCAGATTCTTCTGGCAGGGATATTAGCAGGAATGATTTTAGGGGGATGTATTCCGGTATCTATTCAGGCTGCTGTGACAGATGGGAAAACACTGGTGCAAAATTTGAATAAAGCACCGGATTATTATATTTTTTCAGAATCTCAGATTAGAGAACTTTCCGATCAGGAGGTTCAGAGCCTGGATGCCGCCGGACGTCAAATGGCAATTAATGAGATTTATGCCAGGAGAGGCAGGAAATTTGTTTTGCCGGAAGTACAGGGGTATTTTGATGGGAAAAACTGGTATAAGGGAGTTGTAGATTCCGCTTCTTTTAATGAAGAGATATTTAATGAATATGAAGAAAAAAATATTGAGAAATTAATGGGAGTTTCAGATTCTTCTTATCTTTTGGAAGGGAGTAACAGCCGTTATCTTACGAACGAGGAAGTAAAAGGACTTACACGGGCAGAACTGCAGCTTGGGATCAATGAAATTTATGCTCGCCGCGGGAGAAAATTTGCCATGAAAGAATATCAGGATTATTTTTCAGGAAAATCGTGGTACAATGGTACAATTGAACCGCAGAATTTTAATGATGGGGTTTTCAACGAGTATGAAGTTGCAAATATTCAGAAGCTGACCGCAGCTATGGGGGAAATTGACGCAGGCAGAACGGAAATCATAGAAAATTTTGCAGGCTGTTATGTATTAGATAAAGAAGGTTTAGGAGTTGTGTTGGAAATCAGTGTATATGGAGATCAGACCTGCGCTTCGGCACCTGCAGGAAAAGAAGTGGGAAGCGTAATGGCCTCGGTTCAGATCGGCTCAGGTGGGGTTTCAACAACGCAGGGATATCTTTATAAAGAAGGAGAAAATACCTATAGTGTTTCCGGTGGAGATTTAATGGGATCTTATTTACAGGTGTTGTCCAATGGTGTTGTAATTACAGGTCTTGGAGGCCTTGATGGGACATATACCCTTGTAGAACGTTATTAATAAAAAGATAAAATTCCAACTATAAATTAGAATAATCCAAAACAAGGATATTTACCACTGTTTCTTTCCGCTTGTTTGGATCTGCCGGATCCTGTTTTGACATTTGACAGATTCATGTATCTCATGGATCACCAGACTCCATCATACCGAACCTTTAGATATTTCATCAACGAAGTACTTCAGGATAAGATTGAAAACATTTTTAACGACATCAATCAAGCTATCTTCCACGAGGGGTATGTGGATTTAAAAAGAGGGATGTGAAAAAACTCAATGGAGTTTTTCACATCCCTCTTTATTTCGTCAGTCGAAGCGACGGGATTCGAACCCACGACCTCTGCGTCCCGAACGCAGCGCTCTACCAAACTGAGCCACGCTTCGTCAACTGCAAAAGCTATTATATCTGTTTTGTAAAAGATTGTCAAGTGAAATAATAAAAAAATTAAAAAATATCAAAATGAATGAAAAAAATTTTTCGTCATATATTTTACAGATGATAGAAAAGGGGGCGCTTTTTTGGCAGAATACAGACGTTTTGTTGCTTATGTATATGTATATAGAAATGGAAGAAAAGAAGAAAACTGTGGATTTGTAAAGGTGGAAGTAAAGAAAGAAAAGTGTACAATGGAAATCCATCTGCAATCAGATGAGATTATTTTGGGAACAGAATGCAAAGTTTATGGATTTTTTCGGGAAAATGGAAAAATGAAAGGTGTAAATCTTGGAAAGCTTTCGGCAGAAACGGGTATGGTGAAAGGAGTTTTGGAAACGCTATCTGAAAAACCGGGTGGATGTGACGTTGCTCTTGAAAGAATAGGAGGAATGGTGTTTATAACAGAGACAGGAGAATTTTTCGGGACAGAGTGGGATGATCTTCCTATTGTTCCGGATCGTTTTGAGGAATTTCAGCCTGAAGAAGAAAAAGAGCAGAATGCATGCCCGGAACAAGAAGAGAAGGTTGTGATGGCGGAAGTGAAAGAGGAGGATATTTCAATAGGAGAAGCATACGTACCTTTCGAAGATGGGGAGTTTGTACAGTGCCGAAAAATAAAGCTGGGTGATATCATGTGCCTGTCAGGAAAAAACTGTCCCCTCCGTCAAAATCGTTTTCTGTTATATGGATATTATAACTTCGGACATCTTTTTCTGGGAATTAAGGAAAATGGGCAGAAGGTACTGGGGGTTCCGGGCATTTATGATCAACAGGAATGTTTTATGGCAGGAATGTTTGGTTTTCCCTTTTTTAAAAAAAGCAGGATGATTAAAGAACCAGAGGGAAAGGGAGGGTATTGGTATCGTTTAATCAATGCCCCGGATGCCAACGAAAGGAATCGTCTGAAGCAGAATTGAACGAAAATGTTCCAGCTGTTCACGGGAATAACTGCTAAATCCAGGCTGAAGGACTTCCTCTGAGTCGCGATAAGCCTGGAGATAGTAGGCTTTGGCGCCTTTGAGCCATGTTCCGATCTCGCAGAAATCCTGTTCTGTATGAAGTTCTTTGACGACAGTTGTACGAAATTCATAATCAATGGATCCGTTTTTTAACAGCTCTACAGAGTTGTACAGGGAAGAAAGGTCCGGCTGGGAAATTCCTGTAAGAACAGAGTAACGTGCCGGGCTGGTTTTGATATCCATAGCAATCATATCGACAAGTTTGTCTTTTATAAGATTTTTAAGAAGTGTGGGGTGTGAGCCGTTTGTATCAAGTTTTACGGGATATCCCATACTTTTGATTTTTTGGAGAAAATTCCCCAGATCATGGGAAAGGGAAGGCTCTCCTCCTGTGATACAGACACCTTCTAGAATTCCTTTTCGTTTTTCTAAAAATGAGAAAAATTCTTCCTGACTGTATTCCGGTTGGGTTTCGGGATGCAGAACAAGGCTGCTGTTCTGGCAAAAAGGACAACGGAAATTGCAACCGCCAAGAAAGACGGTACAGGCAACTTTTCCGGGATAGTCTAATAAGGTTGTTTTATTAATGCCGCATATTTTCATAAGTACCTCCTGTTTATCTGATTGGTTGTTATAAGGTGGTTTAAGAATAACGCAGGAAACTTGGGAAATCAAGTGGCGAAAATTGACAGGCGGAAAGGAAATCCGTATAATTTTGGAAGAAACATTTTACTTTTGGAGGAAATTATGAAAGGGTGCAATCTTACAGAAGGAAAGATTACCAGAAATTTAATATGTTTTGCGTTGCCTATGATGGCAGGAAATCTTTTGCAACAATGTTATAATATTGCAGATACCTTGATCGTAAGTCGTTTTCTTGGAGCAGATGCGCTGGCGGCAGTAGGATCTTCTTATACGCTGATGACATTTCTTACGTCGATTTTGTTAGGAATGTGTATGGGAAGCGGGGCAGCTTTTTCCATATGGTATGGAGAGAAAGACATAAAAAGCTTGAAAGAAGGAATGGTTCATGCGTTTGGGCTGATTGCGGGAATTACGGTAATCTTAAATGTTGCAGTGTTTGCGGGATTGCCGTTAATCTTGAAGCTTTTGCAGGTACCGGAAGAAATTGTCCCTTATATGAGGGAGTATTTAAAAATTATTTTTGTGGGGATAGGGGCAACTTTTTTATATAATTATTTTGCAGCCCTGCTTCGGTCAATAGGAAATTCAGTCATTCCCCTTATGTTTCTTGGGAGTGCTGCAGTTTTAAATATTGTATTGGACTTCTTTTTTGTTTTTGGCTTAAAAAGAGGCGTTGGAGGTGCTGCGGAGGCAACGGTTATTTCACAGTTTTTTTCTGGAATCGGCATTGCGTTTTATACTAATAGATGTTTTCCGGAATTACGTATTTCCAAGAAAGATATTTGTCTGAAATATACTGTTTTAAAAGAAATTTCAGAGTTTTCTTTTTTGACATGTATGCAGCAGTCTATTATGAATTTTGGGATTTTAATGGTACAGGGACTTGTGAACAGTTTTGGACCTGCAGTGATGGCAGCGTTTGCGGCAGCTGTAAAAATTGACTCCTTTGCGTATATGCCGGTGCAGGATTTTGGAAATGCGTTTTCTACCTTTATCGCTCAGAATTACGGAGCCGGAAAATTCAAAAGAATTCAAAAAGGGATGAAGAGTGCAGTTTGTACAGCGTTTTGTTTTTGTGTGGTTATTAGTAGTGTAGTTTTTGTATTTGCCGGACCTCTTATGCGGATTTTTGTCAGTGAAAAAGAGACAGAAATTGTAAAGATAGGGGCAGAGTATCTGAGAATAGAGGGAAGCTTTTATTTTGGGATTGGAATTTTGTTTTTGCTTTATGGTCTGTACAGGGCAGTAAAGCTTCCGGGAATGTCAGTGATCCTTACTATTTTATCTCTTGGGACAAGAGTTCTGCTTGCATATGTGTTGTCAGCTGTTCCATTTATAGGGGTAAAAGGGATTTGGGCAGCAGTACCTGTTGGATGGATTTTGGCAGATACAGTAGGTGTCCTTTATTATAAAAAACATAAAAAAGAGTTAGAAAGAACTCTTGGAGGAATAAAACAGGAGGAACAGTATGAAAACGGAACAGGAGCGTTTTATGAAGGCGGCAATTAGCCAGGCAAAAAAAGCAGAAGCTTTAGAAGAAGTTCCCATTGGCTGCGTGATCGTAAAAGATGGAAAGATTATTGCCAGGGGTTATAATAGAAGAAATACAGATAAAAATACACTTTCCCATGCAGAATTAAATGCGATTCGAAAGGCAAGTAGAAAGCTGGGAGACTGGAGACTGGAAGGATGTACTATGTATGTTACTCTGGAACCATGTCAGATGTGTGCCGGTGCTCTTGTACAGTCCAGAATTGATGAGGTTGTGATCGGGAGTATGAATCCGAAAGCCGGATGCGCCGGTTCTGTTTTGAATCTTTTGGAAATGGAAGGGTTCAATCATCAGGTGCGAGTAGTAAGAGGCATTTTGGAAGAGGAATGTTCCTCTATGCTATCTTCTTTTTTTAAGACACTTCGGGAGAAGAAAAAAAGAGAAAAAGAAGAGAAGAAAGCGTTAGAACGTAGACTTTTAGAAAAAAAGTGATATGATAAAAGATAAAGAAAAAGAGGAGGATTAAAACATGGAATTAGAAGTATTAAGAAAAGACATGGTAGCAGCCATGAAAGCAAAGGATAAAATGACAAAAGAGGCAGTCTCTTCTCTGATTGCGGCAGTAAAAAAAGTAGCTATTGATGAGGGCTGCCGTGATAATATTGCGCCGGAACTTGTAGATCGCGTGATTCTTAAAGAGATGAAAACGGTAAAAGAGCAGATCGATACATGTCCGGAAAGCCGTCAGGATTTACGTGAAGAATATCAGGCTACCTATGATGTAATCGCAAAATATGCTCCAAAACAAATGGATGAAAAAGAAATAAAGGCTGTTTTGGAAGAAAAGTTTGCAGATGTTCTTGCAACAAAAAACAAAGGGCAGATCATGAAAGCAGTTATGGGCGAATTAAAAGGAAAAGCAGACGGAAAAGTGATTAATCAGGTAGTTGCGGAGTATTGTAAGTAAAGAAGTGGAATATGAAAAAGTAAAAAGGGAACAATAAAAAAACCAGAGTCAATCAACAGGATTGCTCTGGTTTTGTAAGTTCTTTATTACGCGCGCCGCACTTCGGAATGCTCCCACAGACGTTACCTTTACAGTTAACTCGGCCCAGGCACCCTTACGGCACACAAGAGCTCCTGCTTAGTGCTGCTACATTCCTGTCCTGACACGGTTCACAGGTTCCTGTTGCGTAAGACCCAAACGTCAACGCCACTTATAAAGGGCAGCTCTGCAAGAAACAAGCCTCGGATTGGCATCACCCCTGCTATAGCGGATTGCAGGTACAGGGCACCGCTAACTCCCCGGCTGCGCGGACTTTAATTATAGTTGTTTTTAAGAGATTTGTCAATAGTTTCCCGGTTGTGTTTTTACAGAATGCAGTTGTAGAAAAATGTAAATTGTTATATAATAACCAATAAGAATTGCTTATTGTGCAGACAGGAAGCACGGAATGGAGGTTACTATGATTAAAAGAATCGGTATGCTGACAAGCGGCGGTGACTGCCAGGCATTAAATGCCACAATGCGTGGTGTTGTAAAAGGTTTATCCAATTATTTTGATGAGTTGGAAGTTTATGGATTTGATGATGGGTATAAAGGGCTTATTTATGGAAAATACCGTATGCTCACGTCAAAAGATTTTTCAGGTATCCTTACTCAGGGGGGAACAATTCTGGGTACTTCCCGGCAGCCGTTTAAATTAATGCGTGTTCCGGATGAAAAGGGACTTGATAAAGTAGAAGCAATGAAGCAAACTTATTATAAGCTTTGTCTGGACTGTCTTGTGATCCTGGGAGGAAATGGTACACAGAAAACAGCGAACCTCCTTCGGGAAGAGGGACTTAATATCATTCATCTTCCAAAAACCATAGATAATGACATTTACGGAACAGATATGACTTTTGGTTTTCAAAGTGCTGTAAATATAGCTACAAGTGCAATTGATTGCATTCATACAACGGCTGCTTCTCATGGACGTGTTTTTATTGTGGAAATAATGGGACACAAAGTGGGAAGTCTGACCCTTCATGCAGGGATTGCAGGAGGAGCAGATATTATTTTGATTCCGGAAATTCCATATGATATTAAGAAAGTGGTAGAGGCAATCCAGAGAAGGGCAAAAGCAGGAAAGCGTTTTACGATTCTGGCAGTTGCAGAAGGGGCTATTTCAAAAGAGGATGCACAGCTTCCTAAGAAGAAATATAAAGAAAAACTGGAAGCACGAGCAAAGAAGTATCCATCTGTTTCTTACGAGATTGCAGATCGGATTTTTAAAGAAACAGGAAGCGAAGTACGTATTACGGTTCCTGGACATACCCAGAGAGGCGGCGAACCATGTGCATATGACAGAGTACTTTCTACAAGAATCGGAGCAGGTGCAGCCGAGGCGATCATAGATGAAGAATATGGCATTATGATCGGTATTGTAAATGGAAAAATAAAACGTGTACCATTAGAGGAATGTGCAGGAAAACTGAAAATGGTAAATCCAAAAGACCAGACAGTGAAAGCGGCGAAACAGATTGGTATTAGTTTTGGAGACTGAGAGACACAATCTGTACTTGACGGAACAAGGTGCTTTCCCTTATTATTAGATAATGTAAAAAGAGACTGCCGCGGGAAAATTTTTCCGCGGCGGCTGTGCGAATGAGAGGAGTGTGTTCATGAGCTACACGGCCCTTTACAGAAAGTTCCGCCCGGATAATTTCGAGGATGTGAAAGGTCAGGAACATATTGTAAAAACGCTGACAAATCAGATAAAGGCAAACCGTATCGGACATGCTTATCTTTTTTGTGGAACACGTGGTACTGGTAAAACCACAGTAGCTAAGATTCTTGCAAAAGCTGTAAATTGCCAGCACCCGGTAAATGGAAGTCCCTGCAATGAGTGCGAGATGTGTAAAGCAATTCAGGCGGGTACCTCTATGAATGTAATTGAAATTGATGCCGCTTCCAATAACGGTGTAGATAATATTCGTGAAATCCGTGAAGAGGTAGCGTATCGGCCAACAGAAGGAAAGTACAAAGTGTATATCATCGATGAGGTGCATATGCTTTCTACAGGGGCTTTTAATGCTCTGTTGAAAACGTTGGAAGAGCCGCCGTCTTATGTGATTTTTATATTGGCAACAACAGAGGCGCATAAGATACCGATCACGATTCTGTCCAGATGTCAGAGATACGATTTTCATAGGATTACCATCGATACCATCGCTGCAAGACTGCAGGAACTTTTAGATGTGGAAGGGATACAGGCAGAAGAAAAAGCGGTCCGTTATATTGCGAAAGCAGGAGATGGATCCATGCGAGATGCCCTGAGCCTTCTTGATCAGTGCATAGCATTTTATCTGGGAGAAACGCTTACGTACGACAAGGTTCTGGAAGTTTTAGGGGCTGTTGATACGGAAGTTTTCAGCCGGCTTTTAAGAAAAGTGTTAAGCGGAGATGTGACAGGAAGCATCCATATTTTAGAAGATATGATCGTAGGAGGAAGAGAGTTAAGTCAGTTTGTAGGAGATTTTACCTGGTACATGCGTAATCTTCTTCTTGTAAAAACTTCGGAAAATCCGGAGGAAGCAATTGATGTATCTTCTGAAAATCTACGCTTTCTGAAAGAGGAGAGTGAAATGACGGATGTGGAAACATTGATGCGATACATTCGTGTTTTCTCAGATTTGTCAAGTCAGCTTCGGTTTGCTACGCAGAAGCGGGTTCTTGTGGAGATTGCTCTGATTAAACTTTGCAGACCGGCAATGGAAACGAATCTGGATTCTGTGCTCGATCGTATCCGTGTATTGGAACAGCGTATGGAAGAAGCTCCGGTGCAGCAGGTTATTGTACAAAATTCCGGTCCGGCAGTGCAGGTGGAGAAGAATTCTGAGACAAAGGAAGTGAAGCCTGTGAAGGCAGCGCCGGAAGATCTCCAAAAGATAGTTGCAGGATGGAAGACGATTGTTGCGCAAACAGGAGGCATATTTAAACAGATGCTTCAAAAGGCCATCCCCAAGTATAATGGGGAAACAGGAGATCCTATTTTGTTTGTGGAATTCCAGGATTTTCTTGGGCAGTCTTATGTGGATAATCCGGAGGCAAAGCAGGAGCTGCAGGAGATCATTCTGAGACAAACGGGAAAGACGGTAGAAATTCAAATGCTTGTGGCAAATCAGCATCAGCATACAAATCTGTCGCGGATTACAGTAGATGAAGCTATAAGAGAAAATATCCATATGGATGTCGTGATAGAAGAAGAGCCGGGAGCTGAATAAGCAGAAATATAAAAAGGAAATAAAAGAGGAGGATGTAGTTATGGCAAAACGTGGAGGTTTTCCAGGAATGGGTATGCCTGGAAATATGAACAATCTAATGAAGCAGGCGCAGAAAATGCAGCGTCAGATGGAAGAAAACCAGAAAGCACTTGAGGAAAAAGAATTTACTGCAACTGCCGGTGGCGGAGCAGTAGAAGTTAGCATTTCCGGAAAAAGGGAAGTAACAAAAGTGAAACTTGCAGAGGACGTAGTGGATCCGGATGATATTGAAATGCTGGAAGATCTGATTGTGGCAGCAACAAATGAGGCGCTGAGAAAAGTAGAAGAAGAGTCTTCTTCCGTAATGTCCAAGCTGACCGGCGGTCTGGGCGGAGGTTTTCCGTTCTGATGGAATACTATAGCGCGCATATTACAAAGCTTATAGAGCAGCTTTCTCATCTTCCGGGGATTGGAGCTAAATCTGCCCAGAGACTGGCTTTTCACATTATGAATATGCCTAAGGATCAGGTAGAACAGCTTACATCAGCTATTTTGGGAGCAAGAGAAAATGTGCAATACTGTAAAAGCTGTTATACATTAACAGATCAGGAGCTTTGTCCTATATGTAGTAATCCGCGGCGGGATCATAGTACGATCATGGTTGTGGAGAATACAAGAGATTTGGCAGCGTATGAAAAAACCGGAAAATTTGAAGGGGTGTATCATGTGCTTCACGGCGCTATTTCTCCCATGCTTGGAATCGGACCGGATGATATTAAATTAAAAGAATTGATGCGCCGTCTTCAGGAAGATATCAGAGAAGTGATCATTGCTACAAACTCCAGTTTGGAAGGAGAAACTACGGCGATGTATATTAGTAAACTGATTAAACCAACAGGAATTAAAGTGAGCAGGATTGCAAGTGGTGTTCCGGTAGGCGGAGATTTGGAATATATTGACGAAGTAACACTGCTGCGAGCTCTTGAGGGCAGAGTAGAACTTTAAGATCCCTGGAAGGAGTGTGGATTCTTTGACAAGAAAAAGGGCAACCTCCAATGATGTTGCAGTTAAGGCCGGAGTTTCTCAGGCCACGGTTTCCATGGTGTTGAATCAAAAATATAATGTTTCGTTTTCGAGAGAGACGGTGCAGCGGGTGGAGCAGGCGGCAAAGGAACTCGGCTATGAACTTCCGCGTCGAAGAAATCGCAGAGAGGGCAAAAAGGAAAAGCTGATTGTGGTTTTTTGTCCTACACTTACGAGTCCATATTATGTACTTTTACTTCAGGGAATCGAGTCGGTTGCAAATGAACAGGGGTATGGTGTTTTTATTTGCAATACGCAACGAGATCCGAAACTGGAAGAAAAGTATCTTCGAATGATGAGAGCAGTGAGACCGAAAGGAATTATTTACACTTCCAATCCCAGTCCTGATTTTCAGAAACAAGTAGAAGAAATGGCAAAAGAAATTCCTCTTGTTATTATAAATAATAAAGAAAAGCATACAACGGTAGATGCGATTAACCAGGATAACACAATAGTGGGAAAAATGATGGCCCGTCATCTGCTGGATCTGGGTCATAGAGATGTGGTATTTATTACTCCGCCTCTTACAAAGCGTCAGTGGCAGCGTTCCAGGCGTATAGATGGATTTGTAAGGGAATTTGAGGAGGCCGGGTTAAAAGATCATGTGCTTATTAAAGCGGCAGATGAGGAAATGGACAGAAAAAATCCCAGGATGGATTCTGAATATCTCATGGGTTTCCAGCTTACAACAGAACTTCTGGAACAGGGAAAAAAATTTACGGCAGTGGCAGGTCAAAATGACATGATGGCTATAGGGGCGATTGATG
This sequence comes from Blautia sp., assembly GCA_029257805.1. Lineage (GTDB taxonomy): Bacteria > Bacillota > Clostridia > Lachnospirales > Lachnospiraceae > Blautia_A. Next base: position 44,416 of record JARIAR010000017.1, read on the forward strand.
CATTGCGGGAAGCACGTTTGCATATTCCAAGAGATGTTTCTGTTATTGGCTGTGACAATATATTTTATTCCGGGATAGAGCGGATATCTCTTACGACTATTGATCATTTTGTCGCTTTAAAAGGGCGGGATGCCTGTGACATCATTATTCGGAAGATTGATACGATCGATCGCTTTTATATGGATATGCAGCCTACCAGCATTTATAATATTGAATACAAACCAAAGGTAATTGTCCGGCGTACAACCGGATATGCAAAAACGGAAGACTGGAAAATTAAATAAACAACACAGTGAAAAAATATTAATAATAATATTTGGATGAAATATAAAAAACGGAAGTTTTAATTAATAAAAGCCACATTATTAATCAGGTATTTATTAATAAAACAGAGTGGTATCTTGCACTTCATGAAGAGTTTGCTATAATGAGTTTATTAGGAAAAAGAACGAAAAACTAAGCAAATTGAGGAGGAAAAGAACATGAGATTTTTTATTGACACAGCGAAAGTAGAAGACATTAAAGCGGCAAATGATATGGGGATCATTTGTGGTGTTACTACAAATCCGTCTTTGATCGCCAAAGAAGGAAGAGATTTTAAAGAAGTCATTAAAGAAATCGCTTCTATTGTCGACGGACCTGTCAGTGGAGAAGTAAAAGCAACAACCACAGATGCGCAGAGTATGGTAGAAGAAGGACGGGAAATTGCGGGAATTCATCCAAATATGGTTGTGAAAATTCCGATGACGGGAGAAGGCCTTAAGGCAGTAAAAATTTTGGCAGCAGAAGGAATCAAAACAAATGTAACATTGATCTTTACTGCAAATCAGGCACTTCTTGCAGCCAGAGCAGGAGCTACATACGTATCTCCGTTTTTGGGAAGACTGGATGATATTTCTACAGATGGAATTGGCCTGATCCGTGAGATCGCTGAGATGTTTGCAGTTGCGGATATTCCTACAGAGATTATCGCCGCAAGTGTCCGCCATCCTGTTCATGTAACAGAATGTGCGTTGGCTGGGGCAGACATCGCAACCGTTCCGTTTAAAGTTCTGGAACAAATGATTCATCATCCTCTGACCGATGCCGGAATTAAGAAATTTCAAGAAGATTACAAAGCTGTTTTTGGAGAAAAATAAACAACAAAGGAGAGTATCATGGAGAAATTAGAACTTCAGAAAATTGCAAACGAAGTCCGTAAAGACATCGTGACAGCAGTTCATGCAGCAAAGGCCGGTCACCCGGGCGGATCCCTTTCTGCGGCAGATTTATTTACTTATCTGTATTTCGAAGAAATGAACATTGACCCGAAAGACCCGAAAAAGGCAGACAGAGACCGTTTTGTGTTGTCTAAAGGTCATACAGCACCGGGCCTCTATTCTGTACTGGCAGAGAGAGGGTATTTTCCGAAAGAAGATTTAAAAACTCTTCGTCATTTGGGTTCTTACTTACAGGGACATCCTGATATGAAACATATTCCGGGAGTAGATATGTCAAGCGGCTCTCTTGGACAGGGTATTTCTGCAGCAGTAGGAATGGCATTATCTGCAAGATTAAGCGGAGATTCTTATCGTGTATATACACTTCTTGGAGACGGTGAGATCCAGGAAGGACAGGTATGGGAAGCTGCGATGTTTGCAGGACACAGAAAACTGGATAATCTGGTTGTGATCGTAGATAATAATGGTTTACAGATTGATGGAAATGTTGACGATGTGTGTTCTCCGTATCCAATTGATAAGAAATTTGAAGCATTCAATTTCCATGTGATCAATGTAGCAGATGGAAACGATATGGATCAGTTAAAAGCTGCATTAGAGGAAGCAAGAGAAACAAAAGGAATGCCTACTGCTATCATTATGAAAACCCTGAAAGGAAAAGGTGTTTCCTTTATGGAGAATCAGGTAGGATGGCATGGAAAGGCTCCAAATGATGAGGAGTATATGCAGGCAATGGCAGAATTAGAAAAGGCAGGTGAAGCATTATGTCAGAAGTAAAGAAAATTGCTACAAGAGCAAGCTACGGCAATGCCCTTGTTGAATTAGGAAAAAAACATGAAGATCTTGTTGTTTTAGATGCGGACCTTGCAGCTGCTACACAGACTTGCGTTTTTAAAAAGGAATTTCCGGAACGTCATATTGACTGTGGAATTGCAGAATGTAATATGGTAGGAATTGGTGCTGGTCTTGCGGCAACAGGAAAAGTTCCTTTTGTAAGTACATTTGCTATGTTTGCAGCAGGACGTGCTTTTGAACAGATACGTAATTCTGTGGCATATCCAAAATTAAACGTAAAAATCGGGGCTACTCATGGCGGTATTTCCGTAGGAGAAGATGGCGCAACCCATCAGTGTTGTGAAGACTTTGCAGTTATGCGTGTTGTTCCGGGAATGGTGGTGGCAAGTCCGGCTGACGACATTGAGGCAAAAGCAATGGTGGAAGCTGCATATGAACATGTTGGTCCTGTTTACATGCGTTTTGGCCGTTTGGCAGTACCGGTAATTAATGATAATCCGGATTACAAATTTGAACTGGGAAAAGGAATTGTTCTTCGAGAGGGTAAAGATCTGACTATTATTGCAAATGGACTTTGTGTTGCTTCATCTTTGGAAGCAGCAGAAAAACTGGCAGCAGAAGGAATAGATGCCAGAGTTATTAACATGCATACGATTAAGCCTCTTGATGAGGAACTTGTTGTGGCAGCAGCAAAAGAAACAGGAAAAATAGTTACAGTAGAAGAACACTCTGTAATCGGCGGTCTTGGCAGTGCGGTATGTGAATGCCTGTCAGAAAAAGCACCTGTTCCGGTAAAGCGTATCGGTATTCAGGATGTGTTCGGAGAATCCGGACCGGCCGTTGCTCTTCTTGAAAAATATGGTTTGGACGGAGAAGGAATCTACAAACAGATTAAAGAGTTTGTGTAAAGGATTCCCATGGAATTATGTTCATAATTCCTTTTGTGATGGTATCTCCAAGAAAAATAACAGTAGACAGACGCGTACTTTGCAGTGTTAGCTGATCTACAAAGCCGCTTATGTTTACGATTCCTGTAATATGAATATCCCCAACAGGGGGAAGTTCTTTTTGCACACCTGCACCTGGGTAAAGTGCACCATTTCCGATGGTCACATATCCCAGGTGCTTTTTTGTGCCAAGAGAAGCATCAATTGCAATCACAAGAGCCGATGGGTGGGCTGATTTTATAAAATTATGGGCTTCTTGTATATTTAAAGCATGAATTGGGTGAGCAAGTGTGCCATATACAAATACTCCCGGGATATGAACCTGTCTCAGGGAATGTCCGATATAAGGACCGAGGCAGTCGCCGGTTATCCGATCGCTTCCGATGCACAAAAAAACAAGTTCTGACCATTTGGAAGGATGGTGGAGAATGCATTTTTTTAAAAGATAAGAAATTTCTTTGGAAGAATTTTGTTTTTTTGAATCAATATAAAAAGCCATGGGATATCCTTTCTGAAATTCATTTGCTTTTTTATCATATCCAAAAAAGAAAGAAAATATGCAGAATGCAAAATCTGTCGCTAAATTATGAAGGAAGGGTATTATAATTTGATAAAATCCGCATTTTCTCTGTGCTATGCTGATACCCGAAGGGGTGATGTGAGATGATAGAGGTCATTTATAAAGAGGAAAAACAGGAAACGGAAGAGAACGAAGAATTATTTATCATACCGAGAAACATCCGGCAGATTGGATTTGTAAATGGGGGCTGCCGAATTTACATTGAAGATTATGTATATACGTTTTTGGGAAGAACAGCTTCATCGGAAAAAGTACTGGGGAGTAAAAAGGGATGCGTGGCTGTGTTTACGGGAGAAATAAAATATCAGGATGGAATTACCTATGTTTTTATCCGGGGGGCAATTTTGGCCGAAAATATGGAAGCTGCCAGAGAACACGTTGATTTTTCGGAAGATATATGGACGGATATACATCAGGAGCAGGAAAAATATTTTCCGGAACAGGAAATTGTAGGTTGGTTTTTTGCCCAGCCGGAAGTACCGGTTGTTGGAACGGAAGTTTTTTCCAGAGCGCATATGAAAAATTTTGGGGCAGAAAAAGTTTTGATGATCCTGAACCCTGTAGAACGGGAGGATGGATTTTTTTGTTATGAAAACGGGGAGCTGGTAAGACAGAAAGGATACTATATTTATTATGAAAAAAACCCGCTGATGCAAGCGTATATGATTGAGAAAAATCCAGATGCACAACCAGAAAAACCAGAAGAAACCGGAGAAGAAGCGGTAAAAAATATTCGTAAGATCATAAAAGAAAAAAAGAAACAGGAACCAGAAGAAAGGGCATCGTTTTTTTCCTATGCAGCAACCGTATGTCTTGCTGCGGCAGTTTTGGCAGTTGGTGTGAATTTTTATCAGGATTATCAAAATGCAGAAAAAAGGAAAGAAGAGATAACACAGGTTTCAGCTGTAACAAAAAGTGAAAAAAAAGAAACAAACATAACGCCCACGCCAAGTGTGATTCCAAGTCCTGCAGTAACCCCCACTCCGGATGCTTTGTCTGAAAAACAAAAGGACACGGAAAATGAACATATCTATAAAGAAGAGGCAGATGTAAGGAAAGCCTGGAGAAGAAAGAAAATGGAAGAAAAAAAGAAAGAATCTTATGTAGAGAACAGAGGAGAACACAAAAAACAAGAAGCAGAAGAAACAGTAGGGAATGTACATGAATCTTATGTTATACGCCCGGGTGATACTTTGTATCAGATTAGTGTCGCACGCTATGGGAGTACAGATGCAATTAAGGAAATCTGTCGTTTAAACGGGATTACAGAGCAGGAAATTATTTATCCGGGACAGGTAATTGTATTACCATAGAAAAATGTGATATAATGGCCGTACGTAAAGAAGAGAAGTAAGGTAAGGGTAGATATGGCAAATACATTTAGAAATATGAAGAAAAAATACAAAAAAAGAAAGCTGAAAGCACAAAGGGCCAGACTTTTAAGAGAACAGCAGGAAAGTGCCCGTTCCGGAAGAACAGAGGCGGTAGATCCCAGAGCGCGCTTATCTGCATATCGTCATTCTAAGATAAAAAAAACGGCGATTACAGCTGCGGTTATTGCCGGAGTGATTTTAGCATCTGTGCTTTATGTAGAGAAAAGAAGTTACCATAATTATAAAGTGTTGCAAACAAGTGAACAGGAAGATATTGTTTCTACAAAATATGAAAAAATGGGAAATAAAATTTTTCGATACAGTCCGGATGGAGCTTCTCTTGTTTCTGGGAAAATGGAAACCGTATGGAGCGAGACATATTCCATGCAGAATCCGGAAGCAGATGTGAAAGAAGATAAAGCGGTAGTGGCAGACAGAGAAGGAAATATGATTGCGATTTTTGATAAGGAAGGCCTCACCGGAACGATTACAACTTCGTATACAATTGTAAAGGCCCGGATTTCTTCCAGCGGACTTGTGGCTGCAATTTTAGATGGCGGAAGTGATACATGGATTAATTTCTATGGTGCAGATGGAAGCCTTATTGCAGAGAACCAGACAAAAATGGAAGATCCGGGATATCCTCTTGATGTAGCTATTTCTGATGATGGGACTATAATGATGGTTACCTATCAATTTGTAGATGGAGGAGAGACAACGAGCTATGTGGCATTTTACAATTTTGGAGATGTAGGTCAAAATGAAGATGACAGGATTGTAAGCGGGTATACGTATGAAGGGGTAGTGATACCACAGGTGCAGTATTTGGGAAAAGTGCAGTCAGTTGCGCTTCGTGATGATGGATTTACTTTATATAAAGGAAGGCAGATTCCAAAAGAAGCCAAATCAGTAAAAGTGGAGAAAGAGATTGTAAGTACATTTTATGATGAAGATATGATCGGACTTGTTTTTAAAAATGACAGCAAAGATAAAATGTATACAATGGAGGTATATACAACATCCGGAAAATTGAAATTTAAAAAAGATTTTAATATTCCGTATACGACAATAGAGGTGAGTGACGGGAATATTTTAATGCATAATAGTTCTCAGATGTGCGTGATGAACAGCCGTGGGGTTATAAAGTATTCCGGGACCGTAGACGGGACTATTCGTGATTTCTTTAAGGTTGGATGGAACCGCTATCTTCTTGTGCTGGAAAATGGAATCAATATGATAAAACTCTCTTAAAGAGCAGGAGGAACATTATGACTTTGACATGGCTTGGCATTTTAACGGTTGTTTTTCTGATGCTTTCCTGTGTGAGAGGGTTTCGCAGAGGATTTATACGAGAAGCGGTTTCCACGGTTTTTGTGCTTTTATCCATTGTAATGGTTTGGTTTATCAATCCATACGTGAATACATTTCTTTTGGAGAATACATCAATATATGAAAAAGTACAGGATGGAATTGAAAACCTGGCAGGAGAACAGCTGCGACAAGAGCAAGAGACTGGAGAAAGAGAACGGGAGAATATTCTTGAGGAAATAGGGCTACCGGGAATTGTTGCAAAGAGTATTCTGGAAGACGGCAGTCCGGAAGTGTATCAATATCTCGGGGTTGATTCTTTTGGTGAGTATGTTTCCGAGTATCTTGCGAGAATGGCAGTGAATAGTTTGTCGTTTTTGTTGTCTTTTTTTCTTGCTACGATATTAATCCGTATAGTGACATACGCATTAAATATATTGGCACAAATTCCGGTTATAAAAGGTGTAAATAAACTTGGAGGTGCTATTCTTGGCGGGGGAAAGGCCATATTATTTGTATGGATTGCTATGCTTATATTGACGATTTTGTGTAAAACTCCTGTTGGAAAAAGCTGTTTGGATATGGTGGAGAAAGATCCTGTTTTGTGTCAGTTATATGAATGGAATTTTCTGGCTAAAATGTTTACCGGGATTTTTTATGGGAATTAAAAGTCTTTGGAATGCCTTTTGAAGGGATTCCAAAGACTTTTTTTTAAAACAGAAAAAAATCAAAAAAACAGTTGACATATGAAGTTAGCTATGGTAATCTAATTGAGCTGTCGAAATAAATGTTTCTGAAATACAGAAAAATCAAAAAGATTTCAGAAAATAAAAAAAGTAGTTGACAAATGACTGGATACATGATATAGTAAACAAGTCGTCAACAAAGAAACGACAACAACGCATCGAAAAAAACTTCAAAAAAACTTGAAAAAAGTTCTTGACAAGATGAAAACGATGTGATAAAATAAATGAGCTGTCGAAAACGACAGAAACCTTGATAACTAAACAGTGAAACACATACGATTCTCGAAAATTCTTTACATTTCAAAAGAGA
>JARIAR010000009.1 GCA_029257805.1 Blautia sp.
AAGTTATCTTTCATTGCTTTTACATAATTATTTTGTCCGACAGTTTTGGGACGGATATGGTTGCCTTGGTAATTCATGGTGATAGAATCACCCATTACGCGGCAAGTTTCTTCAAGTATATTGTCGGAAGCTGCTTCCAATAACTGATTTACGATTTCTGCATTTACGACTTCTCCTTTTTCCAGGAGATTTTTCATAGACATAATAAGTCGATGGGCAGCTTTTATTTGATTTGGATTGCTGCTCTGAATGGTAAGTCCTGTATCTCTGGGTTCTACAGCTACACAAAGTTTTCGTTCTATTATTTTTATCAGCTCATCCTGAACTCCGAAAATCTCCTGTATTTGAGCAACTTTATCAAATTCTATTTCTACAAAATACATATACTTTACCTCCAATTTGCTAGAACCTATTATATATGGTGTATAAGTTATTTTCAAGGGGAAACTGAAGAGGAAAGAGTAAGCGTCCCCTGATTTGAAGGGGGAGAAATTCTAATATAAAACCCCCTTTTATAAGACTTATCTTATCTAATAAAAGGGGGCATATCATATCAATAACGTCATTATTTTGATGTATCTTTTTTATTTTTTTCTAATATAATAAGTCACTCCTACAATAATACTGCCTACAAGAATCAAACATAACGCAAGAATTGGAGCTTCGTCTCCTGTTCGCACAGCATCTGTCCCTTTCTGCTCGTGTTCCTGTGCCTCTGGAGTAGGCGTTACCTTATCTTCATTGACTGAGAAGATCCACTTGACATCTGCTTCTCGAAGCGCATAGGCATTTTTTAATTCAGCCGGTACTTTTATCGTAAAATCAAGTTTTCCGCTCTGCCCTGCTTGGTATTTACCAAGGGAAATGTCTTTATTTATTTCTTCTGCTTTTAAATTTCCAAAATATAATTCCTGTCCATTCATGGAGATTTTTAACTTAAGTTTATCTAAGAGATCAAGTTGTTCTGCTGTTTGATTTTCAAGGGCAGTTTTGAAAAAGATTTCGGCCTCATTATCTGTTGTATTAGATATTTCAACAGAATCGCTGAATTCGTCCCCCGGCATTGCTGTCTGGAAATTTACAAAGAAATCATCCGGAGCAGAAATTAATTTGTGTGCTTCTCCATTAAATTCCACGGAAAGTTTCACATTTTTATCTTTCGAAATAATTTTTCCTTCAGATTCGTGTACACAAACTTCGATTTCTTCATTGCCCCACGGTGACATATCGCTGAAGTTTGGGGTAAAATTTGCCATCTGAATAGCATCAACCTGAATGTCAATTTTTATTTTTTGTCCAGTGTACTCTTCTGTCCATTCCGTTGGAAAATGTACTTCTTCGAATAAGGTGACTTTTTCGGAATGATCTAGTACATTTGTGAGATAGTAATAATCTCCTTTTTTCACCCATTCATCCGGCATACCAGAAATATCAGAATCTGATAGCCCTTCCATTTTTCCTGAATTGTTATAAGAGATTTTTGCTCTTATCCAACATGGTTCTGCATGATTGGTGATACGTGGAATTTTAGATACAGTTTGCCCTGGCACTATCTGTTTGGGATTTAGATAGGCAACTTCCTTTCCGTCCTGTATTTCATACTCTTTCAAATCAATATTTACATCGCCGGTTGAGATATGATTTGTAACAGTAAGTGAATCTGAAAAGTAAGCATATGTGCCGCCAAGTCCTACTATCGCGAGAGCTGCAAGAGAAATTATCATATTTTTTTTTATATTTTTCTTCATTTGCCTCTCCTCCTTTTAAGGTATGGGATTCAGATAATGATTCCATGCAGATTTATAATCCGTATAATTACCGGCCTGTACAGATTCTTCATACACGTCGATTGAAAAGTCCTTGATAAAGTCTGCATTACTTACTTTAGAAGAATCAATGCTAAATCCAGTGATAAGAGGAGTGGTACGTTCTCCCTCTTTCAGTATTTTATTGTAATAGTAATAACCATCTTCATAAACCCAGTTTGTTTTATCGAGCCCTTTCAGGATAACTGCATTTCCTACATCACTGTTGGAATAGCTTAAAGAAACACGTATATAACAATCTACGTTATATCCAGAAGCATCTACCGGATTGTTTGCTACCCATATTTTCTTTTCGTATTCTGGATTCTCGTCTATGGGTTTATCCGGGGGAGTAGGAAAATTTTCCGTAATATCTGTCGTATTATGTCCTACACCAATCGTATTGGTTGCTTTATCAAAATCCGAAAAGTATGCTGCTGTACCAGCAATCCCGCTTATACAGATGATACCGGTCAGGATCAAGAGTACAGAAGATTTCTTTAATTCTTTTAACTTCATATCGTTTTTGCGGGTTGCCCCTGCACTCCTTTCTTTTTAAAATATTGGGTCCACCTTCTCACATAAATAATGAAGTAAGTAAGGTGGACCCTTTTTAAACAGTTACATAAAAATTATTTTCCCTGCTTCTGGCTTGCATCTCCAACACCTGATTCTTCCTTATTTCCCGGAACCGTGAGTTCATCTCCTGCCCCCGGTTCTTCTTTGTTTACTGGGTCAGACGTAATAGTAGTTTGACCTGTAGCGGCTCCAGGCTGGTTAATGTTCTGGTTTACGTATTTCTTGTACGCATTTTTGGCCTGCTCAATTACGGAACCGCCATTATCACCTGTATTAACTGTCTGGATTGCATAAGCTCTCACCGGAATCTGAAGAGTCTGAGTATCGAGCTGACCTTCAATTACATTTGCAAAAGTAACCGTATCGAAAAGGGGAGTTGTTGTTTCACCCTTTTTTAAGATTTTATTGTAAGAATAGGTGTAAACCTGGCTTTTACCCACTTTGCGTTTATCGATTCTTGTCCAATCGTTTTTCGCCGCAAACGAGAAAAGCTCAGTTTCTTTGGCTTCGATTCGTGTTCCATCTGCATTTGCTGTTGTTACATTTTCTACCGGAATTGATACTTCCAGATAAACAAAAGCATCATTGACTCCATTATTTGTAATCTGAGGATCTTTTGTGATTACCTGGCTAGGTTCAATTTTTTTATTTTCCTCTGGCTTCCAGTTAGGCTCTGTCAGGTCAATATCTACTTTACCAACCGTAAACTCATTAGTTGTTTCTGCATGATCTGTTAAATAAGCCATTGTGCCACCCGCTGCAAGTGCACCAACGATAGCTGTTACAGCAATAATATTTAATGTCTTTTTTTTCATTTTCAATTTTTTTAACTTCATAATCTTTCCCCTTTCAGAATTCTTTCTGAGTAAGTATATTTTTCTCTGTTTCTGATTTGTCATCACAGACCATATCCATAAGGATATGCAATACAAATAAGGCTGCGATAAAAAAGAACGCATATTTTTTATGCAAATAAGATGCTACATATCCCACGTATGGTATTGTAAGGATTACAGTTCCAACAATTTGCTCTTGAGTTACTAGAGCTGCGTCCACGCCCTCATTTGCATCACCTTTTGTTACATAGCAGCTATCTTCGGTGTCGATTACCCGGTGTGTAACCTGCTTATTATCAATCCGATATGTAATTACATCTCCGATTTCAGGCTCCAAATCTTTTGTATTTGTAAAAGCTAACCCACCAGTATGCATATAGGGTTCCATTGATCCAGACAGTACAATGTTTGGTTCAATTCCAAATGCTTTCGGCAGCAATAGAAATAACCCAAATGCCACAATGATGCTAAGAGCAATATTTACAAGCGTCTTTAGGACACGCATATATTTGACACCTCCCATAATAATGATTTAGACATTCCCGGCGGCGGTCGAATTTTTCCTGGATTTCTCATCAAATTGTTTAGCGGTGGCTCCCCTGACTTTAGCCATAGGGAGGAGCCGCTTTCCTCCTTCCTTCTGATTTAAAGTATTTTGAGCTTATTTTTTGACACCTACAATATGATAGATTGCAGAGATGTCAAAAGGAGCTCGGCAATTCAATAACCGAATAATGGCATATTATTCCAAATGTCTGGCAAAAAACAAAACCGTAGCGAGGAGAATAACCAATAAAGCAATATAAGGAAGTATCTTTAATACAATAGATAAAGGACGGGGTTTCTGGTCAACTTTTTCTTCTGAATTTTTCTTCGAGGTTTCTTCGTCAAACCGTTTTTCTTTTACCATGTTACTCTGGTCACTGTTTTCTGAACGAGTTTTCGATTTTTCATCCTCAAGGATATTACTATCTCCATATAAAATTGCTTCCTGTCGCGCCTGCTCATATGTTTTATCTTCTTCAGACAACTTCTTGGCCAGTTCTTTTCCTTTTTCTGTATAATTTCCATTTTTATCCAAATATCCTTTTTCTACCATATCCGCAATATACTGTTCCCGTGCTTCATCATCATTGCTAAAAACACTTTCATCGACAAATGGAGACTGAGGATTTGTTTCGTATTCACTTGGAGTCGTATCTGTTTCGATGCCAGATGTGACGTTGTATTCTTGATACAAGTTTGCAATTCCATAGGTATCCTTTAACTTTTCGATTTCCTCAGCCCCAATGGCGAATGGGAGCTCTGTAATCTGGTCGTTATAAACGCGTATACTTGCAAACGTACCTACGGGCTGTTTTTTCAGGGCTTTGCTGCTGCCAATATAGGCAATCCCTGTCACTCGATACTGTCCAGCAGGAAGAGTCCCTATATTTTCAGTTCCAGCATCTATGTCAAAGTGTCCTCGGCTTTTATCCAGTTCATTAATATATATGACTCGATAAACATTTAAGGCATCTATACCTTCAAGCTCTTTGCTGCAGGTCACCTGTACAGAAAAATTGTGGCTTTCCTGTATTGCATCCGCAGCAACAGAAAATGGTGTAGATGTCAGAGAGATACTGGATAACCAAAACAAAGAATTTATAAGCAATAATTTTTTTTTCATTGGCTACTCCTCCCCTGTAAAACGAATTTTGTTATCTTTATCTGGATCTTTTGTGGTATTCCGAACAGAGGAAAGCCCTTGAATAACATTGTCTGTTTTGTCGATTCCCTCTAGAATTTCTTCCGTAAATTGACTTTCATTTTTGGTCATTTGAAGATAAAGTTCATCATCATCTTCACGTAGTAGTTCTGCTTTTATCTCCTCAATATTTAAGTCATCCTGTACAGCATAAACCATGTCTATATCAAAAATCACTTGTACGATAACAGGATGTTGCTGTGCATCAATTCCTCTCGCATAGCATATTGGATTTAAAAGCGTTAAATGATAGTCTGTATCACCAAACAGGTTTGTAATTTCCATAAGAAAAAACATATTTGCTTTATCAATAATCTGGTAAAATTCGTCTATGAGTTCTATAAACCTACGAAGCCATATATTTTCTTCATAGTGGAAATTAATTTGTACCATAACAAATTTTCCTATAACACTGATTCTGTCTATACTCACTTCCGGAACTGCCGTAAACCCAGTATATTCCTCTATTTTACATTCCTTGTCTTTAGGTACTTCGAGAAGTCCGGCATACATCACAGATTTTGGATCTCCGTCTGCATCATCTCCTGTTAAATGATATAGAAGTTCTCTAAATGTGAGCTGTTCTTCGTTTTGCTTCAATATAATTCCCCCTTTTTATTTAAAATCATGCTATCAATATGCTGAAACCCGCTTTCTTACTTCAAAAAACAGAAGGCGCTAAATACCTTCTGTTTTTGATGAACTATGATATTGTAAATTATGTTCTCTCATCAAATGAGTGTACAATGTCTTCAGGTTTCGTTGTCATGATTCGATATAACTCTGTGTCTTTAGGGAAGTCATCTATAAATGGAACAATGTCCTTACCATTATAAATAAGTCCCTGTCCCGGTCCCACATTTGTTATATAATCTAATTCCGTATTGCTTATACCAAGCATTTGCTGTAACTGCATACGACTAAATGGATCCTGATTAAGTAGCAGCAGAAAATCAGAGTTACTGATAATAGTCCTTCCCTCTGGAGAACGGAGCATATCTTCGATCTGTTGGGTGATTCCTGTCGGAATACCGTTCCATTTACGGGCACGTTTCCAAATCTGCTGTGTATATTTTGCACTATTTTCGGTCTGAAGAAGGAGGTGGAACTCATCACAATATAACCAGGTTCTTCTTCCTTTTTGGAAATTATCAATCATTTTGTTCCAGATGTTATCCAAGCAGATCTGGAGCCCCATTGTTTTCATCCCATTTCCAATATCTTTTATATTGTAAATAGTAAAACGGTTACTGGAATTTATATTTGTTATACGCGAGAAAGAATCCTGCGTGCCAACTGCAAATCGTTCCAGGGTAAGTGCCAGGTTTTGCGCCTCCGGCTGTGGTTGCCTTTTTAATTCTAAATACAGATCTTTTAATGTAGGCATTAATTCTTTTGCTGTTTTATCAGTATTTGTTTTTAATTCATCTATGTATGCGTCATAAACATTTTTTACACATCGGTCTAGAATTGATTTTTGGTTCGGTGTAATCTGAAACCGGCTTCCAGCAGCAGCTTCACAAATAGAACTGATAAAATCTGCCTTAAATGTAATAGCATCTATATCACCCTGGTCGCTGTCGTAATTCTCCAGATTAATATCCATCGGATTGATATATACTCCAGATCCCGGGGCTATCCGGACTACTGTTCCTAAAAATCCTTCTGCTAGAAGGCTATATTCGCCTTCCGGATCAATAATAAATACATCATCATCTGTACTCAAAAGAACATTTACAATTTCTCTTTTAGCTGCAAAGGACTTTCCACTTCCGGTTGTACCAAAAATACAGCCATTTCCTGATTTTCCCTTTAAGCGATCACATAAGATAAGCTGTTTGGATACAGCGTTAAGACCGTAATACCGCCCTCTCTCCTGCATTAATTCCTTCACTGAAAACGGAATGAAAATAGCAGCAGCTCTTGTATTTAACATACGCTCTATTTTTAAACAATTTTTAGCCAGTGGAAGGCAGGTATTGAAGCCTAACTCCTGCAATCCGGATAATTTTTTGGCCTGACAGATAAAACGTTCCGCTGTTGCCTGTACGACTTTGGTATTCTTATCAAGCTGTTCTTTTGTACCCGCGAACACACATAAAGTAAGAGTTGTCATAAAGAGCTTTTGATTATCCTGTGTTAAATCTGTGATTAGATCTTCCAGCTCTTTTTGATTGTTTTTCAATTCCGGAGATATAAATTCTGAGGAATATCCCTTCCTATAAGCTTTTTTCTGCTGTTCAATAACATTCGATGTAATATTGGTATTCTGATCTTTTACTTTTTTTAGGGCAATTTCCTGTGGAAGGGAACGATACTGAACGGAAGTCAACATATTAAATGGCATATTCGCCAGTTCCGTAATCACATCACCACGCAGGAAACTTGGCAGATTTGTTAAAAATAAGACCCTTCCGTAAGTATCTCCTAATTTAAAGTAATCATAATTATAGGTTATTGCCGGAGGGGCAACCACATCTTTTGTTGTAATTCCCCATTTTTTCAATTGCTTCAGATTAAAGGATTCTGTTACTTTTCCATTTTGCATTTTTATGTGCTGATAAAATGGCACATCGGAATCCATATTATAGATGCTATACAGAATGGAAAGTCGCTCAATAATTCCCATCGGTTGGCTTTCAACACCTCCAGTTAGGCGCTGTATACACTTTGATACTTCTGCATCCAGTCTTGAAAAAGTATTTTTGGCAGTTTCAATATCATCAGCTTCTGTGGATATAACAATGTATTTTTCATGGACGATATTATTTCTGGATTCAGCCATTTTCTCAATTAACATATTATTCATCTCTTCACGAAAGCTATTGAGTTTATCATTTTTCATTTCCAACAGTATTTTTTGTTCGAATTCGGCACTGCGTATACTTTTGTTATAAACCAGCATCTGAATTTGTACTTCAGGTCCAAAACTGCCCAAAAACTCCATAAACCTTCCAAATATTTTTTTCTGTTCATCGTAAGACTCAATCACAAAATTTATTTCCGGAAGTGCATACATTTTCGAATAAGTCCGAAGATCATTTTGCATGATCCCGTTTTCAAAAGCCCCTAGGTAAGGTATACTCTCCTGAACGGTTTGAGGCGTTTTTATTGGTTCTGCACTTTGCACTTTGGGTTTCATCCCCAAGAAGCGAAAGATACTTTCTGTTGTCGATAAAACTAATCCCATTTTTCTCTCCTATTCATACAGTACATAATCTGGATGTTTTTTTAGTTTCGAGTTACTGAATTTCTTTTTCTTCTTATTTGTTCTTTGTTCCTGTATCTGTTCCGGTGTAAAGAAGTTATTAATTTCGTAAACTCTGGTCTTTGGTGCGATAAAGCTTAAAAGGAACACATTTTTTAAAAACTTTTCCAAAGGCATGTCATAAGGAAAAATAATAGAAAACGCCAGAATGGGAGCTGCAAAAAGAACTTCGATTCCAATTAAAGTATCCAGGGTAATTGAAATGTTTGAAATGGATATGATTTTAAATATCAAATAGTCCACGGTAGCTGCAATACAACCACACACAACTTGTCGAGTTGTAAATGGACCAATTAATGTAGGTTTGAATTTTGTAATATCTTTTGGTATAGGAACTTCTACCATGATTGTCTCCTTTCTTTTAAACGCCAATAATGTCATTGGATACGTTGATAGATTTAATCAAGAGTCCGATCTTGGTAAATGCTAAAGCCAAACATGTCCAATAATGATCACTGGCGAAAAGTGCATCCAGAAATGCGATACACTGGTCTTTTTTAAAGTACGGACCGCCATGAAAAGCATTTCCCATGGAAAATCCAGCTTCAAAAGCATCCGTCATGGCAGCAATACTGTCTTCTCCAACAACAGCGGACATAAGTAAGCCGATACAGACTGTAATCATGACCATTAGAGCAAACTGTAGGGCAAGTGCAGCTATTTTTTTCAGATACCGAATGCCATTACTTCTGCTTCCTTCCACGAAGCAGTCAGAAACGCCAATCGGGGCAAAAACAGCACGGATAGTCAGTTCTACCACTCTGGAAATGGCAATAAAAATGGTAATGATGTTACATAAGAAAATCACGACATAAGGCAGCAGCCCTTTTATGGCGTATCCGATACCATCTTTCAAGCTGATAAAAGTAAGTCCGTTTTTAAATGCTTCTACGTTATCTGGATTTTGAAAAAAATCAGAACCAACATTTTCTGTTTGAATATTGCCAGCTAGCTCGGTTCCTATTTCAACCATAAGCTTTATAAGTTCCATACAATGTGTCATCAAAAAAAAAGCAATAGACAATTTCAAGAAGGAACGCATTATGTACTCAAAAGTAAAATTTTGGGCGGTTGCTTTATCGGACATATCCAGAAGGAAGTAAATTAAGCAGATGCCCATACCGGCAGAGACTATTGCCGCTACAATATTTTTAAAAATATCGTTGCTTAAAAATGTCGAAAATAAATCGTTATACTTGGAAAATGTGCTGTACATGCCTTCTGAAGAATAAAGACCTTCAAAAATCGTGATATACCAGTCGTAAAAAATTTTAACCATATCATCCTCCTTTTCTGAGAAACAGCAGGATGAACTGCTAACATGAATGAAGCAGTTTACCCTGCTCACTAAAACTTAAAATTCTACGTCTGGAATACTGTCTACAATTCCAAGGCTCGTTACCACAGTCTTAAGACCAATGAGGACGATAGCTGCAATGATAGTCTGGATTGCATCACCTTTTGATTCAGAGTCGGAACGCTTCATTGCCATCACAAATTGTGCAACACCCCAAACAAGCAGTACGATACCGACATAACGAAACATTGTAAGGATAATTCCGACAATGGTTCCGATTAAAGAATCAACGCTTGTGTCTCCTGCGGCCATTACCGGAGTTGCGGATAGTGCAAAAAACATAAAAGCGATCATTAACATATTCATAGGTCTTACAAATGTCGCCATACATTTTCTACATTTACATTTTTTCTCCTCCTGCATCATCACAATCTTTCCTGAAATCACATCCAGGCTTCTCTTTGTGTTTTCAAAGAGTTTCATTTGTTTGTCTCCTTTCTAGTTTTTTCATCATCTGGAGATGATATGTTCAATATGCTGTATCGTAAAATTTACAATGGAATATTAAATTGGAAGTGTTTTGCGTAAATAGAAATGTATAAGTGATATAAAACGAATTTTAATTCGTTTTATAAAAAATGCTCCAGAAATAAGAACACTGGAGCAGAATAGAATTATTGAATAAAAGATACAATATTTTCATAATAAGGAGAAAGGTACTTATAAATTTCTTCAGCGCGCTTCGCCGGAAAATATTTGCACAATTGCTTTTGAAATAATTCCAGGGAAATCTTTGCTTGGGAACTTTCCGAAGAAATAAGTAATGACTCAATTACATATGTTGTATCCGATGTAGAGAAGCTATTTCGCGTCAATTTGCAGAGAAAAGATTGAAAAGTTTCTTCGAAAGTGTGATAGAATTTTTCTTTTTCATCTGCCTTAACTGTTTCTTTTTGATAGCTTTTATTTTCTATTTTCAGTTCTTTTTTTTGAGAATCCTCATTATCCGTCTTGTTAACACTATGATTTTTGATATTTTTCTGTACATGGACTTTATTTGATACGTTTTTAGAGACTGGAACAGAAAGCATACTATCTGGTATTGTATTTTCTAAATCTGTCAGGAGCGCTGCAGTGTCAGAAGAATTGAGTGTTGTCTGGATCTGTGCAGATGTTTCTTTGACAACCGTTTTTTGGAATGCTTGTTTTTGAGTTGCTTCATTACGTTTCTTCTCTTGCGGTTTCTTTGGTGTCTCTTTTGGCAGAATCTTTTTTTCTTTCGTTTCAGTTGTAGATTTAAACTTATCAATAGAAAAGCGGATAGCTTCTTCTTCATCATACTGGACAAAGAATTTCATAAGTCCTGTAAGAATTTCATCGCCCCAAAGGGTATATCGATCGTCAGGAGAAGTTGCCCGCATTTTTCCCAGTTCATACATAACAAGTAGTAAGCATTCCTCTAGTGGACCCGGTAATTTTTTTATTCGAACTTTTCCCCGGCTTATGTATTCAAATACTTCATTGGGTAGAGGCTGGTTATTATTAAAAAAAAGCAACAGGCGGTTGCCTTTGGCAAATTCTGCCGGAAGTCGTTCTTTTATTCTGTCGAAATACGAGACATCCGATATTAATATATGCAAAAAAACACCTCCATTCCATCGCTGTGTAGATTAATATATTCTACAAATCAGAAATATAATTATTATCGCTCTGTTTCAGAAATATCAATTTCTGGAATGCGAGAAAGATCAAATTCATCATTATTTATGGGTGATCTTTTTAAGATTGTCTCAAAACCATTTGCCACATTTATATGTTTCTTGATCTGGTCATCTGTAAGTTTTGTGCCTGTATTATGGGCACTGTTTAAAACATTTCTGTATGTCGTAGATGTACCATCGTCCTTCACGGCACAGGCTGCAAAAAAAGGAATTCCATTGATTACGCACATCTGATTTATTTGCTCTAGCATTGGCCTTATTTTTTCTTCATATTCAGTTGTAAAATCAAACATATATACCTCCTATTTGTTTGCTTTAAGTTCCCCCGCTTTTTCAGCGAGGGAACACTTTGCGAAAACGAATTAAAATTCGTTTTAAATTCCCATCATATCCATGAACATAGATGTTAAATCCAAGTCATTATTTTCTTTTGGTTCAGTAGTTACGCTAAATGTGGATTCCATTGGAATTTCCTGCTGTTTGGAATCTGGTACATCATTATAAGGAAGCATTTCTATTTTTTTGGATGCAGAATCCATTTTCTCTATTGGACTAAAATCTTGTTCTGTATTTATCTCTATCTTTATTCCTTTATTTTCCGAAAAATTTTTTTCCGGACTTTTTGGTATTACTTCTTTCTTATTTTTTGATCGTGTTTTTTTCTTTATTAATATGTTCACCTTTTTTCCGGCATACATAATAGAAAAACGCTCATTAAAATATGAAATGTCCTCCTGGGAAATGACATATTCAGATGTCATGGTAAAAGGAATGTAATTTCGTAGAACTTCCTTGATAAAGTTGTTTCGACAACCCTTGCTGATTTTATTCAGCATATCTATGACTTCCTTATCTTCCTGATCATCAAATTTAATTTGAAACCGATAAGTTCTGTGCTGAGCAATATTACGACAAGGTTCTGCAATTTCAAAAACAAAAAACTCTTTATTGGCAAATGCTTTCAAAGCTATTTTAGCAGCAGAACAGAAAGAAATATTCCCATGTCGGTACAAATATACAAGATCCAGGTCATGGTAATGATATAATTTTACTTCTATAGTCATCAAATTGTTAGCGGCAGAAACCCTTGACTTTAATCATGGGGTGAAGCCGCTATCCTCCTATTTCTTTCCATTTGGTATTGCCTATGGCCTTTTTCCTAAAAATATGGATATAAGGCACATTCTGGTAATTCTAATGTATCTTCATGACTTTTTTCCATTTTTCAGCGCCATGTAGCGAAGCATATAATATCCGCGTACATTGGCATATAACATGGGCAGTTTATCAGATCGATTGCCGGGAATAATAGTAAGGCTTTTCATATCTTTAAAATAATCTCGGTAAATATCAATCCATGTAGTACAAGTGCCACCTGTCGGTATTAAGACATCATAGTCGCGCATATAGTTCGTCATGTTCTTCAACGCTTCGATAGATTCCATACATACTTTCTTATTTGCCTTCTCCAAAAATGGAGCAATTAATACCTGGTTTGTCTTCATGGTTTCTTCGTCCAGCACATTGATATATCCCTTTTCAAGATATTTCTGCATAAGTGGAACACGAATGTCTTCACCATATTCCTCATAAATATATCGGGAAGTTTCATGGAGTACTCGACGCATTCCAAGATTCGGAATAGATTCCTGCAGCTTAATACTACGGTCTACTAATCCATATGGATCGAATGTGCCAAAACCGACATCAGCTACCAATACGTTTTTGTTGAGAAGCGTCTGTGCATCCGGTACATAATTACCGCTGTCATCGATTATGACGGAATACAGTGTGCCGCATGGCTGAGGCATTATAGAAATATTTTCCGGCTTTATCTGAATATCATAATCTGACCAGCTTCCTATGCCTACCTTTAATGAAAAATGGAATTTTTTTGAAAATGCTTTTGTCAGAGCGCGGCTGTCACTTTTTAAGTATGCCGTTGGCAATCCGGTTTGTAATACAATTGGCATTCCTTCTTCTCTTTTTCCATAATTGTTTTCCATAAGTCCAATTGCAAGACCTGTTGCAAGGATAATTTCAAACTGCTTGCTTCCATAACGGTTTCTTGCAAACAATTCTGCCTCCGAATCACTGGTATCATCTGTACATATTTGATTCTGTGCAGATGTTCCTACAATATAAAGGCCCGTTTCATCGGAATATAAAATATCTGTTTCACTTCCCATCTGCAGATTTCCTTCCAATTTTTTCACATAAGATGGGATACAAAAAATTTTATTTGGTGCAAACCCTTTCAAGCTTGAAAATCCCGCATCTATCCCAATCAGCCAGTTGTTTTCAAGACCTGTATTTTTCCTAGGAATAATCTCCTGCGGAGTTCTAAAATTTCGTACATTCATTTTTGTCTTACAGGAATGATTCTCTTCCTGTATCCTCCTTTCTTCTAGCTTTTTTCAACATATAATATGACAAAACACTGCTGCCTTCCTAAAACGAATTAAAATGCGTTTTAAAGATTACGTCTAATCCCTCCTTTCTGAATTTATTTTAATTTATTTTTGATAAAAATTTTTTCTAGTTGAGAAATTTTTCTATGAGGGGATATTGTTAAAAAGCAATATTTCTCAAAACTAATTTTAAATAAGGAATTCAATTTGTAAACCATTTGAGGGCATCATATGTTGCCCTCTTTTTCGTTGTACTACAAAAGAAAAGCTGCTAATAGAAGTCAATATAGACCTTATTAGCAGCTTGCTTGTTACCCACCTAAAATTCCATCTCCTAGGTTGTCTACGAATGATTTATGGCGGTAAAAGATTTTGAAATTTCCGTAAGTGTTGATATGTATACCGCTAAATCCTTCCGATGTTGTACAGTGTAGCCAAACATCTTGTCCGGAAGCACTTTTTCCAAGGTAAATTCCTACATGATTGCTACCTCCTGAAGCAATGGTGTTTTTCAACCCTACATCTCCCGGAATCAATTCGTCATGGCTGATACTTCGGAAAGAAGATCCATCTACAAAATTACCCGTAGTCCAGTGGGGAAGAACATCTTTTATGCCGGCATAATAGAAGCTCCATCCAACAAAACTGGAACAATCCAGATAACGCGGGTTATCCATGCTTGGCTGTAAGCGCTGATCCATACTGTATGTGACTTTTCCGTAAAGGGATACTCCCTTTTCGATGACTGCCTTTCTGCGCTCATCCATATTAGACGGCCAGGAACCCATAGCTTCCGTAAGAAGCTGTTGCGCACTTCCACTAAGATTTCCATTATTGATGTCAATAACAGAATAATATTTCAAAACTTTGTCCGGAAATTTCTGATCTCTGTAATCATATTTTCCCTTACTTCGAATTTCTTCTTCATTTGTACGCAATTTACCATCACATAACCTTGAAGCATATTCTTCAGCATTTTCCAAAGTATAAATATAATCACAAAAGATAATGTAACCCTCGTTTTCGAATTCAAATCCTTGCAGTACAGCCTTTAATTTTTTGGTATCATTGACTGCCGGAAAATTTGCAGCCCGGATACAACTGGCAAATAGTTTTGCAGCGATGTCTATGGATTCGTTAGATGTAATCTGCGGTGCTTTTCCTGGTTCTTCATCTTTATACGGATTTAAACCTGTATCTACAATTCGAAATATGTCTGAATCCCCTGGTATATGGCGGTACTCTGCTATCGCTTTAAACAGTTCTTTGTAAGTTAAAAAACCGTATTTCGATGCCGCATCTTCTATTTTTTTTACATATGGTTTTAAGTCTTCGGAAATTTTTGCAGTAATTTTAGAATCGGAATATAAAGTAACCCCCATTCCAGTAAAAGCGGTCCAGTTTGTCATCTGATATGTCAACAAGGCAGATTCTCTATTCTCAGAACTCCACCACACTTTATTACCAGAGCTGGTGCCACTTCCTCCTGTGCTACTTCCTATCTCTTTTTTTAAATAAGATAATATTTTTTGTGAAGTGGCGCTGTCATAATGAAGTCCATCCACTGTTTTATAACCATTTCCTTTTAAGTATCCGTATAAGTCGATGAAATCCGCATTTGTTAGATTTTTATGCATAGTAGCATTAAAGTCTACAACTTCGGAATCTGTTACATAATCATCATGATCTACAGGTCCTACAGAAGCAAAATATACATTTGCTCCCCTTTCATTCCATACAGCTGCTTTTTCATTGATGGCTGAAATGTAATTGTTGATATTGTATACGTCATTCACTCCCATTAATATAATGACTGCTGTTCCGGAAGTGACTTGGCTGTCCGCAATCGGAAATGCGGTATTGACCATCCAGCTATATCCCATACTACTCAAGCACTGAAAGATACAATTGCTGTCACTATTTATGTCACGTAAATCTTCTGTGCGGGAGTCGCCGATAAAAATATACTTATCAATACCTTCCACAGCGGTATCTCCGCCAGAGCCGATAAGGGAATCATCTGTCCTATTCAAAACCTTTCGAAGTAATGTATATTCTTTCGAATCAATTTGTGTCATAATATTTTCTATTACTTCATTCAGGTCATCGAATATATTTTTCGCCTGTATATTAGAGAATATCAGGGAAGCGGATAATATTGAAGTAAGTACAGTTGTTACTATTTTTTTTCTTTTTTTCAACTTTTCACCTCCCTACTTGACCAGAAAAACTTCAGAATAATGCGAGCCTCCCTGCAAGGTTTCCGCATGGGTATCAACGTATATATCAATATCTTTATTGTTTATAGCACCACCACAATCTTCTGCCGTGTATACAATACCATTTATTAGTACCCTGGAACCGTATGGAATAATATTCGGATCAACTGCAATGGTATGATTGGCAGTAGCAAGTGCTCCTGTTGCTGTATTTCTTCCGTATCCCTCTGAGCATTCATAGCATGGACAGTAATATGTAATATGGTAAATTCCCAGGGATTCCGTTGTTTCTCCCGGTTGTAATCCCACTCCTCCGCTAGACGAAAGTCCATGATACGCCTGATACACAGTCTGGGCATAACTTACTCTGGTATCCATATGTGCAAGATTGATATTGGGACGCTCAAAACATGCTGCAAATGTATATGTTGCATCTTCAAGATCTGATATGGATTTGAATTGTTCATAGCTTACGTTATATTTTGGATTCCATCCAGATACACTATCGAAGCTCCATTGACCGGAATGAAGTTCGCGGATCATAAATTCAATCTGTGCTTCCGCAGTGCTTGTTTTCAATGTCATACCTTTTGACGCAAGAAAGCTTAAAAATTGTTGCTTGCGGCTGCCGCTCCACTGACACATACCGACTCCAGGGCCACCGGTTTCTGTTGTATGAAGTAAAATATCATCAGGACCACCGCCGCCTTCTGCCATGAGATTTGCCACCACTGCAGCAGCAGCTTCATCTGTACATCCTTCACTTTTCACAGCATTCCATACCTTCTCCACAGTGGAACTGCCCATAATATTTAACATTCCCAGCGCATCAGACCGAGCCTTAATAGAACAGTTAAATAACTGATCAAAATAGTAGGTGGTGACTGTAATAGTAAGATGTTTGTGTCCAGGACAATTATAAAAAATATTTCCATCTTTATCTGTAACGGCAACACAGCCACCGCAATAAGTTGTTGTGACATTTTTTTGTACTTCATGAGATCCATTAAACAGACCAATCAAATAACAGCGTATCAACCACTGATATGTCATATCCGAGTAATCTTCATCGGATTGACCATTTGCTTCGATGAAACTTGCAAGTTTCTCAGCATCCATTTCTTTAATGTAATCTTTATCCTCATTTTCTCCGGGGGAATATGCTTCCAGATCAAAATCGAAAAGTGCTGCCATTAAACACATACATTCTTTAATGTTGTTATCATCATTGGTAATACCTTCTTCATTTTTGTAGTCCGTATATGTCCTGGTATTCTTCTTATCGTTATAATTTACAGTAACTGTTTCATATGTAGGGTCACTGTAATATTTTTCTATATTCTCCCGAAATTTCACATGACATTGATTAAGGACGTCCACATATTGTTGAGCTGCAAGCTGTTGGGAAGTTTCCATTGAAGAGCCGTCCAACATATAAACAGATACAAACAGGGCAATAATAACTACTGCAATGATTACTACTACTACAACAGGCCCCATAGCAACAGCAGCGGCGGCAATAGAGGATACGATTGTGCGCACCACAGAAAATGTAACTTTTATAGCAGCGGCAGCTGCCTTGGCCCCTGCGCGAACCATTTTTGCTCCAGTTTTGGAAGTCATAACTGCAGCCTTTCTTGCTCCAGCACTTCCCACTTTAACTGCAAGCCTTTCGCCTGAAGCAAATACTTTTCTCGCAGCATGTGTTCCGGTTTTTGCAGCAGTCTTTCCCGCTTTATAAGAAGCTGTAGCGGCTTTTTTTACTTTTGGAGCGGTTTTTTTTGCTGTCCGAAGTGTTACATTTTTCATATATTTTGCTACTTTTCCCGTGGATTTAGAAGCCCGGTATACCGTTTTTATTGCAATCCGGGAAATTCTGGTGGAAAATAGTAATCCTTCGGAAGTATAACTTTGCGATTCGCGTGACGCTTTTATAATCTGTCTTCGTATTTCAAGAGAAATATTACGCCGCACCACATGGAGAGACCTTAAAGTCCGTTGCTTCGCATAGTTGGTATATTTCTCTAAGGAATTTGTTTTTATAAAAGCTTGCGCAATTTTCTCCTCTACTGCGCTTAACGATCTCGTGCGTATTAAATGTCGTAATTCTTTCACATTTGAGGAAATCCCTCTATCTTTAAGTGCCTCTTCAAGAGATTTATGCAGAACATGTAAATTTTTCTGCTTTTTAGGATTAAATATCTCATCTTCTACCCCATCGTGATATTCTGTTCCCATGACTTTTTCTATATATGGCTGCATAAGCTTTTGGAAACTACCGTCTGCATCTGCGCGTATATAATCGAAATCCACAGAATGGTTAAAAGATTTCAACGCTATTTTACCAATTCCTCCTGCGGACTTTCCTATAATCACTCCGACTGCCGGATATACAACATACCGTCCAACAGTTTCATGACTTGTTAAGATTCCCTGCCCAGTATAAGTGTTCGAAAGAGTATTCTGGGAATATAGTTTCGCTTCAAATGAAAGCGTTCGAATACCATTTTTGAGAGTTCTTTTTACATTTACTCCATTTACTCCATTTACTCCGTTTCCATACATAGTACAAAATCTGGCCGCACCATATGTAGAACGATGCTCTGCTTCAGTTTCTGAATCATTTTCAAGTTTGGCAGATAAGCGCTCTTCTTCATCTGAAATTCCATCGCGCATATCGGAACCTCTGGTATGCGACTGGGCTTTTTCTTCCGTATCTTGGATTTTTTCTTCTTGGATATTGGTAAAAGGCATTTCCAGAAACTCTTCAAGACGGTTCTCTACGAAGCTGTCCTGACTTTTCTCAGAATGCAATAGCAATTCATCTGATTCTGTATCAGATAAATAGTCTTTTTTTTGAGAATCTATTTTGTTATTTTTGACAGTAGATTCAAAATTTGAAATATGTGGAGATATAATGTCTGCTGGAAATTCTCCTTGTGATTCAGAAGAAGGCTTCAGCCCTAATATATCTGTCATTTCTCGAATCCGGAGATTTCGGGAATTTGATGCAAAGGTTTGAGTATCTGCAGATTCCCGAAGACCTTGATCTACTGTAACAGAGATAGTGTCTTCACTGTCCTTTACACGAAACTCTTCCGGATTGATTTCCTGATTGGAATTTCCAGCTTTCTCACGAGAAAGAAAAGGAATCTCTGCTTTTTCTGAAAAAGAGGTACGTTCTGAAAATTCATTCATTTCCCGAATTCGGAGATTTCGGGAATTTGATGCAAAGGTATTAGCATCTGCGGATTCCCGGATGCCTTGATTTATTGATATAGAAGCAGCATCTCCATTGTCTTTTGTATAGATCTTCGCTGAAGGAATATCCATATTAGAAAGCTCTGATTTTTCATGTATCTCTGTCGTTTGGAAGTATTGTTCTGAGGAAATCGATGCATCTTGAACCAATGAATTTTCTAACTCATATGGAAAAGTTTGGGCGCTTGAAAGCTGCCACAAGTCTTTACTTTCTACTTGCAATTTTGAAGATTCTTCCTCGGTCTTATCTTCATATCTGTTGAATTCTGTATTAATCTGATTCTCTTCTGAAGTCACACTTTTCTGGATATGGTCACACTTTCTTTGCTCTTTAAAGTGTTCTGGAGTACCTATATCATTAGGCTGCTGCTTTTCGGAGTCAGACTTTGTTTTATTAAAAATTTTCTGCTTATGCTCAGGAATCGCCCCTTCACTTGATGAGCGAGGTTTTGTACCAAAGTCAGAGCTACTTCTTGGCTGTCCCCTTACTCTTTGCCCTGTCTTTTTCTCACTTTTATCAGATGCCACATTAACACCCCTTTCTTTTTTATAGAAGAATAAACTGCGTTTACAATATGACAGACAAAGAAAAATCCCCAGAGCATTTGCTCTGGGGATTTTACTGTTATTTCAGCTGAAATGTGACCGTGTTGCTGATTACATCATTGTGACTGTAATCGTCAAAACGCTGTTTTTCATTTCGGAAAGTGATTTCCGCCTTTAAATCCTTTAAATTCAAAGTTGCATTGCCATACGTAATCTTTTCTGGCTTCTTGCCATACTCAGCCTTGCCTACCTGTTGGATTTTACCGTCGTACCTGCTTCTCTGTGATTTTGCATGTACCAATCGGCACATTTTTAATGGTTACACTCAATCTGGCATATCTATCTGGATCTACGGAGTAGTTATCCTTTTCGAATGTCACGTAGGTTTCATATGTGTGCGCATTGCCCCGGGTATCTTTTCCATCTATCTTAAACAGAAATGTCGGATTTCCATGCACCCAGGTAATATCCGATTCCTTGATGCGCTTGTTGCTCTTGATCTTTCCTTTAGACAGACGCTACGGTTCATTTTCAGCTTCGAAAGTCTGATGTAGCAGCGCTTCGAAGCCAGCGGAAAGGGAGACTTCCTGAGACTAGTTTCCAATATAGCCTTTCGGCGACTGCTCTTCCATTATCTTGAACTTACCGTTGTTTTCAGGTTTCAGTCTTTCATATGATAGAGTTGTCCATAATTCGCGCCTTTTTCTGTAACTCGAATATCACCATCTCCACACACATACCCGATTTTCTTATCGTTTCCATCATAAACGTCTTTATCTTTTACTCTCACACCAGAAAAATCTTCCCGTAAATCTTTACCATTTTTCCAAGCCATATTTATTTCCTCCTTTTTTAATATCCTCATATTTTTACAACAATAATTACCACCAAGAGAAGAGCTCTGTTTTTGTACGTACATTTTATAGGAACTTCTTTTCTTGATTCTATCTTAATATGCCCCATATACATTTGCAATCATTAATTTTAGTTCATTTTTATTTTAAAAATTATTTATTTTTATTTTTTAAATAGTTTAAATGCATTTAATATTGAAAAAGTTTTTTTGGGGGTTATAATATTTATTATTGTCGAAACGAGGAATTAATTATGTCAAAGCTTGAAAACATGGCTCAAAACTGGAAATATTTAATACAAAATACGCATCCCGATTATAAGTCTGGTGAAAAATATTTTAAAAATCATCTGGAGGATTCTATTGGTTTTTCATATGGCACATTATATTCTTTAATTAGGCCAAACAACAAAAAATGCTCATCCGAAACTGCAGCAAAAATTGCTCAATACTTTAATTCCTATTTAAAAGATCCTTTAAAAAATTTTTCGCCCGAACACCTTAGCTTAGATCCACAAAAATTAAAGTCATCTTTTGTATCAGCTGATTTTAAAAAATATGAAATTAATACTTACAAAAACCAATCTCAAAACGATATCTTAAAACGTTTTGCAAATAAATTATATAGGTGCTATTACATGGCACCAAATAGTCCATATTCTGCACACATAGCCTTTTTGAAAATATTTAATAAAAATGAAGCTTGTATGATAAAAGGAATTAGAATAGAAAACCTAAAACCAATACAAGATATTTTTTATTCAGATAACTTTAGATATTGCAAAACTCTGAATAACATGAAAACTTCTTTTTTAACGGCTGTTGAGTCTATGGAAGATAAGTTCAAACCAGAACAAATGCATTTTTATAAAGCACAAAAAATTTCCATTGATACCGACTGTATCAGAATAGATTTCATATCAGAGGAAACTTCACCCTGTTATACTACCATTTTTTGGAATGTTTCTATAGCAAATAAATTAAGGATTAATCCTTATATCGGTGGCTCCGCATTAGCTATTGATACAAACCAAGGAAATCGCGGAAAAGATATCTGTTCCTATAAACTCGGAATCGAAACTCTTGAAAATTCCAGACTTAAATGGGACGTGTTAAAAAATCCTTTTGATTGCTCCTCCGTTGAATTAATTAATGAGTTGTCATTAACTCCACGAAATGGTATTTCTGTAGTTGACAATGCCGATGATAATCGCTTCTTTCGCTTTATAACAGAGAATTATCACAGAGTGCCAGATTTCGAACATAATATTCTCAGATTGCCTAAAACATATTCGGAGAATGACATTATCAAAATTATAGAACATCTAGCAGAATCACATAAGCTGCTAAAAGATGAAATTTATGAATTGAAATCCTTAAAAAATGCGGAAACTATTTGTAATCCTATTCAAAACGATTAATTCAATTTTTACTATACATGATACAATTAACTTTAAAAGAGGCTGATAATTGTAATAGTTATTACCATTATCAGTCTCTTTCGTCACTTATGCTTATATTACATTATCTATTCTACTACAATATATTTATGGGTAATATCCTTTACAGCCAGTAAGGAATTATCCATCTTGTTGCTTAAGCTGTATAATGTTGGAGCAATAGGTATATCGACTTC
The DNA here is from genome assembly GCA_029257805.1 of Blautia sp. Taxonomy (GTDB): domain Bacteria; phylum Bacillota; class Clostridia; order Lachnospirales; family Lachnospiraceae; genus Blautia_A. The sequence goes on from JARIAR010000009.1 coordinate 22,180, forward strand.
CTTTCCTGGACTTCGCATAAGCGGCTCCTCATTCGCAGCGTTCGTTTTATGCAGGTTGAATCGTCATAGGCGGCGCATTCGTGTCACACTACAGTAAATTGAATCGGCAATGAGTAAAACTGGTATTTATCCATTGCAATATCTCTTAAGGAGTGACAAATTTATGAACGCAGTAGGTATCGATGTTTCTAATATGATATTTTAAATTCCACCGCCATTTCATAAAATAATTTATTCATCTTGGAAATATTTTCCGGATTAGAAAAAAAATCGTTGAGCACTGGAAGCAAGATCCAGTAAAAAAACAGGATACATAACATAAGAGCAGTACAGATTCGAAAAAGCCATTTTTTTCGTCCTAACCATTGTGTGAAAACTGTCATAATAGTCAGCATAGTTCCCCCTCCTCTACCTTAAATATTAAGAAATCTCTTCAGATATGCTCGCGACACATTCAAGACCTGCATATCTTCCTGCGTCCCGCCGTTATCTGTATGATACATTTTGGCAAGATCATGGTATCTCTTTTTTAACTCCAATGAAGTTACCTCGCTTATATCAGAAAAGCCAAACACCTTCAGCGCTTTTTCCAATTCACTTTTTTCCTTTTTTTCTTCTTGATAATAATGATAGGTCTCATCTTGTGATTCTGTATGTTCAGAATAATTATAAAATTCTTCCTGATGTTCTTCACGCTCATAATAATCATCATACCATTCTGCGTGCCGGTCCTGATATTTATAGGAAACATTTTCGAACAGGATATATTCAGAAATTCTTTTTGCGGTTATAGACAAAAGCTGCATGAGCCGCTGAAATAAGATTGTGAGTATGGGTGCAATAATAAGGTACAAAGGAATACTAAATATCCCTAAGATTCCATACGCTAAAATATTGTATGCTACAATCAGGAATATGCAAAGTTTTAAACTTTTCTCAGTATCCTTTACCCACTTATACTCTATATGTGTGCTGAGCTTAATCAATGAATTTGCTATTGTTTTTCCCATAATATATTCTCTTTCCTTTCTTTTTTCTTTATTTTATCTTGGTTTTCCCTATTTTTCTTTCCAGATGAAGAAATGAGTAGCTTTTAACAATATGCCAGAAAATTATGCAGAATCTAAAAAAGACGCCATGGATTATTTTCCTTAGCGTCGGGGTAGTAAAATTACAATGCACTAGCATGAAAGATAATAATTTCTTCCGTCAGCCAGTATTCCGGAATGCAGTAATCCCAAAATATTTGCTGCACTTCTGCAAACGAAGCTTTCTCTCTGTTTATTTTCCATCTTCCATTTTCACCAATGATGACCAGTTCCGAATTTCGATATAATTTTTTGAAGAACAGTCTTTTTTGAGACAAGTCATAGTCTTTCTCAATACAATAAAGTGACTTTTCGTTCATAAAATTTAGATAAAAACTTCCTATTATGTGTACTATCTTTCCAGATTCTAATGGTAACTGCCATCTGAGCAATATGTATGCTATTTTATGGAATACCTGCATATTGGCAGCCGAAGCAGGTACAGCATGAGAAGAAACTTTTTCCTCAAAATATCCTGCAATTTCTATAGTGTCCTCTTTATCATATACTTTTCTCACGATACAGTCAGAATTCCGTAGTCCACGTACAGGTTCCCCTTGAATATTGAAAAAGAGGAGTTCTGCTGTTCCTTCACCGATTTTTTTGTGCGGAATGGAAACCCGTGAAGAAAATAGCAGTACCATTGGGTCATATATGCTGGGATATATTTTCTTTTTCTGCTGTTCTTTTGGGGAAGATTCTTCAGCAAAACAATACATTCTATTATCAGGCTTCACTTCTATCACACTTTATTTCCTCCATAAACATAATTTAGAATGGCTTTATGCTGTTTGATATATGCTTCAAGCAGTTGGCGCTCGGCATCCACCTGTTTCTGTGCCATTTTAGCTCCAGTAATATCCATACCTCGCACGTAATGCACCGGAATCTTCTGGATATTATCAAACTTCAAATGGGGAACAGAACTGCCTACCAAATAGTTCTTAAGATTTAATGCTGCCAACATGATTTTCATTTCCTCTGCAGGAATTTCGTTCATTTGAAGCCATAATAGTGACTTGTCTGCTACAGTACCTGCGGGAATAACATGAATTTCAGCTGTTCCCCCATTTTTTTGAATTGCAATAGAATCTACCCCCAATCCTTGTTTATCCGTATATCCCGTAGGTCCAGAAGCACTATACACAATAGTGCCTCCCTTCAATCCGTCTATTGCATTGATAGCATGTGCAGGCTTGACCAGTTCACCAAGACACACATTGGGATTTGACAAATATGTTTCTTTCCATATCGCTTTCTGTAACCTTTCAACTACGCGTATTACCTCATATTGATTACGAATAATAGACTCAGAAAAATGCAGTACACATAAATCCTGAGAAATATTCAGAAGAAACGGATATTCCGATAGGGCGTCTTTTGTCACATTTCTTCCTTTTAATTTTCTGCTTATGTAGTTTTTAAAACGAGGAGACTGAAGCTGATAATAAATGCTGTCTGTTAAAATGTCCCCTTTAGAATGAATCCGGTAAAAAAAGTTGGAAAATGTACATATTTTTTCATAACCACGGAATAAAAATGGTTCAAAGAAACTTCCTGTCCTTGCCAACAGTATGTCATCTGGGTATAATCTGTTTTCATTTGTAGAGGAAGAAACTTTTTCATCTCCAAGGATACTATAGCTTTTCACATCTGTAATCCGCAGCATTCGAATTCCATTATAAGGTATTGTCTTGCTTTTTTTGCCGTAACATATATCCGCAATGTTACCAAGAGGTGTTGTGTTTTCCAATTTTTTTCAGCTCCTTTTCTATTATATAATCGTATTTTTCTATTTGGGATTTTAATATTTTTTTCTGGTTCAATAAACCTTTAATATCAATTTCTTCCTCTTTGGAAGACTGACTTACAGCTTTCCAAAATAAAAAACCATCTGAGATTTCATCAGATTTTATCACTTGTGATATGTCATCAGAATATGCTCCATCAGTTATACGCTTCTGCATTCTTTTCAAAATCTCATCTATGTGCTGTATTTTCATAATATTTCTGTTTTTTTGTTTGTTATACAGGTTTGAGGTGTCTATCATTTGCACATATTCCGAGTTTGGTTTTAACACCAGACAACACACTTCGATCGCAGTATTCATAAACAGATTTTTGGGAAGCATAATAACCGTATGTACTAATTTTCTGTTTAATAGCCATTTTCGTATTTGGGCCTCTTTCCCTTTTCGGTAAAGAACACCGGAAGGCAATAAAATTACGGCCAGCTCTCCCATATGATACACAACATGTTGTACAAATGCATAATCTGCCCTTGACTTCGGTGCTGGTATTGGATACTTCTCTGTTTTCTGTGGATTCCATTCCAAGGAAAAGGGTGGATTGGTTACCTGGACCTGATAAATTTCTCTTCCATTATCTAATAGTGTATCTCCTATTTTATAATTTACTTTGCGGTAATCTAAGCCATGGATGAGAGTATTGAGCAAGGCTAGCCTGTGCGACGTCGCATTTGTGTCGCAACCGTATAATTGCTCTACTGGCATATGGCTTGTAATCTCCAAAAGCATCGAACCTGATCCCAGACAGGGATCGCTCAAGCTTTGGATTCTATCAAAAAACAGAGAAACAATATTACAGATCAAAACACATAAACAGTGTGGTGTGTAAAACTCTCCTGATTTTTTACCGGTGCCAGATTCAAAAAGGTTAAGAAGCTGCATGTACTGTTTGCCAATGAAATCCCCTGACTCCACAGAACAGGTTTCATTTACTGCTTTTATCACATTGCATAGAACTTCATTTTCCAGATCTTGCAGATCAACTCGGAAAATTGTTGTCAGCATATCCCGAATTTTATTATCAAAAGCAGAAGAGATGATGCGAAGAAAAATATTTTCCAAGTCTTCGGTAGTAAAAGAGATATCTTCCGCTTTTTTCAATACCACTGAAAATAAATCCTCTGGAAGAACATAATAGCCAATCGCAGAAAAACACTTCAAAAGCACAGCTTTTTTTTGTGGATTTTCCCATTGTACTACATAATCTTCTCCCAGTCCGACCGCAATGGAATTGATCTTTTTAGATATGTACCAATAAAATTCCAAAGTAAAAAATATGTCTTTGTACTTGTGGGTTTCAACATGTCCCCTTAATGCAGTTGCTGTTTTCCATACTGGATCCATGATTTTTTTTTGCTTGGCAGTATCAGGTGTTTTGTTTTTACTGCCAGCTTCTCCTTTCGTACCTTTCACTATAATCTTTCCTGTTTTTTCTTGCCGCCCAGATGAAGGAAAAATTATGGCTCTATTCTTACGGCCTGAACAACAAATCTTGTGGATTCGTTTCCGGTGCAGGTACTCAAGGTAATAATCTTATCTGTTTCTTTAAATGCTGGCGTAGCCACTTCTGAAATTGCATTTAGCTGCTGCATATGCTGCGCATATTCTATAAATTCCTGTCCTGGTCCCTTTATAAGAGTATATGTCTCCGAATTGATTTTAGCGGTATAGCCGGAAAAGATTTCATATTTATAATTGCCTTCTGGAGTAAGTACCCATATATATCGGCTTTTCTGCATGGTTTCTGGAAATTTAAACTGCTTTAACTTTCCAAACATTGTACCATTTTTCATGTTGTGTCCATAAATAATCGTATTACAGCTATTCATTTCTTTGCCACAATCGCTATCTATAAAGACTGAACCGGCAAAATTATCATTTTTTTCAAAAGTTCTGTGCAAGTAATAAGCATTGTCTTTTCCTTTTACCATCGGATAGCTGATTTCAGGGATACCTTCCACATATAGCCAACCCACATAATCCGAATTAATTTTCAAAAGCTTCTGATGGTCAATTTCTATCGGAGCCTGCCATGCTTTTGCAGTAGTTATTTTATATTCTTCTTTTGGACTTTCCTTCGGCTCTTGCTCGTTTATAACCATTTCTTTTATTTGATTATACTCGTCACTACCTTTTTTATATTCCGAGAAAATAGACCATAAATTACCTGCCGCATAAAGACATACAACAATGGCAACGCAAAGAACAAACGAAGAGAATACTGGAAAGGGTTTCTTTTTTTCACGGATTTTCAGCTCCACGGACAATCCTCCTCTTCTTCCAGCTCTTCTTTTTTCTCTTTTTTAGTAAAAAATTCCGGATACAACTCTGCTGAAGCGATGACCAATGCCACTTTTACCGGATTATCTAAAATTTCGGAAGCAATCTGATCAATATCCCATCCAGCTTTCCAAAGAGCAATGATTTTTCCAGTCTCTCTCAACTGACTTAATTCTCTTGCTTCCATGCTATTAGATGGTAACACTTGATATAGAATTCCTTTTTGTGCTGCTTTTTTCAAATTTCCTTTATTCGTATCGTACTGAAGGACAAAGCCAAATTCTTTTTCTTTTTTACATTTCTTTAATCTCACTTTTAAACGTCTCCTTTGTTTAATTTTTTTCGGGTGCGTAGCGATAAATCAATGCGATAATATCTGCTACTTGATTCAGCCAAGAAAAATCATCGGAATCGACAGAATATGTACACTGATGATAAGGACAGGAGAACTCGCCTTCCAGTGGTTTGTCAGAACATACCCTTTGTGATTCGCTCGCATTATACATCGCCACTTTTTTTAGATTGCATTGGCCGTCAGGTGTTCGGTTACCAAGGCAGCGCAGCGCCTTTTCCAAATCCGGGCAATCTTTTACATCTGGTACGTCAACTGGTTCTTCCGTCATGACAACACGGAGTTGTCTCTCCATCCATCTCAATTCTGCTATTTTTGTTTCAAGATTTTTCAGATCTTTTGTACGCATTTTAGGACACATGGCTGAAATGTATGTGTTTTCTCTCTGCAGAACTTTTTTCAACAACTTACTAATTTGTTCCATTTCACACCTCCGCAATTCCTATTCATATTCATGCTATGAAAATATGAAGAAAAGGCGGTTTCTCTCCGCCCTTTCTTATATCGAAATTATTATGCTGTTATCTGTATACTCTGGTTCCAAGTCCGAAAATCTTGTCTGATAACTCCTCACCTTCCATCATGTTTTCTCTGGTGCTGATAAATTGATACATACAAGCGTCTATGCAATCCAAGTGATGTAAAATACAAGCTTCAGGTATCGCCGGCAATTTAACAGCGCCGTGTTCAATCGTCCCGTGATGTGCCAATACCATATGTTGAAGCATATTTGCTTCTTTTTCTGGAACATCGTATTTTACTGCGTATTCCCTCACCATAACCGCACCGATATAAGGATGTCCGAAAAGGGTTCCATCTGCAGTGTATTCTGCCCCACCGAAACCGTCACAGGAAAGTTCTTTTATTTTCCCTATATCGTGCAGGACAATCCCGCTTAATAGAAGTTCCCGGTTCACAGATTCAGAATAAACTTTTAAGATAGTGCAAGCAGAACGTACCATTGTCCATATATGGTAGAGCAAGCCGCCGCGAATGTTATGGTGAATAATTTTGGCGGCGCCCCATACCATAAGTTTATCTTTATTATCTAAAAGAATGTTTCCTACCAGTGGCGCGTAAACACCTAATGTTGTAGAAAGATTATATATATCATCAAACATTTTCTCAGAAGGAAGTGGTGCGGATATAACAAATTCTTCTGGATTTCCATCTGCAACCAATTCGCAGCTATTGATACTATAGGAACGGGTATCATTGTACATTTTTACAAAAATAACCGCTTCTACAACATTTCCACGTTCAATCTCAAAATTTTCTTTTGCAGTATCCCATAAATTTGCAGATATAATAGTTTCGCCATCTGAAAGTGACATATTAAGGTAAAGTGTATTGTTTTTTGTCCGTTTTTCTTCTACGTTTAAAAGTAATGCTTTTATCTTTGTAGCTTTGTTAAGTTCTAATTCTGTAAATCTCATAAAAAATTGCTCCTTTCCAAGACACTTGTTTGTTTTGTTACTGAAAGTATAACATTTCCCATTTATTTAATTTTTTCAAATGAAGAAAACCGTTATGAGGTCTGTTAGAAGTTGCGTGTGAAAAACGAATTTTAATTCGCTTTTTGCTTTTTTTATAAAAGAAGTGCCCATATGCTACTCGAAAGAGAGGAAATATAGCAGCACATCGGGCACTCTATGTTAATTGCAGACAATGTTTTTAATGATTGTCTACTGATTACAATATGCTAAATCCTAATTCACTAATAAATCACTACAGCCATGCCGGGTTTGCATTTTTTTGAAAGTATATCTGCATACTCTTTCGTAATAAGCAGATACGACTCATCAGATTCTACTTCAGGATACTGTTCAATAGATACTAATTCAACTGCCTTTGCAGACATATTGCCTGTTATATTTTCTGAACTGGAACGAATTTCCATGTCCTGTCCGAAGGCGAGAGAAAATTCATCTCCTTCCTGTATATCTTTTAACATATAACAACCCGACTCCAAAGCACCGAAAACCCCAGAAGTTTGTATAATGGGTTTTCCATTTACATAACATATCATCTGTTTATTTTTCTTATCGATTTCTAAGTATGTGTATCCAATGTCATTAGAAATCCGACTCTGAGCACTTTGGATATATGCCGGTTTATGTACTTCCACAGCCCCCTTTTTTATTAACTCTTCTAGTTCTTTTATCTCCTTTTCCTGATTTATTACCCATCCATAATCACCTCCGCTTATCTGTACTTTGCGGTCATCATAGGTAAGGAACTCTCTTGTAATACCTCTTGTATCATATTTTTTACCAAGTTCGTATACATAAGAGGCAATTTTTTCCTTGTCCAAAACATAATCTGTAAGAAAATCCTGAATCTTTTTGGCATCTACCCGTTCTGTTCGGTCCCCAAAATCATAGGTTATAATGGCGTCTTCGTATTTCTTGATTGTTTTATATTCTTTTTCCAATTCAGAAGCAGTTACCTGTGGTTCATCATAACAGCTTTCTAAATCTACAGACGCACTTCTTTTTCGTACAGCTGTTTCTATCGCTTCCATTGTTTTTACCTTATCAAGTTTTGTGCCTTCTTTTTCCGGAAAAATTTGGTATCCTTTATCCTTTGTATAAACGATACGGGCATCTATCGGTGTTTCCATGTCCCGGAAGCACTTTAAATTCGAAACAGATTCTTCCAGTTTTTTTGTATCTACAATGTCATTAATACCTTCATATTCTATAACCCGTTTGCAAGGACGGAACCAGAGTTTTTTATCCTGACTTTGGAGTATCTGCTGTAATTCATGAGATGCATCACAGGTAATCCCTATTTCATCAGCTCCAAGTGCTTCTACGCCACCATTTCGGTATTGTACTGCCAGAGCATAAGATTTTGCCTGCTTATTCAATAATACTTCTACTTCCGGAACTGTTTCCATGCCGATATTAAATTCTTGTACATAGGTATCTGGAAGAAAATGACTGGAAAAAAAATGGTAGCCATATCCATACACAATAATTACAAGACCGACTCCCATTGCCAAAAGCATTTTTATTTTTTTATTCATTTCTCTCCTCAATCCTCCTCAGTTTATTCCAATGCAGCTAAGACTCCCGACTTTAGTCGAGGGTTATTGCCCCTTCTTTCTGAAGCTGCGTTACAACGGCAGCAGTTGTTGATAATTAACTGGTTTAAAATTCATCCACAAAATTTCTCTTTTTTTCGTACTTACCTGCGAATAACATATAGTTTCTTCTTTGTGCCAACCATGTAGCATTTCGTTATATAGGTCTGAATCATACCCACTTATAAGAACAGGACCTTTATGAGAAAGTAGCGCATCTAACAATTCCTCATGTTCCTCATCGGTCATCTCTTTTGCATACTGTCTGCCACGACGAGTCTGTAACATGTACGGTGGATCAGCGTAAATCAGAACATTTTCAAAATTATGATTCTTTATTGTATCTATTGCAGGGCGACACTCTATTTGTACGTTTCGTAAGCGTTCGGCAGTATTTATGAGTCTATCTGGCAAGGTGCACCAATCTCTCACAGCATAAGCCTTTTCCCTGCCTTGTACATCATGTTTCCAGCCTACCTTATCTCCTGTTGTCCGAAAACCGTGCCCCATTTGGAGTTTGATAAGAAAGCAAACTGCTTTTTCAAAACTATCTTCCGGAACTTTTAAAAAAGCTTTTTCGTAAACTTGTCTGGAATATGGTGTGAAGAACACCTCATTTGCAAGCTTTTCAGGGGCTTTTTTAACCCATTCGAAAAAATTGACTACTTCTCCATCCAAGTCGTTTACTGTTTCAATATTACTTCGAGGCTTGTTGAAGAGTACCGCTCCGGAACCAAAGAATGGTTCGAGATAACTATGATGCTCCGGAAAAAATCCTATAATCCATTGTGCAATGGACCATTTGCTCCCAGGATATTTAATTATTGATTTCATAAAAAATCCTTTCTCTTGTTATAGGTGATCTCCCACCGTTTTGCGCCGTTAAGCAAATCGTAGCTGCCCTGTTTCTTCCTGGTGCAGCCGGTCTGGTCTGCATATAGGGACTCTTTTTGATATACACATTTCCGGAAGGTTCGCTTTAACTAAAGCGGCAGGAAGTGGTGGACATACCGCATTTCCACATCTTTTTACTTGCTCTGTTCTTCCATACTTTTTTCCTTCAGAATCGTGATCAATAATGTAATCTTCGGGGAAACCCTGGCAGCCGTAAAGTTCTTTGGGTTCTAACATACGCAAACCGATGTCTACTATTTTATAGTCCACACCATGAATTGATACCAATCCAAATCGGTCATGCGTAGGAATTGTATCCAGTGGAGAAGATACACTCTGCCCTGTTCCATTTCCGTAATATTTGATTAAAAAGGTTCGGACTTCCCCAAAGTGTCCGTCTCCGGCTGTTATTGTTGGAAGAGGAGCAAAAATATCTTTTCCGTCACAATGATTGTTCATCTGAATTAAATTAGATGTCACTAAAATATTTTTCTCATGCTTTCTACTATGGATCTTTGAATTCTTCCGTTCATTTTGAATATTGTGTTCCTTCAGAAAAGAAGTTACTAATGCGTATCGGTTTGAAGAATCTATTGTCAAAAGTGGCCTATCTACTTTTTGCCCACGCACTTCATTCCCTCCAACTTCGGAATGGTACTGAACCAGATATGGCTGGACAATTCCATAACCATGTTTCCCAGTAATGGTTGGAAGAGGCTCATTGATATTATTCGGCCTGCGTTCTCCACCGTGATTGCATTGTATAATAAATGGTTCTGGATTTTCTAAAACAAATTTCTGCAATCCCTTTGCAATGCGCTGCATCGTTTTATATGCCAAAGGACGTACTGCACGTATTCCATATTTTTCTTTGATTTCTTCCGCTGTATCAAATATAGACGGGCACGGTCGGCTGAAATCAATCTGTGTATAAGCTCCAACATAGGGTTCTAAAATCCCCTTTTTGACATTTATACTCTCTTTCGGTCCATGAGTAGGTTCTGGAAATACAATAGGTTTTCCATCACACCGGGCAATCATGAAAAATCGTTTCCGCATAGTTGGTGCTCCATAATCCGCAGCAATTAATTCTTTCGTTTCGATTTTGTAACCAAGTGCAACTAACTGCTTATGCCATTTTTGATATGTTTCCCCCTTCCTTTGGGAATCTGGCTGAAAAATTTGACGGTTTGCTGGGATCACTTCACCTGGCTGCGCAATTCTTGTTTTTGGCATTCCTACCTTATAATCAGACGATTTTGTCATATCTACAATCACACGTCTTGTTTTATTATCCCTAAGTGGAATACATGGTCCCCATGTCTGAAATTCTTCCACATTTTCCAACATAATTACTCGCGGACGTACCATAGCTGCCCATTTCAGTACAATCCACGCAAGTCCTCGTATTTTCTTTTCTACAGGTTTTCCACCCTTCGCCTTACTGAAATGTTTACAGTCTGGTGAAAACCATGCTAATCCTACAGGATGTCCCCCACACGCTTTAATTGGATCAACATCCCAGACAGATTCGCAATAGTGTTTGGTATTGGGGTGATTTGTTTTGTGCATTCGAATTGCTTCCGGATCATGGTTAATTGCAATATCCGGACTATATCCAGTTGCAAGTTCGATTCCTGTCGATGCACCTCCTCCGCCTGCAAAATTATCTACAATTAATTCTCCATTAATCATTACCAAACCTCCTGATGCAAATATGCAAAATTTACTTATGCATATATTCTATCTAAAAAGAAAATTTTCCTCTTTCCAGATGAAAAAAGAGATGCTCCCGCACCTCTTTTCCAAAACTCTTATTTTTTCATTTCAATTAAATATTCGATTGTGCTTTGACAATCCTGATACACAATCACCTCATCATTTCGTAACGCAACGCCTGACTTCGCCCAAGTACAATGTGCGCCCGGACATTTTGCCTGTAATATTTTCTGGTTAAGGCTGCTATCGGCGCAGTTTACTTCATATTTTTTACCAGTTGCAACTTTATAAACACCTAAAAATCCGGTGTCCATATTCCCAGAAGCCCAATAAGAGTCACTTCGTGATGTGTACCCAAGAGATTTTTGAGCAAGTGGAGCAAAATAGGTTCCGTTTCCAAACATTTTTCCTGTAATAACTACATTCATAGGATTAATAGTTAAACCATTAGAGATGATGGACCAGAAGTTTTCACTTCGGGAACCATGGAATAAGTGACTGATTCCCTGATCTTCTGTAAGATTTTCAGAAGAACAAAAATTATTAAAGCGTTTTTCTGTAGTTTGATTCACAATCCTCCATGCCTGTACATATTCAGAAGCGTTTTTTCTAAGTATTTTTCTGATATGGCTTTCCTCTTCCGGAGTTACACATCTCCACAGAAGGTTATAGGCCTCCAATATAGTAGGTTTTACCGTATAGCTATTTAATTTCTCTCCGGATCGTACTTGCGAAACCATTGTGTCAAAAAGCTCCTGTTCATTGGCTACAATGTCATTAAAATCAAGCTTTCTTTGTGCCAGAAAGTTTGATAGTTTATCCATACGTCTGGGAATTGCAGAATAAAGCACCTTGAGTTTATTATTAAACTCAGCCACACTCATTTTGGAAAAATCAGAAGCTAAAGAATTCAGTATTTCTCTTCCGAAAGAAATCATTTCATCTGAAATATCTTCCACTTTAACGGTGTAATTCGTATCCAGATAAGTTTTCGTATAATTTATTAGTCGGCTAACAATTTCACGAACTTTTTCATCATCAATTACACGGTAGTCCTCACCGTCCACGGTAATTCCCTGCTTTTTGATAACTTTTTGCTCCATTTTCTGCTTTTTAGTCAGAAGGTACCCTCTTTGAATTTTCTGGCGGTAGGTATTATCCCATTCTTCCATGCTGAGAATATAACTTCGGGGTTTATGACGGCCTACAGTAATCCCTACTCTGGCATTTGTTGCCCGAAAAGTACCGTCTTGGAGATTTTCCATGATAAATTTCTGATTATTTCCTCTTCCAGTGGCTGTTTCCCCTACAAAGTTTAATTCTAAATATTCTCTATTCGGAGCCTCTATTGATGTTTGTATAGTTGCATTTTGCATAGCCATTTCTCCCTTCGTTTTTTATTTACGAAAAAATTATGATTTATGCCGTCATATGATAAAACACCCGCAGCAAATGCCACGGGTGTCAAAACGAAAGGATTCTGGAAGGTTTGCTCCCTTCCATGAATATATAGTACCCTTCTGTAAGGATAAGTTTTTTCCAGATGAAGATTTTGCCTCTTTACCTTTTTGGAAAAACAAATTTTATCTGGCCGTTTTCCAGACTCAGGGCTGCATCGAATTTCGTTCCTTTTTTACTGACAAAACCTTTAAGAACAGAAGTTTTTCCTTTTTGAATTAGATTTTTCATCTGATTATCCGTTAATTTCTTTGAACAAACTATGTGTGGAACAGAAAATCGACAATCTGGATAACCGCTGCAGGCATATCCAAACTGCAGCTGACGCATAGGATTTCCACACCAAGGGCAATTTAATCCTTCTATAAAATTGTTATTATTGTTCTGTCGGATAGAAGAAAAATCTTTGTACTCCAGCTCCTTTAGCGATTCATCTACATACTTCAGTATCATAGCGTGTACATTATTATAGGATTCATTTCCTTCTCTTATATTTTGCATATGGAGTTCCCAAGAAGCTGTGAGTTCTGGATTAAGAATGGAATGCCCGTCTAATGCTTCAATATATTTCTTGCCTTTTTCTGTAATATACAGACCATTTTTCTTTTTCTCCATATAGCCAGTGTCGATTAGATCCTTAATAATGGTAGCTCTTGAAGAAGGTTTCCCAATTCCCTTTGCCTTTTTCATAATATCTTTTAATTCACCTTTTTGCATATAGCGCTGAATATTTTCCATTGCCGATACAAGTAAAGCTTCTGAAAAACGTTTGGGAGGTTTTGTTTCAATTTCTTTAATTCCCTTTCTGTTGATATTGAGTTTTTCATTTTGCGAAACGTTCGGAAGCACATATTCTTTGACTTGACGTTCATAAATCACGGAAAATCCAGGTTCCAACACTTTGGAGCCTTTTGCCACATACAGATTTCCATTTGCATTTAGAACATATTTTGATTTTTCTTGTTTGAGTGTCGGCAAAAACATAGATACAAACCGCCGGTAAATCATGGATAAAATATTTATTTCCTTTTCATTCATTTTTCCCCAGTCAGGAATTTTACCCGTGGGGATAAGGGCATCATGCGATGTTTTCTCTACCTCTTCATTATTGATAAAGCGTTTGTCCGAACGTACCCGTGAAAAATCGTCTTTTGTAATAGTTACCGGATACAGTTCTGGTATTGTTTGTGCCGCCTGTAATAACATTGGAAATTCCATACTTTTTTCAGTAGATAGATACCTTCCTTCCGTTCTTGGATAAGAAAGAACTTTATAGTGCTCATAAAGCTTCTGTGTTGTTTCAGACACAACAGAAGGAGAATATCCATATTTCTGCCCGGCTTCTACTTGTATATCCGTGAGATTGTAAAGTTGGGGGGCTGGTGTTTTTTTTATTTTTTTCTCTTTACGAATAATCTCTGCATATTCTCCCGAATCCTTTAAAACCAGATCTGCTTTTTCTCTATCCTGAAAGAAAAGATCCATTCCCTTTTCATCTACTAAAGAAGCTATTATCTGCGGATTTTCTGTCTGTATCACTGGTAAATAGGACATTCTTTTTACAAAACAATCTATTTCCCGGCAGTTATCATATACCAACTTAAGTGTAGGGGCCTTTACACGACCAATCCGAAGTAGCATATTTGCTTTGACAGTGTATCCAATCGTCAAATTCATTCCGATCAACCAATCAAAATGACTTCTTATCCTAAATGCCTCCGTCATCCCAACGTCACGCTTATTGGTGTGAAAATCGGTTAATTTTCCAAAAGATTTCATAATCTCTGCGTCTGTCAGCCCGGTTTCAAAAAATCGCAGAGCCCTGTATTTTTCCAAATGCAGAGTTTCTTCCAATAAAGCATATATGCCGTTACCCTCAACATCACTATCCGTTCCTACAATAATTCCTTCAAAATGATTCGTTGTTAAAGCATCTGAAATACGTTTTACAATATCAGGGCGAAGAACTTTAATCTCAAAGTGTTCCGGTTTTAAAGGTAAAGGTAAATCTCCCCATTTTTTTCCACTCCATTCTGGATATTCATTGGGAAGTTTCAGTCCACTGACATGTCCTGACAACGCCATAAATACAATGTCCCCTAGAGGTTTATCTGATTTTTCATAAGCAGCTTTAACTGCCAGCATCGTACTTGGTTTTTCTGCTAAATATAAGTAACTCATTTAAAATATGCCGTGTAAGATTTAGCATCTCCTTTCTATGTTTTCTTATTCATAATATGACAAAGCTCTTTTTCACAAAGTAGAGCACCCACAGCAGTTGCTGTGGGTGTCAAAGAAAATGCTATGGAAAACGAAAAGAGTCTGGAAAGTTGTTTTCCTTCCATGAATATATAATACCATTTTGGAACGCTATGTTTTCTCCAGATGAAGAATTTGGAAATAAATCGAATACAAATACCGGAGATTTCTCTCCGGCATCCTTACATTTTTGCATCATTTATGAGTTTCTTTTGAAATTCTTTCACAAGATTAATAATTTCTGCATATACTCTAGGAAAATCATGCTTTAAGTCCAAAACTTGTTTTGTTATTTTTCCAGAATTCAAAACGGCCCGTTTATGTGTACGAACATATGAAACTGTTGATAATTGTAGAGAGGTTTCTGAATAAGTCTCTGGTCTCATTTCATAATCATAATGAAGATTTAAGTTTTCTTTTTTAGTTACCCTCGAAATGGGAAGTACAACATAGTCGCTATTATCAGCTTGTCCAATAATACGAACTGGACGTCCCTTAAAAGCCATTCTATGCTTTACATTATCGTAATATTTAAAAGCTGAGATACAGATTGTGCCAATCATTAAACTACCTCCAGCTCTTCAAATTCATCATAGTACATATCCCACACGGAATCATAAGGTCTTACTTTCTCAGCATCTTTGCGAATATCTTCTAATTTTAATAAAACATTTCCATTCGCACCTTCCGGAAGACCTTTTCGTGAATTAAGCCATGAAATTAATTCTTTGTATTGCTCAAAACGAATTAAAATTCGTTTTGCCCATATGACAGCATATATTGGCAAAAGGGGACTGCATTTAGCGCAGCCCCCCCTTCTAAATTAAAATTCACAGGAATAATCATGTACGGTAACGATTTCGCCTCTATCGTAAGTTTTTACGACTTTGACAAATTTCAGATTGTAATCCTGATCTGATAAAACCAGACCATAAGCCTTCCGGCCTTCACGCAAAGTCTTAAAGTCTACAAGATAGTCGTAATCCTCCAATTCTTTCAAAACTTCTGCATTAGAAAATGTAAATGTCCCGTAAGAACTATCAAAAATCATCAGCTTTTTGTGAGATTTCAGAGTTAAGCCTTGGTCGAAATGATTTTCCGTTACAGAGACAATCGGATACATATTAATGATTTCCGGCTCACTGTCATTTACATTTAACCAAAGTGTGTATGGAGTAATTTCCTGTACACTTCCATCTTCCTTTTCCTTATGTCCGACAGAAAGTAAAATGCTATCTTTTGTAAAATGTGGTTCTTCTGAAATAAAAGGAACATTACTTACATAACTGCTCAATGTATGCGTTCCATCTACTGCAAATTCAATAGTGATTACTCCAGCATTAGAAACATATTCCTTTGAAACTTTAACACCATTTTCTTCGTATTCTTTATGATGCACTTCAGAATATACGCAATAGACTCTATTATCTATGCAATAAACTGCTGGCATTGTTATTCCAAAAGATAATAATTTGAAAAAGCGATCCCTCTTAGGCTCGTAAGTGTATAAATACACCCAATTCCTTTCTTTTTCCGGTGCCATATCATTGGCTTTGACAGCAAGCAGTAATTTTCCAGGGAAAGATGCAAGAATTTTGCAGATAACAAGCTCTCCCTGCTCTGTTACCTTTTCATTTGACTGCATCAAAAACCCGTTCTCTACATAATATCCTTCCGGAATAATAGGTAAATTCGGATTACAAAGGAATCGGAAACAGATTGCATTTGCTTCTGTGATCACAACCTTTTCCTCTGCCAGTTTCTGTTCAGGTTCTTTTTCAAGGATTTCCTGGGCATATGCTTTTCCATCTTCCACTGATGTAATGCAATACATCGATCCGTTAATCTTGTTCATTACCTCTACATTTTTTTCTGCCATTTTCATTCTCATTATTTTTTCTCCTTTCGTGATATGAAATTTTTGACATAGTTAATATGTATTTTCTGTGTAAATAATGAAGTTCCTAGGTAGATTCATATACTTTTTTTATATTTTGGGCATTAGACTGATACACCAAAACACCCGCAGCCAATACTGCGGGTGTCAAAACGAAAGGATTCTGGAAGGCTTTCTCCCTTCCATGTATACATAATACTACTCTTTAAGGATTAGCATTTCCCAGATGAAAAAAAGAGATGCTTCCGCACCTCTTTTCCATAACATATTTCGATTAAATAACATCTGTAAGAGAAAGCTGATGGGCATTCCGCACCATTTTGGCATACTCCTTTTTTTCTTCTGGAGTCATTTCTCCGCGCAGTTTTCTTTTTCGTGAAGCAGCTTTTTCTTTTCTCTGTTCTAATTTTAAAGAAGCTGATAGATCTACAGGCTGGTATTCCTCACCCAATGCTTCGAAAACTTCTTCCAAGAATTGATTATACATAGGATCTTCTTTCGAGCTGTGAAGAAGATACTGACCAGTCACATACAGAACATCTCTTGCTCTGGTGAAAGAAACAAATAATAACCTTCGCGTTTCTTCAATGTCCTCATTTCTTTTCGGTCCACCACCATGCAGGGACTTACTATCATATCCGCTTATGGTGTTAAATACTGCCTTCCATTCCAGACCTTTTGAACTATGAGCAGTCGTAAGAACCACTCCCTGGTATGTCTGGAGCATTCTTTTTTCTACTTTTTCGCCAAATATAGAGAAATTGTGAATATACTCTAGCTCTGACTGCAGGTCTTCGTTCTGGTACACCATTTCAAGAAATCCTTCATAAATTTCATCGCTTTCTTTCAAACTTTCCAGATATTCATGAAAGATATGTCTCTGATAGTTCATATCCAACAAATCAATGCGCATAAATTCCTGCTTCATTTTCTGGATTGCCGCTTTAATGTCATCTATCTGTAACTTTTCAAATATTTCTCCCCTGTATTTTGCATTAAGGTAATTGAAATACAATTCTTCAGCTTCTGGCTGATAAAAAGCTTCTGCCAATGATACAGCAGCCTGCACATTCGAATTATCCATAAGTCGTAAAGGATTCATCATAATCCACGGTATATCTTGCCTTGTAAGTTCGGCTCCTATTGCCGCCAATTCTGATTTTTTATAAGCGATGCACGCTATATCTTCCGGCTGCATTCCGTCCTCTATAAAGAGTTTAATTTGTTTAGCAATATACTCGTATTCATCTTTCTTGGAATGAAATCCTTTTACTACTGGTCTTGTACCAGACTCTCGTACAGGAACCATATCTTTATCAACACGCTTTTTATTGAGTTTGTTTATTTTATTGGAAAGTTCCAGAATCTCCGGAGTTGACCTACGGTTTTCTACCAGATACAAATCGGTTCCGTGCATTTCCATTTTTTCAAAAAAATTAAGAATATTGTCCACGGAAGTATGCCGGAAACCATAAATACTCTGGGCATCGTCGCCAACTACCATAAGGGATTCAAATGTGCTGCATTCCGTGAAGCGCTTTATTGTCGCAAGCTGAATATCATTGCTATCCTGGAACTCATCAACTATGATATGCCGGAATCCATACTGCTCCAAGTATCCTGGATACAGTTCCAGAATATGTTCCATCAACGGCTCCTGATCTGTAAACTGTACAAGATTTTCTTCTTTTAAACGCCTATCATAGTGCTGATAAAGTGTTAATAAAGAGAAAATTGAGCCGTTTCCATAGAAACGCAAGACTTTATCCTCTTCAAGTGCAGCGGCAAGCTCTTTGTCTGCGTTCGCATCTTCAGGATTTATTTGATTGACCTTAATGAGTTCAAAAGCTTTTTTTGTACAGGTAAGAGCGCCTTTACAGTTTGGCATGTCCATAGAATAATTCATATAATCCAAACCTGGCACAGGACTTTCATCCAGCAATTGAGTAATAATGACTGAATTCCGTACATCATCTACAACTAATGGCGGTTTGGTGAATCCGCAATCTTCATATTCTTTTTTCACAATTTCGTAAGCAAAAGAGTTAAATGTCATTGCCTGAATGTCAGCACAGTTGATAGAAAGGTTTCTCGCTTCGCATTTTTTCTTTATACGCTGTTTCATTTCATTTGCTCCTGCATTTGTAAATGTGATAAACAGCACTTCCGAAGATTTAACGCCTTCCATAAACATTCGAACACCGCGTTCCGTCATACACTCTGTTTTTCCGGAACCGGCAGCTGCGTTTACCCTACAGATACCTTTTCGGAAATCAATAATACTTTGTTGTGCATCAGACGGAATGATTTTAGTGTTTTTTTTCGTAGTTCCCATTGGCTGATAAGGTTCTGGCATACGGATATAATTACAGGATGGATTCCAAATACATTTTTTGCACTCTTCCTCCGTACATTCTGTACCTATATCATATTCCTCCAAAAGTTTTTTGAACTGTATGTCCATTGGAGTTTGTACATCTTTCCCTCCAATCCAAGCCTGCTCCAGGTAAACAACATTGCCTCCCTTTTCTGAAAAAAAATCATTATCCCAGGAAGAATTATCAAACGTATCTGTTGTCTTCCGTAGATAATAGTAATTGGCCCGCAGAGTCATTACCTCTCCTTCAGCTAGCAATGTCTTTCCATATTGCAATAAAAAGTAAAGTTCAAGGCACTGGTTTACAGATGTATCTCTTCCTCTTCCTTTCATTTTTATATTCGGCTTTCCGATTCTGTAAATTACAAGGTCAATGGAATCCCCGTTATAAAAAACTGCATCTGGCTTTACAGTAACAAGATAATCTCCCATTTCAATTTCTTTTGGATCTGGAAACTCAGCTTTCCTATGCTCACACATACAGGCACGGGTAAGACATTTTACAAGTCTATTATTTCTGGCTTTTCCTGCTTCCTGCATAAGGTAATCATCCTCAATTCCCTGATTTACCAAATCAGCAAACTCAGAAATTTCAAATTCACCCCGCAGATAGCCCTTAATAATGTCTTTGACGATAATCGCATTATCATAGTGTACATTTTTTACCCGTTCGAGGTTTAATTCGTCATAATCTCTTGCCTTTGCACACCAGTTACGTCCTCGAAATTCACCACTTCTTTTTTTGATTTTCATTTTATTTTCTCCCTTCGTTTTAATAACTTTACGAAGGGAATATGATGGTTTTCGATAGGAAACAAAACACCCACAGCCAAAGCTGTGGGTGCGGATATAATTCATTTCATAAAATCCTGCGTAACACGCCAAGTTCCATTTCACATACGGTATCGCACAATGTTTCTATATCTACTCGGTTATGGCTGACAAGTAAAATGGTGCGATGTTCATTTTTTAAGTCCTGAATGATCTGATACACTTCCTGAACTCCGTTTTTATCAAGCCCGTTAAATGGTTCGTCCAGAATGATAATATGCGGGTCTTCCATGATTGCCTGGGCAATTCCAAGGCGTTCCCGCATTCCAAGGGAATAATTTTTTACCGGTTTTTTGGAAGAAAAATCAAGTCCTACTTTTTCCATAGCAGCTTCTATTTCCTTTTTTCCTATTTTTCCTCTTAAAGATGCTAGGATTTTTAAATTCTCCTTTCCGGACAGATTAGGAAGAAATCCTGGGTTTTCAATGATCATTCCAAGAGATTCTGGAAAGTCCGTTTCTTTTCCAATCCACTTTCCTTCCACGAGGATTTTCCCCTCTGAAGGGTGAAGAAAACCACAGATGCACTTTAAAAGAACCGTTTTCCCGGATCCGTTCATTCCCACAATACCGTGAATCTTTCCTGACTCAAATGTGTGGGTAATATTTTTTAAAATCATTTCTTCCCCGAAATATTTTGTAATCCCCTGTATTTCAATGGCTGCTTTTCCCATATATCCCTCTCCCTTCTTTGCTGACTATTCGCTTCTTTGCACAAATAAAAATTCAAAATGCTTCATCTCATGTTTTATGACCATAATATTTATTCCAATCATCACACAGAAGAAAAAAAGACTCGTCCCAATCCTTGGAAGATAATCATACCCGAAATTGTGCATATAATAGGTAGCATGATTTAATGGAGAAATCCACCCGGTAATGACCTGTGCCTTATATTCTACCGTACCTGGAAAGTGAAACAATTTCATAAAGATCTCCGGATTTAAAAACAATCCGAACAAATTAAAGAGAAATACACTGACACTTCCAAGCGCCGGACGTTTTCCAAGGCGAAAGGCAAGCAACATAGTAGCATTTACAAGAGCATATCCGGCAATCAGAAGAAAAATCATAGTAGCACAGGGATATGGCGAAGTTGCTTCCAGTGTTTTTAAGGAGGCAGGAAGGGCGATCTTCTGTCCCGCTCCGGAATAACCGAGAAGCGCCATTGTCTCACTCCACATATTTCCTACAAAAGAAATATTCCCGCAGATGATGCAAGTTACAAGAAGCAGGAACAGTACATAAAAAACTGTGATAAGAAATACATATAAAATCTGTCCCCAGATCCATATATTTTTTGTGATCCTTGTGAGATAGTAAGGGGTAAGCTGGTTGTTTACCGGAAGATCTGCAAAAAGGAAAATCAAAAGCAAGGTCGAAATCATAATAGATTTCCCATCCCCAAAAGCAAGGATAAAGGTTTCAAGCACCTGCATGGAAGTTCCGTAGCTTTCCGCAAAAAATACCGCCTTATCAGAAAGCATCAGGCAAAGCACAAATGCCAGGACAAAGGACAAAAGAAACCTTGGATTTCTCATTTCCTGCCGCATATGAAACATGGCAGATTTCCACACCAATTTCCATTTACACATGAGCAACCCTCCTTCTCATCACTGCTGCATATATGCCACCTGCCAGACATACAGCAGTTATTAAAATCCCATACCGGACACCCACAGAAAGATATTTAGATACCACCCATTCTTTTGGACTTAAAAAATACAGTTCCGGATAATATCGGCTCTGAAATTCAGAGAAAATATAATACAGAATAAACGGCGCCATATATGCCATATAGCGGCTTTTCATCACTACAGCAGAAATTCCACCTGTCACTGCCCAGAAAGCCCCGCTTAATGCGGCAAGGCCTGCCCACTGTACCAGAGAAAGAAGCATATGCTGTCCCAGATACCCCATAAACTCTCCAAAAAACTCGCTGGATGAAAACGCAGCAAAAATACAGAAAATTATCTGAAGACAAAAGGCACATATGACGCAACATCCCCCGGAAACAGCTGTCACAAACACTTTCGTTCCAATATATGATTTATAACTGGTGCGGGAAAGGCTCATCAGCACAAATCGATTTTCTGCCTCCTCGTAAAATACAGAGGCATACGAAAAAGCGACTGTCATGGATACTGCTATCAGAAACAGATTCGACTGAGAAGTTCCCTGCAAAAGGATCCAACCTGCCTGTTTCAGTCCGTCCAACGAACCATCTATTTGAAGATACGGCTCTGCCACAGAAAAACTCTCTCCTGCACCCGCCAGTCCCATAAGCAAAATCAGTACTACACTCCCTGCAAATTTCCAGGAACAAATTCCGCGTCTCATTTCTGTTTTCAGGACATTCATTCCCCTCCCCCTTTCTCTGTTCATTCATTACGAATCAGCTAAAAAAATCCATTTCCTGTACAGGACTTACATATCCGCCGTCTATTGCGTTTAATACTATCGTCTCATTTTTTACCTGTCCTTTCCGATCACCGTCTAAATGATTGATGGTACAACCTTCCAGTTCAAACACCCATACAGGAACAAGCCAGGCGTTCTGAGGTTTTTCATAAGCAGGAACATAAGAGCTTTGAAGCTGTACACTTTTTACTTTCCATTCATTAGAAGTTTCTTTTCCATCAAACCCATTGATGCTGTCTACTGCCACTTTTACAGTAAGCATATGGCTCCCCAGCTTTTCTGTAATCTCTTCAAAAGGAAGAAGATTTGTATTTTCTGCGATTACCTGTCCTTTTTCTGACATATTTTTCCATAAAAAACTTTTTACTCCATCTTCTGTTACTACAACCTGAATCTCTTCCGGAGCAAAAGAAGGTTTATATACCGCCTCACTTAAATCCTGATAAAAGGTTCCGCCAGACTGACTGTAGGAAACAAGGCCTTCATTATCCATACCCATGTAAAATTTATAACCTGCCCGTCCATTTTCCCAGTCTGGATCCATAAAGTCCCATCTCGTATCTGTAGGACTCCAGAAAACTTTTTCTACTGTCCGTATCTGCATATTTTTGATTTCCAAATCTTCCAACAATTTTCTTACTTCTTCCTCTGCATTTTCTTCTGTAAGAGGCAGCTCTTCTGTTTCTTCTTCAAACTTCACGGAAAAATCTGCAAATTCCGATTTCCATTTTTCCGGAGCTACTTCTTGCAATCCTGCCGCCTTCTGTATCTGATCTTCTGTAACCACACCGCCTTCTATGTAAAAGAATCCTCCGTTCAATCCTTTCTCCGCATCGTATTTTACAGCAGATATTCTCGCTTTTTTGTCATCTTTTCCTGGAACCTCCCCTGAGAAAAAAGAGTCTCCAAAGGTCTCCTGCATATATTCCTCATTTCCACCGCTCAACATAGCTTCGTATGTATTCTCTTTATAAGGACCAAATATCGGCTCTTTTATTTCCGCTGTCTGCATATCCTCTGCATGAAGTGTTTCCAGAACCTTTTTCATATTCGACAAGCGGTCTGTGGCATTCATGCCCTCTTCCAGAGAAGGGTTACCATAAGCACCTTCCCTGTTTTTAATTTTTTCCATATACGCACTGCCCTCATCTTTTGTCAAAGGAGAAGGTTCCTGAAGGGGATTGTCACCCCGGAAGTAATCTGTAAGTTTTTTTAACTGTTCCTCCCCAAATGCTGTCCTCTTTACCTCTGTTATTGGTGTATTTTTTATTTCCGGTACAGAAATACTTATCCCGTTTGCTTCAACTGTTACTGCCCCATCATTTTTAGAAATAGTTTCTTTCCAATTTTCCGGAACAGAAATTTCTTTTACTTCTTTTGATTTTTCTACTACAGCACTTTCCGGAAGCCCATCTACTTTGGATATAACAACCTCTTTTTCTGGTGTTTTTTCACAAGCACACAATAATCCGGAAAATAAAAACAATAAACAAACTAAAGCTTTTTTCATGGCAATGATACCTCCTTCAATCAAATCAATTCACAAAAAGCAGTCATTAAAATGACTGCTTTTTGTGAATTAATTGTTATACCAAATATGGGAAATCATGAACATTATCATTGGCATTCCCTCGTATCTGTGTTGAATTCCATTCACCAGCAGAGCAATAGCACATACATTTTCCTATGCAGCTCTTACACACAGCATACTGTTCCAGATTTGTTGGATTACTCCGAAACTTCTTGTTCAACTTTTTTTTCATAAGCTCACCTCCATTCATTTTTATTTGAATATTCATCTCTTTTATAAAAAGATGCTATTTCCTAGTTTTTCTAAACATTTCGCTATTATATGAGCCAAACGTTTAACACTAAGCGTATTTGTATGGTCTTTTAATTTGTTTAACGTATCATATATGATTATTTTATCATTTTTTTTATATACATACAAAATACAATTATCTTTTTTTAACTCTGTTTCAAATAAAATTCTATAATCACTGTATAAATACTTTTGTGTATTTCTAACTGGACACGTTACAACTCTTAAATCATTTATCGTTCTATTCGTCCATATTGTACCTTCCCAAAAATATTTTTTACTTATCAATGACAACACCTTCAATAAATATGTTTCATCAATTCCAATTTTTGTACTGACGAATATGCTTGGAATATATCGTGTATTCTTTTCACATAATATATCTGTATCTTTTACTTGAAAAATGTCACTTTCTCTTTTTAAAATATCTTTTATATGTATAGTATTATGAATTTTTGTTTTTTCTACTATTCTAGCACATTTGGATGCTAAAACAGGAACGACAAGGCTATTTCCCCTACAGTACATTGAATCATAAAAATCAGTTTTTTTATACCCTGTTATAAAATCAATTCCTAACGGATTATCAGATACTTTATAAATCTTTTCTGTTTCTAAAAATATTTGATTATTAAAAGCAGATACTCCTATTACACAGTCTAAAGATGCGGGAATTGTAAAATACCCTTTATTACTGATTGCCGCTATCAATACTGTTTTCTCTGAAAGTCTTTTTAATAAAGAGGATAATAAGTTGGAATTTGATAAACATATAGTCCCTATACTCATACAAATAATATCAAACTCCATTTTAGTACACATTATTAGCGCAAATTTTAATTTCTTTATGTTATCATTACCATTTCCTATTACATCAAAATTATAAAGTTCGTATGGCTGATTTAACAAACTTGTTTCCAAAATTTTTGCGCATAATGTAGCATGTGTCATATACCGTTTGCAATTTTTCAAAGTTCTTTTCGAAAAATAAATTTTTACCAATCTTTCAGGATAGTGTAAAAAAGAGCTATTTATTTTATCATCAATAATTGCGATTTTCATCACGTTCAAGCCACTTTCCTAAATTTTCTAAAGTGAACATCTGAGCATCATTCTCTTTTATAAATGAAAGAATTGGTAAGTGATAAGTATCTTCCAGTTCCAAAATAACATATAGATAATCTTCTGTATGTATTTTATATTCAATCAACATTTTATTGTCATCATCTATTGCTACCCCGGTCCATTTTTTTATAACACTACGTATAATTTCCTTTATTTCTTTTTCTTTCATTTTTACCTCTCAAATAGTTTCTATATTATTTTCCAAACTTTTAATAGCCTTATCAAATATCATTTCTCTTTTTTCTATGTCTGAAACAGCAAAAATATCAACATTCTTTATACTTTTATATAAAGTTTCATAGTCCGGTTGCATAAAGCGATATGTGATTTTTTTTGTTCCATAACCCTGTCTATATTGTTGTCCACATATTCCAAATGCCTCTACAGACACGTTAAATTTATTTTTACATATTTCAATTAAGCCATTGAAAAAGTCCTCATTTGCGTTTTCATAAAAATAGGAATTTAAAATTGCCACATCGATTATAACAGCATTTGTTATTGCTAATGTCACTTCAGCAAAAAAATTATGTTCATATTCGTTTATGGGCATAATCCCCCCTGGGCATTCTAAAATTACTAAATCGGGACTTTCTTTTTCTACTATTTGTGCCAAATAATGATTGAACATTAAAATTTTATTTGGTAAGCATATATTGTCATCAAATAAAAATTCAGGAAGTATTTTTACATTTATGAATTTTCCACAGTAATTCGATACAAAGCAAAGCGTATTATATCCCTTTACTTTTGCATATTCATTTAATGCAATTGCCGTAGAAAACTTATCACAGTTTCTTCCCATGCCCATAATTGTTACAACCGGAACTTCAATATCCTCGCAAGTATCCGATTTAAAAGATTTATCGTTCCATTTTGGCTCTATAGTTTCAATAAACGAATCATCTATTTCGTACTTATTTCTCAAATCTTTTAATAAATTGATACTAAGCATTACTTTCTTTTTAGCGTTTTTAACACATTTATAAACTTCATAGTAAAAATCCAAATTAAAATTTTGAATATTTTCACACATCAACATATAATCATATTCAAATTCTGTAGCTTTAAAATCTGTAAAAAACTTAATATGTGGAAATTTGTTCCTGGTTTCTTGATCTACATCATTTATCTGGTTCATAAGTATTCCTATAATTTCTATGTCTTTTAGGAATTCTTGATTCATAAGAAGCCATTTTGCATCATTATTATACGGATATATTAAAATCTTTTTCATATATCTTTTTCTCCTATTTTTATGTGATACCCATTTTCTAATAAAACACATAACCTTCTAAATGTATTCCATGTATTTATTTTGGATCTTTGACAACTTTCTAATTTAGAATTTTTCGTAATTTGATTATCAACTGGATCTATATTTCCAATGCAAATGGAGCAATGGACTAAGTTCCAACATTTTTTGCATTCTTCTTCCGTGATTTTTCCGCAATTTAAAATTTTTGAAATAGCAACTTCATCAAATCCATGTTCAATAGTTCCTATTTTAGCACATTCCAAACATTCACTAACCCGTTCACAGGGAAAAATATCTCCTGTTGTTGTTACCATTACTCTTCTTACGCCTGGAACACATGGCCCACTATGGTGGATAAGACACTGTATTTCATCATGATTTTTTAATTCTTTATACTTTTCTTTTAAAGGGCTTTCGTATTGCAACATTAACGGATTTATATCTTGAATTTCTAATCTTCCTATCATATATAAAAGTAATCTTAAGTATTCATACTTCCAATCGTTCCAAAATTTTGTATCAAACTTCACATCATTTTTATTTTTTATTCCTGTAGGCGAAACTTCGTTTAATGTGACTCTGTTTTTTTTAAATCTGTAATCTGAACTAAAATATTTTAATACATTTTTAACATTGACTTTGGGATTGAGAACTGTGTTAAATCCAACATAACTTTCATAATAATCGACGTCATAATTAATAAGAAAATCTAAATTTTTTAATATTGTAGCAAATGTTCCAGTACCATTTCTGAATTTCCGATTTCTATCGTGCTCAGTTTCATCCCCATCCAGACTAATTGTGATATAAAAATTATGATTTATTAAATATTTGCATATTTCATCAGTAAGCAGAGTGCCATTTGTTGTCATATGAAATTCCACTTGTTTATTGTTAGCTTTTTGATGTGCATAAGTTACACATTCTTTTATTAAATTAAATTCTAATAACGGTTCTCCGCCATAAAAACTAATTATAAATTTGTCAGTTTCCTTTGAATGTTGATAATAAAAATCTATTGATTTTTTGGCAATATCCCAATTCATTCTCTGAGTAGTATGCTTTCGATTATAATAATTTCCAGAATAAGCACAATATTCACATCTTAAATTGCATTGCTGTGTAACCTGTAAAATAAGTTGAGACATATTATAATTGGTTAAATAATGTATATTTTTAGTTTCCGGATGCTGAATCTTTTCTACAATATTACATTTTAAAAGATTCTGGACTGTAAATTTTTCTAATAGCTTTTGTTTTTCAATGGGAAGATTTTTTTCAATATTCAATAATTCTAGATATTCATCTTCATTTACTTTAATTATTGAATTCGTATGTCTATCATAAAAATATTTTCCGCCTGGTGTTTCAAAACATTTTATAATTATTTCTCCCATACTATAGCCCTCCCAATTTAGATTCTGCCATTTTTTATTTCATATATTTTATCGCATTTCTTTGTATACTGTAACTGATGAGTGATTAAAATGACCAGTCGGTCTCCTAACATCTCCAAGCCTTTTGTAAAGAACCATTCTTCCGATTCTCTATCTAAATTAGAAGTACATTCATCAAAAATAAAAATCGGCGCAGGATGAAGCAGTGCCCGAAGAAATGCAAGTTTCTGCTTTTCCCCTCCTGACAAATTGGTACTGTTCACTCCTACGATGGTATCTAATCCGTCCGGAAAATGTGTCAAAAGTTCTTCCATTCCAACTACGGAAAATACAGCTTTCAGTTCTTCCTCCCTATATTTATTCTCATAATCCAAATTTTTTCGAATCGTTTCCTGAAAAAGATAAGGAAACTGAGAAACAACGGAAAAAAGAGAGCGGTATTCTGTCAAAACAATATCCTCTGCTTCCTGTCCATTTATAAAAATCTTTCCGCTGTCCGGCTGAAAAAAACGAAGCAAAATCTGAATCAATGTGCTTTTTCCACTTCCATTCTCCCCTATGATAGCGATTTTTTGTCCGCGGTATAACTTCATTGACACATCTCTCAGAACACACTTTCCATCGTATCCAAAACAAACTTTACATAATTCCAGCGAATGAAACTCCTGTTGGAGAGTTTTCCCCTTCTGCGGCTCTATTTCCAGGCGCCAGAACTCTTCAAGTCTCCGAAATGAGGGGCGGATCTGGGCAATAATCATTTTAATGTTCATCAGCATGGAAATAGGCCCTGTTACATTTCCACTGTAAGAAATAAAAGCAAGAACACTTCCCATGCTCATAGATCCATTACAGACAAAGAAACCACCTAAAAGGTAATAAATGCTTGTCATAATTCCCTGTATTCCCGTTTCCACTGTCATATTGCATATATCGAGAAAGCTGATTTTCTGTTGTTGATGCAGTAGCTCTTTTTTATACCAGGAAAAATACTGTTCTTCTGTTTCATAACGATTTTGAAGCTTCACCTCCCGAATCCCGGTAATCCGGTCGGACATCCAGGCATAGAAACTCTGATTTCTTTTGATATAATCCTGAAAAAAATGCTCTTTTTTTCTGCTTAATATCTGTAAAAGTAAAAATTTTACCGGGATACACGCAAGAATACAAAAAGCCATTTTCCAGTTAATATAAAACAGTCCGATAAAACCGCTGATAATACGAAGTGTATATGTAAACATATACAGAATCCCTTTGTCCAACAGCATTCCTGCGCTTTCAATGTCCATATTCAACTGATTGATAATCTCTGTACTATTCTGTTTAGTAAATTGATCCATTTTTAGGCGAAGCACCTTCTGGAATGCCTGCACATGCAACTTATGCAACACATCATTGCGTATTTTGAGTAACAACCAGTCCTGAAGCGATTCCAAAGCCTGAACAGCTATAATAAGAACGATTAAAATGTAGGCATATGTACAGATGGCTTTATAATTTTTCTGAACAAGCCCACTGTCTGTAAGCTTCTGTACAACCAGAGGATGAAAAAAACTCTCTATCATACATAGCATACAGGCTCCTAACATTACAATTAAAGCTGCTGTATGCTTTTTCATAATCTGTAAAATCTGTTTTAAAACATACTTCATAAAATTCCTCAGCTCAATGTTTGTATCAAAATTTTGCAAATATCGGATTTTATATCAGAAGATGCCGGCACTGCACACATAAACTTTCCGTCTTCATAAAATTCGACATCTGTTTCTTTGCAAAAGACTTCCACATCATAGAAATTTTCTTTTTGTTTTATGTGATCTTCCTCATAAAAAGAAAGTAATAAAAAAACGCCAAGATAAGAATCCATATCTGCAAGTAGTTCCTGTCTGCAGACACCATAATCATTTTTACTTAATATCTGAAAATGATTCCCGGAATCTTCTTCAACAAGTGCGGCGGTTTCCAGACGGAATTCCTTTGAAAATATAGATAGCAATGCTTCTGGAACGTAATGCATTTTAGATGTAGATTGTGCATTTATATGTATTTTTTGTTTTCTACGATATTTATATTAGCATTATACACTATCTATGTGCGATTTACAATTATTTTTTCGCTATATTCACAAATAAATTCTGGTATTTTATATTATAAATATCAATCATACACAAATTACCATAAAAAAATACCCACAGACTGATCTGTGGATATTCTTTGGGAGACCTTTTGATTACAATTGATTTTCCATTTTTAGACTTCTGTAATAAAGATTCTTCCAGCATTATCTTTCCCGATAAATTCAGTTCTAAAGTTGTTACTTTTTGCTTTAAAATCTTCAATTTTAGCAATTATCATAACATTTTCTCCTATGACATCTGCTTGTCCTGCTCGTTCCAATCTAAATCTATCCGTCTGGTTCCTTCCTAGCGGATTTCTCTGAGAATTTTCCACAACCATTCAACATCCGGAGATCTCCAAGAACACATACAGTAGGTGTGCGCATCATCAGCATTCCTTTGCAGGGGCTCTCGTGCTGCCTTTTCAGTAAGAAACATGGTATTCGAATAGATAACAGATCTTACAGAAATACCTATAACCTCTACTTCCGGATATCCATTCTCAGAAAGAGATTCATTAAGTTCTTCCCTGGTAAGGTGGTCGCAATCTTCGTTTCCGTCAAAATCTTTGTAATTGAGAATAAACTCATGGGACGGATAAATCGGATTTTCAGGCTCAATGGATAACTCTCTCTTTTCCAGATCCCCGCAATGCGGAAGCAAATTCTCATTCAGATATTTAATAGTCTCTTCTGTCATGCTGCTAGCCGGTTCTGTTCCGTCATAAAATAATCCATATTCGTCTGGTTCGAGATCATTCCGGTATGTCTTGCTACATTTGATTACCCAATAGCGCGGATCTGCTGTTCCGGTGATGTCTTGTGTGTTCATTTCTTTCTATAGCTCCAAAAGGAATTGTATGTCCTCCTGTGTGAGATCTCTTTTCTGAGTCTCGTCCTCATGGTATTTAAGTGTTTTATGGTACATTGCCATTTTAATCCTCCTCGTCATAAATTTTGATACCAAGATACAATTTATCGGGTGTATTGCGGACATAGAAAAAATTATGGACGGAATTAGTAAAAATTACTATAGAAACGAATTATTCACCGGGAAATACGCTCTATTAAATCTGGCAGAATACTTATGCACAACAAATTGTAAATCGTGGTTACTTAATGATTCATTTAAGTATGAACTTATTATCTCACGGCACAAACGACTTAAAATGAATTTGCTTAATTATAGTAACAAATTACTCCCCTACAATCTTAATACTATAATATCATCACTTGATCTCCTCATTCATAAATGGGGTACTGTAAAATATTTTGTAATGAAATATCAAACAACATTTGACGAGAAAATACTTTTTAGAATTTCAAATATTCTGATAAATGAAATTATTAAAATAATGGAAAATATGTTAAAATATTTTCCAAAGCAGAAAACATACAATATAATAAAAAGCGAATAAAAAACGCATTGGGAATGTCAAGTTTTTTATGTAAGTTTTTGAAAAAATATTTGGGGAGGGATACCTCCTCAGTCTTGAGCTAATGTGCTTCTATAAACTGCTTTGGGATATTCCCGTGATTATTATCTGGACAGTATTTGGGTATTTTTCCCTTCCTTGAATTTATCCAGTTATATGCAGAATGCACTTTAGAAGTTAGACAACTTCTTGATCCGATTCTTGCCAAAGTATAACAGGCTTTTAGAAAGATTCCCAAAAACCTAATTAAAAATCATATTTGTACATATTTTAATTACTCTTTTTTCCGATTAATAAATACCAAAACAACTCCGAGTATAAAAGACATTCCTCCAATTGCAATAGCCCCAAGTATCGTCATTTCAAGGTTCGTATAACCGAGTATTCGAGACGGAGTATTCACATCTATCCGAATTTCTTCCTCGATTCCAGTTCTTAATATTCTTGTTCCAAATTCTATTTTTTTTGACTCATAAGATTTACCATCTATTTGATACTGATATGTGATGCAGATTCTACCAGATTGATAGCCTGTTCCTGTTTGTACAATTTCAATATCTTTAACTTTTGCTGAAACAATTTTTGACTCTGTAGACATCACAGTAAAAACTGTCATCATCGCAAGAAATGGAATTATAACTAAGAACAATATATTCATAATTATTTTTGTAACTTTATTCATCATTTTTCGCTCTCTCCTTTTTATTCTTTTTCGTTTGGGGCTTTTAATGAATTGCTAAAATGCTCCTTTATAAATAGATCCTACCATTTTACAATATAAAACTTTTCTCAGATGAAGGTTTGGGGCTTACTCAAAAAAGGATCCCCCTGTAGGACCCCTTTTTGAGTGATATTTTTCATGCAACACTCATACTCTCTCCCAGCAATTCAAAAACCTCTTCCGGACTCATTTCCTTGATACAGTCTAAGCAAATCGGACCTTGTGGTCCTGGAAAATATCTACTGCCTTCATAGATTCCTTCTTTACATTCTGAGCAAATATGTACTGGTTCTGGATCTGGGGCATTTGGACATCCTGCTGCACATGGATCATGACGACATACCTCACACATATTCTGCATCCTCCTCTTCTTTTTCTTTCTTCACGAGTCTTGTCCCAATTTCCATTAAGATTATTCCTAACAAAACTCCACAAAAAGATACAATCCAATCTGCGCCATCCAATCCAGCTCCGGAAATTAAAAATACCATAAATCCAAGGCCTTCCAGTTTTTCTCCTGGAAGGAGTTTTTCTTTTTCAGTTTTTGACATTTATTGTTTCTCCTTTCGTTTTTATTTTCGAGTGAAATATGCCTTTTGAAAGGAGAATATAAGAAAACTCTTATGTTACAACACAGGATCTATAATATTGCTATTTTTCTTCCAGCAACCTTCTTTTTTTCGTTTTGGAATATTATGCCGGTCTTTCACCTGTATCTTCCGTAAAAACGATTTTTACATATTCCAAGAGCGATTCGACCGTTTCCACTGTATTAATTCTTTCTATCGATTCTGTTTCGGCATTTTCTGTTGATTTTCCTCATGTTCTTGGACTATTTGCCCATCACATAGAAGGATATGGTCAGTACATTGATATATGTGCCCTTTTTCGTCAATAACAAAATACATTTTTTTCTGCACTTGGTACTTGTCTATGCTTTCTTGGAACGGGAATTTCTCCTTTACTATTTCCCCATTGACAACAATTCGTAACTTATCATTATTATCTTTTAATAAATGTACCTGATTATCTTCTATAATCTTGCAATTTTTTTTCATAATAGTATTTAGATAATCTACTGTATCTTTATCTATCACAGGGTCTAAATTAATTGTATATATTCTAAATACAATATATATAAACATAACCATTTCATTTATAACCCAAATTTTGGTGTACCAGCCTATACACATAAGCAAAATGTATATTGGGATTCCCACTATAGGTGCAAAGTAACATATATCCATTTGAACAGAAGATTTGTATGTGTGCCATAATATGTCTTGATAAGTAGCATCATCGCTGAAGGTGCTCATTATTTTATATAGCTGTTTTCTTGTAGTCATCATTATACAACTTGACTCCTTTCTTTTCTTAATATCTTTTCTTCGCTTTGCTCAGGCTAGCCATATGTTTCTCTGAAAAATCATGAAAAAAACTATCTGGTGCATCTGATACCATATAGCATGGCCTGTCCCCAAAACATACTACATACGAATCAGTAAGTAATTCATGGAATACCGTGGTGTATTCTTTGGTCATCGCACATCCTGAAAGAACAGACTCTCCTCCGGATGTTACATCGAAACCCGTACAAGTGCTGCCCCAGATTTGCGAAAACATTGTTACATCGAATTCTATTTTTGCATAGCTGTTTCTATTTTTTTGTTTCTCCATTGTATTCACAAAAACTTCTTCCTTACTGAGTAACTGTCTTACTTTGTATTCTAACAATTCCAAATTCGGATATTTTGCATCCATCAAGATCACTGTCCTCTCCAAACTTTCAATAATTCTCCGGCTGTGAAATCCGGATTCAAGCTGCTTTCTTTGATTATTTTTTCACGAATTTCGCATTAAACTTATCATCCGGTCCACAGGAACCTTTTGCAATTTTAAAAGCATAAGTATCCATCACTTTCACAAAAGACTTATGTTCTTTCATCCATTTCTGAATATGCTTTTTCTTTACAACCCGCCCATGCTCCTTACTTCTATCTCTATTCTTATATGCCCATGCTGCATAAGCTTTTTGAATGGTTTTGTAGCCGTATCCTTGGGCATCATCAAGGGTTTCTCCAGTCTCTCTATTCACAACTACATATCTTTTATCATAAACACTTTATAAAAACGGGATTTCCTGTACTATTATGTTTGACATATTTTCTCCCCTTCCTCACTGCCCTGCACCAGTCCGATTTCTCTCCTGGTGCTCTAACGCAATTTTAAATTCATGCTTATAATACATATCATAAAAACAATCTATTTGTCGTTTCATTTCCGAAACACATTCTATCAGATCATCTGCCCCGATATAATGTATGTTCTTTTTATAGCTGTTCTCTTTTGCAGCAGAAACAGTAATGGTTACCGTGCCGTCTTCTTTTTTCTGTATTGGAGCAATTACATTTTCCATCACAATGCTGTATGCAGACTGGCTGTTGCGCTGAAAATAAATCCCCATACGGCTTCCTTTGTAGTATGTATTACCATTTTCCTTTATCGGATGATAAATGTCTGCTTTCCATTCCTGTACATATACTGGAATTTCTGATACCAATGCAGGTTGCGCACTGGATAACTGCCCATTTCGATAAAGTACCAACGCTTCCTTACAAGCATTAATGAGAGTTTGATTTTGCGGATATTGCTGCAAGTGCTGTGTAAGCCAATTTATTTGGCTTTCAATAACAGATACCCCATCTGAAGACTCCAAGAGGACTGTTGCGGGAGTTTTCCCTTTCAATTTCCCAGCACGGAAAGTCATTGTCTGGCAAGGCGGAAGGGAATCATTTTGCTCCTGTACAGGTTCTGAAAGCGCTTTTATTTTTTCCGACATATATAGATTATTAAAAAAGCGTATTTTTTCCAGTAGCGTATCTATTTTCTGAGGTTTCAAGTTTACGAACATTCCGTTGCAATTATGAATAATGGAACATTTGAAAACGGAATAGGGTGAAAAAATTTTAAGTGGAAAACATTCTTTACCTTCCCTCTCGTTTTCTCCTATTTTTTCAGGCGACAATGCAGAAAATAAAGCTTCTATAGAAAAAACAGATTTTCCGTTTTTCGTATTGATAATATGAGAGTAAATCTCCATTGGATATTTCATGATTTTTTCTCCTTTCTTTTTCTTTGTAAATTTATTTTATCGTATTGGAGAAAAACATTTTTTTCAGTTGAAGAATTTTAAGCATTTGTGATATGACCATAAAAATCTATTTTATAAACAGTATTTTCGACATCAACAGTTATTCTTGTTCCGTACTGATCTGCCAAAAAATTTAAGAGAAATATGACCAATATAGGAATCCAAGAACCATGACCTTTTTTCCAAAAAGCGAATTTTAATTCGCTTTTTAATTTTACAATGGTA
The DNA here is from genome assembly GCA_029257805.1 of Blautia sp. GTDB lineage: Bacteria > Bacillota > Clostridia > Lachnospirales > Lachnospiraceae > Blautia_A. The sequence goes on from JARIAR010000009.1 coordinate 57,899, forward strand.
TTTATATGTAGTTGACTACTATTTCCTGTAATACAGTTTCTTATTTTCCCAGTAGATTATTGATAGCCTCTAGTATATCTCCTATTTTCATTACCTCATCCATCGTACAATAGTCTGTTTCCGATGAGACTACACTGATAGTATCGGGATTATGTCCTGCCAAGCGTATACATCTCGTACATGACATTGGCAGCAGATAGATCCGATCTGAACTATCACATTCATTAAATACGGATAAAAGGAATTTTAAAGCACGTTCCATCTTCTTTATATCCCCGCACTTTTCTACTATCTCAACATAATCCATATCTCCAATTATTTTCGGATAAGTTTCAATAGTTTTCAATTCCTTGGCTTCTATATATCGGATTAATTCCAGCGTTTCTCCTCTTTGAAGAACAGCAAATCCTTTAAGTGTTTCAAATTCTGGCACAAGGCATATATCAATATATGAATCATTAACTTTTCCAGATAGATACAGCTCCGGATTTAGTATTTTAAACTTTAGTCCATGAATCTTTTTTTTCAATACACATAATACAGAAAATTTGTGACACACTTTTTCTAACTCTTCTTCTGTAATCTTTACAAGAACAGAACGGCATAAATCTTTTAGTTCCTCTTGTACATCTAAATTTTCTTTATAGTTCATTTATAAGCCCCCTTTTTTCTTTGGCGATTATATTTTAGCAACGATCAGCTTTTACTGCTATCCAGATGATTAATCCAAGTCAATATCCTGAACATCATTAGAATCGAACAAACTCAACTGCCCTGGAAATGCATCACCGCAATCCCGGACCTTTTTTCCGCCAGTTATGATTAATGGAAGTTTAGGGACGGGCTTATTAAAGTGCTTACAGGCAATACAGGATTCCTTCCAATCTGTATCACTATTTGCAGTGTTTCCGTATACAAGGCACTTATATACTTTTCGTTTTCCATTTTCTACCCGGACAAGATTTTTACATTCTCGACAGGTATGGCACCGATTAGTCCCTCCAGACCACTTATACATTACTTGCATTTTTGTCATAAACATATCCTCCTGCGCTTACGTTACAATTAGAGCAACCCAAAATAGAACAAACAACACCAATGGAACCGCCCAAAAAAACATGGTTTCAATCCAATAGCTTTTCTTCATCCTTTTCGTCTAACTCACGACTGGAAGTCACGAGTGTGCGATAAATTGTTATCAAATGTAACTAAAATCCCTGGAACATAGAATACCGGACCAAAGTATGAATCATCCCATTATTTCTGCTCATACCCAATATGCTCTTTTTCTAAGAACTCCATTATTTTTTTTCATAAACGTCCTTCCTGCTTTTTCTGTTCTTTATGACTATATTCTACTATACAAGCGGAATACTATTTTTTTAGATGAGATTTTTTCATAAACAAAGAGCTACTACTCTGGTAGATCAATTTTCTACCTTTTGTAGTAGCTCTAACTTATGTTTGACATTTAGTGATATATCATTAATTTTTCGAAGCTTCTTTGATAAATTCTAAATCATCAATCCGATCACATAAATTTTCAAATGTAGATTTGAGGATATTACTGTTATTGAGCTTCTTAAGTTCCTTATACAAAGTTTCCTCGCCCTCTTTCCGATATTCTTCGTCATCGTAGCCATCTGATAAATGGTCGCAAATTCTAGTTGCAAGTAATAAGGTCTGTTCTTCTTCCTCTAAATCATCAATTTTCTCAACCAACTTATCACACAGACAAAGGATTTCATTTGTATTATCCGTATCCTCTATTTCTTCACTTGCCTGATTGCACAAACTTGCGATTTCTTTTAATAACTCCTGACTCTCTTTTCTTATCATAGTATTTCTCCTTTCGTTGTATAAAATATTATTACAAATTTAATATGTATTTTCTAGGCAAATATTAAAAATGTATACGTAGTACACTTTAGGAGCAGGGCATTGACAGCACTGAAATACTACGTATTTCTAGTAATTATATCTCTGCTAGATTGTCATTGTAAAGATGTATACCCTTAATATATATACATTATTTCTTCTATCCACAGCCGTCTAGAGCAAAATATGTATACCTTAACCAATACATAAGAACTATTCTTGCTTTGGATTCTATGTATACCTTTACTTATACACTAATTCCTATTTCAACAGCTTTCTACGGCAGTTAATGTATACCTTTACCTGTCCATTTTTTCCACGGCCATTCTCTGCACCATGTATACCTTTATCTATACATTAATTTCATACTTTATAGCACATAATGTATATATTAATCTGTACATGGAATCTCCATATATTTACCTTTCTAAGTATACCTTAACCAATACATAAGAACTATTCTTGCTTTGGATTCCATGTATACCTTTACTTATACACTAATTCCTATTTCCACAGCTTTCTATGGCAGTTAATGTATACCTTTACCTGTCCATTTTTTCCACGGCCATCCTCTGCACCATGTATACCTTTATCTATACATTTTTTCCACAGTCATTGTTTTAACAACCTTTTTGTATATCTTTATCTATACATTAAATCTTTTATTTTGCTTTGGTGGGCTTTGGATTACTGTGGATCACCCTGGATTCTCTACTGTAGAGCTTCCGCTGTGGAGGGAGAGTTTTCTCTGGAACGCTTTGGAGTTTTCGCTGTGGAATTTTCCATTTCCCTTCTCTTCTGCCTTCCACGGTTCTTTTCTATTCATCTCTCCATTTCTTTCGCCCCCTTTTTTTCTTTCTTTTTCTTCACCTCCCTCTTTCTTCCCCGAACTTATTCCCGGTATCTTTTCCTCTTTGCTGTGGAACTTCCTGCTGTGGAAGATTGATTCTTTTCCCTTTAACTTCTTTCCTACTCCTTTTAAGGCAGCAGGACTTGTATCAGCTTCTATGACTTTCCATAGCCACCCACGGCGGACAAATGAGACTTTTTGTTAAAATAAAAACTTTTTCATCACAGCCATCCACGGCGGCGCAGCAATAAAAGTTATTTAATGAATTCAATTTTTCTCAATAGCCATCCACGGCGGTCTTAGGATAGTTCCTGTATACAGGGTTAACCTATTAACTATCTTTAAGCGAATATAAATTAAAACATAAAGATTCAAAAAGTTTCTGTATTACTTATTACAGGAAGCACCCTGCTACATCTTGAAACCATTATATTTTTTTCGATATTTCTAGTTCCTATATACAGGAAGTTTTTAAATGAAGTTTTGGTATTTTGGCATTTATTGGAAAGTTTCTGTATTACTTATTACAGGAAAGGCATTTATATAATTTTCCCTGTATAAAAGTTCCTGTATACAGCAAAGTTTCTGTATACAGGAAGTTGATTTCCTGTATTACTTATTACAGGAAGCATAATTTTCTCACAAAAAGTTTCCTGTATACAGGAAGTTTGATAAATTTTATGGAAATCTCTCATATTTTTAGGGAAATTATTTGGGAGGTATTTTTATCATGGGCTACTGTTTTATAACCACACAAAAGATTACAGACTCCGCTACATTAGTTAGAAAATATGAACATAATTATCGGACCGAAAATGTCCCTAATGCAATTCCAGAATTAAAAAATAACAATCAGGAACTCGTCCCGCTCCTGGACCGCAACGGGAATCCTACCACTTATCTTGATGCGTTCAAAGAAAGAAAAAATTCGCTTGAATATTACAAAGATCACAAAATACGAAAGGATCAGGTAAAGGCGATCGAAGTCCTGACAACTTTTTCTCCGAAAGATCAGGAACGCATAGATATAGAACAATGGAAAAAAGATAATGTACAATGGTTAAAAGATACGTTTGACCGCAACACAGAAAAATATGGCAGCAATGTCATCAGCGTTGTATTTCATGGAGACGAATGTGGAAATGTCCATTGTCATGCTTTGGTTCTTCCGGTATCAGAAGACGGTCACTTCAGAGCTACCGAATTTACTGGGGGAAGAAAGAAAATGCGCGACCTGCAGACTTCATACGCAAATGCCATGAAAAAGCACGGATTACAAAGAGGATTGGAAGGATCTTCTGCAAAACACCAGGATATAAAGAAATTTTATACTCGTTTAAACCAACGTATGGATATTCCAATGCCCAAAGAAAATGAAACGGCTTTAGAATACCGTACACGAATCACAGAGTTCGTACAAACAGAACGTGCTGCTTCCTTACGGGAATTATTGGTAAAAGAAGCGAATGTTCGCAGAAAATTAGATCAGACACGCATTACCATAACAGAAGAGGCAAAAAAACAAGGAGATTCATATATAAAAGAGAAACAAAAAGAAGCTCAGCATCTCATTAACATCGCACAGAATAAATCTCAAGAAGTGCAGGAATTGATAGCAAAACAGCAACAACTTGAAAAACTTCTCCGGGAACAAAACCAATCATATGAAGAGACTCTCTCTAAAACGCAACAGATTACAAAAGATCTACATTCCCTCGGCAATATTCGCAAGATTGTAGAAACATCAAAATATCAAAAAGAAGTCTTGGAATATACAGAACATGCTTATCCAGAACTCGGGGAACGTATCCGGCAGAATTACGCTGCTGCCGAGCAGTTATTCCAAAATCGGGAACTTGAACATTTTCAGCCGTTTAAATAATTGATAGGAAAAGCATATTCTCTCTGTAATAAAAAACGAAGGGAGAAAAAATATGAATAACATTAATGACTATGGTCAAAAGATAGGTGGGGCAAGAAAGGACTTATGGCAGCTCCGCGGTTTGTTTACACATGACATTCTAAACATGAATGAGGTTGAGAAAACAAAATATGTTTGTAAAAACAACATTTGGCTGAAGCCAGATATACCAACACTACTGGACAATGGTATTCCGCGCTTTGTGGTATACTGGAGAAATGAAATACGAAAAACAATTTATCCAACACCAAGAAATAATATTTCATTTGAAGCTTATATAGATGGGGTCCGTAAGATTAAAGAACTGGTAAACACAGTCATTTCAGAAAAAGGTATTCCGGACTGTATAGCAAAAATCATTTCCATTACTATGTACAAAGTATCGACTTACCGTTATAACTACTCTGATTCCTATGTAGGTATAATAAACGGAAATAAAATCCTCAAAATGAAAAGTGCCTATAGGCTTGCCTGTTTAAAAGCTAAAATGGAAAAAGAAGACTTTGGATTGTCTGAATTGGAGGCAATATCAAGAAAATATACCGTTGTGTCAATTTCAGATACTTTTTCTATTACAGAGCAATGTGGAAAGATAGCCCTTGTTCAGTCAGCGGCTGATTCAAAAACTTTCTTTTATCCCGCTCCTGATGTAATATTGCAAAAAGAGTCATATGTGCTTATTAACAGCGTATCACACAGAATATTGCTCTGTTCTGCTTCTGAAAAAGAATGTACAGATATGAAAAACAGCTTAATTTCTGAAACTCTTACAAAATCAAAAGGCGAAAAGAAACAGAAAAAGACATGGCTTCCCAAGCAGTTTACCAATCTCCAAAAAACAGGAATAGATTTCCGCAATGGGAAAAACATATCTGGAAAGGACATATTGGAAAACTTTGGAATCCGGGGAGGAGAATTTGGTAATTGGACAAATGACAAAGAACGTCAGACAAGCCTCAATATGGCTTTTGATGCATTTGCTGACCTTGCAAATGCCCTGGGTATCGCATACAAAGATGTGGCGCTTCCCCCTCTTCAGAACGGTGGTCTCGGCATCGCTATCGGTGCGAGGGGACGCGGAAACGCAGCGGCTCATTATGAACCTGAACTTGAAGTGATTAATCTTACCAAAAACAGAGGCGCCGGAGCACTCTCACATGAGTGGGGTCATGCTTTGGATAATATGATTGCCAAAGTATATTTACCTTTGGAAGGAGTCATGTCATCAGAAGTATATTCCAGAAACCGACATATTCTTCCATCCGGTTTTTGTGATGTAATGGACAGAATTTACAAAAATTCAGATTGTTCCTACACTGACTACTATATACAATCTGAAAAGTTTGATGCCTCTTACAAAAAATCTGGAAACGGATATTGGGCATCCCCCTGCGAATTATTTGCCAGAGCCTTTGCCTGTTACGTTCTGGATCGGACACAGGGAATTAATGATTTCCTGAACGGTCACTCAGAATCTTTTGTAAATTTCGATGAGAAAGGCGATAAGATATATGCCTATCCACGGGGAAAAGAACGTGAATCCATTAACAGTGCATTCGATGAACTTATTCGCCAACTCAAAGAGAATAGTGTTTTCACTCCTCTTGAAGCCATTCTGCCAAAAGTAGCATCTGAACCTCTATACTTCGAAGACTTCACAAAACAACTATCTTTTTTCTGAAAAAGAAGGGCCCTGCATAATGCAGAGTCCTTCTTAATACAATATATCATTTTTCTGGGACTATTATAGCCTGTCCACACCATTTGCAATGACCTGCAAACATATCTTCTTCTGTCAGCGCAGTTCCGCAATATGGGCACTCATATTTTTCGCCGGGAATTACCTCACAAATAAGCACTGCTTCTTTGACGGTCTGTTTTTTCATAAAATCTTCTGTAATTTCCTCCAATTTTTCAGAATCAATCCAACTTTCAGATTTCTCACAAAATTTCTCTGCAAGCAATTCTAGTTCCTTATTCGAAAGCTCATATCCTGCCTCATCTGCCCTAAATTTCGCTTCCTCCATACAGAATCTCTGCAATGTAGTTGTTTCATTCATTTTATTTTCTTTCTCCTTTCGTTTTATAAATGTTTTTCGAAAAAAATATGACTGTTTGGTCAAGAATACGGTTTTTCTTCAAATAAATTTTGAGCACACCAAATATTTGAGGGCAGCTAATGCTGCCCCCTCTGTTCTTTATTCTTCCATGTAATCCGCCAATTCAGCTATTTCTGTTTCCAAAACTTCTGCCATAAAATGATTTCCTTCCCGAAGATATTTCCTTATAGTTTCAAAATTTTCTTCAGGTGTTTCCGGTACTCTTTGGACAATGATTTCGTCAGAAAAATCCTCTATTTTCTCACAAGGAATGTTCAGAGCACCTAAAACATTATGGATGATACCTCCCAGATCAACTAAATATGCCGTTAGTATTCCTTTTTGGGGAGTTGGTCCGAATATAATAATTGGGAGATTTTTATCAATGTAAAATCGCCGGATAAATCCTGGCATAACTTTGCAATCCATACGCCTTTCCATAATACAAATCCCTTGTTCCTTGTGTGATTTTCCTTTTATTTTTTTCAGCTCTAAACATTCTCTCGTTACCTTTTTATCCAATGATTCCGAAATATCACGGAGGAATTTTATTGCGCTCTCTCTATCCGGACTCTGAATAGATTTTAATATTTCAAAAGCGTCCTTCGTATCTGCTCCTTTAATCGACAACTGATTAATGTCTGCCGGCTGGCTCACGCGTGCAGCTGCTTCTGCTGGTTCTTCTATAGCTAATTCTTTTTCCTTTAAATATTCCGAAGAAATATTTAAAAATTCAGATTCACGAATATCACTGAAAAATTCTTGTTTATAATCTCCTGTGAGCTTATATTTGGGATGATTTTCATAATGATATTTCTGATCGTAGAAAGCATATTCGCCCCGGACAAAAACAAGGCAGTATTCATTTGGCATTGTCCGAATTTCATCAGGCGTCATAAGTTCACGCCCCGCCTGTTGAAAAGTCATAGATGTATCTGAATTTTTTCCGGCTTTCAATCCTACACTCATTCTGGCACGTATAGTTTCCTTGCCAAGGAAGTCCGAAAAATATTTTGCAGTCGTCTGTTCGTTTGTTCCCAATAAGATTGTAACATCACAATTGCCCAAAATTGTCTCATAGTCATCTTTATACATGGCAATCAGCTGGGCAAGAGACTGCAGGATAATGGTAACACTCATGTTGTATTTTCTCATAGTGGATATTATTTTCTGAAATTTCGGAATTTTCCCAGTATTTGCAAATTCATCTAACAGAAATCGAACATGATACGTCAATCTCAAATTCTCTCGTTGCTCGGCAATATAATACAATGTATCAAATGCCTGAGTAAACATCATGGAGGCAAGGAAATTATAGGTATCATTTGCCTGTGGAATAATCACAAACATCGCTGTTTTTTCATCACCTATTTTATCCAATTCCAAATCATCTCTTGATGTAAGATTTGCAATTTCTTTCACAGAAAAAGGATTTAAACGGACCGCTGTACTTATGAGAATACTTTTCAATGTACGCACCCCACCTAACCGGAAAACCTGATAGTTTTTCCATGCCTGGGAGTTGGAAAGCTTTTCTTTCATAAGTTTTTTTTCTTCAGGATTTATTATTTCAAAAAGCTCTCCCTCTTTTAAGACGGCATCCCCCTCAAACAGCTTATCTAAACCGGATTTCACATTTACTTTCGCATTTTCATCCATCTGACCTTTTACCACCATTTTTAAGATGGTAGAAAAATTCTGGTATTTTTCTGGAACAAACTCAATCAGATAAAAAATGCAGGCAGAAAGTAATGCCCTTTCCGATTTGTCCCAGAATGGATCCGATGATTTTTGTTCTGGAGCAGTTGTATTTGAGATGAATGCATCCACCAAAATCCCCACTCCGGCTTCATCTCTTATATAGCGGAAAGGATTGTAGCAATTCGAAAAGACCATTTCAACAAGATTAAATACCTTTATTTTATAACCATCTTCTTTTAGTGGTTTTACCAAAGATGCATACAGTTCCCCTGATGGGTCCGTAATCACCATACTGCAATTTTCCTGCAGCATATTGGGTTTCATTAAAAATCGGGATTTTCCTGTACCGGCCGCACCAACTACCATAGTGTTATTGTTTCTCCTAGTTTCCCGATCAAGCAAAGATAATCTTACATGCTCTGACAAAATCATATTATATTCTCCGCTATTGCCACTTCTCCCAATAGGATCTGCATAAGTTTTATTATACTCATCCATCTGGTCATTCCATTTAGCAGATCCTGCTTCTTTTCCCGGCGATTCACGCTTATACTTTTCCATATATACATGAATTTCCTCTACCAAGATAGCGTACAGAACCGTAGCGATACTATAAAAGTTTAAATACTCTAAGCTGTAATGAAACTGCATGTTTTCCATGTCATTGAATGCCAAAAGGATACGTTCAATTCCCCCTCCAGACGCTGCGTAATAGGCCAGATTCCCAGCAAAACAAAGTACCAAGATGTATCCAGATATAATCAGTATGGCATAAAGTAATTTCTGATCACCTTTTTTCTTATCCATATACTCTCCTTTTAACGAGAACTATGTTCTTCCTCTATATCCTGGCTTCTCATATCGAATCCTTTTATTACTTCTGGCTGCACATCATCAAGAATATTATCGTTATTACGGTCAATATATTCTGGCATATCATAAGGCTCTCTCCAGATAACATTTTTCCGAATATCAGAAACATGTTCTTTTGAAAACTGCTGAACCAGTTCCATAGATAAATCTCCATCAATATACTGCTGTGCCATTGCACTGTTACTGCTTCCGTAATTCATACAGAATTCAAAATCCATGCGCGCCTGATGTTCCGTGTTAAAAATACGCTGGTCTGTCTCTGTTGCATGTAATCTGGACGCCCCTTCCTGCTGAGTCCGATATAAATCTACGGATCGTTGTAGAACATAAAAGGCTTCTGCAGCATGTTCATCTTTCAACTGCTCTTTTTTCATTTTCATGTGTCGAACATCTTTAAGGCTTTTATATCCAAACTGTTTTAATGCACTGTCCAAAGTAAGCCCTGACATTTCTTTGCGTTCCGCCATGTCTCTGGACAAAAGTTCTGCACGCTCACCCTTAATACATCTTGGCTTCTTGATTCCATCCACACAATCACACAGCGTCTTTTCAAAGAGCTTATCTTCTTTTCTTGATACCTCTTTCCTTATGGCATGTTCCCCTCTCCGGTCTTCATAATAAAGACCGTCTTTATTAATATACAATGCCTGCGTTCCGTTTCCGTTCCCTACCAGAACAGATGTCTGAGAATTTACCAAAACTGAATTTATCAGAGTTTCTTTTTCTTTCCTGCTGAAATTCTGTTCTTCATAAATCGTTTTTCCGGAACCAGTCTTTTCCTGCTGAACTCCGGACCAAAGCAAGTCCATTTTATTTACATCTTCTTCCCGACAAAAAACAGAATATGTTCCTGTAATATCATTTTTCTCTGAAGCAAATATCAATCCGTTATACATAGCCCGCGTTTTTAATGCTGCCATTTCAGAAAACGATAGATTTTCATACTCTTTTAATTCTTTATTACCGGAAAATTCCTGCACAACATCTTTGTTCACCTGAAAAATTTCTTTTTGAGAGACAAGATAGATTTCCCGTGCTTTTAAGGCACGGTGTTCTTCCTGCCGTGGATATACCACTCCCAATGTCTTTTCTCCCGTGTCCTGCAATGCTTTAAATCCAACCGAATGCACCCCTTCTTTATTCAACAGATCTTTCAGCTTGTAAAAATCTTCCTGTGCAACCGTCATAAACCGTAGGCTGCCACCTTCATTAACGTAATCGGCCAGGTAACTGGCATTGGGATCGACATAAGTCCTGGACTCCAAATACTGTGTGAACGCATCTGTCACAGCACCTACAATCTGCACTGCACTGTCCATACTATGTGCAATTTCTGTAATATCCCCTTTTGGATTTTGAATTTCTCTGCCTATTTTTCTCACTCCTATTCTATATTTTTCCAAAACTCAACACGATTTTGGTATTGAAAATATGAATGAACCCCTTTTTCCTAGACGCATGAATCCCTATTTCCCGGTCAAAAATCTCATATTAGCTTCGTAAGATGAAAACGAAAGGAGAAAAACGAATGAAATTAAAAGAATTATATGTAAAAAATTTCGGATGCTATGAAGAAAAAATTTTCCAAATTCCGCACATCATGGTTATGCTGAAAGAAAATGCACAGGGAAAAACAACATTTCTCCAAGCACTAAACTTTGCTTTATGTGGGAATTACCAGGAACGTATGATGCGCAAAGGCTGCAGTGAAATGGAAGTTTCCTTAACTTTCCAAGATGGTTTCTGTGTAAAGCGCCGCAGGAAAAGTGGTGTTACTTCTTCCGCAATGGGAGATAATAAGAAACCAACTTTTCAATCCAAAGAAATCGTTGATGCAGCAGTTATACAGCACTGTGGATCAAAAAAAATGGAGTTTGTAAAGGTAATCGCTTCTTCGAAAGAACTATTCGAAATGAAAGCAGATTCTATGGCCAAGTTTTTAATGGATAATATCCCAAATGTGATGCGTACAGAAGACGTACTGTCCTACATCGAGGATATTACCCCGCAGATGGAAGCAGAAATCCGCAAAGTATTACCCGCATCTGGAGAGTTTGGACAGGAAGCAATCTTCATCGCTTATAAGCGCTTCGATGAAACGCGAAAAGAGATGGCAAAAAGCCTGAAAACAGAAAAAGCAAAGATAAACGGATATGATTTTTCTAAAAAGAAAAGGACTCCAGACACAATAAAAGACGAATACAATCGTGTTCTGGTGGAACTCGGTTCTCTGAATGAAAAAAGGGAATTGCAGATACACTATGAGCAGCAGAATCGGACACGGCAGAAACAGTTAGAAAAGCTCAGGGATTTGAAAGAACGCTTTAACGCTATTCATGCAAATTGTCCCAATGAAGAATACTTTGAAGAACTTGTCCGGAACGAAACTACACAAAGACAATTTGAAAGTTCCCTGCAGGCTGATATTGCAACTTATAGCCAGCAAATCTGTCAACAGCAGGAAGTGATTGCTTCTCTTAAAAAAGGATTGTGTCCACAGATTAAAAATATGCACTGCCCGAACAATTGGAAACCGGTTATCCGCAAACTTCAGTCGCAATGCGAAAGTTTAAAGACAAATCTTACAGAGAAACAGGCTACATTGATGAACTGCAAAAAAGAGCTGGATAGTCTTTCCAATAAGAAACGAGAATATATGAATAATAAAGAACGTGCTTTGAAAAAGCAGGCATTATTCCAAGAATACACAAGTTTAAAGCAAAATTTAACAGCCAAGCCACCAGAAATAGAAGCCGTCGATACACAAGCTTTGACGGAACAAAAAATGAAACTGGAATTAGAACTGCAGGAATCTATGAGATTCCAGTCTATGTTAGAAATCCAGGAATCTATTCCGGAAAAAGAGATGGAACTGGCACGTTTCGAATCTTTGACAAAAGATTTTTCTTCAAAGGGAAGTGTCATGGAAAAAAGCCTAAAAAATTACTTCCGATTCTTCACGGATTCCATAAATCCTATGGCTGAATCCTTTGGATACCAGATACATCTTGATTTTGATAAAGGTATTCGCATTTTAGCATCAAAGCAGGGAGAGGAACCTATCCCTCTGGAATTTTGTTCAACTGGTGAAAGAACGGTTATAATTTTTATGCTGTTAAGCTTTTTAAATAACTTAACTGGCTTAAATATCTTGTTCTTAGACGACATTGAATGTCTGGACAAAAATGTGATGAAAAATCTCCTGGAATTAATCCATAAACATCAGGACAATTATGACCATGTGATTCTATCTGGTGTTGACCACGAGGATACAACCTATCTTATTTCTTCCTATTTATAGTTTCCAGCACAAAAAAGCAGCTTTTTACGGCTGCTTTTTCCATGCTCTGGCGAAGGTATAAAATTGATATAAAAATTCACTCCTTATTTCTTCCGGAAGTGCTTCATGTAGATAATCCAATGGTTTGTCAAAAAAGCTCCGGTAAAGCTGATAAAGTTTCTTTTTCTTCAGGAATCCATATATATCCCCAAATGTAAAAAATTCATATAAGCTCTCCTTACTCTCAAACACCATTTCTTTATTCAATATGTACTGCAAACAAATTTCAGCCCTTAACAATCCCTTATGCCCATACATAAAATCTCTTGGGTATTTTCTTTTCCCCTCTAGAACTTCTGTATATATTCCTATTACACACCCACGAAAATCAAAATGAATCTGCTGTGGATAAAGTAAGTGTAAAACATACGCTATCTGTCCCTGTACATCTATTATTTCTGACGGGAAATTAATATAGGATAAAAGTGGGGTAAGTTTCATTCTATCCGCAACCGTAAGGGAAAAGAAACGGCCGGCATCCGCTGGTATCCATTCCAATAATTCCTCTATGGCGTATCGATACACCGTCAATGCTATCTTCTCATTCCCTTTTTCTTTAAACTGAAAATACCGCTGAGAAAATCCATCGAGATTGCCAATTAAAATCTGTTCGTACTCTGTAATAACACTCATCAAAATCCTAACTCAGCAAGTAAATCCCCTGTAATTCCCGTATCATCTGGGACAGTATCCTGATCAACTGGAATCTTTGCTTCATCTATCTTGGGCTGTATCAGATTTTCTGAAGTTTCTGAAATGGAATCCTCTGCTGCTGTTCCTTCTTTTACCGGCACTTCTTCGGCTTCATGGATTGCCGTCTCCAGCAACACATCCTCCGGATTTTTTTTATTCTTTAAGGTTTCTTTCTTCCGTTTTTGAGGTCTATTTTCTTTTGGTGTTCTCTGCTGATTTTCCTCGTTTTCTTTCGTTTCTTTTTCTGAATAGGAAGATCTATCATCAATCGCTGCGATTGCTGATCTTAATTCCTGAAGGGCAGATATAGAATCCTCAATCTGTTTCAATAAACTTTGCTTAGACAGTACAAGTACCGGATACTTTCCATTTTTACTTACCTCCAAAATCTGCTGGATTTCAACCATGTTTTTTTCTACATGCTGTGCACGGTATCCATAATACACATGGACTGCTACATCACCTTTTCTAATTTTTTGCATTTTATCTTTTCCTTTCTTCTTATAAATATTTCGATAGTATCTCTGGAAAGGGGCTATATACTGTCTTTCCATTTTTATTAATATGCCGAATTCCTTCCAGTCCATCGCCTGTATTCTGCAAAACGAATTTTAATTCGTTTTTTGCGTAAAAAAAGAAGCGCCCGGATTACCACAAACGAAAAGGAGAATCGAATCCAGGCACTTCTTATGGGGGCAAGACAAAAAATATAGGATAGAGGTACATGACACTTTCCACTGCTAAAACAGGGAAATTCTGTCTTTATCAACCACTACATTAACTGATACCTTCCGGCGCAGTTTGATGCGCATCTGATAACAGGCTAAAAAACGTGGATGAAAAAACCTGACTTTTTCTTGCCCTTCCTATTAAATATGATTAATCCGATATTGTACGATTAGCGAACCTGTATGCCATTAATCTCCGTCTCTTCCATTGGAATAACAAGGCATTTTCTTCCGTCAATGATTTTTGTTTTCACAAGGTCTACGCGGTCAGGGGAAACATTTATTACAACATCCGGGGTTTTAATTTCAAATTTTCTTGTGTTTGTAATATTGGATGCCACGAAAGCTGATTTCTCTCCTGTAGCAAGCTCATACTGCTCGTCAAAGCTTTCAAGCTTTTCCTCCTCTATACCGCAGTCCTCAAAGAGGCGTTTTACCTCAGACTTTGTAAAAACAACAGGTTCCGACTCATCTTTCTGTGCTTCTATAATTTCATTTAGATGTTCGTGAATGGCAAGAACAGTATCATAGGCGCAGTCTTCCCCCAGCGTTTCTTCTACAAGGACGGTGAAGGAATCTCTCTGTTTTTTGGCTGTAAGCGGCGCTGCACAGCCCAAAAACTCACTGACAAAATCAGAGTGAGTATTCTCCGGATTTTTTGTGTAGTAGAAGATACTGTGAAGATCCGTGCTTCTGTCGTTAAAGACAGGGAAGAGAAAACCGAGATCCGGCACAGATACAAGCCAGTCGCGCACACAATCCTCAATATTGTTTGTTGTCCCATTATAACACAGCCCTGCTTTTGAGAGTTTTACAGGACAGATACTGCAGAGAATGTGTTCATAAATTTCATCGGAAGCGTCAAACATTTTCTGACCGTCAGAAGATTTTTTCGGAATATCATAAACTGCATGAATCAGGATAATATAGTAGTTTTCCCCGTATTCGTAATTTTCAATAATCTTGTTATAGAAACTTTCTACAAGCGCTTCATCCTTCAACTTGCTTTCTTTCAGTTTCCGTAGTAAATACTGTGCTCCCCCTTCCTTCTCCTGTTCCAGAGGAAACTCCATATTCAAGAGGTTCTTTCCTATTGTGCCGGACAGCGTTTTTTTGAAGATTTCGAAATATTTGAATGTTTCTTCCTCTGGCAGAGACAAAAAAGCCTCTTTGATTTTTGTTTTCTTATTTTTTTCTCCATCCACATAGCAGCCACAAATGCGGGTAATACAGCAATTATCTGGAGAAAACTGCTTTTTAATTTCAGATACTTCTTTTTTGTTCATTTTTTCTGTTGGAAAGTATTATCTTTCCTACGTCTCCTTTCTTCTTTTTTTCTACTATAGCACGTCCTCTAAAAATAATTTTTTCAGATAAAAAAACAAGCATATAGCGAAAGTTCTTAAATAATATGGTGAAAGTTTGCTCACGCAAAGACCCCCCGGAGCATCTGCCCCAGGGGGTCTCTTCTGCTATTTCATTTTAAAAGTAACAGTGTTGCGGACTACATCATTGTGACTGTAATCGTCAAAACGCTGTTTTTCATTTCGGAAAGTGATTTCTGCTTTCAGATTCTTCAAATCCAAAGTTGCAGTGCCATACGCGATCTCTTCCGGCTTTTTGCCATACTCAGCCTTACCTACCTGTTGGATCTTCACATTTGCAGTGTTCGGAGTCGCTTCTGCCAGATAATAACGCAAAACCTGCTTCTCTGTGATTTTGTATGTGCCTATTGGAACATTTTTAATAGTTGTACTTAATCGGGCATACCCATCCGGATCTATGGAATAATTACCTTTTTCAAATGTCACATATGTTTCATATGTGTGAGCATTGCCGCGGATGTCTTTTCCATCTGCTTTAAACAGAAATGTTGGATTTCCATGCGCCCAGGTAATGTCAGATTCCTTAATACGCTTATTGATCTTGATTTCTCCTTCTGGCAGACGTTTTGGTTCATTTTCAACCTCAAAGGTCTGATGCAGTTGCGCTTCGGAGTCAGCAGAAAGTGTCACTTCCTTTGACCAGTTTCCGGTATACCCTTCCGGCGGCTGCTCTTCCACTACCTTGAATTTCCCATTATTTTCAGAAGTGATTTCCAGTTCTTTGGAAATGTATTTCTTTTGGGCGTTATCCCAGAAAAGTAGCGCTGCAGCTCCAAGAGTATCTTCGTACTTGCTTGTCGCTTTATTATACTGATATACATGGAATACTGCATCCGTAGCTGTAATTACCTCTTTGGTAATAGCATCTTTTTTTACAACGGATATAGTTCCTTTCGGATTTTTAATCTTTGTATTCGTTGCTGTCAATGAAAGAGTCTGTTCTGAATCACCACCTTTTATAAAGGCTACTTCCTTAGACCAGCTTCCGGTGTATCCTTCCGGGTTCTTTGTTTCAATGACTTTGAACTTTCCATCGTTTTCAGAAGTGATCTCCAATTTTGGGGAGATATATTTCCTTTTGGCATTGTCCCAGGAAAGTGTTGCTGTTGCTCCAAGAGTATCTTCATACTTGCCTGTCTCTTTATTATACTGATATACCTTAAATACAGCATCACCAGACGTGATCACTTCTCCTGAATCCGCATCCTTCTTGATGACAGATACCGTTCCTTTCGGATTTTCAATCTTTTTGTTTGTCGCCGTCAGTGAAATGTTCTGCTCCGAAGTGCCGCCTTTTGTAAAGGTTACTTCTTTGGACCAATTTCCAGTATAGCCTTCCGGGTTCTTTGTCTCAATGACTTTGAACTTACCGTTGTTCTGGTCGGTGATTTCAAGAAGTTTAGATTCATATTTTTTTCGTGTGGCATAATATATAAAACTTCTCTTACTTCCCAGCGTATCCTCATAGTCTCCAGTATTTTTGTTGTACTGGTATACTACGAACTCAGCTCCTGTCAGCAAGCTGCCGCTGTCGGCGTCCTTTTTCGTAATGGAAATCTTTCCATGCGTTTTCTTCTGTAAAGTAATAACCGTTTCTACTTCATTACTTGTTTTATTCTCACTCCGTCCGGAACGGGTCAGGGTAACTTTTCCGGTATTTTTCACAGAATAGTCTCTTCCGTTCACATAGGAGCTGAGGTCTACGTTACTCTTAATCGTAACCGGAATATATACATTATATGTCTCATTGTAAAAAGAGGATGATCTGGTGTTATTGGCAGTCACCGTTACATTCTGTCCACTTACACTAACATTGAACCGGCTTGTAACATCGGAACCAGAATCCAGTTTCACACGGATTCCACTCTGGTTGATCTGCAGGTCGGAATGAATAGTATCTGTAATCTTATAAGAGTCATACCAATAATCGCTCTGTTCATAAGGAACATAATGACTTAATTTATATGTGAAAGTTTCATTTCTGTCGTCCAGACGATCCTTTAAAACATCTTTCTCATTGTTATCGCTTACTGTTTTGCTGAGAGGTTCAGAAATCGGGATTTTTGTCAGTCGTTTGAAGAAGATCCCCTGCCAGCCCTGCCACAGGTTTCCGGACTTGTAAATATCATAATCATTTACACTGCCGGTATAACCACTCTGCCATACCTGTTTGGATTCCCCGTTAATATCCCTCATTCCGTTGGAAAAACGGTAGTTTTCACGTGCAGAATAGAACTTGTATTTCAGATGGGTTCCACTGTAATTGACCTGCACCCAATGGGATGTATTATCATCATTAATGCTATTTCCATTAAGAGGCGGTTCCTCCCAGGGAGCGATGAACAGATTTCTCCCGCTCGCCTTATAAAGCTCACAGTCATTGGCAACATAAACTTTATCCGGGTTTGTGAGTATTTCCACACCCTGACAGATGTCAATATCTGCAAATGTGATAAAACCTTTGACACTGACCGGCTGTCCAGTTTCGTGGTCATAAAAAGCAAGATCTGCTGTCATATCACGGGTATTACAGTTGTTCAGACCAATCTTATTCATATCCACATAAAAATAACCAATTTCTGGGGCACCTTCGAAGGAATACAGCGTATAATCTGTAACTGTAAGCTTAATATCCAACTGACGACCTTTATAAGTTCCTACGTTGTAATACCAGCAGCCAATCCGTCCAGCCAGGGATTCATCCTGGAGCGTACAGTATTTATGTCCGTCAGATGTGGTGCTAAAACTTGCTCCAAATGGTGAAACGGAGGAATTGCTATTAAATTTCGGAAAAAAACTGTAACTTCCATCCATCGTAGTAGAGGAATTCGCTACAGTCACACCGCCTGCATTTTTCGCCAGTGTGGAGGAAGTTTCAAAAGTTGTCGGTCCACACACCCCATACTGATCACAGTAATAATTCTGTCCTCCTACTTTATAAGTTTTATTGAACATCAGGTTTCCACTATAATCATGGTCAAAATAATGTCCAACACCATCTACAACCTGATAGCCAAGTTCGCAGCGGATGTAATTGTCCGGGAAACAGTATTTCCATACGTAATCTGACGCTTTCTTGCTGTTCCAGTCGCCACCTTCTTTGACAAGCTTCAGCCAACCACTCAGGAGATAGCCATTGCTGTCTGCATAATAAACATCCTTGTTCAGGGAGAAACGGCCTTTTACAAAATAATGTCCACCTTTATACACACGGTAATGTCCGTCTGGTGTCAAATGTATGCCATCGGAGGTATTGTCTCCTTTGCCACCCATAGTAGCAACACGATCCCATATCTTTTCTGCATCTTTCAAATAATTATTCACACCAACATTCACACCAACTTTATAAAAAAAAGTATCACTTTTTTGATCTGCCAATGCAGTTTCTGTGATCACAGGAGCCTGGGTTTCCCCTTCCCAGACATAGTTTGGTGTCCCGTCTTCCAGATAGCCGTCAAATTCAAGATGCCCTTCCGAAGCCGAACTTTCCTCTTCTGCTGGAATTTCTCCTGCAGAGGATTCTCTACTGGTATCTGGTGTAGTTTCTTCTGCAATACCCATATCTTCCATCAGAGAATCCATATTCTCCTCTTTAGAAGGTGTTTCGATAATTTTAGTTGTAATTACATCAAGAAATACCTCGCTTGCTGGCATGAAGAATATATAATTGTCTTCCGTATCCGGAAGGACATCAATTTCCCCGTCTACGCCATATGCCTCAATAGATTCCACAGAATATCCTGCATCAGGAATTACACAGATATTGACCATTTCGTCCGCCTGAAATTCAGTTCCGTTAAGAAAAATCACTTCTGCATGGTCTGATGTTTCATCGACCGTATAGGTCATTATGCTCTCTTCTTCTGTCATTTCAACAGGTACATCAGCCGCTGCTGCAATATAAGCTGCTGAATAAGAGGTCGCTGTTACCACTGCCAGAAGAAGTGCAAGCAGTTTCTTTTTCATGTTATCTTCGGGCAGAAAGCCTGTCCGGATAATATATGAAAAAATGGGCTGCCCTGAAGACTTCCTGTCCTTCCTCCTTTCTCAGAGTTTCTAAAAAAAAGTCTACAGCCCTGTATGTTACTGGCACGCCACATCTTACGGATTTTATCCCGTGGACGGTTGCGCGCAATCTTATGGCATCTTTCAGCCATCGTACCACTCCCTTCTGCTTTTTTGTACCTTTAAAATATGCTGGAAAGGCAAAAATACATCAGTGGAGTGGAAAATACAAAAACGAATTAAAATTCGTTTAAAAAAATCGCACAAAAAAGAACCCTACCCAGAGGCGAGTTCTTTTATACTTTTATGATAAAAAACATCTGCTACCTTCAGTCAACAACTGTTTTCAATAAAAAAAACAGCTGTAATCAGCTGTTCTTCCCACCCGGCTGGCGTACTTAAGATACGCTTAATACAAAGTATCAGGGAACAGGTGTATACAGTACATCTCTGTCTGTACTAATATAATATACTATTCTTATGGAAATGTCAAGATTGTTTGGTTATCTTTTATTCGCAAATTTCGCTCTTTTTTTCTGTAAGAAGTCCATATTCTATTTGCTAAGATATCACTTGCTTGAATCATATAATTGGCACTAGAATCGCAATAATGAATGATAACCTCAACCTTGGAATCAAACATATGTGGATGTCTAATTCCATAATCAAAGTTTGCAATCCCATGCTGTAATTCTTCTTTAATGGAATCTCTCAAATCATAATATCCATTCGTAGCTGTCAGTTGCTCATCAATGTAAATAGATATTGTTATATCCTCATCTTTTGAAATAATACCATCTGTGATCAATTTTTTTAACTTACTTTTAATACACCTTTTCAATATATAATCTTTATATCTGCAAATAGACTTTTTATCTGCTAATACATAGTCATACAACCTCGAAATGTCTACAACAACAGCTACGGAATCGTATTTCTTTACTGAATTATACAACGATCTTTTATGTTTTACTTCAAGAGTTGCTGCCTTAAGCTCATCGTCTCTTTTCAAAGCGTTTTTAATTTTTTTATTCGCATTGATGTATTTACGTCTTGCAGAATCCAAATCTACTCTACTTGTAAATACATAGCCAGCAT
Source organism: Blautia sp. (assembly GCA_029257805.1). Taxonomy (GTDB): domain Bacteria; phylum Bacillota; class Clostridia; order Lachnospirales; family Lachnospiraceae; genus Blautia_A. Next base: position 78,470 of record JARIAR010000009.1, read on the forward strand.
AAACAAAATATCCACTCGATTCATTTTTATGTAACACACCTGAATCGTCAAAGAAAAAAATCACTTCTTGTGAAATAATAATCACCTCTAACCTTGTAGATTCCTGTATAATTATATCAGATAGAAGTATTATAAACAAGAGCTTCCCAAAACTATTTACGCAGAAAGAGCAGGATTTCTCCCGCTCTCTCCTTTTTCCTTATTCACCGTCACTTAGTAAGTCATCACCTGCCGGTGCTGCATAGTCTTCAATTACAATCTCTTCTCCGGCTACTTCAGATAGGGAATCATCTGTCAGAATTTCCGGCTCTCCGGATTCCAGTTCAAATGATGCTGTTGCAGATGCAACATTCATTGGGCTGTAGAACCAATTGCAATACTTATCATATTCTTCTGAACTCATCATATCTGCTATACCCTGCTTTGAGTCAGCAATGATTTCTTCATCTGTAAATTCTTCAATATCCTCTAAACTTTCTGGTCCAAACGAAAACATAATTGTAGTATATGTTTTGCCTTTATATGTTGCTGTGGTATAGGTAATTGCTCCAGAACGAGAATCTTCAGCTAAAACATTTGCCTTATGCAGCGGAGATTCCATCCAAGACTGCACTACTTCAGCTGGAGAAATCTCATATCCTGCCGCCACACTTATACCGATTGGACCGTGATCGCCTAACACACGGAGAATTGCATTCCAATCGTTCGTATTCACACCAATCCGGATTGCGTCCATTACATTGTTTGCTCCAACAACGGTTGCATTTCTAAGTTCAAATCTGTTTTCCCACTCAATCGGCTTTCTACCAGCTTTCACACGCTCTTCGTTCACAAGCCGGAAAATTTCTTTTGCATAATCAGTACGGCTATGAACAAAGTCTTTCAGGTATTCATCTGTAAGCTCTGGTTCCTTTTCCTGTGCTTTTCCGTCTGGCCCAAGCGTAACACCGTCAATCACGGTATCCTTCAACATTACATGGTTGTTGTCAAAGTAGTACCTGTTCCCTGCAATCTCCTGCCAGCCTGTCACAGCTTCGTTATTTCCTGGATTGAAGTAATATCTCTTACCATCTACTTCTTTCCAACCGGATACTCTGGATCCATCGTCATAAAAATAAAGTTTTCCGTTTCTTTCTGCCAGTCCTTCGATACGACCATTCTTATTCAGATAAATGCCATCTATCACTGCATCGGTAACTTTAACATAATCATCGCCATAATAAGATTCCACTCCATAGACAGTTACCCATCCCTTCACGGCAACCGGATCACTGGAATCGCTGGAATCATTAAAATAATATTCTTTGCCTCTAATAATCATAATTCCACGGCATTTTCTTCCGTCCATATAATAATACAGATTTCCGTTTCTTGTTACAAATCCGTAGATATGACCGTTTTTATCCAATGTAATACCATCAATCGTGGCATTATGTGCCATTACACATTTGGAATTGAAATAATACTCATATCCCTCGACTGTTCGCCAGCCTGTCAGCGCCGCATTTCCATTGTCAGGAGCGAAATAATATTTTTTTCCTTCAACGGTATGCCATCCTGTCATTTTTGAATCATTTTTATAGTAATACAGCTTACCGCCTTCCCATACAAGTCCATTCTTCTTATCTGGCTTTTCCGGCTCTGGATCTGGTGTTGGCTCTGGATCCGGTGTTGGTGTCGGGTCTACTGGCGGTTTCGGATTCGGTGTTGGAGTTGGAGTTACCGGGGGTTTGGGATCTGGTGTCGGGGTTGGATTTACCGGTTTGCTTACTACGGTTCCATCCGGACCGATTTCTTTTCCATCAATTGTGGTGCTTACAGCCATCTTGGAGTCTCCATAGAAGTATCTTTCTTTCCCCTCTACCTTCTTCCAGCCGATATAACCCCGGCATGTATTCAGGTCATAATAGTATTTATCTTTCCCGTTTGTTACCCAGCCTTTATCAGCAGCTCCATCCTTATCATTAAAGTGGTAGTTGTATCCGTCTACAAAAATAAATCCTTTCTGAGCTACACCATCATCCAGACACAAAAGCTTGCCCCTTACATCATGAAGTCCATTTGCCAGGATTGCTTTATGGGTTGTTCCGTCCATCCAATACCATTTCCTGTTGTCGGAAATAAATTTAGACGAACCGGTATACTGCTTTCCATCCGAACAGAAATAATATAATGTTCCGCGGTAATCAATCATACGGTTTTTCTGCGGTCTGCCCAGCTTATCCAGATAGTAATAACATCCACCGATATTGCGGTATCCCTTTGCCGGTGAGCCGTCATTGTTCAGAAAACGCAGTTCTCCATTGATCGTCTGCCAACGGCTTTTCACGGAAACAGAATAATCACTGTTTACCCAGTAATATTTTTCGTCCACTTTGACAAAAACATTGTTCTTGCCGTATCTTTTGCCATCAGACTTGATGTAATACTGCTTTCTGTTTGCCGTTACAATAATATTTTTCTGCATTCTTCCCTGGGAATCAAAGTAATAATAACATTTTCCAATCTTACGGTATCCTTTATACGGTACACCGTTATTGGAAAGGAAGTATCTGTGTCCGTTAATGGTCTGCCATTTCGGACGGATTGTTGCTTTGTGGCTGGAATCTACCCAGTAAAATGCTCCTTTATAAGAGATAAATTTTGGCTTTCCCGTATACATCTGCCCGTTAGAGGTAAAATAATAGCGTACCCCGCCGGTAGATACCATTTTGGATACCTGCATCCTGCCGCTCTTATCAAAATAGTATTTCTTTCCGCCAATGGTGCGAAGCCCTTTCAGGGCTTTGCCATCCTTATAATAATAGGTGTACTTACCCTGCTTTATCCAACCGTCCAATGTGGCTGCGGAAACCTCCACAGAGGATGCTTCCAAAGCTTCTTCTGCTGTTTCTGCAACAGCCTGGACCACTTCGCCTGCTGCAGGCAGGACAGATGGCGCCGCCATCGCAAGCGCTGCTGCCATTAATAACGATTCTACATTCTTTCTTTTCATAGCGTTTTCCTCCTGTAATTCTGTGTTTGTTTTTTGTATGTACTTAATATACAGCAAAAAACAGCATTTGTTTTTCCAGATGAAAAAAATGACTTTTTTAAAGTGGTGCCCACGATTTAGTTGCAAACAGACTCAGATATTTATTAGCCGATTCCGTTGATCATTTTAACAGTGGACTTATTCTAGTCCCATTATATCACAGCTTGTTTATATATTGTAGAAAAAAAAGGACTATTTTAAGTCCATAATTTACCAAGGAGAATCTATAATGGAACAAAAAATCAAGCAGGCAGGGATTGACATAGGCGGAAATATCCGCAGAATAAGGCTCGATGCCGGAATCGGACAGACGGAACTGGTACGGATGCTGCAATTGCATGGTATAGATATGACAAGAGAAACCCTTGTGAAGATCGAGCGTGGGATACAGCATATCACGGGCAGCCAGCTCCGTGGTATCCGTGATTGTCTGGATACCACCTACGATGACCTGCTACGTTAATATGCTGTTATTGTAGTCCTCATACCAGTTTTTTGCAAGAGAAGCTGAGGAGAATTTCATTGTATTTGTGCATCTACGAAAAAGAGCTGGGAAGGTAAATTTCCCAGCTCTTAGTTTTTTTCATTTTTCTTTATATCGTTGTCTTTAAAAATTCCCATTAAAGCAGATATTGACGTATCAAATACATTGACTACAATATATTTTAAGATACATATTAATTCAATAATAACAGATGTTACATAAGTTCCAAAAAAGGCAAAGAAAATATTGATTGTACTAATTGGCAGGTCATTTTTTGCATTATGAAAAACTATGATGGCGCCAATTACTACTGCTATTAGAATAAAAATAGCTATAAACTGAGCACCCAAAAATATAGAAACATATTTAATTAACTTATCCTTATGCTTACGTTTACGTTTTTCATTTTTTGAAACTTCTGGAGCCAATGTATCCAACAGAATTTTAGCATTGGCTGTCCGGATATAATATTCTGTTTTATCCAATGATTCCTGTTCTGAGAATTCCGAATCATTTACAGATTTTTGCGAGGATTGTGCCTGTTCCGCTTGATTCTTCAAAATCTCATCTACTCTGCTATCTATCTCTTCTGAAAAAACATTTTCTTTATTTGAACTACTCATACCAGTACCTTAATCGTCATCCTCTGCTTTATCTTTTATATACGTTAATTTCAAATAATCCAGTCTTGCCGCCATAACTGCAGTAGATACATGAAATATACTAGAAAGGGCAGAAAGGGATGGTGCAACAAAAAATCGGCTATATATTTGTTTTATTGAAGATAAAGGAATCAACAATTCTCCTGCAAAAATATTAGCCTCTTTTTCCTTTGACTGGCTAGAAGTTTCGCATTTTCTCCATTCAATATGCCGTTTTTTTAAGGTGTCTGCATGTAAACAACAATGCGCAAGTTCATGTGCCAAAGTAAAACGTATTCTATTTTCTGTATCAGCTGACCGATAAAAAATATCTAAAGATTCATCTTTGGCATATGTAATCCCTAATATGCTGCCTCTTTCTTCATCAATTAAATCTTCTATTTCAGAAAAATCAGCAGAAATTTCTTTAATACCTATTTTTCTTAACAATAAAGATATATCTATCGGTGGAACCAAGGGAATATCATATTCCCTTAGCAGTTCTGAAGAACTTTTTCCATTTATTTTCTTTAGTATTTCACACATAATATCATCTTCTTTAGTTTTCTTAATCTTAGCAAAAGATATAATACTCATCAAATCACCTAGAAGTATTATATCATACCAAGAAATCAATGCCTTATAGGAGAATAAAAATCATTTTTTTCGACAAAATTTTATATTTATATATATATAATATCAAATTTCGATAAAAATGTCTATAACTTTACGCATTCTGTTCTCCAAACTAACTCATTACTCCTCGGTATTTTTGACACTCCCCATAACTAAAGTAGGGGTTTTACGAACTGACTTCACAAGTTTCGAAGCCTAAAACGAAAAACACACTGCCCAATGGACGGTGTGTTTTTTTTCATCCTTTTCTTACTTTTTTATGAACATTTTTAACAAGACACAACTGTTCTTCTGCCGTTTCTAACAGTTTTCTCGTGAACTTATGTGTAACCCCCTGTTCCTGCAGTGCAACGGTCACTGCCCTCAAAAAAATTACAGATTCTGCCAAGGTCTGATACCGCTCGACACACTTACCAGAGACAAGCCTCCAAAACGTATCCGGCTCTGCCTGCATCAAATCCATAAGGTGAATATATTGCGAAGAGCCTTTCTTATAAATGATATATTCATCTGTAGCTGTCTTTTTTATACAACACCCTTGCTCTGGGCGTTTGTTTTCATCAGAGCAGCCTATAATATATCTCTCACTTCGTCTCTCAGCCTGCAGCAAACCGATTGCTTTTAATTCTGCCCTGGTAAACGGTAGTATTTTATCTGCCTTTTTGTTGTCAATCTGAATAGATTCAGGAAGCGCAAAGATACGCACTATATCCTCCACAGCATCTGAAAATGAACTGCCTGTCACCTGCATATATACATCGAAAAGGGAATAAAACTTTTCTTCAGCAAAGCAGTATATTCCATTTTTCCACACAAATGCGGACCCAAAATGTTCGTCAGAGTGAAATGGACAAAGAATAGACAACTTTCCTCCCACCATACGTGTTTCAATACCCAATACAGAAGCAAGGTCCTCCATGCTCACAAGTTCTTGTATAATGTCCAAATCGTATTTATGTTTTTTCATAAGTATTCTCCCTTCGTTTTGGTTTGTGAAGGGAATATGACGTTTTGCAGCCAAGAACGAATTTCTCAAAACGAATTAAAATTCGTTTTGTAAAAGAAAGGACTGTGTACCACAATAGTACAACAGCCCTCGTTTTGGTTTTAAATCATTTTGGAATGCTTATCAACGCAAGGAGCATGGTATAACTCCCGTGCTTCACATATAAAGGCAGCTTACTGCCTTTGAATGATATTGTTACTGTTTCTTCTGGATAAACCTTCAGAAGGTTTTCCATACAGATTGGGTTCACGCCAAAGCGAAATGCTTCACCCGTGATGTCGGCAAATAATTCTTCTTCTACCTCAATCTTGCCCTGTGCATAAATTTTAATAGTATTCTCGCCTTCAATTATGCAAGGTCTGCGACTGCTTTCATCAATTGCATACGAACACCGCTTCATAGCAGCCAGCAATTCATCTTTATTCACCTTAATATCTGTTTTTGACGGCGGTTCAGCAAAAAGAGTTGCCATATTAAAGTAATCTCCAAACAGTATTGCCCCTACTACTTCAATGTTTCTCGTCCGGATCCCATACTTCATATTTCCGATACAAAATTCAGCCATATTGTCAAAACTTGGAACAAGCAGCGAGCCAATCATCACAAGGTTTCTTTTTTTAATCATGCACTTGGCACTGGTATCTGAGGAAACCTTGTCTTTCAGATCGACATCCCTTCTTGATACCTGTATCCCGTCACAAGCAGTCATACGTAAGGTTCCATCAATGATTTCAATATTGATAGAGGAAGCAGGTATATTGTTCTCTGTATCAGCAGAAGCAGCATAAACAACATCTTCTATCAGCTGTTTCAAAAGAATTTCTGATATAGAAATCTTAACAGCCTGCTCATTAAAGTCAGAAAACTCTAAAACAGGTGCTTTCGTTGTTGTATCTAGCACCATACGTGTCTTTTTTCTTGACACAACAAGGGTATTCCCTTTTGTCTGAATCTGCAACTTATCATCTGGCATTAGAGATACGCAATGAAAAAGCTTGTTCACTGAAAGAAAGACACTCCCCGGTTCTTCTATTATCACCTCTCCTGCCAACAGCTTACACCGGATAGACAGTAGATTACCACAGACGGCCAGGGATACAATCCCATTTTCAGCCTTTAAATGCACGTAATTTGCATTTTCACTGGAATCCATCGCTTTTTGCACGTTTCTTATTGCCCCCAGTAACTTTCCCTTTTCAACACAAATTTTCATAATATAGTTTCTCCCTTCGTTTTATTTTCAAAGGGAATATGCGTTTCCATAAAAGAGAATAGTTATTTTCCATTTTTCCAAGAAAAAAGAGCTATCATTCAAGATAGCCCTTTTCTTCCAGTTTCATTAATTAAATGGAAGTTCCTCATCGATTCCATCTGGGATATTCATAAACCCATCATCTGCATAACGGTTCTGCTGATTTCCCGTGTTTGGCTGCTGCCGTGGTGCCTGTTGCTGTGGCGCCTGTTGCTGTGGCGCCTGCTGCTGTGGCGCCTGCTGCTGTGGTGTCTGCTGTGAATTTGAAGAGTTTGATTTACTTTCAGCAAATTCCTGTTCTTCAACGACAACTTCCGTGGTGTAAACCTTCTGCCCGTCCCGGTTTGTATAACTGCCTGTTTGAATACGCCCAGTAACAGCAATTTTCAAACCCTGACGGAAATACTTCTCTGCTACTTCAGCATTCCGACCAAAAGACACACAACTAATGAAGTCAGCATTTGCCTCCCCATCTTTGTGAAATCTGCGTTCAACTGCCAGTGTGTATCTGGCAATCGCCAGTGCGTTTTCTCCTGTGGAATAACGAACCTCAGGATCTCTTGTTAAGCGTCCCATTAAAATGACTTTGTTCATAATTTTTCTCCTTTCGTGATTGAATATACGTTCAAAATGATTTTCAATATCTTAATATAAAAAATCCACGTCAAAAATCCTGCCGTTTGTACCCAAACGCCCATTGCAATAATAATAAGAACGGTTATCGTGCCTTTTTTCAGGGCCACAAATAAAGAAAACATACCCTTTCCGTTTGATTACTTCATATTGTAAAACACCAAACTCTGAGGCATTCACAATAGCAAATCGTTCAAAAATCTGTCCGTTCCCTCTGTCTGTAAATTTAAACTGTGCAATTCCTTGATTCAGGCGGTAATCATCCGGACGTCCGAAGAGTACATTCATTTCCCCCGCATAGCCTTTAAGGCGCCACAAACCATAAAATTTAAAATCCAAGACATATCTGCAGCAGTCCTCAACCATACACAATGCCGTTACAAAAGAGCCTTTATGCAGTCTGCTTTCAACCAGTCTTTCTGCCAGACGCTTACGCCCATCCCCTCTGTTTTCAAAGAAAATTTTTGTAGTAGCCAGTTTCATCAGCCGTATATTCTTGTCAAAATATCTTTCAGTAATTCTAACTTCATAGATATTTCCCATAGAATCTAACGGACGAATACTGTCAACATACCCGGCAAGTAATTCACATGCAGGAGCGTCTGCACTTTCCTTCTGGAATACATATCCATCCAATTGTTTGCTGTTAAGGATTCTAAGCATTTTCTAGACCCTCCTTTTTTCCAGATGCCTCTTTCATAAGTTCGCCTAAACAAAGCCGGAAATTTTGTTCCAGTTCCCTGTTCATGGTATCTGTAAAAGCAGCACATGTTGCGAGAAGTTCTCCTGGTGAACGAAATGGCATTTTTTCTGCTACATACAGCCGAAATCGTTTCGCACGCTCTTTGCCTAACAGTTTTGCAGTCTTTTTAAAGACCTTCTCTTCACTTATTTTCCCATCAATGGATATATGATAGGTTTTATCCAAAAGCTCATGTATTTCTGATAAAATCTCTTCCTTTGTCGCATGTGTACGATGGCGTTTCTTTATCATATCCATATAAATATACACCCCATCATGCTCCCATGCAGAAAAAAAAGTCATAGATTCACGCCCGATTGCAGAATCTCTGCATATAAGGGCTAAATTCCATCCGTGCTTTTGTTGCTTAAATTTAACTGCACACTGAAAACTGACTTCATCATATTTACATTCAACCACTTCACCTTGCAGCTCCGAAACAATCTCATAGAGATTGGTTTCTATGCTATTCAATTCTGAAAAGTTAAAGGACAAAATACAAGAAATTCCATCACGTTCCCTAATTGTCGGATATGCAAATCCAATATCTGCAAATAATCGAGCTAGCAAAAAGTCCCTCCATATGCTTGGTTCTATGGCTTTTCCACTTAATCCAAACATATCTATCAGAGTTGTCCGGAACAAAGGACTGACCACATAAAATTTGTCATCCTCTGACAAGAGAGCCAGCCCGGTCTGTAAAATGTAGTCTAAAGCCCATCCTGGAAGCCCTTTTTTTCTGTATCTCTTTACTGTACATGGGAACTTCAAACCGATAGGATTTATGATAGTAAATACCGCCACCCCATCTTCGATGTCACGTAAAGAAAGAATCCTGTAAAGTCCAAGCTCCACATCTTCTTTTTCGATCCTGGTAAACGCATCCCAGGCCTGTAAAAATTTTTTGTCCATATTGTTTTCTCCTTTCGTTTTCATATCAATTTGAAAATGCATAAGGAGCTGGCAAATTAACTATCTCTTCTGGGTTTTAATCAAACATTGTAGAACAGAAACTACAATTCCAAAACAGCATCTAAATCACAATCCATAAGATATTCGGTGTCATACGCCAAGATTTCCAGAGTTGTTCCCGCCTCTGTATAGGTACAGCCACATTCCGGATTCTGACACTGATAAACTTCTTTATAAGAGCGTCCTTGCAGAGCACCATCTACCAGTACCAAAGAATCTGTATGAAGTGCTGCCATATTCAATTTAGATTTTTCCCCATAGGAGTAAATCCACGGATAATCTGTGCGCTCTAATACTTCCTCATAAGTCTGTGCACAATATTTTCTATTTGCGGCAATCTGAAATCTGGTGTAATCTCTCCCCCTGACAATTCCCTGCACCGGCTCTCTGACCAGTGTTCCAACCAGGCTTGCTCTATTTGCAATTTCCTGCCTCTTTACAAGAAAATCCAAAGATTCTTTAATATCTGGGTATGACTTTATCTTTTCCGCGTAAATAGGATATACATAAATCATGTTGCCTCCGGAACGTGCGTCCCGGCAGGCATCTATTCTCTGATTTACGTTTCCACACTTCGGACAGATGGAACTTTTTTCTATATCTTTTGTCGCAATAAACCCTTGGACATACACCGTATCATTTTCGTTCCATGTGCGGATTTCATTTACCATTTTTTCTTCGGCGGTGCGTATTACAAAACTTACAACAGATATTTGCCCTGTTACTTTCCGAAAACTCTCATCCCTCAAACCAACGATTGTAGATACTGCAACACTGGCAACCGTTTCGAAGCCGTTATTTTGTAAAATGGGATTTCGACGCACAATTCCCAATAAACTCACATTGTTATGAGTTGCCATAAATTTTCACTCCTTTCCTAGGTTTTATATAATATGCAAAATTTTACATCTACCCTTCCCGCCACACTCCTTCTGCCCACTTATGGTAGCACTCGGCAGAAAAAAAGGGCTCTGCAAAAAAGCAGAACCTTTTTTTAAACTTATTTCTATGACATATATCATAATCCAGGCATTGACACTAGGACAAAAGATTATAAATCCGATAAAATCTTCAACTGAGAATCAATGAATTCTTTATCGTCTACAATCGAAAACATTGGTTCTTCTAAATCATTTTTACACATACGGATTAAATCCGGGCGTATCCTCACCAGTTCTGGACAATCTTTCAGTTTTATAACTATATCAGAAACCGTATTTTTAATAGTAGCAATAGTGGCTGTGATTCCCTCTTCCCTCTTTAACCGTAATACGATTTCGCGGTAACTGGCATTTTTCTTTGCAACTCCATTTTGGGTGGCATGCGGATTTACCAGAATCCGGAGCACCTGTATCTCAAAGTCACTCAGATTCTTTTCCAGCATTTCATTCAAAGTTCTGGTATTTTCATTGCATATCGCCTGTTCTTCTGGGGTTTTAGACTTATTATCCAAAATCTCACTCTCATAAATTGAATCGACCGCAGCCGTAGTCTTATGTCTCAGAATATCCATACAGGCGTTTACTGTTGCTTCAGAAATTCCGGAAAGCTCGCTTATGGTACTGATCTTCGGTTCTATTCCCTGTAGTCTGCACCAGTTAATACAACCCTGTACTTTCTGGATTCCATTTGCATAATAAACTGACGTTTTCTGGAAATGTTCGCTGCAATAATCTGTTACGGCATGTTTTATCCACGGAAGTAAAAATACCGTAATCGAAGCTTTACTTGCATCGTAATTTTCAATCTCTTTAAATATTTTCAACCATACGCTTTGGATAAGATCATCATGATGTTGCGGATTTCTTAAAATATTCTGATAGTTTTCCCATAAAACATTTAGCACATATTTTTTTGTAAATTCATAAATCAGATTTGCCTGTCGCTGCATCAGAATGAGATCACCTTGTCTTTTAGCAAATTTATATGTCTCTACAATCTTTCCAATTAATTGTGTATCATACTTTTGATTTTTTTCAAACTTTTTCATAACTGATTTTCTCCTTTCTCATTGTCCTGTGGCAAGACATAAAATTGACAGCAGAAAGATTTAATTTTCTAATGTTTCAGGTTCTTTAATAATCTCAATCTGTTTGTATAAATAATTCACTACATCTTCTTCAGACAAAAGTATCATTCTTCGTTCCTTCTCATATTCAGATAATTCTGTCTTCGCGCTTTCTTCATAGTTCTGTAACCGTGTTTCCATTTCACTTATACTGACAATAGAATGCTGTTCTATCAGCCTTTTCAGCATTAAAAGTTTGCGCAGATTTTTTTCAGCAGCCTGATAAGTAGTATCGTCATTCCCTTCTTTTTCCAAAACAGCAATTTCCTCTTCTACTAAGGATTCCGGTAAGTCCGTAAACGTTGTTTTTTCAAACACGACATCTAAAAGCTGATTCAACGTGTTCTGTCGAGAGTCCGCTCTTTTTTTGCTCTCTTTTTCATTGACCATCATGCGCACCATGTCACTAACAGATTCGTACTCTGTGTTGGAAGACATATAGTTATCTGGGATCGGATACTCAATGTCATGTATGGATTTTATGGTCATGTAAACATCAACTTTCTTATCTTCATAAAAACCTTCCAGACCTTCTATATTAACGGAAATGCCCTTTTTCGCCCCTAAAAGGGCTTTTTCCAATTTTTCCGGAATCTGTTTTGTCCCAATCCCCAACACAGAGTCTGTAAAATCTTCTATGAATTTTCCGCTGCCTGAAACTGTATAGTCAGCGATTATCGTAGTTTTTTTTTCAACCTCTTTCATTTCCGGCGCAGAGATTACAATATCCCGTATCATTTCCTGTTCCAGCCTGCTGTAATCTTCTTGATCTTCCGAAGCTTGCTCCTGCACCGTAATGCCCTCTAACACCGGTAGGACTACATAGTCATCCGTGTTTATTTGGCTTAATAATGTTGGAGACACATAATCCTTCGTTGCAGATACCGTAATATCAGCTTTTTGGGATGTATAAAGTGCCGCTGCAATACACGACAAACCCAGTCCCAAACAAATTGCGGTTAATATCCTTTTCACTGTGTCACCTCCTCTTTAACTTCCGCCCCAAGAACGATCATCTTATTGTTCGAGGACTGCTGTATTTCCACCAGGTTCTGTGATGCTCCAGTTAAAGTAAGTTGTCGCCCAGCCTGAACTGCTCCCGCGAAAACACCAGAATTTTTATTTGTGTCCGTATCTATGGCAACAATCCCATAAAGGTTAATACAGTCTGCATAGCAGCTTTGATATTCCAAAACAGATTGAGGAATTCTTGCTGCATCTTTCAGGCTTGTACAGCCCTTATAAGAACCTGATATGTTTTCGATCAATTCCGGAAATTTTGTAGCAGAATAGATATTTTCACAGCCTTCAAATGTATTTTTCATTTCTTTTACAGTTTCCGGAATTTCCGGTGCCCGAGTCATCCCTATGCACCCCCTGAACATATCATTTATGGTTACCAAACTGCTCTTCATTAAATCCGGAGGAATCGTCAGACTGACACATCCGCGATACATGGCATCGGCATCGACCAGATTAATAGGAACTGTATCTGTATTCTTTAAATCTTCACATCCGCTGAAACATTCTGTGGCTACGCGAAGCTCTGTACACTGAAAGAACTCCGGCGTTGTTTCCAGTGAATCTGCATCACGAAATGTCCCTCTCATGCTTTCAATAGACTTAGGTAATGCATCACAGTATGCTAATTCGGAATTCCCATAAAACCAGTAATCTATATTTGCAGGTTCGATTCCCGGCTTGAAATAAACATGGGTATAACTTTCACTCTTCCACGGGATGGAAGACTGGCTAAATTTCAGCGTATTCCCCGTTCCCGTAAATTCTAAATCCCCATTTGTGTAAACAGTGGCTTTTACACTGTCCGGTTCTGGATAGCCAATTCTGTACTCCACTAATGGTTTACGGGTAATCGGTACTTTGATTTTTTTCTTAAAATCTTGGTAAATTATTGTTACTTCGAAATCAGATCCATGTGCCGGCACTTTTTTTACATCAACATCATAATTATTAATGCGATATACCCGCCCACTCTGGGTCTGTCCATTTATCTCAAACATTGGTCTAGTCAGTTCCGTACCAGGAACAGCTTTTCCAACGAAACTCACCTCTATTGCAGATAGTGGCTCCTGCTGCAGATGTTTCATTTGATAAGTTTCAAAAATTTTTGTTCCTGCCATAGTAAGCATACAAACAGCTCCTATGCCTATGATAAAAGTCATTAATCTTCTCTTGAGTTTCATGGTTTTTCGCAGAAAAAGCTATGATGTTACTCACAGCTTTTTATCTTCCTCCTCTCCTTTTTGACTTTCACACTGTTTCAAAACAAAATTAATGCGTCTCCCGTTTCCATCAAGAATATTTCTTTCACGTGCTTGATAATTACATATGGAGATACTTTACGTTCCCACACCAATTTGTAATTCATAAAATCTCCTATGTTTCCAATATCATCTACATTGTAGACAGAAATAATTGTCTGCTCCTCATCTGTGCTTGTAAGATCGTCCCTATAAGTATCCATTCTTATCACTTCATCTTTGATAGTGCCGTCAAGCCCAACCTCTTTCAATACATCCTGTTTCCTGCCTGGATCCGAAAAGAACAAATAATAACACCCCCCTTTCGTTTCAATAAGCATTCTTGTTTTTAAATTGTTTTTTTTTAACATAAGCATTTTCCTTTCAATTTGCTGTATTTTCCGGAATTCCCCTGCTTTTTGCAATTTCTAAACGGATAATCTCGGCATGACATTTTGCTATATTGTCATCTCCATTGTTCAATAGTCCCAATGCTGTTTCATAATCACCATAATCACCGCTTAAATATGTAAGGGCTTTCCCAATCAGTGCCTGCATATATGGATTGTCTTCATACTGCTCTTCAAGTTGTTTCAGAGTTTTTTCTATACTACCGGTTAGTAGATATGCTTCGTTAAATTTCAAAACATATTGCGGATCAAATGTTCCTATTTTCTTTTTTTTCCCTTCTTTTGAAGTTCCCAAAAAAACAATTGCCAATACAAGAAAAATACCTCCTGCAGCTAAAAACATATAAGATGTATTCATAATGTCGCAGCAGCCTTACCTGCCTGTGCCTCCTTTCGCAAACGTTTTCATCATGCAAAATAACCGATCGCTTTTATGATTGCCTCGTACAATTCCGCTGACGTTATTCTTCTATTAAAATAGTTTCTTACAACTGCCTCCTGCCCACGCATGAAGAACTTAAAATCCCATGCCTGCAAATTCAATTTTGCAAAGTCCTTTACATTTGCATTTTTCATAACCTTGGATGCATCTAAGAATGGAACTTTTCCCAATACCACTTTGATATTGATTCCGTCTATTGCCATAGACACGATTTCTTTTCCCTCTGCTGCGTGCAGAATCTCTATATTTTCAGCATCTCTGCCCTGGACGTATGCAACCAACTCCTCAGATGTAACTTCTGGCTCGGTAATATCTGCATACTCTTTCAATTCCCTCAGTTCCTCTTCGTATTTTTTACGCTCTTCATCGAACAAATGGCTCGCATCTTCCATACTTTCCTGCTTTATCACATCTTTTTCAGAAAGCGCTTTTTCTAATTCCCTAGCGGAATTCTGATACTGCTGTTCCAAATTTTTAATCTTTATTTTTAAATTCCGCTCCATAGAAATCCTCTGGTTCATCTCAGACTTCAGTTTTGCTTTTAATTTTTTTATTTCCAATTCACTTTCAGGATTCGTCGCTGTCTCCACGCTGGACCGCTTCTGAAGCCGTGCTATTTCTGCTGTTAAATTCTGAATATTTAAAAGATATTTCGCCTTTTCTTTATCTATGGAATCTTTTTGTGCATTCAGGTTTTCCTGCATAAGCGTCAAGCGTTCCTGTGCCAGCTTAAGTTCTTCTTCTTTTTTTGTTGCATTTTTCATAAAAGCAGATTCCTTCTCACGCAAGGCGTTTTCCTGCGCTGCAAGAGATTTTCGCTGTTTCTCCAAATCGGTTTTCTGAGAATCTATTTGCTTTTCTTTCTGCTTCAAAGACTCCATTTCTTTCTCCAGAAGCTCCTGCATATTGGAAACCATCTGTTCTGGCTGTTCTACGTCTGCCGCTGCCTGTTTTGCTTCTTTTGCTGCTTCCTTTAAAACGGAAATGCACTTTGTAATATCTTTACCTGGTTCGTACCTGTCTGGTGTTATATAGCTGTACATTTCAAACTTATTATCTGCGTAAGCAGCAAAAAGTTCTGGATAAGACTTATCAAGGTATGCCACCATCACATAAGCTTCTTTCTGTGTTGCTGAAAGGAGAAGTTTAAAGCACATGTCAAGAGGCTCTGCTTCGTCTAACGACACAACTAACTCGTCATCACTTGATTTTTTACAAAACCATCTAATCTTTCCTGATTGCTGTATTACATTTCCACCGGACAGTTGCCGAAAGATCTTTGCAGTAAACTGCTTCTGTTCCTCTATATAGTCATCTACATAATCACCATCATCCTCGCTTTTGGTATCTGCCAACTCTTCAATTTCGTTTGGTTCCACAAATTCTTTTGATTTTTCAAGTTCCATATCTGGCTGCACCGTTCGTGTCCTAAAATCTACGCACCGATCTTCAAATTCTTTTATTACTTTCTGACAATCTTCATTGAAAATTTTCACCGTATCTCTGGCCATGTCCGGTGTTTCATAGATGCACCTCCGACTCACAACAATGGAATCATTGTTGCCCGCAATTTGATAAGCTGGAAATTCCTGTTTTACGCTTCCGTTAAACTTAACCCTTTCTCCTTCAATAATGTGATACGAGTATTTTCGGCTAGCAGACAAAATCAGAAACCTCTTTTTTATCGTAAGCTGTACCTTAATCGGAAGTCCTTTTGTGACAAGTGCGTAATCACAAGATATAAAATTTCCATTTTCTGTAATCTGCGAATCGGCTGGCAGAATTTCCGTCTCTAGTAGTCCATTCAAAAGACTTTTAATCATGTCCATCTTTTTTCTCCTTTCATTTTTTTCTAATCCTTCAATAGCTGCGCTGATATTCCACTTCAAAAACAATGATTGTCTTTGAAGCAAACGTCTGCCCTATCCCTCTAAATATGAAAGATTAAATATATTACACAGCCCAGTATCCAACATAACTCTTTTTTATTTCTGTTGCTGTCCAGATGAAAAAATCACAGAACTTCAATATCTAATTTCGCCCATAAAAAAAGACCATATACAGCAACATCATTGCTAACTTAATGACATTGCCATCTATAGTCTTTTTTAGAAGCTTCAGCAAACAGGTACTTAATCGCGGATATTCTGATTTTGTCTTATCTTTCTGATGCGCAAAATAATTGCAAACGCAAAAACTGACATAATAAGCGCCATGTAGAAGATTACAGGGGCATCATCAGAAGTCTTAACTGTTTGCTCTTTCTGTACAACTTCCACATTGCCTGTTTCTGCCTTTTCTTTTGGCTGTGGAGCAACAGTTGGTTCCGGTGTAGGTTCGGGTCTTGTATCAAGCACGGTCGCAAGGCATTCTTCCGTTCCCATTCTGCCATCCGTGCCCAGGATTGTGTAAGTAACTGGATAAGAACCCGGATTCATTACGTCCACTTCCGAATCATCACGCGTAACACTGTCTACATATTCATCATAAGTAACATTTCCTTCTGGAAGCGGTTCCCCGTAATTAACTGTAAAATCCTCTATTCCCTGTACATGCTTTTTAAGATCCACATTCACTGTACAGGTAACGGTCTTCGTCCGGTTGTTTCCCTGTACATCTTTGAAGTCATAGATTACTTCATACTCCCCCGGAACAGTTACATCTACATTTTGAATATCCACAAATACGGAATCCGGTTCAATGTACACAGAATCTAACTTGCTTTTCAAGTCGGGTAGACTTCCTCCCTCTGTGATTTCAAAGTTCTCAATCTTGGATAGTTCCTTTGCAATAGAGGCATTTACAGCTTCCACCTTGCGTTGGTTCTGGATAGCTACATACCCACCGGCTACACAGCATACTGCAAGTACAACAGCAACTCCGGCAAGCATTTTCTTTTTTTTCATTTTGTGGCTCCTTTCTTATTTTTTTCCAGGATTACTCCTTCTTTTAATATGCCGATTGCCAGTTATTTCGTCTGCTATAGCGGTTTCTTACGAATTATTAATGGAATCTGATAAATAGTTGTTTAAAACCACATGTTCTATCTGATTTTTTAAGGATATAATTCTGCATTTCGTTCCAAGATTTTCGAGCACCATACATACACCAAAGGTAGCATGATACACCAAACTGTTTTTTGGAAAACCTCCTGTTCTTGCATTTCTATTTTGGGGTTCCATGACTGGCTGTCTAGATTCCATCTCTTTAATAAAACGGGAACGACTCTGCATTCTGGAATATAAAATAGTCAAGTCATTTTTAGCCCTGGTAATGGCCACATAAAAAAGTCGGCGTTCTTCCTCCAAATCATATATTTTTCCGTTTTTTTCAAAAGGAATCTTTTTTTCGTTACAGTCTATAATAATTACTTTTTCCCATTCCAACCCCTTAGAACGATGCATCGTAGATAAACATACCCCATTTTTTTCCTGTGACTGAAGTGCAATTTTCCGCTTATATATATACTGTTGCCATTCCTGCATAGTCCCAAACTTTTTCGAATCTTCCACAAAAATATCTAAAATTTGCTTTATTTCGAGGAAATCCTGGTTCATAGCTTTTGCATACTGCATAAGAAAAATCTTATATCCAACGTGTAAAAGCAAATATTCTAGAAAATCCGAAATGGAAAGCTTACTCATCTTGGACAAATCTGAAAAAAGCCGATGAATCTGTTCCTGCTTCTTTCTTCTTTTCCATTCCACTTCCTCAGAATTGGTAGCTATAAGCATAGCCTTTTCTGTAAAATCTGATGCTTTCCTCAAAACAGATCCAAGGTATCTGTTCGGATGGTTCACCACTTTTTCAATATCTTCTTTTTGATAATTTCCATATGCCACCCGATAATATGCCATAATGTCTGCCCATATCCAGCTATCGTAAGAATCTGGTATCTGTTCCATAGAAAAATAAGGGATTCCATTTTTAAACAGACTGTTTGCTATGAGTTCCGCCTGTGAATTGTTCCGATATAATATCGCAATTTCTGAATAAGAACATTTACTGGATTTTATTTCTTTTACTACATAATCTCCCTGCAATTTTCTGTTTTCTACTCCCAATACCCGCAATCTTCCTTGTCCTTCGCGACTGCATCGAAATTCTTTCGCGAACCGTTTACTATTACTCTGAATCAAATTGCCTGCATTTTCGATAATTATCGGAAGGCTACGATAATTCTTACTAATTCGAAAAATCTTTGCTTCTGGAAAATCTTTTGGAAAATTAAGCATAATATCCGGACACGCTCCACGAAACTGATAAATGGACTGGTCATCATCTCCTGCCACGCATAGATTCCGATGTTTTTCAGATAATTTGTATATAATATCCTTCTGAAGCATATTGGTATCCTGATACTCGTCTACCTGTATAAAGTCCCACATATTCTGCAGAATATTGCAAACCTGCCTATCGTTACAAAGAAGTGCATATGCATCTAAAAGCATATCGTCAAAATCAATCTTTCCAGATTGTTTTTTCCATTGTTCATACTTTTCGGCCAATTCCAAAAAAGTTTTTGATGACAAATCTTCCGGTTTTACATCATTTAAAGAAATCCTGTTATTTTTGGCAGCACTGTATTGGGTAAAAAAACTATTTACTGTTTTTTTCGCATCATTTATTTCTTTATATTTACGAGCGACATTCATTAAATAAAATCTCGCCTCTGATTCTTTCACTATACTATCTCCTGATAACCCGGCATAATTGTACAGAATACGAAGACACAGTGCATGGATTGTGCAAAATGTAATTCCGCAATTTTGACCGTACTTTTTAAAATATTTTTTTCCCATTTCATCGGCAGCAGCTTTCGTAAAAGTGAGCATAAGTATTTTAGATGGATTTATGCCCGTCTCTATCATTTTATGTATTCGCCTCAGTAATGTCGTTGTTTTTCCACTTCCAGGACAGCTTATCAATATACATGGATCATAAATATGGGCAATCGCCCGTTCCTGTTCTTCATTTCTTTCAATCTCTCTCATGTTTTTATACGGGATTCTCTCCCGCTCCTCCTTCCTGGATAATCCTCTTTTTATTTGCATTATAACTCTTTTTTATATCTTCTTTTCTTCAGATGACAAAAAAGAGAAAACAGATGCCTTTCAAAACGAATTATAATTCGCTTTAAAAAATCAATATATCCCATACAACAAAAAAGCCGATGCTTGACACCGGCTTTTCTTCTTATTGTTTATTTTTTTCTTTTCTTAATCTGCAAATAAATAAAATACCCGATTGTGCCAAATCCAATTAAGCAGATACCTACATTCTTGGCAATTTTCCAACCATTTTCATCTCCGGTTTTTACGGTATTTACCTGATCTGTTCCTTTTTCCTTTGCTTCTGCTGCAAGCAATTCTGCCTGTTTCTTTTCTTCTTCGCTAGAAGGATCCTCACTAACCTTATTCAATTTCTGCAATAAGCTTTTTCCCTCTTCCAAATACGCCTGTATCTGTTCTTCAGTTGTCGCACTCTGAATCTTGTTTGAGTATGTTGCGATCACTTTCTGTGTGTTGGCATTATCAACAGTTGCCGTATTTACCAACTCTTGAATTGCCGCTTTCTTTATATCATCAAAATTATTCTTTTCAGAAGAAAGAGAATGAATGGCTTCCTCTGCTTGTGTATAAATCTGATTCATAACTTCCTCACTGGATGCAGAATTGATATTATCTTTTGCTCTTAATATGATCTCGTCTGCTTTTGCCTGGTTTTCTGCAGTCCATGAAACAGAATCATATAATGTATCTAATCTTTCCTGATACTTCTTTCTTAACCCAGAAAGATTGGCTTCTTTAAATGCAGACATTGCTTCCTTATAAATTTGGGTAATTTCATCCGCAGATTCCGCATTCATAATAGAATTTTTTGCATTTGCAATAATACTCTGACATTCAGAATTTACATTGCCATTAAGTAGCTGTGACAATTTTTCAATATATGCTGTCTTTTTAGCAGCAAGCGTCTTATCTTTGGTATATTCTTCTGTAGCAGTTTTGACGTCCTGAACCGCTTTTTTGTAAATTTCGTTCAATGCTGTCTCATCTTTACAAAAATCAACATCTGTCTTTGCGGCATTAATAATACCAGAAAGAATCTCTCGCAAATCTTTATCATTTTTAGAAATAAGCGCATCCAATTTTTCTTTCATTGCATTCTTTTTCTCTCCAAAATCTTTTTGCGCTTCACTTTCTTCTTTTAATGCATCAACCTTTTTCCGAGCTTCTGCCACAACCTTTTGAATCTTCTCTTCCGTATCTACTGATTTCAGCTCATTTTTGGCTGCTTCAATAATCTCTTCTACTTTTTCCAGAAGAAGTTTATTCTCAATATTTTTCTTTAAAGAATTCAATTCTTTTTCTGCCACTACTTTTTTCTCAAAAAGAGAATCCTGGCTTTCTAATTCTTTGAATTCTTTCAAAGCAGTTTCTCCGCAGATATACATATCTTTTCTGCTGTGAGCTGCTTCCAGTTTATCTAAGAAAAGAGTTTTCAACTTATCCGCCTCTTCGGCAATTGCCATTCCGGAAAATTTTTCTGCTTCTGAACGGATTTTTTCTGCAATATGTCCTTTATATGTACCATCGCCTGATGTCTGAATAGAATAAACGGCTTCTTCTATGTAGGATACAGTACCTTCTTTATTTTCTGTAGCTTTAGACACCAGATAATCAAATAAACCATTATCTGTTTCTTCGGTAGCAATTGCCTTCAAATCACTTATAACGGCTGCAACTGCAGAAGCTGATTCTTCATCCAAAGCACTTTTTAAATCAGAAAAAACTTTTCCGGAAATTGTTTTAACCGCGATAACAGACTCTACTGTGTGTGCATCATCCAGCTCTTCTTTCAAGATACCATATATATCTTCTTTTATCTGAGAATCTGATAAAATAGAACTCTTATCTGCATCCATTTTTTTCTGTACTTCCTCTTTCAAACGCTTCACTGTTTCCTCGTTTCCATTGGAAATGTCCGCCAGTTCTTTTAAGGCTTCATTACATATTTTATGGATTGAGTCCGAATTTTCTGCTTTTTCAAGCATTTTTTTAGCGGTATCGTATAGTTCTTCCGCATATGTCTTTAACTCCGGAACTTCAAAAGATAAAGTATCCCAATACTGCTCAAGAGTATCAAATGCCTTTTTTCTTTCTTTTTCCAACTCTTCCTTATCATTCAATTCATTCCACTTCGATTTTATATCTTCCAAAATATTATTAATAGATTCCACATTTTTACAGGATAATAATTCTACTTCTTTCGTCATAAGGTACTGTTCGAATTCGGTTTTTCTTTCGCCTGTGAAATTGCTGTAATCCATAGACTTGATCTGTGCAACAGCTGATTCAATCGCTGTTTTTAATGCTTCCTCATCTCCTATATCCGGGTTTTCTGGTACTTCAGTTGGATCTGGATTTTCCGACAATCCTGGATCTTTATCTTCAGGGAACGTAGTTTTTACATATTCTCGAAGTACTTCAACTGTTTCTGCCGTATCAATTTTTTCTACTGATTCCACATCCGCAAGATTAATAGCGATCATTTTGTAATATTCTTTTAAGGTTTCCAGATAAGAATCCGGTGTCGTACATGCAGTACAGAACACGTTGATCAGCGCTTCGGTTTCTGGATTCAAACCTTCTAACTCATTTCGGTAATCTTCCAAAAGACCACTAAGAAGTTCCGGAGTAGAGGAAAACGCCAGAGCCTTTTCTTTAATTTTTGTTTTCATAGGTTCTGTATTTTCTCTAAAATCCTCTTCACTGACCATATTGACGATAAGATCTACCAGCATTTCATACTCTTCTGGCGATTCTGTATTTTCAGAGTCTCCTTCGTTTCCGGAGTCTTCCCCATTCCCAGTAGTTTCATTTTCATCGGTTCCGGTTTCTTCAACACTGGTCTCTGCTATAGCAGTCTGCTCCGTTTCTGCAAAAGCAACTGTAGGCATTGCCGTACAAAGTGCAAGGCTCATCAACAATGAACTTACATATTTTTTCTTCATGCTTTTCCTGCAGGAAAGATTTTCCCTGCCCCTCTCCTTTCTTTCAATTATTTAATCTGCAATTTTTTCCAAACTTCATTTCCCAGCAAATTATCACCTCCCTGTATAATACCAATCATTCAAAATTTTCCTGACAAAAGAAGATCAATTATAATATGCAAAAATGGCAAAGGAAGAACTAACGAATAGTTTTTTCCTCTGCCATATAGTCTTTAATTATTCAATGCTTCGGCAAAAGCATCTAAAAGTGATAACGCAAATGGATTCTCTGAATACTGGCTACGCACATATGGAATTCCCATCCCATTTGTACTCACTGCTGCTTTATAGCATGTACCAAAAATCTGCTTTGCATCCTCATAAGTTGGGGTGTAATTGTGCTTTCCAAATCCCAGATTTCTTCCCGGCACAATACAGGCTTTGATAGAAGCGAGTACCAGATTTTGTAAAAAACTGTCTTCATCAAAAGAACAACATAATTCATGCCATCTTTCAAAATCTGTCTCCGTATCCTCCATATCAAAAACAGGGTTAAAATAACACTGTACAAAATACTTCGTTTCTTTTACAACCTCCTGCATAGTCATGCAATCTTCTCCTTTCGTTTTTTTATTAGCATGAATATGCTATTTAACATGAAAGGGTAAAAATCTGTCACTTTCTGATATTTTTCTTTCTTCCACACATGACACATGTCGAAAAAGAAAAAAACATGGAAGCAATATAAATCAATGCTCCGGCAGATAAAAGTAGTAGAAATAACATTGCTGCTACAAATAAAAATATTTCATATCGTACTCTTTTACTTCCGCGTTTTCGGTATAAAGACATCCAGAATGCACCAATTGAGATTCCGAATAACCCCCACAAGAATAACCCGGAAAGACTTATTTGCAAACAAGTCGGAACACCTGCATGTATATTACTCAAAAAAATAGTATTTTTAATAGAACGGTGTATGTTCTGAAGATACAAATTCATATTTCCGCATGAATGTTCCACTTTCTTCCAGTCTTCTTCTCCCATACAGTAAATAATTTCCCTTATATTTTTTCCATATTCTTTTTTCAATCCCAAAGCACTCAAAAATTTTTCCTGACTGGAATCCCCCGCTAGCACAAACTCTGCATTATCTAAAATATTTTCGAGCCTTGGAACATTTTCTGTAAAATTTCGACATATATATTCTGCAACACTTACATTCATGGCTATCAATGCAGCTAATACCCAGAATACATATTTTCTATACTTCTTCTTTTTTGAAATACGAAGTATGATTGTAAAAAACACTCCAGAAAAACATCCTAAAACGAAGAGAATAACCCAAACATTATGTATGTTCAGGAAGCTATAATCCATAATCCAACAAAACCAAGAAAAAAAGCGTTGTATTGCACTCATATTATATTCCCAACAGTGGATTAATAATGTCCGCAATCTCTTTCATGCTTTCTCTCATGCCCTCTGGGATAAAGCCCTTTTTTCGTAAATCCGGAAAATAAAACTTTGCCAGACTTCTGACAATAGAATTTATGTAAACTCTTTCCATATCTGTCATAATTCCCTTATCCTCAATTCGACTAAACCAGCTTATGGCATCAAGAGCTGACATCTCATCAGCATCTGTTAGAGATGCTGTTGTGTTTGAATATCCGGAATTTTCATTTCCTCTTTGGAATCTTCCGTATTCTTTTGTCCCCAACTCTTCAGAAGCATATTCGCCTTCCGGATAATATTCTTCTGACTGATTATTTTCTTCATGCTCAAATCCAGATTCTTCGAATTCATCTTCAGGATTATAAAGGCTCGGCGCGTAATCAGACGGATTAAAGTCTGCAGGAATCTGAATACGAATACCTTGAACGTGTGATTCTGATTTTTCATCATCTGCATTGGGAAATGTTTTTGTTTCAGAAGAATCAAGAATATTTTCGGAAACCGCCTTTGGAGTTATATCATCTCCTTGCACATCCGATGCCATTTCTTTCGTCCGCCACTGATTTTGTGACTGTTCTTCGGTGTTAATTGTCAAACTATCGCTATCCGGAATTTCATTCGCATTTTCTTTCTCAGCGCTTTCCATTTTCTTTCTTTTTCTGTAATTATTCAAAACAGATTCTGGAATAGAGCCATTTGCGTCAAAATATTCCTTAAGTTCTTTCTGGGCATCTTCATCCAAATGAGAGATGATGGAAGCAGTATCTATTGTCATTTTCTTCTCATCCACAGCCTGTACTATCCACGGTGCTGCAGATGTCGCTACGAAAACAACTTTTTGTGTTTGCCGAGAGCCAACCCCAAGTTTTTTAGACATAATTTCAATCAGCTTTTTTGCAGAAAAGGCTGGATCATCTTCAAATTTTAACTTATAAAGATCGCATAATGTTTTGACCTTCTCTAAATATGTTTCCTGCAAATTTCGATTGTGGATATTCTGCTCATAAATAATTATTTTTTCATCTATATCCGAAAATTTATTCGTTTCATAAATTTCGCATCTGACGCCATCTTCAAACCAGTTTGCATATCCTAACTGTCTTCCATGTCCGATAGCTGTATAACGGCGTTCTCCGCCCAATAGAAGATACGTTCCATCGCCATTGGGTTTTACAACCAAAGGCTGTAATAATCCGAACAGCCGAAGACTTTCGGTTAGTTCCTCTATATCATTGACAGGAAAATCATTCAGCTTACTCGGAATGATTTTTTCGTAAGGTATATATTTTTCTACACTACTCATCAAATTGTTAGCGGCGGAAACCCCTGACTTTAGTCATGGGGAGAAGCCGCTTCCCTCCTATCTCTTTGTATTTTTCCTTCCTATTCAAAATAGTGGCTATATCGTTTGAAAGCCACTCAGACATTGTGATAGGTCTGTAAGGGGCCCTTCCCTAATGTTATTCTAGGGTTTCTATGCGTACAGCACTGTTCCTGTCCCTCAGAACTAACCATACGTCGCAGAGCGGTAGATTAGGGCCACACGTCCGCCGGTGCCTATACATTCCTGAATAACGTAGCACTCGAAGCACTTAGGGTAGTCAGTAAGGACTTTCACACCCCCCGGCTTTAGCCGTGGGGATTACTGATACTCTTTAATTCTTCACGCCATTCCATCTCCCTTCTTTCTTTTCCTGCAGCAACAAGGGCCCACAGAAAAAAGGAAATAAGAAGGATTATACAAATACATCCCAAAATCATCAGCTTAACCTTCTTTTCTCGTATTATGAACCAATCTTTTCTTTTTTTCCGCCCAGATGAAGAAAAATTAAGTATCTGAAATCTGGACAGAGTTCTGCAACAGCAAACGCAGATATTTTAAATTCTGCATTTCCTCTTCATCCGCTGGTTCAGAATGATTTGAATCAATCCACAGCAGAAAAGGCAGATATTTTTTTAAATCTTTTTCTGCATATTTTTTTATATCTTCTATGTCTGGAATATAATCACATTCCAAATTTACAGAATCCAATTTTTCAAGAAGTTGATCAAATTCCAGACTCGAAAGAACTACTTTCATACATCTATATCTCCTTTCACCAAAGTATCATGTCTTCAAAACGAATTAAAATTCGTTTTCATGCGGCATCAGACAAAGCACGGATACGCTCACATAAATTTGAATTTCTTTTTGCAACTCTTTCATTGTGAACTGCCATTGCGATTGCTTTTTTTTGCCCAAGTACAAAGACGTATTTTTTTCCTCTTGTTAAAGCGGTATATAATAGATTTCTCTGTAACATCACAAAATGACTCGTTAAAATCGGTAACACAACAACCGGATATTCTGAACCCTGTGATTTATGTATTGTAATAGAAAAAGCGAGGGTCAAGTCATCTAATTCTTCAGCAGCATATTCAACAAGCCGTTCATCTTCCAGAACTACCATGCTTTTTTCTTCCATATCTATTTTCTGGACAATGCCTATATCCCCATTAAAGATATTCTTATCATAGTCATTCCGCATCTGCATAACGCGGTCTCCCTTTCGGTACTGCTGTCCCAGTCGTTCCAAAGAATTTCCATTAGGCGTCAGAATTTTCTGCAACTCTCTGTTCAGTACTTCTGTTCCTACTGGGCCTTTTTTCATGGGTGAAAGGACTTGAATCTCTTCCGGAGAAAAGCCATATTTACATGGAATTACTTCCTGCACAAGATGCACAATATCCTTTAA
This sequence comes from Blautia sp., assembly GCA_029257805.1. Taxonomy (GTDB): domain Bacteria; phylum Bacillota; class Clostridia; order Lachnospirales; family Lachnospiraceae; genus Blautia_A. The sequence goes on from JARIAR010000009.1 coordinate 105,240, forward strand.
TGTATCTTCGGGCGTTTCTTCTTCCAAAAATATAAAATCGGATTCCGGGGAATTATGCAGTTCTGGCATATATCCATTTTTTATCCGGTGTGCATTTGTAACAATTCTGCTTTTTTGTGCCTGACGAAATATACGGGTCAAACGTATTACAGGAAATCTTTCGGACTGTATTATATCTCGCAGAAAATTGCCAGCCCCTACTGAAGGCAACTGATCGGTATCTCCAATTATGACAAGACGCATAGCAATGGGAACTGCCTGCAGCAACGCATATGCCAGTCTTAAATCAATCATAGAACTTTCGTCCAGAACAAGGACATCCCCTTCTATCGGATTGTTTTGGTTTTTTTGAAATCCTTTTTTACCAGCCCCCAGTAACCTGTGTATGGTAGATGCCGGCAATCCTGTCGTTTCTGACAGACGCTTTGCTGCCCTCGCTGTAGGTGCTGCAAGGACAACTGATAAGCCATACATCTGATACGCAGTTATAATCCCCTGTGCTGTCGTAGATTTTCCTGTTCCGGGACCACCCGTAAGAATCATTACTTTTGAGCGGGTAGCCTGCCGGATAGCTGTTCTCTGCACCTCGTCATACTCCATACCGACTCTTTTTTCTATTTGAAATACATTTACGGATAACGAATCATTTCCTGTTTTTTTTATTTCTGCCTGTAACTGTTTCCACAACCTATCTTTCGCATCGGAATTATTAATTTCACAAAGTTTTCTGGCAACACCGATTTCTGCAAAAAAATACTGCGGCAGATATATTTTTTCTCCTTCCAAAGTCACCTCTTTATTTTCTTTCAGTTCAAAAAGCTCCTGTTTTATTGCTTCCTCATCAATATTTAAAATTTCAGCCGTTTTTTCTATGGTCTGCTCATAACCTCCATAAACATGACCTTCATCTGCCAGTTTTTCCAATGCATATTTAATTCCGGCTCTAATACGCAGAGGCGACTTTCTTTCAAATCCCATTTGCAGTGCAATCTCATCTGCCGTTTTGAAGCCGATTCCCCAGACATCACGTGCTATGTAGTATGGATTCTCTTTTATTTTTTTTATACTGTTCTGCCCATATCTTTTATAAATTTTCATAGTAAGATTGGGCGTTACACCGTATTTTTGCAGATATATATAAATATCTCTGACTGCACAGTGATCTTTCCAGGACTGCTTAATCTTTTCCATTTTTTTCGGCCCAATTCCCGAAACTTCTAAAAGCCTGTCTATATCTGTTTCAAAAATATGAAAGGTTTCTTTTTGAAATTTATCGACAATATTATCTGCTAGATATGGACCAACACCTTTAATCAAACCACTGGATAAATATATTTTTATTCCTCTAATATCAATTGGTAAAATTTCGCGCCAATTTCTGCAATTAAACTGTTTTCCATATTTCGGATGATGGAACCATTCTCCCTCAATTTCAAACTGAAAGCCAATACGCAATTCCGAAAACACGCCTGTAACCAATACCGGCTCAATATATCTGCAGGAAGATATTTTGAAAACAGAATATCCTTCTTCATTCTGATATATGATTGAAGCTACACTTCCTTTTATTATTTCCATTTTTTTCTCCTTTGCGCAGACATCTAAATTTTCACAATATGAAAAATCACTTTATTTATAATAATATGGAGAATTTATATTTTTGTTAAATTTTTACCAATATATATCTATGTGATTCCTCATATTCTTTTCAACACATAAGAAAAGGAGAAATAACATGGGATTAACAGATAACATTTCTTTAGAACCTCTTTCACCTATACAGCAATTTGCAATGAACCGTGTATTTTTCAATAGATACAAACGTCCAAAAGATTATATGCAAATCCATTCATTTATCAGTACTTTTCGTTTTGACACACAGGTAACGTACATTTCTTCCGGTGAAAAACACGAAGAATCTTTATTTTCAGGAAAAAATTGGAAATATGGTCCTAACAGCAAAAGACTCGTATCCATCTGGATGAACCATAAGAACATTTTTCGCTGTGACAAGATTGCAGTGGAAGGCGAATCTGGACTCTTTTTTCCGGTCGAACCCAGTTTTATTATTCGTATCAGCCGTGAACGCAGTCAGTATGTCTGGCAGCTTTCCCATACTCTCCCATTATCGAGAAATTCCGATCTTACGCTTCTATCTGATATGCTTGCTTATCTGCATCCTGGATGTGTAAATATCAACCGCATTGGAAAAAAAATCATCTGCCCTGGGGTTCCAAATGCACAGACTGGTATCACGCCTATCCTTGAAAAGAGTTCCGGACGCAGCTACAGCTTTCGTGAGCTACAAAAATCTGTTCAGGATTATTTTCCTGTTAAAGGTAAAAGTCTGCGCAAATACCTTCGTTCAGACAAGCTTTACATATCCGGTCTTCACACTACTCACCAATTTATTAGCCTGCGTCGCATGAATCAGATGTCTTGTATGCGATTTTCAAAAAAACAATTCCAAACACTAAAAAATGACTTTACATTCTGGTTTCTCCATTTCGCCGAAGATGCCGGCCTGACAAAGAAAGAATCCAAGGAACATTTGCTGACCGTTCTGAAACGCAAACATTTATCTATCACAGAAAATTTATTAAGAAAACACACTCCAACCACACATCGTTATTTCATAACCAATAGACGGCTGGTAGAAATATTTGGAGACCTTGGTGCCAAAGTGTTCCCGGTCCGTATCTTCAAGAATGTAAAAGAAAAAGGGACGATACTACGGGAGAAAATTGCTATTCTTGCACGTGCAGGTAAAACTGTTCGTGAAATAGCTGCCGAGCTGAATGAACATATTTCTAAAATCAAGCGCCGTAGAAGCGAATGTGTAAAACTCGGACTACTGCCAGTTTGTCCTATCTAAATATCTCAAAACTGAATATTCTCTTTTCTTAACTTGCAACTATTTTCTGGAAGTCTTTTTTTGATACAAATCTTTTTGTATTTCTTTTATCTTCTTACCGTAATCTCTCTTATTGATTAGTGTTACTTATTTTATATTCATTTATTCATTAGTAAATCTTATTATTTTGTTAAAATCTCATTTCTCTATCAAAATAATTCCCTTTCCCACTTCTCCCCGGTTCGTTTTTGCAGATATATTACTTTTCTGTTTTTACTGTAGTCGCAACAGGAAGACAAGCTGTCCGAAAAAGGATGCCATTATTCTTTATTGGATACCCGTAGTGTTACTCAAGTTATGAAGATCCTGATATGTTCTGGAAGTATGGAAATACGAGAAACGAATTAGAATTTGCTTCGTAATAATGGGAAAACAAAAGGAGGAGCTGCTGCTCCCCCTCTCGTTGTACATGTTTAGAAATGACTGCATTCGTAAATATCGTTGCCATAAGCTGTAAAACTCCTAGGATATGCCCGGAGTACTGGTCTTACCTTTTCTTCCAGGTGATTATTGCACTCTGCTTTTTTGTGTCCACGCAGGGATTTAACAATCTTCGTATAATGGACTTTTCCAAGTGAATAAAGAACCGCCCGTATGACATTCCTCCAGGTAGCACTCATGCTGTCCCGTATGTCCATTGTCATTTTTCGTGGAAGGATATATCCAACCTGCATATAATTTCTGCATGGTTTTTAGAGGATAACCAGGTTTTCCTGAAGAATCGGCACAAAGTTCTTCCGGCTATAAGTACAACTACTGGATGCACAATTATGTTGCATTTTTACAATGTTCTGAAGGATTTCTCCAGGAAGGGAAAGGTAGAGCATCATATCATGATATTTCCCATTCCTTCGGATATTACCGCATAAAATCCTTATTTTTGTTCCCGGACTCATAGCATTATATAACTTTAGCGTCACTTTATTATTCGCAAGCATTCCTTCCTCAAAAGACATCTGCCCTATATCCTGTGCTGCCAGTTTTCCATCCGGATCTGTGTACTCACTTCCTGCATATCGGATACCGATTTCCGGATACGGTAAAATCCGTATTTGAAAATTCTTCAGGAATCTCATCTTCCAAGGCATTATATACAAATATATCTGGCCTTACCGGACATGAATTTAAGTCGGCCCCTACATACGGAATTGCCATATCTTTGCATACATCATAACCGGTTCCACTGCCAGCATACATCTCTCCTATGTACTTTACATTGTACTGTTCAATGAAAAAAGCAGGTATATACCCAGAACCGTTTCCCCTATAGCGACTGTTCCTCCAAGGAGCCCTGTCAGGAAAGCTTAATACCGTTCCCTCATTTGAACGTACAACTTTTAAAATATATATTGCTTCTCCTTTCGTTTTCATGAATAATCGCAATATGGGAAATTGTTTTTGCGTATAAAAAAGCTGATGTTATATGACACCAGCTTCTCTCAACCTTTTTCCAACTTATACCCAATCACTTTCTCTAAAACTATAATAGCATCTAGCTCCAATGATAATGTGATCTATCAACTGAATTTCCATAAGTTTTCCAGCTTGACGAATTTTCTGCGTAACCAGCCTATCTTCTTGAGATGGCGCCGGATTTCCTGATGGGTGATTATGGACGAGGACAATACCTGTCGCATTGCATAAGACGGAGCGCAGAAATATCTCTCGCGGCGAAGCAACCGACATATTAACCGTTCCATGACTGATATGGAAAAAACCAGACACATTCAACTGACTATTAAAAGCGAGCATATACATATGCTCCTCTGGAAGGTATTCCATATTTTCTACAGCATTTAAGGCAGTTACAATTTTCTCCGGATTATTCAAAGAATTTCCAGGATAATTGAAGCAACACTCTTTAACAAGTAAACTTTTATCCCTTTCTTTGCTTAATCTTAAATCATATTTTTGTAATTCCATAACATCATATCCCCTTTCGTTTTGTTCGCAGAAAAAATATGCAATTTTCTGTAAAAAAGTGGCGCCGGAAACCCCGGCGCCACTTTGCTGCTTTACACTATAGAGATTTTTCCATTTGAAAATTCGTATAAGTTGTAGGACAAAATTTCATTTTCATCCACAACTGCCTGATTTACTTCTTTTATCATTTTTTTGTACTCTTCCGCTTCTGCATACTTTTTTTTTGCCAGAAGTATTTCATGTATAGAAGATGGGATTACATAAAAATCATATCCTAGTTTTTTCCGTATCTGTTCTAATACAGTCGGAAAGAATATACATGCGGCTCCATTTATCTTCGCTTTATTGGTAACTGCATACAGATTAAATGGAGCACCAAAGGAAACATCTAATACTTCAAATTCCAATAGTGCATTTGTACCCAGCCTTTTTTCAGTGAAAAGTTCTTCTTTTGACCACCCTAACCTCTGGAGTAATCTGTTAGTAACAACCATGGAATATATTTCATCATTACCTTCTTTTGTCAACCGACCAATTAATGCCAGATCACACATAGTTATGTGTGGAACTTCTTTCAAAAATTCCTCATTAAGTTCAGCATTAATTGCCTGAAAAGTAATAAGGAAATCTGAAAGACATGATAAAAGATCTTGTCCAAAGCTTTGTGCCTCAAAACTTTTCATTTTGATTGATTCTTTTATACTTTCTACTATCTCTTCAATATCTTCCCCTTTGAGAAATATTTGGAAAAGCTCTGGCATTTCGAATTGGAATCCACCTGAAATAGAACCATCTGCTAATTTTTGAATACAGATACACTCACAGCAACTATTCACTTTCATCTTTTTTTCGATTGAAATATCGTATCCTGTAAGTTCCTCCTTCAGTTCTGTCACAAATAATTTTTTAAAGTTTTCATAAGTCATAATTGCTTTCTCCTTTCGTTTTTTATTTGCAAAAGAAATATGCTTTTTGCAATATAAAATAACAACTTATGTACAACAGACAGGATTGTCGCATTCAAATAGACATGACATAGCGCCATGTTTATAGCTAGCCATACCATATTAAGCATTTTAAATTAACAGCTTTTCCAAGCCCCCTTCTTCTAAGAAATCTTTCAAAAACTTTACTGAATACACAACAGCTTTCTTTTGTTTAAAAGCACCAAAAATAAGGCTATTGCTTATGGACAAACCATTTACAATAGCCTTTTTCCCCTACCTGCAACAGGGGAAATGGAGTGCGCTTCGCTTCGGAGAAATGGAAGATAATAAATTACCCACTCCATTACTTTACATAAAGAAAACAATACGAAAGGAAAAACATGAACAAACACGATACTTGTTTTCTTTACATATATAATATGACAAATGTTTTTGAATACAAATTATTTTCATATACCGAGCGTCTGATTAAAGAAACGAATTAAAATTCACTTTGTCGTTTAACTTTCTTTTTGCAAGGAGTAAATTTATCTATCGGAAGAACTAGATTCTTTTTTTGCTTCATGAAATTTTTTCGCTGCTACTTCCTAACAGTATAAACATACCATAGTTCCTGAAGGAACTACATCGCCGTAACATACACACTTATCACTATCCATAACTTCTCTCTAAAAAATATTAATGATTAATCCAACGATACCTCCAATGCAGGCTATTAAACCTCCCCACAAGCATATCTTTGCCGTATGAGTAAAAGAATTTACAAGATCTTCTTCAGACCTGGTAGACACAAGGAAACGCTTTTTATTATCTTGTGATCTGCCAACATGGATGGTATCACCAACAAGAAATGCCTCTCCAAGAACATATATATTGGCATCAGGCAAAATTGTTTTTTCTGTCATTTTAATTCCCAGTGTTTCAGCGCCAAAATTATATGCTGCATAAGCTCGAAGTCCTCTATAACGATTCATTCCGGCCCTCGGTTCAAAATGGTCAAACGTCGTCGGAATATCCAACTCACAGCCTGCAGCTCCAACTTCTACAACTATCCGAATTCCGCAGGAATTATCCTGTATTTTAATATCTGGAGCAGATTTTTCATCTGATAGAAGGATTTCTTTTTTTGATATTCGGGTTTTAATTACCCCATCAACCTCATACTGGTCGTGTATTTCGATTAATTTTTTTAACTGTGCCTGATAATAGGCGGTAGAACGTTCTGAAAATGGAGTCCTGATTACTTCATCACACACTATTTTTCCTTTCAATTCAACATACTCCCGGTATCCATCGTCCAAATTTATTTTTTTCATATCCTCAAAAGATTTTTTTAAATCAGCTATAGATTTAGTCTTCTGGAACTGCATTTCAATAGCCTGCGCCTCATTCTGTGGCTTTACATAGAAAATTGCAAGTAAACCACCAGCGAGTAATAGTATGGATATTATAATTCCCATTATAGCACCTCCACTATAATCTCATCTCTTTTTTCAGACGGTCCAATTCCGCATTTACATTTTCTTCTTTTTCTACTGTTGCAAAAGCATCTGTTTTTCCCTGTAGTTCAAACATATCTGTAGATACTTCCGCCTGCGCTTCTTTATCCATGATTTTCTGTTCCATTTTATCCATTTTCGCAAAGGCACTACTGCTGTCAATCCCACTGAGAGTTTTGGCCGCAGACATCTTAGAATCAGCTACCTGACTCCGTGCAATTAGCACTGCTTTTCTACTTCTCGCTTCTTCTAGCTTCTGTTTAAGTTGCATGGTCTGGTTTTTTAAATCTTCTACCTGTTTGTCCATAGAGTCATACATTACTTGATACTGCATCACAAGCTTGTCCTGCTCAACTTTGTTTTCGAGGGCGCGTTTTGCCAGTTCTTCATTGTTCTGTGCCAAACATGCTTTTGCTTTTTCATTCCAGCTCGCAGACTGTTTTTTTGCTTCTTCGAGCTGCTTCTTCAAGCGGTTTAAACCTCCCGTTGCCGTTCCAAGCTCCTGTGTAGCCTTCTGAAACTGCTTTTCCACATCTACTATCATTTGTTTTACCATCTTTTCTGGATCTTCTGCACGATCAAGTAAATCGTTGACATTGGATTTAATTAAATCTCCTACTCTTTCAAAAATTGACATAATAAATACCTCCTTAATTTCGATTTATAATTTTACATCTTAAATATGCCTAATTGCTTATTTCTGCTTCTTGTATGAAAATAAAACGAAAGGGGAATTTATAATTTATGACCAGACAGGAATTTGATATTGTGGAATTCTTTTATATGGATTTAAATATGAACAAGGATTCTTTTTGCACAGCATATCAAAAAAATACGGATGGATTTGCAACAAAAATTCAGCGGGAATTTTATGAAGAGAAATTTAAAAAAGAAAGAGGGAGTAAACAAGAAATTTTAGCCCTTCAAAATCAGTTAAAGAAATTCAGTAAAGAAAGTACTGATCTGCGGAAAAAAATAGAAAGATTGCAATGTTGGACATTGTATGAAAATTCTCAATGTTTTTCTGATAAGCATTACAAGGAACTATATGAATGCATTTTTGCTGAAAAATTATCAGAAGAAAAAGCTATTGAAGTGATAACATATACCCTAGGATTTTCTCCTGAAAAGATAAGTATTCTCACAAAGGCAAAGGTATATGAAATCAATCGAGACAAGGAATTTGATTTTAATCAAAATTATCACTGAAAGCGGCAGATATCCTGCCTCTTTTGTATTTAAGAACAGTCTTTTGTATTTTGTAACACCAGATCTACCTCAATAAAACTCAACCAGAAACCCTTATTTTATGCGGCTTGCGCCTCTTTTTTGTTAATTATAACACCACCATCCAAAATAATAAAGGCATTATCCAATGTACGACCTCTCATATACGCAAGAGGCGCTACTTCAATAAGACCTTTTTCCATATTTTTTGCAAATGTATCCGCTCCCATAATCTGATGCAAAGCATCGTAAAGAGGACGTAAATATGGATCTACTTTGCTTTGAAGATCGCCTGGAAGAAATCCAAGCTTTTCACCCGCTTCAATGGCAGGTCGTGTTAAAATAATCCTGCTTACTTCCTCATTTCGAAAAGCAGTTACTGCCATTGCCATTGCGAGATATGTTTTTCCTGTTCCGGCAGGACCGACACCAAATACGATCATTTTTTTTCGTATTTGTTCTACATACTCTTTTTGCCCAAGGGTTTTAGGTTTTACAGGTCTGCCTTGTATGGTATTACAGATTAAATCTTTATCAATTTCTGCAAGTACCTGACCAATCTGTTCCATTGCAAGAGAAAGTGCGTATGTTACATTCTGTTTTGTTATGGCATTTCCTCTTTTTGCCATAAGAACCAATTCCTCAATTAGTTTCTTTCCCTGAGCAGCATTTTGCTCTCCGCCCAGAATTTTAAGAACGCCATCTCTGAAAATAAGAGTTACGTTCAATGTTCTTTCTATTAGTTTTAAATATTCATCAAACTGTCCAAAAACATTTCCCTGCAGATCAGCAGGTACTTCTGTGTGTAATTCAATAACGCTGTTCCCCATCTGTTGCTGTCCTTTCTTGTGGTTCATCCTGCTGCACCGGCACCTTTTTTCCAGTCTTTTCCACAACGGTAAGTTTCCCTTTGCTTATGCAGGCAGTGTGATTTATCTCTATTTTAACATTATTCTCAGATATTTGAACCCCTTTTTCCATTAATTTTTCTTCAAATGCCTGCAAATGTTTCCATGCTATTACTTTTGCTTCCTGACGAGAATAAACAGCTTTTGTTTTTTTATATTTTCTGGATGTAATACGATACAGATCAAAAGGAAGGCGAAAATTTTCAGTTATACAAACAGGATATGTCTCTGTTACCGTTTCCCAATCCTTTTTATCGCCTCCGTACGTAGAAAAATATAAAGGTCCTACACGGATTCCATAAGATGTTTTTTCTTTTTTTTGAAAAATCTTATTTTCATAAGCAAGGGGGAATTCATAATAATAAGACACCGGATGCTGAATGTAAATATCTGCATCTGCTGCTACATATTCATATCGGACAATCTCCTGTGCATCATTTACTATGGCAATTTTTCCCGAAACAAGAGTTTCTTTGGGCTCACACTTTTCCCCAGGCTTAACAAGAGGGGTTCCAGCCCTGGTAATCATTTTTATCACGGTTCCTTCCGTCTCTGAAATAAGATCACAAGGCTTTTCTTTTTGAGGATTTGGGGGCTTTTTCTTCCCTTCCTGAATGTTAAGAAACAATCTGGTACCCATAAGTTTTGCAGAAACCCATGTAATCTGCGGGTACTCTTTTCTTATCATCGCTGCTAACTCATAACAATTTACTTTTCCTTTTGCCATTCCATGAACAACTCCGTTTTTTTCCAGAAACTCCAGAATCTCAGGTGTCGTATAACGGATATTTCCTTCTATATTTATATTCCATACATGAGTAGAAAGAAAAACAAGGAGCAGGATACAAAATATCATTCCTGCAACAAAGCCTTTTCGATTTCTGTTTTGAAAGAAAAAAAACGGAAGTCCAGACTTTTTAATAATATGAATGTGAACTCCTGTTTTTCTATGTATGGAAGTAAGCCTGAAAAAATCTTTATAAAATATTTCTACATGTATTTTCTTTTTCCCTGTCCATATAATTTTATGCAGAATAATTTCCTGACATTTACAAAGATTCAAAAAACGTTCTATCTGTTCTCCTTCTATGGAAAGGCAAAGATATCCTTTGAAAAAATGCAATATTTTTTTCATAGAGCCTCCTCACTGTCTGCCAAAAGAGATATTGCTTATTTTTCCTTCTATCTGCATTTCATCCGGTGCATACCTGGCAATTTCCAGATGGCTTCCATATATCGTGACCTTTCCATGAAAAGCAAGAAGAACGATCTCTTCTTCTGTATATTTTAAGATGCTTTTATAATTTTCAATGATTGCCGCTGTCCATCCGGTTATGGTAAGAATGGTATCTTTATAAGCTAGATCTTTGGGAACTTCCAGCGCTGTTACAAGATTTTCTTTCAAATGCCTTCTTTTTTTCATAAAAAAATCCTCCGGCTTTGTTTCTAAGTTTATGCCGGAGGAAAGCTTCCTATGTATATTCTTATCGAAATAAAATGAGAGAAAACCATAAAATTGTGTTTCCCCCAAGATTATATTCCATTTGCTGTTCTTCTACAATGGCATTTGCCACAACACCATGACTTTCAAGACAGGGGTGCATTTTATCCGGATGGCGGCATGGTTTACCTTCTATATATGCACAAGGATCGCAAAGATCGCAGGATTCTGTAGAAAGAATATAAATTTCATAACCCGCATTTTTTAAAAAGTCTCCTACCTCTGTTGTAAGAGCTTCATGGTCTTTTCTTGATAATAACATTTCATCCATATTCATAAGATCCGAAACTTCAGCCACACTGGAGAAGAAAATTCCCTGGGGATAACTTTTAATTCGTTCTTCACATTGGTCCAGACTTCCCACTGCCGGCGGACATGCCCACGTACTTCCATATCGTTCACATTCCTGCTGACAAATGATTCGCACACGTTCCTCTATGGAAATTTTTTTTGTATCAATGATTCGATATTCATATATGGGAAAGGCGGAAATAAATTCCTCGAATTTCTTTATATCCATAGTATCTCCTTTTCATATCACATGTTTTCAAAAGAACAGCTGTACAGATCCTGCTGAGAAAAAAGCATTTGTACCGTATTTTCATAAGAATGAAGATTCTGTGCTTTTTTAATTTTTTTTGCATACTTTTCGTAATTGGTAAAAGAAGGAGCCATATAATTCCAAAGTTCTTTCATGCGAAAAAGGACATTGCGTTCTCCATCTAAAATTTCTCTATAATGATCATAAATTTCATCATGGAATTTACGAAGTGTATTTTTATCCGGCATTTTTCCATTTCGTATAAAAGAAACAAGTCCCGGATTTGCAACAAGTCCACGGCCATACATAAACAAATCTGCTTCCGGAAGCTTGGAAGTCAGATTTTTATAATCTTTTACTGTAAATAAATCTCCATTATAGCAAAGAGGGATATGCAGTTCTTTTTGCGCCATCTTAAATGCTTCGATTCTTGGATGATTCCCATAATAATCTTTTTGAAGGCGCGGATGAATAATCAGTTCTTTTATAGGATATTTTTTATAAATATCTAAAAGGTATTCCCAATCCTCTTCATAATGCGTTCCGATTCTCGTTTTTATAGAAATTTCCATTGTACTCTGTGAAAAAATCTTATCCAAAAAAGAATCCAATTTTTCCGGTTCTCCCAAAAATCCGGAGCCTTTACCTTTGGCTGTTACCGTTCCGGAAGGGCATCCCAGATTAAGATTCACTTCCTGATATCCGAATTCTTCTTTTAAAATATTGGCTGTTTCCATAAAATCTTCTGGGTTATTTGTAAGAATCTGGGGCACAACATAAAGCCCCTTATTATTTTCCGGCGAAACTTCTCGTATTTCTTTTATAGAAAAGCGTTTGTTAGGTTTCGCAGAGATAAAAGGGGTAAAATATTTATCCATGGGATGATAAAAATGATGGTATGCATTTCGATATATATAATTTGTAACACCCTCCATGGGAGCCATATAATCTTTCATTTCTTTTCCTCTCTTCCTTATATCGTATAGCATTATATCGGTTATCTTTCGCAAAAACAATCCTTTTTCTACATTTCATCCAAAATCTCACAGGAAATTCTGGTAATATAGTCTTTTTCATCACGTAAAGTTAAACTATCTAAAATCCCATCTTCATAAAAATAACTTCCCAAATGTAATTCTTTCTTTTTTACGTATGTGAGAATTTTCCTATACGTACTTCCAATTTCCTGCCATCTGCCTTTATGATATGCTATTAAATAATATCCGGCTGGTCTTTTCTGAAAAGAAATCCCTCTTGGCTTCTGGTCCAGTTTTTCATAAAACACACAGTAATTATCAAAGATTCCTTGTTCAATATCTGTTTTGTTTTGCCGATAACCAATAGGGTATGGACTTTTTGCGGATCCTTTTTGACAATTATCCAACAATTTTCCTATTTCTTCTGCCCACATCCGTTCATCCGTCCCATATACTTCTGATTGGATCAGATAATATTCCGGTTCTTTACTAATATAGATTTCATCCAGGTCTTCTTCTGTTGCTTCCCGGATATATTTATTCTTTTTTTGAATCCATTTTCGTGTTTTTTTTAGAAGTATAAGCTGCTGATTAATCTTTTTTTCTTCTTTTTCAAACAATTCAAGAAGAAGATCCGGTGTACGCACTTTCATGTATTGACGTATTTCTTCAAGAGGTACTCTAAGTTCCCTCAATGTATGAATAACTTCAAACACTTCTAATTGTGGAACAGAATAATATCGATACCCATTTGCTCCTTTTATTTCTGGGGAAAATAATCCAATCTCATCGTAATAGAATAATGTATGTTTCGTAACGCCTGCTATTTTTGCAAACTCTCCTGTACTAATATAACTGTTTTTATTCATTTTCTTTTCCTGTTTTTACAAAACTTCTTGACTATAGGGTTACCCGATACTTTATCATAGCAGTTGCCCACAAAAATTTCAAGAAAGGTACTATTAAAATGTCAAATTCAATTGCTAAAGATTTTAAATTTTTTTCTCTTTTGCGCTTTGCTCTTCCTACTATGATCATGATGGTTTTTATGTCCTTATATACCATTATAGATGGTATTTTTGTTTCTCGTTTTGTAGGTGCAGAAGCGCTTTCCTCTACTAATATCGTGTATCCCGTTCTGAATCTCCTAATTGCAGCAGGGGTTATGCTTGCTTCAGGTGGAAGCGCTGTTATTGCAAAAAAGCTTGGAGAAAAGAAAGAGTTGGAGGCAAAAAAAGATTTTTCTTTTCTTGTCCTTTTTGGCGCAATAGTTGGTTTGGTTATTATGGTCTTAGGAAATCTTTTTATCACCCCTCTGGTGAAAACATTAGGTGCAACGCCCCTGCTTATGGACTATTGCATAGATTACCTGAAGATTTCTCTTTTCTTCGCCCCGGCTTGTATGCTTCAACTTCTGTTTCAAACATTTTTTGTAACAGCCGGAAAACCAATGGTAGGTCTTGCTTTAACGATAACCGGCGGAATTGCCAACATGATTCTGGATTACATATTCATGGTACCAATGGGTATGGGAATCAAAGGAGCCGCTCTTGCAACCGGAATCGGGCAGCTTATTCCCGCTGTTACAGGTCTGCTCTATTTTACTTTTTTTCACGGTTCTCTTTATTTTGTATCACCGAAATTTTCTTGGAGTGTACTAAAAAACAGCTGTATGAATGGTTCTTCAGAAATGGTTACAAATTTTTCTACTGCTGTGGTTACCTATCTTTTTAATATAACTATGCTAAAGTATCTGGGAGAAACGGGAGTTGCGGCTATTACCATCGTTTTATATGGACAGTTTCTTTTCACTGCCATGTATCTTGGCTTTTCCATGGGGGTTGCTCCTGTAATCAGTTATAATTACGGACGTGATCACAGGCTGCTTCTTCGCAAAATTTTTAAGATTTGCGTATGTTTTATTTGTATCTCTTCTATTGTGATTACTACAGTTGCATTCCTCAGCACTTCTACTATTGTACAAATTTTTACACCGAAAGAGACTCCTACCTATGCGATCGCAAGAAACGGATTTTTTCTATTTTCCATTAATTATATATTTGCAGGAATTAACATTTACGCATCCTCCATGTTTACTGCTTTTTCTGATGGAAAAGTTTCTGCTACTATTTCTTTTGTTCGTACCTTTATACTTCTTGTATTTAATATTTTATTTCTTCCTACAATCCTTGGAGTAACCGGCATATGGCTGGCTGTACCATTTGCAGAATTTACGACGGTATTTATCACATTGTATTTTTTCCATAAAAAGAAAAATATTTATCACTATATATAAATGGGATTCTCAAAAGAGAATCCCATTTATAGGTTTCGAATAATAATCTTATGACAACCATTCTTTGAATCTAATATTCTTATTTTTCTTTTTTATAAATAATCTGATTGTCTTTAATTGTCATTAACACCTGTATCTCTGCCAGTCTCTCTTTTTCTACTTTTAGCGGATCTTCATCCAGTACGACAAAATCCGCACGTTTTCCACATTCAATACTTCCTTTTTCTTCTTCCTCAAAGTATTGATAGGCTGCATAAATAGTAACCGCCTTTAATGCTTCCAGTACGGAAATTTTTTGATTTTCACCAATTTTCTTTCCGGATTTGGAAATTCTGTTTACAGCACTCCAGATTGTCCGGAGCATATCCGGCGGAACCACAGGGGTATCCTGATGAAACGTAAATTTCATTTGATAGTCCAAAGCACTTTTAGCCGGAGAAATCTGACTTCCTCTTTCTATTCCGAAATTTTTTATATGGATATCTCCCCAATAATACGTGTGCACAATAAAGAAGCTGGGAATCATCCCTATTTTTGCCATTCTTTTTAATTGATCTTTTCGTACAAGCTGCGCATGTACCATTACAGCCCGGTATAAATCTTTCTGTTTTTCTTCTGATAAAACATTTTCAAACTGTGTAATATACTGCTCCGCTGCCGCATCTCCATTACAATGTGCCAGTAATTGCTGTTTTTTATTTACTGCAGTATGAATATACTCTTTCAATGCTTCATCTGTATAAATAGGATAACCACAATATTCCGTTTCCCCTTCATACGGTTTTATCATCCACGCAGTCCGCCCTTGAGGAGAACCATCCAGAAAGATTTTAAATCCTCCTAATTTAAAGTGTTTCCAGTACTGATTTGCATACAAAGGTTCCTTTTCAAAAACATCTTCCTCCGTTGTAATATCAGCATATCCTACTACATCCAATTTTAAAAGATCTTTGGAAGAAGCATATTTTAGTAATTCCAAAAGAGGTTGGCCCACCATTCCATCCTGCACAGTTGTAATCCCATAACCAGCATACATATCCTGGACTTCTACAATCAGATTCATTAGTTTTTCTAAAGATGGCATAGGAAGATTTGACTGAAACTTTATAAATACATTCTCCTCCATATAACCATTGGGAGTTCGTGTGTTTTCTACTCTTCCATATTTTCCGTCAGAACAATCTTCCGTATTCTCATTGATCCCCTGTATTTCCAGACCTTTGCTGTTTGTTACACCCATATGTGAAGAAGCATGTACTAAAAGAACCGGATTTATAGTACTGATTTGATCAAGTACATATTTATCCGGATGACAGCCTTCTTCCAAAAAATTCTGATCATAATTACACCCAATCACCCAGTCATTTTCTGACAAATTTCTTTTGTCCATGAATTCTTTCATAGTTCTGATTATGTCACCGAAATTTTTACAAAGGGACAGGTCGCATTGTGCCATTGCATTTGCTGCACCTACAAAATGCGAATGTGCGTCAATAAATCCCGGAAGCATTGTCTTTCCATGTAAATCAATAACTTCATCGTCTGCTTTTTTTAAATCCATAATTTCTTCCAGGGATCCAACGGCAACAATACGTCCATTCTCCACACAGACTGCTTCTGCATATAGCTTTTCTTCCTTCATGGTCAAAATGGTTCCATTAATATAAAGTGTTTTCATGATTTCCCTCCTATTTAAACTTTAAAACGGTTAATCAAAATGACTAACCGTTTTGTACTCAAATATTCTACCAGCTTCCGCCACCTCCGCCGCCGAAGCCACCTCCGGAAAATCCTCCGCTGGAAAAGCCACCTCCGGAAAATCCTCCGCCGGAAGACTGTGAAGGTTTTGGTGTAGAAATGGTTGATGCTGCACGTCTCATATCCGTATAGATTATTCGGCGCATCGTAGCATATTCAAAATATCCTGTTCCATTTGCGGTTTCATACCAATCTGGCGCGGGAAGGGTAAGATCTTTCATTTTATCCAATAAAATATCCGTTAATCCAAATACATAAGCAAACGGTAATATATGATAAAATAACTGCGGAGATTCCTCTGCGATCGCTTTCATACGATCCAATTCTGCTGTCTCAATAAACTCCCGCAATCCCACAAGATATCCCATCCATTCTACACACTGATCAGTTCGTTTTTTCATAAATCCTGTAAGAAAAATCCCCACACATGATACCACTGCAGCTGCTACAAGTCCTGGAAACAGATTAAGAATAGAGCCACGCAGCATTCCAATTCCATAACATAAAAAGAGTGCCAATATTGGTGTGATTCCTATTGCAAGCGCAACACTTCCTTTAATGGCCCGTGCGCGATGTGCTTTGGCATACCAGTAATCTACCGTACGGTTAAATAAGAGAACTCCTATTGTATATAAAACCGGCAGACACAATACAATCGGGTTGACAAGGGATATCTGTAAAATACAAAAAACCAAAAGAAAAACTGGCAGGACAGATATGACAACCGACACTCTTCTTGCTATTTTAGAAGATGAAGTATATACATTGCTGGAAAAATCTGTTGCAATCTGTTTCTTTACATTTACAAACGTCTCTGCCATACGATATTTTAAATCAGAAATTCTTACTGTTTTCATAACAGGAGCAGAATTTCCAAATATCTTATTAAAAAATGTTTTGGCATATTTTGGAGAATCCTGTGGCAAATCTTTCATTTTTATAAACATAAGAGATTTATTTTTCCCCTGACGAATTTTAAGATATCCCTTTGATGCCCAGAATAAAATCAGGGAAATCGTATCTGTATCTGACACATTTCCATCCACAATATATCCTACTGCAGCACTATCCAAACCATTAGGCGGCTGGAATTGGACGGAAGGAATAATTTCTTTGTCTCTTCCAAAAAAGAAAAATAAGAGAATCAAAATTAAAAGGAATACTGCGCTACTTATGATTAATAGCTTATTAAGACCATGTACCGTGTTTCCATATTGAAAATATCCTTCTTCCATTGGTACATAAAATGTCATCCCTGTTCCAACAGGAAGGGAAGCTGTTAATTTACCGGAAACAGTATTGCCATCCCATTTGAGATTTACGATTTTGCTTGCATCCATACGTTCCCCGTAACGTCCATAATAGAGCTGAAGCTGTTCTTCCTGTATTTTTTTTGGAAAGGTTATTTTAAAGGTACTTCCAACCGGAATTTTATTTTGCCAGCCAGTAGGAAAGACATTATAATATACATTTTGGTATGCCGTATTTGTAACAGGAGTTACTTCATATTGAATTTGATAATTCTGCAATCCAGATACCTTTCTGTCTGCATCGCCTATTCGCAGCACTTTATTTCCATTTTCTGAACTCACATTCAGCGTTTGGGAAGATGTGATATTGCTAAAAGAAGCATAGTACGGAATATCTTTTGCTGTTCCGTCTTCTTTTAATTCTGTAATCACACCTTTTTGAGGAATGTATCGGTAAATACCATGTCTGGGAAGCATAAAAGAAACCTGAATATCCTCAGTTACCACATAGGAGTTATCTTCCTGAATTTTAATATCTGTAGAATAAGCGTTCGTCTGCATGTACAGATCTTCTAACACCTGCTTTGTTTGCGAAGAAGCAGGAATCAGACGTCCTATTAATCCTAAATTCCCGCTTACAAATATCAACAAGATCCAGATGCCTATGCCTATAAAATTTTTTGCATTCTTCTTCATACAGCTCTCCTATCAGAAAGATACTTTTACATTTTCTCTTTCTTTTTCATCTTCTACCTCATATAAAGGCTTTCTTTTAAAACCAAACTTACCTGCAATAATATTTCCAGGAAACAGCTCTGTTGTTGTGTTAAACTTATTAACAACTCCATTATAATATCTGCGTGATCCTGCAATTTCTTCTTCGATACCAGCCAGCTGATTCTGAAGTTCCATAAAATTCATATTGGCTTTTAAATCCGGATAAGCCTCCGCCAACGCAAACAAAGAACGGATATTTTCTGTTAAAAGATGATCTTTTTCAATTTTCTCTTCCGGTGTGGATGCCGCCATTGCCATGTTACGTGTGGAAATTACTTTTTCTAATGTTTCCGACTCATATTTTGCATAACCTTTTACAGTTTCCACATAATTTGGGAGTAAATCATATCGTTTTTTTAAAGACACATCCAAAACAGAAAAGGCTTCTTCTGTTTTGTTTCTCAATGTAACCAGCTTATTATATGTGCGGATTACCCATAATGCTACCAAAACAAATATGACAATTAATACAATTACAGCTACCATAAATGCCCTCCTATCGTGTAATTTATATAAAAAGATTATATATGATTTCTATGTTCAAAACAATCCTATTTTTCTCTTTTTGAGAAATAAAACAGAGCCGCATTTTGAGGGGTCACCTCATTTTACGGCTCTGTTCTTTGAATAAATATCATTTTGTACAGGAAACTAATTCTTCTTTTAAAAATTCTAAAGATTTCTTCCGGGCTTCTGCAATTCTTTCATGCACTCTTTTATAATCAATTTTTTCAGGCAGGGATTCCTTTCCTGTAACCATAATACGATCAGGGACTCCAAATAAATCCAGAACTTCCTGGATTTTTGTATTACACTGTTCACGAGAAAAAATAACATATTCACGTTTAAACTGTGTACTAAGTATAATCCCATGGAAAGAATTTGTAACAACGAATTCTGCGTGCTTTACTAGCGATAAAAATTCTTCCACACCTGCATGATAAAACATAATATGACCTTTATCTGCATTGCATGCCCTTAGACTGATTTCAACGATTTTCCATCCGTTTTCCTCTGCCATTTTCTCTGCATATGCTTCCATTGCCGGATTATATCGTCTGGAATAAACTAACAGATATTTTTCTGAAACAAGCCTTTCAGAAGCCAGTTCATCATAATCTTCATATGTTAAAAGTAAAGTTGGGTCAATTACTCTTTCCACCGGCACATCTGTGTGCTCTTTTACGTATGGAATCATCAGATTTTCTCTAAGACCAAATGCTTTAAAATTTTTTAAGCGTTCATTTAAAACAGGATACATCTCATCTGTAAAGTTCGGATCTCCAAAACTTGCTGCATATGCCACAGAATAACTGTTTTTCATACAATCATAATTGGCATAAAAACCATCATCAAAACCGAACTCATCCGGACAAAAAATCGTATCACTGCCACATACAAAACCATTTAAATTTTCATCTTCTAATATGTCATTAAAATTGCTGGAAGTATATTTTTTCTTACTTTTTTTCAAATATGTATCGTAAAAATTATTAAATTTTTTGTAATTTTCTCTAATTGCCGGCATACTCATCTCACACATCCTGTAAGATTCCTCATCTTTATCCCACATATTTTTAAATGGATTTAAAGGATCTTTATCTGCCATGGAGTCAGGACAGTAATCAACCAATATAGATTCCCATTTATCCTGTCCTAATTTGTTAATTGATTTATGCAACGCATATGACTGCAAAGCAGACCCATAATTTGTAAAATTACAATACATATTATAACTTACTATTCCAAAATGTTTCATTTCTTTTTCTTTTCCTTTTCTTATTATAAAATTCTTCTATATTCCGCAATTTTATCTAGCCGAAGATTACTATACTATATTTTCCATCTTTTTACAATATTTTTATTTAATATCATCTGCTGTTCTCTTATTGAAATAAAAACAGAGCCGTAAAATGCGGCTCTGTTCTTTAAAATATGATCAGATTTCTTTTGTCAGCTGATATGCCTGTGTAATTGCATCTTTAATATTTCCTACCTTTTGTGCATCACCCAGAAGATGATAGGTTAATCCGCTTTCTTCCAGCAATGCTTCCATATCTGGATTTGGACGATATCCCATGGCAAGAACAAGGGTATCCGCATCATCAATACAATGCTGCACATTATCCTGTGTATAATAGATTTTATCTGTTTCTACACTTTCCACTTTTGCCTTACAGCAAATTTTAATGCCTTTTTTCATCATTCTCTGAACAAGAAGACTTCTTCCAGGGCCAGATTCCTGAAGCATAATTCCGTCTGCCATTTCAAGAAGAATAATCTCTCTATTTTTTGGGAAAAGATCATTTACCAATGGAGCTAGATAATCTGCAGTTTCACATCCTACAGAACCACCGCCTATTACCACTACCTTCCTTCCAGGAAATGCCTTTCCTGCAAGAACATCATCTGCTGTTACACATTCTTTGAAATTAGTAAATGCATTAACAACCAGCGGTTTTGCTCCTGTACTTGCGATTACTTCATAATCAGAAAATTCTGTTTTCAGCATTTCTTTTGTAATTTCACAATTTAATCGAATCTGAACACCAGCTCGATTTAATTTTTTCTCCATATACTGGATTACTTTTGTTAATTCCTGTTTTGCAATAGGAACTGCAGCTAATTTCACCAGACCCCCAAGAGAGGATTCTTTTTCACACAAAACAACCTCATGGCCACGTTTTTTAGCTACAAAGGCAGCTTCCATACCTGCCGGTCCCCCACCAATAACAAGAATTTTTTTCTTTGTTTCAGCAACGGAAATGGTATCCTCATTTTCTAACTCTAAAGACGGATTTACGGTACAGGCCACACGTTTTCCGAACATAATACCATTTAAACACCGCAGACAGCCGATGCATGGACGAATTTCCTCTTCTCTGCCCTCTTCTGCTTTACGAACAAATTCTGAATCACATAAATTTGCTCGTCCAATCATGCAGATATCTGCTTTTCCATTTGCAATTAATTCGTCAGCAAACCATGGCTCTGTGATTCTTCCTACAGTTGCTACCGGAATAGAAACATGCTTTTTGATTTCTTCTCCCACTTTACTGTGAGATCCCATAGGAGTTCCAGGGGCTGGAATAGAACTGCCGCGCATAATGGTAGTTCCACCAGATACATGAAGAAAATCAACACCTGCTTTTTCCAGCTGTTTTGCCACATAAATGGCATCGTTGAGATTTTGTCCGCCATCTGTATATTCATCACCGGAAATACGTACATCAATAATAAAATCTTTTCCACATGTTTTTCTTACTTCTTCAATTACTTCCAGAGTAAGACGAAGACGACCATGAATGTCTCCACCATATTCATCTGTTCTCTTATTATATAATGGAGAAAGAAATCCGCCTAAAAGACCATGTGCATGTGCTGCATGAATTTCCACTCCATCGCCACCTGCCTGTTTCACACGGTAAGCAGCTTCTCCGAACTGACGGATAATAACCTTTAATTCTTCTACTGTTACAGAACGTGGTGCTTCTTTTGCATAATACGGTCCCACATTAGAAGGTGCGATTAACTGTGGGGTTCCTGGTATAGGAAATGCCATATAAGCAGGATGAAATAACTGAGGAAGAATTTTTGTTCCATATTGATGAACAGCATCCGTCAATTTTTTCCATCCGGGAATGAAAGAATCATCTGATATTGACATATCTCCCGGAAGATAAACATATGTAGGCTCAACCGTTGTCACCTCTGTTACGATCAAACCTACGCCACCTTTTGCTCTTGCAGCATAATGTTCCACTAATTCATCTGTTACATATCCGTTTTTTGCCAGATTTGTCGATATCGGGGGCATAAATACACGATTTTTTACCGTTGTCTCACCAATCTGAATAGGTGAAAGTAAATGCTTATAAGAATTCATGGTATCCTCTCCTTTGATCTATCTTTGTTCTTTGATTTATTTTACCATATTCTTTCTTTTTTCACCTGTTTTCATTGATATAACAACCGTCATATTTTGTTTTGTTTTTTATGTTTTTCCTATATTTTTTTTAAAACCGAACTGATTTTAACCGTTCTTATAAATATTTTTTCTTTTCACAAAAATGAAGCATCCATTTTCCTTCCGGACTGCTTTCCATAGAATCCCATTTTTCTTTTGGCTCACAGCATACCGTATCTTCTTCTTTCCAAATTAACAATTGATCATCTTCATATAAAATTTCTCGCTGCTCTTCTATTAGATGTTTTAAAACTTGTTTTTGTGATTCATCTAATTTCATTTTTTGCGGTTCATTATTTTCACTGTAACGAAGATTTTGCTGAAACTGCTTCCGATATGTGCTGGGAAGAATGCCATATAACTCCTTAAATGTATTTGTATATGCTTTTGCATTTGGCATTCCACAATCCAGCGCAATTTTTTCAATTTGCTCTTTTCCTTCCAAAAGGATCTCTAAAGAATTTCGAACACGAACATAAGATAAATATTTGATAAAAGAAATACCCGTATATTTTTTGAGCAATTTTGATGTATAAGAGGGGCTAAAAGAAAGTTGTTCCGCCACATCTCCTAATGACAGAGGCTCTCCACAATGTTCATCTATATAACGGATTGCTTTCATATAATTTTCCTGCTGTTCTGATTGAAGCGGAAGCTCTTCCATAGTCGGCTGTTCTTTAACTGCAGACAATAAAACCAATTCAGCCATTAAAACATTTAAATGTAACAAATTACTTTTTTCTTCCATAAGCATTTTTACAAGTTCTCCTATTTTTCTTTTTAAAGAAAAATAAGTTTTACTATTTTTATTCTCAGTAAAGACACCCGAATAAAAACTGACAGTTGGATCGCCTGCCATAGACTCTGCCATTCGA
The DNA here is from genome assembly GCA_029257805.1 of Blautia sp. Classification (GTDB taxonomy): domain Bacteria; phylum Bacillota; class Clostridia; order Lachnospirales; family Lachnospiraceae; genus Blautia_A. Next base: position 128,600 of record JARIAR010000009.1, read on the forward strand.
CTAAAATCTACATGTATCGTTAAAATCATACTGTTTTCTGATTCATCCTTTATATTTACCATATGCATATCATAAGGAGCGATAATAATCATATCATGCTCTGTTAACGTACAGGAAAAATGCTCTGTTATAGCTTCATAACTTCCCTGTAACACATATGATATTTCCAGACTGCTTTGTCGTGTAAACACATTCTGGGAAAAGCTGTTTATACTAAGGCTTAACGGATAACCAAATTTTTGTCCTGAAAAATCATAGTATCCATTCATATTTTTCATATAATCACTCCTTGTTATAGTTTATGGTAAATAGTAAACAAAATCCTGGATGTGTATATCCAGGATTTTTTGCTGTTATTTGTTATTTATGATAAGGCTCTCCATTTATGATTCTATAACTTCTATATATTTGCTCCAATAAAATAACACGCATAAGCTGATGAGGAAATGTCATTTTAGAAAAACTAAGGCCAAAATCAGCTCTTTTTAAAACACTGTTTCCAAGTCCTATAGAGCCTCCAATAATAAAAGTAATATGGCTTTCTCCCTGCGTGCCAAGATTTTCAATCTTTTTAGCCAATTCTAAAGAATCTAACATTTTTCCGTTGATTTCCAAGGTGATAACATAAGCATCTTCCCGCACATGTTTTAAAATTCTCTCCCCTTCTTTTTCACGGATCTGGTTCTCAACCGTTTCACTGGCTGCATCCGGTGTTTTTTCATCCGGTACTTCTATTATTTCTAATTTACAATATCTGCTTAAACGTTTTCGATATTCGTCAATTGCATCCCGAAGATATTTTTCTTTTATTTTTCCGACAGAAATAATGGTAATCTTCATTTGCTAATCCTATTCCCTATAATCCATTGCAGCGCGATTGCAAGTTACACTTCTCACAATGGACGCAACCTTCAAATGATCCGGATTTGATGCATACGCTTTTAAAGCCTCCTCTGACTCCAATTCAGATATAAGGCAAAGATCATGGGTACTGGAAGTAATTGGATTGGTTACTACAACAGCACTTTTTAAACCAGGTACCACTCCTACAAGTCCTTCCAAGCCCTCTTTAATCTGTACAGCAACTGCTGCTCTTTCTTCTTCTCCTATTTCTTCTTTAAATGACCATAATACAATATGCTTTACCATGTTATCCTCCATAATCTCTTTTTTATGATTCTTCCAAAACATTTTCAAATTCTTCTACTGTCATAAGAACTTTTCTTGGTTTTGTCCCTTCTTCCGGACCTACAACTCCTGCATCACAAAGCTGATCCATAATTCTGGCAGCTCTGTTAAATCCAATTTTGAACATTCTCTGCAACATTCCAATAGAAGCTTTTTCTTTTTCAATAATAAACTTTCCTGCTTCTTCAAAATAAATATCTCTATCATCTCCGGTTCCGGCTGCTCCCATAGCAGAAAGACCTGCGGTATTAACCTGCTTTTCTATTTGTGCATCATACTCCACCTTAGGATTTTTATCTGCAAGAAATTCCACCACGCTACTTACTTCTTCATCAGAAACAAAAGCACCCTGTAAGCGTGCAGGTTTTTGATACCCCTGCGGATAAAAGAGCATATCTCCCTTTCCGAGAAGCTTTTCCGCACCATTCATGTCCAAAATTGTTCTGGAATCTACTCCTGAAGAAACCGAAAATGCAATTCTAGAAGGCATATTGGCTTTTATTAATCCGGTAATAACATTTACGGAAGGCCGCTGTGTAGCAATGATCAAATGAATTCCTGCTGCACGTGCCAATTGAGCCAAACGACATATTGCATCCTCTACTTCCCCTGGTGCTACCATCATTAAATCTGCAAGCTCATCTACAATAATTACAATCTGCGGCATTTTCTCCGGTTTTTCTTCGCCTTCCGGAATCTGCATATTTTCTATTTTGCGATTATATTCACTTAAATTGCGAACACCATATTCTGCAAAGGTATTGTAACGACTGCTCATTTCCGAAACAGCCCAGTTTAATGCACCTGCTGCTTTTTTGGGATCTGTGACAACAGGAATAAACAAATGAGGAATCCCATTGTAGACGCTTAATTCCACGACTTTGGGATCGATCATGATCAATTTTACTTCGTCCGGTGTTGCCTTGTACAAAATACTGATGATCAGTGTATTAATACATACCGATTTACCGGAACCTGTTGCCCCTGCAATTAAAAGATGGGGCATTTTTGCAATATCAGCCACCACCGGTTTACCTGCAATATCTTTTCCTGCTGCAAAAGATAATTTTGATTTGGCATTCTTAAATTCTTCAGACTGAAGCAGATCTCGAAGCATAACCGCACTGTTTTCTTTGTTTGGAACTTCAATTCCTACGGCTGCTTTTCCCGGAATCGGCGCTTCTATCCGAATATCCGGTGTAGCAAGATTCAATTTAATATCATCTGCAAGCCCTACAATTTTACTTACCTTTACACCCATTTCCGGCTGTAATTCATATCTGGTAACAGTCGGACCACAGCTTACGTTTGTAACCGTTACATTCACTCCAAAATTATGCAGGGTTTCCTGAAGTTTGTGCGCTGTCTTTCTTAAATGTGCATCAGAATCTCCCTGAGATTTTCCGGTTCCTCTCTTTAAAAGTGACAATGAAGGAAACTGATATGTTTTTTTCGCTTTTATTCCCTGGTTGTCGATTTCATGTTGAATATTTTGAATTCCATGATCGATTTCTTTTTTGGAAGATCTGGGGTTTTTTGCTACATGGGTAGATGCACGTTCTTCTTTATGTGCATTTTCCATCTGGGGTTCCCTGTCTTCTTCTTTTTCTGCCGTTTCTATTTCTTCTTCCTGCACAGGCTGTGCACGATGAATACGAAATTCTATCTGTCCCTGTTCAGATGATTTATCATCAACCGTCAAAGAATCCGGGGACTCTTTTGAAAATGGTTCTGAAAGATCTGATTCCGGCATTTTGAGATTTGTCCCCTCTAGAAACCCTTTCTTTTTGTCATGTTTGATTTCTTCCTCATAATATTCCTCTTCCGAAGATTCTTCTGCAAGTGCTTCTTCCAAATCCCGTATACGTTTTGCTCTGCGTTCTTCTTTTATCTGCCGCCTCTGCTGTTCACGAAGCTCTTTTTTTAATTCACGTTCCGGCTGTCCTTCCATATATCTGTCCCGACCGCCCTTAATCAGCGCTGAAATCCCATCTGTAATATGATAAATAAATCCAAAAAAGGAATGCTGTGTAATTAAAATCAAACTTACAAGAAGAACCAAAATAATGATTACATACCCGCCTATCAAGCCAAATGCAGATGTAGTAGAAATGCAAATAGCACCGCCTACAAGCCCGCCGCCTGTACGGTAATCAGAAGACAGATGATAATAATCCAGTAACGTCGTACTTTGCATATATCCTTCTGTTAATAGCTGTACAAGACCACATGAAAATATAAAAAATGCAATTCCTGCTAAAATTTTTTTATATGCAAGGCGATTTGTACGATTAGAAAGAAAAAATGCCGTACCAACAAATAATATTACCGGAAAAATATAAGCCAGAAGACCAACTGTCCCAAACAGGAAACTGCTGATCGCATTTCCTACAATTCCTCCAAGCCCAAAAGCACTTACAAGAAGGATAATACATGCTGCAAGAATTACCAGAAGAATAATTTCTGCCTGGAAACCACCTGAAGCCGGCTGTTTTCTTTTTGTCTGCTGTTTTCTTTTTTTGTTCGTTTTTGAAACTGCCATACCTAAGGCTTCCCTCCTAAAATGAAATATCTTTTCTTATTGGAAATTCAATGCCAGACCAACCGCTCCTGCAAGAAAACAGTAAACGGCAAAATAACGCAATGGAGCAGTTTGTGTGATTTTTAAAAGAAAGCGTATTGTAAAATATCCTGTCACACCTGCAGCCAACATTCCCAAAATATAAATTGCACCTGTCCCCACAGTCATACTGGAAGCAGCAAAATTGGGGATTTCCACAAATAAAGATCCGATGATGGCCGGCACAGAAACAAGAAAGGCATATTTTACTGCAAATTTCTTGGTGAATCCACAGAAAAGTCCCGCACCTATTGTTAACCCACATCTGGAAAGTCCTGGAAATACGGAGATTCCCTGACAAATTCCAATCCACATTGCATGATCGTATCCTGCTTCTTTTGGAGTTTTGTTTCCGCCCGCTCTGCTAAAATCTACCACAATAAGCCAGACACCTGTAAGAAGAAGACATATTCCGGACATAAGTGGGGAAAATGCGGTTTTTTCTACTAAACGTCTTGCTGTATATCCTATGAAAGCTGTGGGAATAAAAGAAACCACAAGAAGCGCGGTAAGACGTCGATACGTTCCTTTTACTATTTTGGCATAATGGAGGGAATCTCCTGTTCGCTTATTATGAATAAAAAGATATGCATTTCCAATTATATCCATTATCATTCCAATAAGTTCTATACAGATCCTTTTCAGATCTTTATGAAAAACAGAAAAAACAGCAGCTAATGTTCCCACATGAAGAAGTGTGGCAAAAAGGATTCCTCCCTCCTGGCCAATTCCTAAAACTCCCTCCATCAGGCTTACATGACCAAAACTGCTGACTGGTAAAAACTCTGTGATTCCCTGTAAGATTCCTAATAAAATCGCATATATTACTGACATATGTACTCCCTTTTTCTTAGTCTTACTGCATATAGGCAAAGCCTAATATCTTTTATATTATAGCATATTCGAACTGGTGTTACAACTATAAGAAAAGAGGCATCGGATTATTCCGAGCCCCTTTTCTTATGTGCGTTCTTTCAGAATCTTTTATTTTGCATATTTACTCTTAATAAATTCATCAATTCCTTTTGCTCCGGCTTTTCCTGCACCCATTGCCAGGATTACAGTAGCTGCACCTGTAACAGCATCACCGCCTGCATAAACACCTTCTTTAGATGTTTTTCCTGTTTCTTCATCTGCAATAATACATTTTCTCTTATTAATATCAAGACCGATTGTAGTAGAAGAGATCAATGGATTTGGGGAAGTTCCCAGAGACATGATTACAGTATCTACTTCAATTTCAAATTCAGAATCAGGAATTTCTACCGGTCGTCTTCTTCCAGATGCATCCGGCTCACCAAGTTCCATGCGTACACATTTAATACCAGTTACCCAGTCATTGTCATCTGTAAGGATTTCCACCGGATTTGTAAGGAGATCGAAAATAACCCCTTCTTCTTTTGCATGATGTACTTCTTCCACACGTGCCGGAAGTTCTGCTTCGGAACGTCGGTAGATAATATGTACCTCTGCTCCAAGGCGAAGTGCTGTTCTGGCAGCATCCATTGCTACGTTTCCTCCACCTACAACAGCTACTTTTTTACCATGGAAAATCGGAGTATCATAATCTTCACGGAAAGCTTTCATCAGGTTGTTACGTGTAAGATATTCGTTGGCAGAGAATACACCGTTTGCCTGCTCTCCGGGAATTCCCATAAACATCGGAAGACCGGCTCCAGAGCCAATGAATACTGCCTCAAATCCTTCTTCCTGAAGAAGTTCATCGATGGTTACGGATTTTCCAATAATAACATTCGTCTCAATTTTTACACCAAGTGCTTTTACGTTCTCAACTTCTTCTGCAACTACTTTATCTTTTGGAAGACGGAACTCCGGAATACCATAAACAAGTACACCTCCGGCTTTATGAAGCGCTTCAAAAATTGTAACATCATATCCCATTTTTGCAAGATCTCCGGCACATGTAAGACCTGCAGGACCGGAACCGATAATTGCAACTTTATGTCCATTTTTTTCTTTTGCAGGAGTTGGTTTGATTCCATTTTCTTTTGCCCAATCTGCTACGAAACGTTCCAGCTTACCAATTGAAACAGCTTCTCCTTTAATACCGCGGATACATTTTCCTTCACACTGGCTTTCCTGAGGACATACACGTCCACATACTGCCGGAAGAGCACTTGATTCACCGATAATATGATATGCAGCTTCAATATTTCCTTCTTTTACTTCATGAATAAAGGCAGGGATATTAATGGATACCGGACAGCCGCTTACACATTTTGCATTTTTACAATTGATGCAACGTGCAGCTTCTTCCATAGCCTCTTCTTTATTATATCCAAGACATACCTCTTCAAAATTTGTTGCACGAACTTTCGGAGCCTGTTCTCTTACCGGCACTTTATTTAATACGTTACCCATTATTCGTCACCTCCGCAGTGTCCACATCCGCCATGATGTGTATCGCCTTCCTGTTCTTTTAAAATCGCACGTCCTTCTGCTGTTTTGTACATCTGCTGTCTCTTCATTGCAAGATCAAAATCTACAAGATGTCCGTCAAATTCCGGTCCATCTACACATGCAAATTTTACTTCTCCGCCAACCATAAGACGACATGCACCGCACATACCTGTACCATCAACCATAATCGGGTTCATACTAACGATTGTAGGAATATTCAGTTCTTTTGTAAGCAGACAGACAAATTTCATCATGATCATCGGCCCGATTGCAACGCAAAGATCATACTCTTTTCCCTGATTTTCCACCAAGTCACGCAGAACATCTGTTCCCATTCCTTTTCTTACATAAGAACCGTCATCTGTAGTAACATACAGATTGCAGACTTTTTTCATTTCTTCTTCCAGAATGACCAGATCTTTTGTTTTTGCGCCAACAATGGCATCCGCTGTAATGCCATGCTCATGAAGCCACTTTACCTGCGGATAAACAGGAGCTGTACCTACACCACCGGCCACAAAAACAATACGTTTTTTCTTTAATTCCTCTAAATCCATTTCTGTTAATTCAGAAGGTTTTCCTAATGGTCCTACAAAGTCCTCAAAAGAATCTCCTTCCTGAAGTTCTGCCATTTTCAGAGTAGAAGCACCGATTGGCTGAAATACAATTGTTACAGTTCCTTTTTGGGAATCATAATCACAAATTGTCAGCGGAATACGCTCTCCCTCTTCATCCATTTTTACAATTACGAACTGACCCGGTAGACAATGTTTTGCTACTCGCGGAGCTTCTACGTCCATAAGAAAGATGTTTGCAGCAAGCTTTTCTGCTTTCAGTATCTTATACATAATTTCCTCCTGGCTTTTTTATTTAACAGGTATCATCAATACCTATTACATTCTCACTCATTCTTTCTTATAATATCACATATTAAGGAATTATAAAATAAGAAACTGTAATTTTCATTATTTATTTTTTGTTTTTCTCCTCTATTAATTGATATAACTTTGCAAGAGCCTCTTTCATCCCTCCCACTTCATTAATAAGCCCTTCCCGAACAGCTTCTTCTCCTTCCAGCATCGTCCCTACATCCTTTACAAGCTGAGTAGTATCCAGCATTAATTCTTCCAGCCTTTTTTGAGAAGTATTGGAATGTTCCGATATAAAAGTTGTAATACGATCCTGGATTTTTTCCATATTCCGATATGTCTGTGCAACGCCAATAAACATTCCGCTTGATCGTACAGGATGAAGCACCATGGTTGCAGTTGGTACTATAAAGGAATAATCTGCAGACACAGCCATGGGAACTCCAATAGAATGCCCTCCTCCAAGAACAAGGGAAACTGTGGGAACACTTAATGACGCTATCATTTCCGCAATAGCGAGACCAGCCTCAACATCGCCCCCTACTGTATTTAAAAGGATCAATAACCCTTCCACATTTTTATCATCTTCGATCACTGCAAGTTTCGGAAGGACATGTTCATATTTTGTAGTTTTGCTTTGTGCCGGAGCTGATTCATGACCTTCTATTTCCCCTATGATGGTCAAAAGTTCTACCTGATGCTTCTTTTCATTTTGATTAAGCAATACCTGGCCCATATCACGGATTTGCTGATTTTGTTCACTTTCTTTCTCTATTCTGTTTTTTTGTTCTTCTTTTTTATTTTCTTCCATAAAAACACCTCCAGAATTTTTATCCACGAAAATAGTATGTGTGAAAATCATTTTTTCATACGTAAATAAGCCTTACCTTTGTTTACATCTTTTTTACCAAAAAAACAACCTTCTTATATGCTATAACAAGCATATAAAAAGGTTATTCACAAATGTTCTGATTTTATCAGAATTCTTTATTCGTCCCAATTATGCCACACATCTGTAACATCATCATCTTCATCAAGAAGATCCAGGGTTTTCTGAAGATCTTTAATTGCTTTTTCATCTGTAAGATCTACATATGTCTGTGGAATCATGGCTACCTGTGCTTCCAGAAGCGGTACCCCTGCACCTTCCAGAGCTTCTCTTACTGCACTGAAGTCGTCCGGTGTTGTAATTACTTCAAAGCTGTCTTCCTCTTCGGAAAAATCTTCCGCTCCTGCATCAAGAGCAATCATCATTAACTCATCTGCATCCATTTCGCATTCCTCTTTGTCAATGATGATCTGACCTTTCTGATCAAACATAAAGGATACACATCCCTGTGTTCCAATGCTTCCATTTCCTTTTGTAAATGCATTTCTTACATTGCCGGCTGTACGGTTTTTGTTGTCTGTAAGTGTTTCTACGATAATCGCCACGCCATTTGGACCATATCCTTCATATACAGCTCTTTCATAATTATCTGCCGCATCGGCTCCTGCTGCCTTTTTAATTCCACGATCAATGGTATCGTTTGGCATATTATTTGCTTTTGCTTTGGCGATAACATCACGAAGTTTGCTGTTGTTGTTAGGATCCGGACCTCCTGCTTTTACCGCCATAACGATCTCACGACCAATAACTGTAAAAATCTTTCCTTTTTTTGCATCATTTTTTTCTTTCTTGTGCTTTATGTTTGCAAATTTTGAATGTCCTGACATAATTCCTCTCCTTTTGTTTCTTGCTTTATTTTTTCGGCACGCACCTGTCCAATCGTCTTATTTCCCAAAGACAAAATTTTAAAGCGGTAGCCGTTGGCAACAATTTCTTTTTCCAGATCTTTTTGTGTAGGAATATGACCCAGAAGTGAAGTAAGATATCCATTCAGAGTTTCAAAATCACACTCTCCAAAATCGACTCCAAGCTCTTCCTCCACATCTTCCAGATAAGCAAGGCCTTCTATTACTACACTATTATCAACCTGTGTACGTATGGTGATTTCATCTTCATCATATTCATCAAGAATTTCACCGACAATTTCTTCTAATATATCTTCCATGGAAACAAGTCCCGCTGTCTGCCCATATTCGTCTACTACAATTGCCATATGGAGTTTCTTGGCCTGCATTGTATGAAACAAATCGCCAATCCCTCTTGTTTCCGGAATAAACGCTGCTGTACGAATCAGTCCCGGAATTTCCTTTAAAGGTTTAAATTTTGCCCATGGATTTTTTGTCATAAACTTTAGTGCATCTTTATAGTGAACAATTCCCACAATATTGTCCAGATTCTCCCGGAAAACCGGATATCTGGAATTGCCTTCTTCCAACATCTCATCAATCATTTCCTGAAGCAGAACTTCTTCATCAAAAGCAACTACATTTTTTCTGTGTGTCATAATATCTTTTGCTTCTGTCTCATTAAAAGAAATAATGTTCTGAATCATCTCCGCTTCATTTTCTTCGATAACACCCTGCTCGTGTGCTTCATCTACCATAGAAATGATTTCCTCTTCTGTTACTGCCTCCATTGTCTGATCAAAAGCAATTCCAAAAGGACGGGAAGCAAGTTTGGCGATCCAGGTAATAAACATAGTAAACGGGTATAATAAAGTTGCAAAAAAGGATACGATCCCAAGATAGCGATACGCATATTTCTCCGGATAAAAACTTCCAATTCTGCGAAACGTAAGAATCCCCAAAGCTGCAAGCAAAATAACCCCAAGGATTACTACCAGCAGCATTGCAGGAAAATGTTTTATGTAGGAATGAAATTCCCGGGCAGCCCACGGAACAAGAAATGTTCCAAAACATATCCCTGATGAAACGACCATAAGCGGAATGGCATTTACATATTGAAACGGTCTGTTTATAAAAGATAAAAGTTTTTCTGCCTTTTTATCTCCTTCCTGTGCCCGGCGCTGCACTTCGCCTTCACTTAAATTTTGAACTGCAGCTGCAAATCCATAAAAAATACCATTTAACCACAACAATATAAATAAAATAAAAAAGCCCCATAAGGGCAGACTACTGCCATCCTCCATTATTTTTCCATTACTCCTTTGTGAAAACCCATAGTTACTGATAAAATATAGCACTATAACTGCCTTTCGTCAAGGTTCGCCCTAAAATGTAAGTTCCAGACTAATTTCCAAAGCATGATTTACACGGTCAAGCATAGGACCGTCCAAATGACAGACCTTATCTTTTAACCTCCTTTTATCGATGGTACGCAACTGCTCCAGCAAAATAACGGAATCTTTTTCAATTCCATATGCGGAAGCATCAATTTCAATATGCGTAGGCAGTTTTGCTTTATTCATTTTTGATGTAATTGCAGCACAGATTACTGTTGGACTATGTTTATTCCCTACATCATTCTGTATGATCAGTACAGGGCGAATTCCCCCTTGTTCGCTCCCTACTACCGGTCTTAAATCTGCATAAAAAATATCCCCTCTTCTAATTACCACACAATTCACACTCCGATTCTGTTTCGGCCCTGCGCCTTATTCTAAAATAAGTATTTCCCTATTTTTCTTGTGTATACATGCGTGGTGCATTTTCTATTTTTCACTCTATTTTTCTTTAATCAAAAAAGCAGTGTTCTCCCCATTCTTTTCCATCTTTTATGTACACTCTCGGAACACGTTTGCTGATTTCACATAGAAACTCATAAGAAAAACGCCCAGAAAGTTCCCCAAGCGTATCTACGTGGATATACTCTTCCCCATCCCTTCCAATAAGTGTAACTTCGTCTCCTGTTTGAACATCCGGAATATCCGTTACATCTACCATAAACTGGTCCATACATACTCTACCCAGAACAGGTGCTTTTTTTCCATGTATCAGCACCCATCCTTTATTGGATAACTGTCTTGGATATCCATCTGCATACCCAACAGGAATCGTTGCAATCTTAGTTGCCCGTGTTGTTATATAAGTACCTCCATAGCTTACAGCTGTACCGGAAGGTACATTTTTTACATAAGAAACATGACTTTTCAATTCCAAAGCAGGAATAAGGCTTAGAATATTCCGTTCTACTTCTTCTGATGGGTAAATTCCGTAAATAGTAATTCCGGCACGTACTGCATCCATATTTCCTTCTGCTATCCGAATAATTCCGGCACTATTCGAACAATGGCACAACGGAATATGAATTCCCTCTTCTCTGAGAAGCTTCACAAAACGTTCATACCGAGAAAGCTGTACCATAGCTGGTTTTCTGTCATATTCATCTGCTCTGGCAAAATGGGTAAAAATACCTTCTATTTTCAGATCAGGAATTTGTGCTATTTTTTTAATTTCCTGCACGCTTTCCGCTGTATCTGAAAAACCAATTCGTGTCATACCTGTATCCAGTGCAATATGCACATGGCATTCATGCCCCAGCCGTTTTCCTGCTTCTGCAAATTTTTCAGCCATTTCCACATCCGAAATAGAAAGATGTATATCCTGCTCTGCAAGTTCCTGAAAATGTTCTTCAAAAACAAGCCCAAGAATCAAAATCGGCTTTGTAATACCATATTTCCGAAGAGCAAGAGCCTCCTCTGCTGTAGCAGTTGCAAATCCCCATATGTAATCATATGCCTGGATCAGCTGTGAAATTGCTTTGGCTCCATGTCCATAAGCATCTGCTTTGATCACCGCAATGATTTTTGTCCCTTTTTGGATGTTCTTTTTCATTTCTTCAAAATTATGTTCAATAGCATTCAGAGAAACTTCCGCCCTGACTCTGCTGTATTTTTTCATCATATTTCCTCTTTTCTATGAAACGCCACTGGTAAAGCTTCGACAATATCTCTTGCGGTCATAGACCTTTCTCCGACTTTCTCTGCTGCTATATCTCCGCAAATTCCATGTAGATAAACACCAAGAGCTGCCACTGCAGTATCCGGCTTTCTTCCTTTTTTCAGATACATGCATAGAACTGCTGCAAGGATTCCTGTAAGTACATCTCCGCTTCCAGCTGTAGCCATTCCATCATTCCCGGAAAGATTCAGATACATATCCCCCTTATTTCCGGCAATTACTGTACAGGCATCTTTTAACACACAGGTAGTTTCTGTTTCCTTTGCATAGGTTAAAGCAACATCAGCCATACAACCTTGTATTTCCCCAATACTCTTTCCAATAAGGCGGCTCATTTCCCCAATATGAGGGGTAATGATCATGTGAGGCCCTGTGTATTTCTTCCATTGTGGGTGCACGGATAAAAGGTTCAATCCATCTGCATCCAATATAACGGTTTTTCCCATTTCCTGTGCCTTTTTTAGAAACCATTGCTCCCGTTTTTTACTAAGTTCCGTATTCCCAAGCCCAGGTCCAATTACTACCACATCACACCAGGAAAGAATACGGGTATTTTCTTCCTCTGTAAACCCACAGGATACCATAGCTTCCGGTAAAAGAACCTGAAGTGGAATCCGATTTGTTTCCACTGTTTGAATCTGTACCATCCCGGCTCCTGCCTTTAGTGCAGCAGACGCACTTAAATAAGCGGCACCGCACATTCCTTCACTTCCGGCTACCACAAGAACTTTCCCAAATGTACCTTTATTTCCAAAAGGACTTCGTTCCGGCATAAATGTCAGGTCTCTTTTTTCAAAAGCAAAAGTATTTCCATTTCCTTCTGTCCGGTAGATTCCAATATCTGCTACTACTACATTTCCTGCATACATTCTTCCGGGATAAAAGCAGAGTCCTCTTTTGCGAAATGCAAAAGTAATGGTGATATCTGCCCGGAAAGCAATGCCCATTTCCATTCCTGTATCACCGTTAATTCCTGATGGAATATCGATTGCTATTTTTTTTGCACGGGCATCATTCATACAATGAATCACTTCTTTGTATCTTCCCTCTATAGGACGAGAAAGACCCACTCCGAAAATGGCGTCTACTATAGTAGTATATTCACGCCACTGCGGGTTATTCACACGAGATACCCGATAATTTCTGGCTATTTCCCATTGCAAAGCAGTCTCCTCTGTCATAGAGGATTCTTTTCCTGCAAGAAAAATATCTGTATGGATTCCCTTCAGATGGAGCATTCTGGCAATGGCAAGACCATCTCCTCCATTATTCCCACTTCCGCACACTACAAGAATATGTTCTTCCTGTTCCAGGATTTTTTCAATTTCCGATACAGACTGTAAAGCTGCCCGCTCCATAAGAACACAGGAGGGAATCCCTTTCTCTTTTATTGTACAGGCATCCAGATTTTTCATCTGAGTGCAGGTTACGATTTCTTCCATTTTTATTCCATCTTTTCTTTTTCTGTCTGTTTTTGCTTATATTGACTCAGATTATAGGACAAGGCCATAAGACTTTCTGACAAATGTACATTTTCCACAATAACATCTTCCGGTGCATCAAGGTCTATATGGGCAAAGTTCCAGATTGCTTTAATTCCATTTCCGATCAAAATCCCTGCCATTTCTTTTGCTTTGTTTTTAGGCAGTGTTAAAATTGCAATTTCTACTTTATTCTCTTTCAGAAAAAAGGGAAGTTCACTGAGCATCTGAATTTCTATTCCTCTTACCGCAATCCCCTCAAGAACCGGATTTATATCAAAAATACCTACTAATTTAAATCCTCTTTTTTCAAAATCCACATAATTGGCAAGGGCTTGTCCAAGATTACCTGCACCGAGAATAATCATAGGATGAACCGTATCTAATCCCAGAATCTTTCCAATTTCTGTATATAAGTATTTTACATTATATCCATATCCCTGCTGTCCAAATCCACCAAAATTATTTAAATCCTGCCGGATTTGAGATGCAGTAACGTGCATTTTTTTACTAAGATCATTCGAAGAAATACGATCTACATTTTCTTCTAACAGTTCTCCTAAATAGCGGTAATAACGGGGCAGACGTTTAATAACCGCTCTTGAAATTTCTTTATCCTCCACAACTTTTCCCTCCTTAAAATCCCTCCTAAAATACTATGTCAATTATACCGAATTGACATTTTATTGTCAATTAAAGTTCTGCGCTGTATACAAAAATTACCATATTTTTCACAAATTCTAATTTATCCTTTGAAAAAAGCTGTTTTTTTTGTATAATGAATAAGATACTAAAAAAACGGAGGAATACTTATGATTTTGTCATGTCAGAACTTATCCAAATCCTTTGGCGAAAAAATCATACTGGAAGATGCTTCCTTTCATATAGAAGACCGGGAAAAGGTAGCTCTCATCGGAAATAACGGAGCAGGAAAAACAACTCTGCTGCGCATTATTATGAATGAACTTTCTGCCGATTCCGGAAACGTAGTGATTTCCAAAGACAAAAACATCGGCTATCTTGCCCAATATCAGGATATACATGGACATCACACCATATACGAAGAACTTCTTACAACAAAACAGCATATCATTGATATGGAAAATCGCCTGCGCCAACTGGAACATGATATGAAAGATACATCCGGCGAAGACCTGGATGCTCTTATGAATACATACACAAGATTAAACCACCAGTTTGAACTGGAAAATGGTTACGCATACAAAAGCGAAATTATGGGCGTTTTAAAAGGTCTTGGTATGGGAGAAGAAGATTTTACAAAACAAATTGAAACACTTTCCGGAGGGCAAAAAACACGTGTTGCACTTGGAAAGCTGCTTCTTTCCAAACCGGATATTCTCCTTCTGGATGAGCCTACCAACCATCTTGATATGGAAAGTATTTCCTGGCTGGAAACCTATTTATTAAATTATCCGGGAGCTGTTCTGATCATTTCTCATGACCGGTACTTCCTCGATAAAGTTGTAACAAAAGTAATTGAAATTGAATCCGGAGAAGTGCTTACTTATAGCGGTAATTATTCTGCTTTTGCACTGAAAAAAGCTCAGCTTCGTGATGCCCAATATAAAGCATATCTCAATCAACAGCGTGATATTAAACATCAGGAAGCAGTGATTGCAAAACTAAAATCTTTTAATCGCGAAAAATCCATTCGTCGGGCAGAAAGCCGCGAAAAAATGCTGGACAAAGTAAAACGGTTGGAAAAACCGTTGGAAATGCAAAACCAGATGCGCATTTCTCTTGAGCCACGTTTCATAAGCGGAAATGATGTATTATCTGTAGAACATCTTTCTAAATCTTTTCCCGGACAAACACTTTTCACAGATATTTCTTTTGAAATCAAACGAGGAGAACGTGTAGCTCTTATTGGAAATAACGGTACGGGAAAAACAACGATCCTAAAAATTTTAAATGAGATCATTTCGGCGGATGAGGGTGAATTTTCTCTTGGCTCTAAAGTCCAGATTGGATATTACGATCAGGAACACCATGTCCTTCACATGGAAAAAACTATTTTTCAGGAAATTTCAGATACGTATCCTACTCTTACGGAAACAGAAATCCGCAATATGCTGGCTGCATTTTTATTTACAGGTGACGATGTGTTTAAACAGATTTCTGCTTTATCCGGTGGGGAACGAGGCCGTGTTTCTCTTGCAAAACTTATGTTATCAGAAGCAAATTTTCTTATTTTAGATGAGCCTACCAACCACCTTGATATTGCATCAAAAGAAATTCTGGAGGAAGCCCTAAACAGCTATACTGGAACTGTGCTTTATGTTTCTCATGACCGATATTTTATTAACCAGACAGCAACAAGAATTATGGAACTTACCAATCAGGCAGTTGTTAATTATATTGGGGATTATGATTATTATCTTGAGAAAAAAGAAGAATTAACAGAAAAATATGCTCCTTCTGTGGAAGAAATCCCGGAAGAAAAAGGGATTTCCGAAAATAAACTTACATGGAAACAACAGAAAGAAGCAGAGGCACAAAAACGAAAACGCGAAAATGACTTAAAAAAAATAGAAACACGTATTGAAGAACTGGAAACCCGAGACAAAGAAATTGACGAAACTCTGGTTCTTCCGGATGTATGTACAAATGTAGCACGCTGCACGGAATTAAGCAGAGAAAAAACAAAAATCACGGAAGAGCTGGAAACACTTTACGAAAAATGGGAGGAGCTTGCATAATGCAGGCTCCTTATAATTCTTTCAAATATGGTTCAAAACAAACTCCTTCATTTCGGTCCGTTCCTTCCTGCACGGTATGATGTATTGCCTTTCCGATAAAGGAAACCGCCTTTTGTGCACAACTTTTCATAGATACGCCCTGCACAAGTCCTGCACTTAAAACAGATGCGAACAAATCTCCTGTTCCTGAATAACTTCCCCCTTCTTTTTTAGAAGATACCCAGGTGTTTATCCCTCTCTCTCTTACAAGATTTCCTATTTGCTGTTCTTTTTTCGCATCTTTCCAATCTACTCCTGTAATCACGACTGCAGCAGACCTGTATTCTTTTTCCAATGCTTCCGCAGCCTCTTCCGCTTCCTTTAAAAAAGCTTTCTCTCCTTTTTCTAAAAGAATTTTCCATTTTTTTTCTGTTTCTTCTTTTCCATAAAGAAGAAGCATGGCCTCTGTAAGATTTGGGGTTATCACATGAGCCCGCCTTGCTAACTGGCGCATGCATCCACACAGATCTTCTGTATAAAATCCATGAGCTTTTCCATGATCTCCCAAAACAGGATCTGTTAAAATCCGCGTTTTTTCATTACAAAATGTATCCAGAAAATATAGGATCTTATCCGCCTGCTTTTCTCCTGCCAGAAATCCGGTATAAATACCATCCGGCAAAAATTTCCGTGCTTTCCACTCTTCTATAATGGCATCCATGCGATCTGTATAATCATCCCAAAAATAAGAATCATATCCTGTCTGATTACTTAAAACAGCTGTTGGAAACGGAACTGCCTGCACACCCATAACAGAAATAACAGGAATCGCTGCTGTAAGAGAGCACTTTCCTAATCCAGATAAATCATTAATAACGGCTATTTTTTTCAATTTTTTTCCTCCAGTCTTGTCTTCTCTTTCCCACAGGTGTAAAATGCTATTAAATAAAGTGTATCTCACAAATTACACAAAATCAAGTATTTTTAAGAGGACAGTCTATGTATTCTACCATTACTTATACAGAAAACACACAAAAACAATACCTATATCTGGAAGTTTATCATCGCTACCGGGAATTAATTTTATCCGATCAACTTCTTCCCGGAACAAAAATGCCTTCCATTCGTAAATGTGCACAGGAATGGAAATTAAGTCGTACTACTATTGAAAATGCATACCTACAGCTTGCTGCTGATGGATATGTAATTTCCAAAGCACAAAGCGGATATTATGTAACGGATATTGCGGAAAAACAGAAAAAAGAAACCGGCTCTTCCCATTTATCCAAACCTGTGTATCGCTATGACTTTGCTTCCTCCGGAGCAGATAAAGAAAGTTTTCGTTTTGATCTGTGGAGACGTTACATCAAAAGTGCACTTCGCCAGGATGAACGGCTTTTATCATACGGAGAAGCTCAGGGAGAATTGGATTTGCGAGAAGCGCTGTCTTCTTATATCCGGGAACGAAGGAATATTTTATGCTCTCCTGATAATATTGTAATTGGAGCTGGCGTGCAAAGTCTTCTTCAAATTCTTTGTCCCCTTCTAAGCGAAAGGAAAACCGTATCCTTTCCAACTCCTTCTTTTATTCAAGGCAGCACTATATTTTCTGATTTTGGTTTTGACATACAATATCGCAATAAAAATAGTGAAGTAATCTACGTTTCTCCGGCTCACATGACAAAATGGGGAGAAATCATGCCTGTAAAAAGACGTTTGGAACTGATCCATCATGCTTCTTCACAAAACAGCCTGATCATTGAAGATGATTTTGAAAATGATTTTGTCTATCTTCAAAAACCTACCCCTTCTCTTTTCAGCCTTGCAGGGGGAGAAAATGTAGTATATATAGGATCTTTCTCCAGACTTCTCCTTCCTTCTATACGGCTCAGCTTTATGATCCTGCCCCCTTCTCTTCTGGAAATTTATAAAAAGAAAGCAAATTTTTATAATCAAACAGCATCAAAAGCGGAGCAGATCGCACTTTGTCAATTTATCCGAGATGGTCATCTTGCCTCGCAAACGAGAAAAATAAAGCGCCTTTATTCTCAGAAATTAAAACAGCTTCAAAAAAGTGTTCGAGAAGTATTTGGGGAAAACAGTTATATTCGTACAGGAGCGGCAGGCACAAGCCTTGCCCTTACTCTTCCTTTCTCCGGTTCCTCTAAATCCCTTCAAAAAAAAGCAGAAAAACACGGACTTTCTCTTTCTTTTTTAGAAGAAACAGAGCAGGAAACGACGGTAATCCTTTCCTGCTCCTCTATGCCTGTACAGGATTTTCTACCTGCACTTCACCTTTTACATTATTTGTGTACTCACTGATCAATCTCTTCTGTTATCAATCATATACAACAGCGCATTGCAGATACATGCTGCAATGTTGCTGCCACCTTTTCTGCCACCAGCTACAATGTAAGGTACATTTGTTTCCATAATCAATTCTTTTGACTGTACTACATTGACAAATCCTACCGGTGCTCCAATAATCAATTCCGGTGTAAGCTTTCCTTCCTGGATCAATTCATACAGGCGCACAAGAGCTGTTGGTGCATTTCCAATTGCAAAAATTAACTTTTTATCAAGAGAGGCTGCCTTATCCATACTGGCGGTTGCTCTTGTTGTTCCATTTTTCTTGGCCATTTCTGCCACATCTTCATCAGACATAAAACAGTATACTTCTCCACCATATCGTCCAAGAGCTTTTTTATTAATTCCTGCCTTAGCCATTTGCGTATCTGTTACAATACAAGCCCCATTTTTAATTGCTTCCATTGCTTTTTCTGCTACATGATCTGAAAAACAAAGATTACGGGCATAATCAAAATCAGCACTTGTATGAATACAACGTTTTACAATAAGCTCTGTTCCAGGTGCAAATTCTACGTCTCCCAGCTCTTCGGTAATGATTTCAAAGCTTCTTTTTTCAATATCCATTGGTTTTACATTTTCCAATTTCACTTTCATTTATTGTATCCTCCCTGTTTTATATTCCCTTCTCCAATATTTCATAGATCTTGTGCATATTCAGATGCTTGCGCAGTTCCTCTGCCAAAAGATCATATTGCGTTTCTTTAAAAGCAGCAAAATCCACACTGGATATTTGAGATACATCCAGTCCTTTTTTTTCTCCAAGAAGTTTTATAATTGCTTCTGTACAGGACTCTTTGTCAAAAATGCCATGTACATATGTTCCGCATACATTCTCACTGCATGCCCCATCTGTCTTTGTCTTTCCACTTACATGATCATAGATTGAAACTGCAGGGACAGCACCACTCCTTAAATTTGTTTCTCCCATATGAATTTCATATCCTTCAATCTCTGCTCCGGAAAAAGCCTGATAGGCCCCTGAAAGTGCTTCTACCTTTCCGGTTACTCTTGTCCTTGTTTTTTCTTTTGCAAATACGGTATCCATAGGAAGAAGTCCCATCCCTTTCATAGTTCCTCCGGCTTCCACTCCATATGGATCGCTTAAGGTTTCTCCCAGCATCTGATATCCACCGCAAATCCCAAAGATCAATTTTCCATGAGACGCTTCTTTCAGAACTGCCGCTTCCATGCCACTTTCCCGCATCCATAAAAGATCTTCCATTGTATTTTTGGTTCCCGGAAGAATGATCATATCTGGATTTTTTAAATCCTGCGGTTTTTTCACATAACGCAGAGAAACACCCGGAATACTTTCCAGAGGGTTAAAATCTGTAAAATTCGATATTCTTGGTACACGGACAACCGCAATATCAATTTGTCCTACTTCTTGAGAATGTTCCAGCCGTTCGCTTAAACTGTCTTCATCTTCTACCTGGATCTGAAGATATGGGGCAACTCCAACTACCGGAATTCCACTTCTTTCTTCCAGCATCTTAATTCCAGGATCCAGAATCGTTTTATCCCCTCTAAATTTATTGATAATCAGGCCTTTTACCATATCCTGTTCATCTTTTTCAAGAAGTTCTATTGTTCCAATAAGCTGTGCAAAAACGCCACCCCTGTCGATATCTCCAACCAAAAGGACTGGTGCCTCTGCCATTTTAGCCATTCCCATATTTACAATATCTTCTTCTTTCAAATTGATTTCCGCAGGACTTCCTGCCCCTTCAATGACAATAATATCGTAGGTTTCCTCTAATTTATGATATGCCTTCATAATATCCGGAATCAGTTTTTTCTTATATTTAAAATAATCTCTGGCACTCATGGTTCCCAGAACTTCCCCGTTTACGATTACCTGTGAACCAACATCATTTGTAGGTTTTAAAAGAATAGGATTCATTAAAACAGAAGGTGCTATACCTGCTGCTTCAGCCTGCATTACCTGTGCACGCCCCATTTCCAACCCTTCTTCTGTAATAAAAGAATTTAGTGCCATATTTTGTGATTTAAAAGGAGCTACACGATATCCATCCTGCTTAAAAATACGGCATAATCCTGCTGCCAGCAGACTTTTTCCCGCATTGGACATCGTGCCCTGCACCATAATTGCTTTTGCCATTTTTATCCCCTTTCTATATCCCGAAATGTGTAGATCAGTTTTTCATTATCAGGATGTGTTTTTACCGCAATACGAAAATATCCTTCTGTTAATCCCCGATAATTGCTACAATCCCGAATAAGGACTCCTCTTTTTACGCACTCTTCAAAAAGATTTTTATGCCCTTTAAAAAATATATAATTTGCCTGTGAGGAAAATAAAGTAAATCCCAACTGCTTCATTTCCTTTTTCAAAAAATCTCGTTCTTCAAATATAAGTTTTCTTCCTTTTTCCACGTATTCCTGTTCCCGCAAAGCTGCAATTCCTGCTTCCTGTGCAAGAGTAGATACATTCCATGGCTGTGTAACTAGTTCCATATGTTTCAAAAGTTCTTTATTTGCCGACAGACCATAGCCAAGACGTACACCGGCCATTGCATATCGCTTTGTAAAAGCTTTTAAAAGGAAAAGATTTGGATATTCTCTTAACCATTCTTTTAATGTATATTCTTCCGGATTTTTTACAAAATCCAAAAAACACTCGTCCACCACAAGAAAAATGTTAAGTTCCTGGCATTTTTTCAAAACCTGCATCAAAAACTTTCTCTCTGTAAGAACACCCGTAGGATTATTCGGATTACACAGAAAAATAATATCCAATCCCTCATGCAGGGTTTGAAGAAAACTGTCTTTAAAAGAAAATCCCTCTTTCTCTTCCAGAAGAAAATGCTCGCATATACAGTCTGTACTTTCCAGTGCCTGTTCATATTCTGCAAATGTAGGAGCTGGCAAAAGTGCCTTTTGAGGCTTTAAAGCACGACATAAAGAAAAAATAAGTTCTGCAGCCCCGTTTCCGCAGATTACTTCATCTGAAGAAACTCCTTCATAACATGCAACGGCTTCTCTTAATGGCTGATATCCAACCTGCGGGTAATCATTTATATGCGAAAGGCTTTCTATAATTGCCTCCTTTACTGTATCTGGTGTTCCCAGGGGATTACAATTAGCAGAAAAATCCACACAGTTTTTATATTTGTAAACATTTCCTCCGTGAATATGTTTCATATCCGTCCTCCAATGATGTATTACTGCCTTTTATAAAAAAATATAAAATCCGGCTGCAAGCAAAGAAAACAACACGCATCCTAAAATTGCAGTTGCATATAAAAGGCGGTTTGCTCGCTTAATATCTTCCGGTTCTACCGGACGGATGGAATCTCCGATTGTTGGTTTTTCATATAATTTCCCAAAATAATACGCATTTCCCGCAAGCTGTATATCAAGAGCTCCAGCCATAGCTGCCTCTGTCTGCGCTGAATTTGGACTTGCATGATTTCTCTTATCTCTTCTGTAAATCTTTGCAGCATTTTTTCCATCCATTTTTATAAAACATGATGCCGCTACCATCAGCCATCCTGAGATTCTGGCAGGAATGTAATTTACAACATCGTCTAATTTTGCAGCAAAACGTCCAAAATAAAGGTATTTGTCGTTTTTATATCCCAACATGGAATCCATGGTATTAATCCCTTTATATAAAAACATCAGAGGAACTCCTCCAATTGCCATATAAAACATAGGAGCAATAATTCCATCCGAAGTATTTTCTGCAATTGTCTCTACTGCTGCTTTTGTGACACCGGTTTCCGAAAGAGACTCTGTATCTCTTCCCACAATCATAGAAACTGCATATCTGGCTTCCTGAAGATTCCCGATTTGTAATTTCTCATACACTTTCATGCTTTCTGTTTTTAAAGATTTGACTGCCAGAAGCTGATAACACCAAAATGTTTCTAAAAGAAAGCCGGCCAGGGGGAACGACTTATAAAGTATATATAAAATACCAAAAGGAATCCCACCTGATAACAGACAAATGAGCACAACTTCTAACACGCCTCCCCATAATTCCCCTCTTTGGGTTTTTGGAAAAATCTTTCGAATTTTCTTTTCCAGATATGCAATCGCATTTCCAATAACGCAGACCGGATGATACATCCATCTCGGATCACCAATTATCAGATCTAAAATAAAACCTGCCGCCAGCGCAGCTATTGTGTAATTCATTTTGTTCTCCCTCCGGAATATTCCGAACATTGCATGAGAAATGCTTTTGCAACTTCCGGATTTCCATAATAATAAAAATGTGGAAATCCTGCCATAAGTCTTTGATTTCCATGTATGCAATTCCATCCCCTCATGCTTCCAGGCTTCTGCGCATAAAAATCATTTCCACAATTAGGAGAATCAAAATAATGAAATTCATGTGCAGGAATTTTCCCCATATTCTCCTTGCCAAGAACATCTTTTTGCTGACTAAGATGAATATATCCAAATCTTCCCAGCTTAGAGGTCCGATATGCTTTTCCCGGGAAAATTCCCGCCATTTTATGCACACCGCCTTCCATATCTTCCAGTTCTTCATGAAGATACAGAAAGCCTCCACATTCTGCAAGACATGGCATCCCGCCTTTAATAGCTGTATTTATAGAATGTCGCATTTCTTCATTTGCTTCCAACTCTTTTGTATATAACTCCGGATATCCGCCATACAAAAGCATTCCATCCAGATTTTCCGGCAGTTTTTGGTCATGAACAGGAGAAAACCATACAAGCTCTGCTCCCATTTTTCTTAAAAGCTGAAAATTATCTTCATAAAAAAAGCAAAAAGCCTCATCTTTTGCCACTCCAATGCGAAGAGGATATTCCGTATGATACGAAAATGCTTCGTTTTCTTCCTCTGGTATTTTTGCAACAGATAAATCTACCGCTTCTTCAGCAAGAGAAAGAATCCCCTCGATATCCAAAGTCTCTTCCAAAATCTTTGAAAGACGGAGCAGCTTTTCTTGAAGTCCGGAAATCTCTTCCGGGAGAATAAGTCCAAGATGACGACTTTCAATAGTACAGTCTTCTACTTTAGGAACATAACCAAGTACCCGAACCGGAAGACTTTCTTCTACCAGAGCCTTCATTCGTGGATAAAGCATTGGAGACATCTGATTAAAAATCACACCTTTAATGTGACTATTCTTTTTATATTCTAAAAATCCTTTTACATAAGCAGCAAGGGACACACTCATTCCTTTACTATTAACAATTAATATAACCGGAGTATCTGTTGTATCAGCAAGATCATAAGCACTTGCCTGACTTGTATTTCCCCCTACTCCATCGTAGTACCCCATTACCCCTTCCATTACCGCAATATCACAATCTGCTCCATTCATTTCAAGCAAATAGCGCGTAAGCTCTCTGGATGTAAAAAAAGTATCCAGATTTCTGGATTTTGTCCCAATGACACGACTATGAAACATAGGATCTATATAATCCGGTCCACACTTAAAAGATGCTACTTTTTTCTGGCGATTTACAAGAACCTGTAAAAATCCACAGGTGATCAATGTCTTTCCACTTCCGCTTGATCCGGCCGCAAAAAGAATTCTTGGGATTTTCATAAGGATTTCCTCCTGCATGTAATAATATAGATCGGATTTTCTCCCATCATCATATGATACCGTCCTACAGATTTTGATCTGGAGACTCCAAGCTGCACGATATCCGTTTCTTCAAATTCAAAATCACGGATTGCCTCTATTGCCTCTGATACGGTTTCTAAAGTAATACAGTTGATAACAATCTTCACAAAAGGATTTTTCTTAAGAAGAAGTGCTATGATTTCTTTTAAGTTTCCGGAAGATCCTCCGATAAAAGCATGGGTTGGCGCCGGAAGTTCTTCCATAGCCGCAGGTGCCGTCCCTCCTATAATTTCCAGATTTTCTGCTGCAAATTTTATTTTATTTTCCTGCAAAAGACCGAGAGCCTCTTCTTTTTTTTCAATGGCATATACTTTTCCCTGATGCGCCCGAAGTGACATTTCCACAGACACCGAACCTGTTCCTGCTCCTATGTCATAGCAGACGGAATCTTCCAAAAGCCCAAGTTTCATAAGAGATACCGTTCTTACTTCTTCCTTTGTCATTGGTGCTTTTCCACGGATAAATTCTTCATCCCTGATTCCATGTGTTGTCTTCCAGGAAAGAGCATTTTCGTGATAAGCGCATACTACACACAAAGAATCCCCTTCATAACTTGTCAGCTCTTCTGCACGTTTCACAAAAATATTCTCATTATCATAGGACAGGTTTTCTCCTACATAAAGCAGCACATCTCCCATGTTATAAGAAGTAAGTTTGGCAGCAAGTTTTGAAATGCCATCTTTTGTTCCAAGAATAGAAAAAACTTTTCGATTATAACGAATAAGGGAAATAAGATTGCATTCTCTTCCATGGGCGCTTACAATTTTTGCATCATCCCAGGAAAGCCCTGCCTTTGCCATAAAATATGACACAGAAGAAATACCACATATCACTTCTATTTCTTTTCCGAGAAGTGCAAAAAGTTTCTTTGCTCCGCTATAAAATCCAACATCTCCAGAAAGCGCAATTACCACACGTTCATATCCTGGATGTTCCTTTATGTATTGTACGATTTTTGCACTGTCATATTCATAAACAACTGTATGATGCGGCTGTTTTACAGAATCTGCAATCCGTCTTGCTCCGATTAAAAGATCCGCTTTTTCCAAAGCCTGTTTTCCTTCCAGAGTCAGGGTTTTTTCGCTTCCCATTCCGATTCCCAGGAGAGTAATATGCGGTTTAACGGAGAACCCATATCGTTGGGATAGCATTTTTTTACAGGCAGAAAGGGAAATTCCTTCTTCCTTCAATGGTCTTCCAATAATAACCGGAACAACACCACAGGCAAGTGCCGCATCAATCTTTTCAGGAAAGCCTCCTGCTTTTCCCGAATCTTTTGTTACAAGATAGCGACAATGGTATTGACGCAGCATCGCTTCATTCATCTCTTTTGAAAAAGGTCCCTGCATTCCAATCAGATGCCTTCCTTCAAAACCGCAGGCGCTGCATTCTTCCATTACAGAAGGAAGCGATAGTACCCGGGCATAAAGCCTGTCTTTATAATTATTTACACGAAGAAACTTTTTCAATTCTTTGCTTCCGGTTGTCAAAAGCACATTCCCTTCTGTACGATTTAAAAAATCCACTGCATCTTCTGTATTTTCTACATATACAGCCTGTTCTGTTAATCCGCTCTCTTCCCTGAGAATGCGATTATATGGAATGCCTTTTTCTTTACAAACACTCTGAATATTTAATGTTACTTCCGCCGCATATGGATGTGTAGCATCCAAAACAAAATCCGGCACTTCCTTTTCAAAAAAATCGTACATCTTTTCTTTATCCAGACGGCCTGTATGAATATGAAGACAGGGATTTTCTGTTAATTGTCTGCCGCCATATTCTGTTGCTGCACACGCGCATACAGAAACACCATGTTCCGAAAGAAAATGGCACAGTTCATATCCCTCTGTGGTTCCTGCAAAAACAACGGCTTTTTCCATTTTACCCTCCAGTTTATACTCCTCTATATCCTCTTGGTGTTACCATTTTTCCATTGAGTTCTTTTGTCTGAGAGTTTCCAATGAATACAGTAGTAAACATGTCTACATTGGTATCACGGAGTTCGCCTAAAGTTAAAACTTTCGCACATTCCCCTTCTCTTGCAATATGAGAAACAATTCCGCATACTGTTTCCGGCATTCTGTACTTCATCAGCAGATCACATGCTTTTTGAAGATAGTCATGACGTTTTTTACTGGATGGATTATATAAACATATAACAAAATCAGCTTCTGCAGCACACAAAAGACGTTTTTCGATTTTTTCCCATGGAGTAAGAAGATCGCTTAAACTGATCAGACAGAAATCATGAATTAAAGGAGCTCCCAAAACAGCAGCTCCTCCTGTTGCAGCTGTTACACCCGGAATAATTTCCAGTTCTGTATCGGGATAATCTTTTCCAACTTCATACATAAGCCCTGCCATTCCATAAACACCAGCATCTCCGCTGCATATCATAGAAACAGTCCGGCCTTTTTCTGCCTCTTCAAAGGCAAGAACGCATCGGTCAACCTCTTTTTTCATAGGGGTTGTCATAAATTCTTTACCTGAAAAATAATCTTTTACAAGATCAACATAAACCGTATATCCAATGATCACATCGCTATCATTAAGAGCACGGATTGCTCTTCCAGTCATCTGATCATACGCTCCAGGACCAATTCCCACTACATAAATTTTATTCAAAACGCATCCTCCAATCTTTTAGGGCAACGGCTGTTGTAACTCCGTCCCGCCCTGTTTTCTTTTGAATGAGCCTGCCCTTTTCTGCTGCCAGAACGGCACTTCGCTCACATACATTATCTACACCAGTTACCTGTTTTACAAAACAGGATTCTGTAAATTCTCCCGAAACATCCAAAAGGGTTTCTTTGTTATAGGTAACAAAAGGAATTCCCCATTCATCAGAAAGCCCCAAAAGACCTTCTTCTTCTTTTTTAATATCTATACTTGAAAGACATCCTATTGCTTCCTGATAAAGATCAAGGGACTCTATGCAGGCTTCTGCTGCTTTTTTTATACCGAAAATTTCTTTGCCCTTCCGGCATCCCATTCCAAGAACTGCAGCCGGCGGTACAACATGAACGGTCGAGGCAAAAGGGAAACAGCTTTTATGGATGGTAACTGCAATTCCTACTTCAGGCATATTTTCCCTATTCCTGCCACACAGCACCAAACCTTCCGGAAGCTGTCCATCCCATGGAAATTCACTGAAAAATCCAACTCTTTTCCCAGCTAGCAAGGCTGCCGAAACTTCTTTTGCAGCTTTCATATGAAAAATTTCACAATGATTTTTTTTAGCAAATACATCTACTGCAAATCTGTTATGCAGATCAGTTGCTGTTGTAATAACCGGAAGGCTATGTAAAATTTCAGAAGCCTCCAAAGCCAGCTCATTTGCCCCTCCAAGATGTCCGGAAAGAAGAGAGATTACAAACTTTCCACACTCATCGATCACAAGCACAGCCGGATCTCCTGTTTTCTTCTTGATATAAGGAGCAATGCTGCGCACTGCAATTCCGCAGGCACCTATAAACACAAGGGCATCCGAATCCTCAAACTTTTGTCCTGCCCACTCCTCTGTCTGCTCTTTTATGGAATCTGGGATATAGCGGCTTTTTCCATCAAGAGATACTTCAGCCCCTTTTTCCACAAATCCCTTTTTTAATTTTTCTCCTGTTTCCCACCCTGTTAAACTGAAACAGATTATAGCTACTTTCATTTAGAAGCCTCGCGAAACTCCGTCGTAAATTCAGGATCATAAAGTTTTGATCTTTCATAACGCGCACCCTTTACTGCATCTCCAATGATCATAAGGGCTGTTTTTGTTATGTGATTCTTTTTTGCCGTTTCTGCCAAAGTATCTACAGTACATATCAATTTCTTTTCATCATCCCATGTAGCCTTATAAACAATCGCAGCCGGTGTATCCGGACGATATCCGCCTTCTATAAGACGCCTGCTTAATTCATCTAACATACCCGTACTTAAAAATACCACCATTGTCGCATTATGGGCTGCGAAAGACTGGATACTTTCTTTTTCCGGAACGGGAGTCCGTCCCTCCATACGTGTAATAATGACACTTTGAGAAATATCCGGCAGTGTATATTCCAGATTTAAAGCACTTGCTGCGCCACAAAAAGAGCTGACACCAGGACAGGAATCGTAGGTAATTCCTTTTTCATCTAAAATATCCATTTGCTCCCGGATAGCTCCATAAATACATGGATCTCCTGTATGAAGACGGACGGTTGTTTTTCCTTCCGCTTCCGCTTTTTCCATTACAGATATCACTTCTTCCAAAGTCATTTTCGCACTGTTATAAATCGTACACACATCTTTGGAATATTCCAACAACTGCGGATTAACAAGTGATCCTGCATAAATAATCACATCTGCTTCTTCTAAATACTGTTTACCTCTTACTGTGATCAAATCCGGTGCTCCCGGACCAGCCCCTACAAAATGTACCATATCTCATTCTCCTTTTTCTACAATGATCAGTGAATAATATCCGGAAGAATCCGGAATATCTTCTAACTTTGTATATATTTTTTCATCTGGCATTCCGCAGTTTTCAATCATCATACCTTTTTCTCCAGATACAAGAAGTGCTTCTTTTACTTTTTTTATTTTTTTCCCGGCTTTCATAAAAACTTTTGTGCCAGGGAGCTTTAGCGCTTCTTCTATCTGATAAGAAGCAGGAATTACATGAAGCATCTCTGCTTTTTCTACAAGTCCTGTATTTAATCTGGCAGCGACTGCGCAAAACGATGTAATACCACTTATGATTTCTGTGTCATATCCCATTTTCTTAATTCGTTCATGCACATATATATAGGTAGAATATACAGTCGGATCTCCTAATGTAAGAAATGCAACTGTATGCCCCTTCTCTAGTTCTTTTTCAACAAGAGCGGCCCCTTCCTGATGGTATTTTTCCAACAGTTGAGGATCTTTTGTCATAGGCATATGAACCGGCAAAAGTGCTTTATCTGCCAGTTGCGGATATGCGCCTTCCACAATTTTATATGCCACTGTTTCTTTTGGTTCTTCACCCGGAACTGCAATAATATCTGCTTCCTTTATAATGCGAAGTGCTTTTAATGTAAGAAGTTCCGGATCTCCTGGTCCTACACCAATTCCATATAATTTACCTTTCATTAAGAATCCTCCTGTATCTCACGGCTGTTCTATAATCTTTTGTATTAGTTTTGCTGCATCTTCCGTTTGTCCTAAATATCCATGTGTATTAGAAAAAACAACAGCACCTAAAAGAATCTGCTCATAGGAACGATGATTTAAATAAAACTGAATTTTTTTCATGATCTCTTCCATAGTTTTTTCCAGATACCCGTACTGTTCCAAAACATTCAAGGCCTCATCTGTAGTACTACAGGACAAAATTTCCTTTGCACATGGGAGAGAGGCACCTGCCCGTATGGCATTAGAGGCCAAGACTTCCATACGCCCGTCCGCGCTATGAGAATGTGTATTCATAATTCCTGCCGCAACTTTTACAAACTTTCCAATATGGGCCACAAACAAAATCCCTTTTACCCCCATATCAACCGCCATATCAATTGTTTCCCCAACATAATTACTGCATTTCATATTCCTTTCAAAAGGAAGTGCCGCATGTTCTTTTAAATACTCTGCCCCATAATTTCCCGGTGTTACAAGAAGATAATTTTCTCCTTGGGCGTGATGCTGACGCATTTCTACCCGTATACTTTCGATTAATGCTTTTTCACTCATAGGCTCTACAATTCCTGTTGTGCCAAGAATGGAAATCCCTCCTACGATACCAAGCCTTGGATTAAAAGTTTTTTGCCCGATTTTTTCTCCTTCCGGAACAAAAATCGTAATTTTAAGACCATCTTTATAGTGGTAAAAAAGCACTGCTTCTTCTGCCTGTTCCAATATCATTTCACGAGGAACAGGATTAATGGCAGCCTCCCCTATTTTTTGAGAAAGTCCTGGTTTTGTTACACGTCCGACTCCCTCTCCTCCATCCAGAAAAATCCCAGGTTCTTTTGTCTTTTCTACTTTTGCATAAATAAGAATTCCGTTGGTAGTATCCGGATCATCTCCTCCGTCTTTTCTTACAGCACACGTAACTACGTTCTCATTCATCTGTATATCTTCCAACTGCAAAAACAACGGAATCCCTTTCGGTGTCATAAGCTTTACACCGGTAATTTTTTTCTGTCCCAGAAGCATCTCTATTGCTCCTCTGCTGGCAGCTGCTGCGCAGGAACCTGTTGTATAACCGAAACGAAGTTTCTTCTGTCCACGGATAACGTAATAGTTCTCCAATCCATTACTATTCATATATTTCCTCCGTATATAAAAAAGAAGGATTTGTGTGACAACAAACCCTTCTGTCATGCTCAAGCTGTTCCGTTTCCTCACATCTCCAGAAGCCTCCGGAATCTCCCGGTTGCCTCAGGAAACGCCTTATCTGAAAGTATTTTTCTGGTTTTTATTATATAATTTTATATCTGAAAAGTCAATTTTAAGTTCCTTTCCTCAAGAAAAATCCAGAAAATATTCTACTTTTCGCCTTGTTATTTCCTACAAAAACTGATATGCTTGAAACAAAATTCATCATTCAGAAAGTGATCAAAATATGGAACGAATTTTAAATTATCATATAAAAAAAGAACAGGAAGGTTTGGAAATTCTTCTGTTTCTTCGCCAGAAAGGATTCTCACAGAATATTCTTTCTTCTATGAAAACACTTCCTGACGCCATTATTTTAAATGACACAAAGGCATTTGGCAGAACAAAATTAAGAGAAGGTGATATTCTCCGCATTCATATTCCCGAGCCGGAATCTTCTTCCCATATCGTCCCCACAAAAATGGAACTTTCTATTTTATATGAAGATGAAGACATTCTTGTTTTAAACAAACCTGCCAACATGCCTATCCATCCATCTCAGGGAAATTATGAAAATACCCTGGCCAATGGAGTCGCCTACTATTTTCTTCAAAAAGGAGAACCCTTTGTATATCGATGTATCAACCGTCTTGATCGTGATACAACCGGAGGACTGATCCTTGCAAAAAACGCTTTAAGTGCTGCACTTCTTGGCCGTCAGATGCAGCAGCGTAACATCCATCGAACCTATCTTGCACTGGCAGAAGGAAAAACACCCGAAAAAGGAATCATATCTGCTCCTATAGCAAGGGAAGAAGGCTCTGTGATCACACGAAAGGTGGACTTTGAAACAGGAGAACGGGCTGTTACGCATTTTCAACGTCTGGCGTATTCCAATAACCTTTCCCTTGTGGAACTGCATCTGGAAACAGGACGAACACATCAGATCCGGGTTCATTTGCAATTTCTGGGACATCCTATTCCCGGCGACTACCTTTACAACCCTGTTTATGACAAAATCAAACGGCAGGCCCTCCATTCGTATCAACTGGAATTTTCTCATCCCATTACAGAAAATCCACTCCTCTTTACAGCTCCTGTTCCACAGGATTTTCTTTTTGCTTTTCATGCATAAAATAAAACTTATATACACAAAAGGGGATATCGCTTTACCATCTGGATCCGATGATTTTGCCACATCCCCTTATATCTTATTCAATTGGAATTTCTGCCTCCAAGGCCTCTCTTGCAAGCTCTTCTTCTGATACTTCTTCCTGCTCCGAAGATATAACTTTAATAAGTTCTTTTGCTATTTCCAGATTATCCGGTGATACATAAATATCTGTTCCAAAAATAGAACCGCCTGCATAAAGCCGCATATATCCACCGCTTCCCCGATCCTGCATCAGACACGGAATATGGTTTTCTTCCAAAATACTTTTTATCAGCCCAAGCTGATAATTACTGGATACTGTTGTTAGAATAACCGGTTCTTCGCTTTTCTTTTTCTGCTTTTTCATCTGTGCACCATCCTTTTCACTGGCAGTTCTTTTTGTAAATTGCAAAAAGCCCTTTTAAAAGCAAATCTTCATCTAAAATAATTTCTTTTTTACAATATGGAATGATTTTTTTTGCAAGGCCGCCTGTTGCAACAACCGTAGCCTTATGTCCAATTTCTTCTTCCATTCTTTCTATGCATCCATCAAGAGCCCCTGCGTTGCTGTAAAGCATTCCGCTTTTCATACATTCGATTGTATTTTTTCCAATGATACGCTTTGGTTCTTCTATCCCGATTCCGCTTAACTGCGAAGCACGGGCTGTAAGAGCATCCAGAGACACCTGAATACCCGGCAGAATCATACCGCCTATATATCTCTTTTTCTCATCTACTACAGAAATGGTGGTTGCAGTCCCCATATCAATAATAATAAGCGGAACAGGATAATGTGTAATTCCTGCAACTGCATCTGCAACAAGATCTGCGCCAAGCTGTCCCGGATTATCCATCAGAATATTTAATCCTGTTTTTACTCCCGGTCCCAGAACAACAACTTCTTTTTTTAGGATTTTCTCTGCTGCAAGACGTACTACATTAGTAATCTGCGGTACAACAGAGGAAAGAATACATCCTTCCACATCTGTCTTTTTTATGTGATAAATATCCAAAATTGTTTTAATATCTACTGCGTATTCTAATTCTGTTTTTGTTCTTACTGTGGAAATTCTTTCAATAAAATATGTTTTCTCGTTGTCTATACATCCTACTACAATGTTTGTATTTCCTATATCAATCGCTAAAATCATAATCCTGTCCCTGTCCCTGTTATTTCTTATCTATTACGCAGCTGCAAGTTGTTTTTGTGCAAAAGACAAAAGCGCCTTTCCAAGAGCTGCCACTAAAACAGCTGCGGCAATTGCTTCCGGGATACCGGATGCAGTTATTGTTCCCATAATCAGCCCCCAAACAGCGTTAGCTGCAACTCCCTTTGCAGCTGCATACTGATTTGCAAGTAATTTGTAAATACTTCCCATAACCAGAATGGTGTTTGTTAAAGAGCCAACAAATCCCACAACAGGCAAAGCCAGTAGGGAATTTACTTTTAATTTTTTTAATGCGATCCAAAGCCATCCAGATACTACGCCAATCAAAATACGACAGCCAATGGAAATCCACAATGCTTTAAAAATCCCCGTCAAATCACTGCTTAAAAATGGGGAAAAAGCAAAAGAAAGCAGCGTTGGTGCTGTTGTATTGCTTATCATGGAACAGAGGCCAAATACCCCTCCCAGAATCGCTCCTGCAGCCGGACCAAGTACAATGGCTCCGATTATTACAGGAATATGGACCGTTGTCGCCTTAATAACCGGAAGCTGTATCATTCCAAGCGGCGTATTTGCCAGCAGAATAATAATGGCTGCCATAAGTGCAACACTGACCATCCAACGGGTGTCTTTTTTTTGAGTTTTCATGTTGTTTCCTCCTTGTTATCGTTCCCTTTTGGGATACAATACGGTGCTGGGTTTACAGTTACGAATAAAGAATTTTATCCAGAAGTTTTGAAGCTGCATCCTCTTTGCTCATAAGCGGGAGTGATACTTCTTCCTTCTGTGTAATCAGAGTCAAAACATTTGTGTCTCCCTGAAATCCGGCTCCTTCTACCTTAAGGTTATTGGCAGCAACCATATCCAGGTTTTTTTTCTCAAGTTTTGCTCTGGAATTACCAATCATATTTTGTGTTTCCATGGAAAAGCCACATAGAAACTGATCTGGCTTTTTATGTTCTCCCAGATATTTCAAAATGTCATCTGTACGTTCCAGTTCAATAGACATCTCTCCATCACTCTTTTTTACTTTCTCACTTTTCACTTCTTTTGGTCGATAATCCGCAACTGCTGCAGCTTTTATAATAATATCCTGCTCTTCACTTACAGATTTCACTGCTTCAAACATCTCTTTTGCAGTAACCACCTGAATCACATTGACAAACGGTGGAGGCAAGATTGCAGTACGTCCGCTGATCAGCGTAACATCTGCCCCTCGAAGCATAGCTGCTTTTGCAATGGCATATCCCATTTTACCGGAAGAATGATTTGTAATATAACGAACAGGATCTATGGCTTCCTGTGTAGGTCCTGCTGTCACAAGAACTTTTTTCCCAATCATATCTTTTGGAAATGCAATTTCTCTTTCTATATGGGAAAAAAGCGTCTCCGGTTCCGGCATCTTCCCTGCTCCTGTAGTTCCACATGCAAGATATCCTGTTGCCGGAGGAATAATTTCATATCCATAGTGTTCCAGTATTTTTAGATTATCCTGAACAACAGGATTTTCAAACATATTGGTATTCATGGCTGGCGAAATGATTTTTTTACAGGTACATGCCATAACTGTTGTTGTAAGCATATCATCCGCGATTCCATGCGCAAGTTTTCCAATTATATTTGCACTTGCCGGTGCGATTAAAACCACATCTGCCTTCTGCGCAATGGAAACATGCTCTACCTGAAATTGAAAATTACGATCAAATGTATCTACCAGACATTTTGTTCCTGTAAGAGATTCAAATGTTACAGGCGTTATAAAATTTGTTGCATTTTTTGTCATCAGCACATGCACTTCTGCATGCTGTTTTTTTAAAGCGCTGGCAAGAGAAGCAATTTTATACGCTGCAATACTGCCAGTCACACCAAGTAAAATTGTCTTTCCCTGAAACATATATCCCCACTCCTTACAGATCTTCTCATACTTCTTTCATACATACTTGTTTTATTATAGATCAATCCTCTTCTAAAATGCAATGAACTTTTCATTGTTTTTATTTTTATACATCTTTTTTTACTCCATTGTAAATTTTAATGTAACCATGTATACTAATCTAAAAAAAGGAAATTTATATTTATGAAAAATTTTCAAATCACAGAATGGTGTGCCAGATTTATCCGGGAGCAAATAACAGAAGGAGACATCTGTATAGACGCTACTATGGGAAATGGAAGCGACACTCTCCTTTTAAGTTGCCTTTGCGGCAAATCCGGCCATGTTTTTGCTTTTGATATCCAGGAACAGGCGCTCATTTCAACGCGAAGAAAACTCCAGCGGGAAAACGCTCCGGAAAACTACACTTTAATTCATGCATCTCATACAGAAATGCAGCAATATGCAGAAAAAGAAAGCGTAAGCTGCATTGTTTTTAATTTCGGTTACCTTCCAGGAGGCGACCATAAACTTGCAACAACAAAAGAAACCAGTGTCCCTGCAATGGAGCAGGCGCTTTCTCTTTTAAAAAAAGGAGGCATTCTTTCTTTATGTATATACAGCGGAGGAGATTCCGGATTCGAAGAACGGGATGCTGTTCTGTCATGGCTGAAAGCTCTAAATCCTCGTAAATTTCTTGTAATAAAAAGTGATTTTTATAATCGCCCCAATCATCCTCCCATTCCGGTTCTTGTAATTAAACTATAAGTACGGTTATCTATCGCCAGCACACGTTTATTGTTTATAAACAACCTCAAATTCTTCACAAACTACTTTCATGTCAAGGGTAAATTCCAATCCTGCCGGAGCCAAACATGCTGTAAAAAATTTTTTGTGAGTTTCTCTCCAGAAATCCAAGGATTTATCTCCTTCTCCTTCTTTATATGCATGTTCTGCCGATACCTCATTAAATGGAACAACGCTTACTTTCTTTGTTTGAATAATACAAACAGCATTATCTTTAGAATCTAAAACGATACTATACACTCCTGTTTCAGGTAATGGCTCGTTTTCTAATACATATAAGGGATAAGCAGAAGAAGTCGCTGTTTTAACACCTATTTGAACTAAATCTGCAAGTAAATCCGCATCCTCCCCAAATGCCCATGTTTCATAATGACACCCGGCAGGGTTATTGTTTTTAGCAAAAGCTGCCCAAAGTTCTTTTCCTGTCATAATCTCTTCCTCATTAAATTTTTATTTATCTCTAAATTTATTATACTATATTGCCAATGGAAAAAACAGCACATTTAAACCTCAAAAAGGCACTGGACATAATCCAGTGCCAACTTTATTATATTCTGAAATGGCATTACCGCCATTCTTTAATCAACGATACAAATATCTTCTATAACCGGTTGCTCCGGTGTATCCACAAGCCCATTGCTGTTAATTGGCTTTGCTTCTTTACAGATTTCATCTACAATCTCCATTCCATCTGTTACATGACCAAATGCAGCATAGTCGCCATCCAGATAATCACTGTCAGCCTGTACTATAAAAAACTGTGAACTTGCACTGTCCGGATCAGAAGAACGAGCCATGGAAAGCGTTCCCCTTGTATGAGAAATCTTATTTTCCACCCCATTGTTGGAAAATTCTCCTTTTACATTTTCTTCCGCTCCACCAGTTCCGTCGCCTTTGGGATCTCCCCCCTGCATCATAAATCCATCAATAATACGGTGAAATGTCAGTCCATCATAAAAATCTTCCTGAGCCAGTTTTACAAAGTTTGTCACAGTAAGAGGTGCTGTATCTGCATCCAGTTCCATTTTTATTGTTCCATAATCTTTTAAAATCAGTTCTGCATGATGGATTCCATTTAAAGGCTTAGATACATCAAGTTTTTTTGCCTCTTCGGAAGATTCTTTGCTCTCTTCCGGTTCTTTTGCCTCTTCCTCTGTTCCATCGCTTAATTCATTACCTTCTAATGCAGCTTCTTCTGTTTTTTCTTTTTCTTCTGCACTTCCACAGCCACTTAAAAGAGAAGCGCTTAAAGCTGCCATACAAAATACTGTCCAAAATTTACGTTTCATATTTTTTGTTTTTCCTCCGGTTTAACGAATACGATCTGGAAATCCTACTTTCCTCTGAACTTTACGCAGGGTTTTTGTTGCATAATAATTAGCTTTATCTGCGTTTTCTTTAATAATAGAATCAATATAAGCCTTGTCTTTAGATAATCTTTCAAATTCATCCTGAAGAGGTTTCAGAACACTGATCACTGCTTCTCCTACTGCAGGTTTCAATTCCCCATATCCCTTGCCTTCAAATTCTTTCACTGCTTCAGCAGGTGTTTTTCCTGTACATGCACTATAAATATCAAGAAGATTTTTAATTCCTGGCTGCTCATCACTGTAACGGATGCACCCTTCTGAATCGGTTACCGCCCGTTTACATTTACGCATGATGGTATCCGGATCATCCATGAGATAAATACTGCCATTTGGATTTTCATCTGATTTTGACATCTTTTTGGATGGTTCCTGCAAACTCATGATCTTGGCTCCCACTTTTCCAATATAAGCTTCCGGAACCGTAAAGACGTCCCCATAGATATTGTTGAAACGCTCTGCTATATTTCTTGTAAGTTCCAAATGCTGCATCTGGTCAATTCCCACAGGAACAACATCTGCCTGATAAAGAAGAATATCCGCTGCCATCAAAACCGGATAAGTAAACAGACCGGCATTTATATTGTCTGCATGCTTCGCTGACTTATCTTTAAACTGTGTCATTCGATTTAATTCACCCATGTATGTAAAACAATTTAAAATCCAGGCAAGTTCTGCATGTCCGGAAACATGAGACTGATAATAAATACAGTTTTTCTCCGGATCAAGACCTGCAGCAATATAAAGAGTCAGAAGATTTCTTGCACGTTTACGAAGAGTCGCCGGATCCTGTCTTACAGTAATGGAATGCATATCTACCACACTATAAAAACACTCATATTCATCACTTAAAGTGATCCAGTTTTTTAATGCTCCCAGATAATTTCCAAGAGTAAGATTTCCCGTTGCCTGCATTCCGCTGAACAACACTTTTTTTCCGTCTATCATAATTGTTTCCCTCCAAAAATATATCATTTTCTTTGTATAAAATGACTCGGTATTTTCTAGTTTAACATTCTATTAAAGTAAAGTCAATTCCCTGCACTTGTCTATTGATGTATTCTCTGTTAAAATATAATTTAAAGGAAAATTTTAAAAGAAAGGACTATTTTTATGGAAAAAATTACAAGCTTTACAATAGACCATTTAAAACTACAGCCAGGTGTATATGTATCGAGAAAAGATACTGTAGGAGATAACGTTATTACGACTTTTGACATTCGTATGACCTCCCCAAATGAAGAACCTGTTATGAACACAGCAGAACTTCATACAATCGAACATCTCGCTGCAACTTTTCTTCGAAATCATAAAGATTTTGGAACTAAAATGCTCTATTGGGGACCTATGGGATGTCGTACCGGAAATTATCTTCTTTTAAACGGAGACTATGAATCAAAAGATATTGTCCCTCTCCTTATTGAAACGTTTGAATTTATTCGGGATTTCCAAGGCGATGTGCCTGGGGCATCTGCAAAAGACTGCGGAAATTATCTGGATATGAATCTTGGCATGGCAAAATATCTTGCAGATAAATTTTTAAAAGAAGTCCTTTACGATATAAAACCCGAACGTCTCGTTTATCCGCAATAACCTGAAAGCTATTTTTGCCAAAAAAAGAAAAGCTATGGTTTTTGAAACCATGGCTTTTCTTTTCTTTACTGCTGTGGCTGCGGTGCTTCTGCAGTAACTGCAGTTACATAATCCCCGGACACATAACATGTCTGTCCTTCATATTCCACACGAATCCATCCATTTTCACATACGCCTGTACTATTTAACTGAGTACCGGCTGCTACACTGCCTACCATGTCTGCTTCTGCATTACAGTCTGCACGAAGATTAATATCTGAATTGGCCTGATATGTTCCGTTTTTTACTTCCACTTTCACGCCTCCCGGAGTCTGTTCCATGACCGGAGCAGGAGTTGGCGTTACCTCCGGTGTAGGAGTTACTGCTGGTGTAGGGGTCGGTTCTGGCGTAGGGGTTGCTTTCACAACTGTCACAACTGCATCTGTTCCTTCTGTAAATCCACAGCCGGAAATACAAAGGGCTAATCCTAAAAGCATAACAAGAAGTCCTGCTCTTTTCATTCTAGTTCCTCCTTTAAAGCACTGTATTCCTCTCTGAAGCAGGGAAGATACAGATTCTAGTTCTCTTATCTCTCTCAACAATATACATGATTCCATGAAATTATGCAAGCAAATAATCTAAAAACGAAAATCTCTCTTTCCCTTTTCAATTTCCTTCAAATTGTACATACAGATCTCCCTTGTTTTGTCACGTTCAATATTTTTCAATTCTTTTTGAATCAATTTCGAACCCTTTTCTTTTGTTTCAGGAGAAGCATAATCTTCCAGATATTCCTTTAATGTCATAAGGGCATTCGGATGACAGCAGTTAGCGATCTGACCTGATTTTACAAGAGACATAAATCGGTCTCCTGTACGTCCCTCCCGATAACAGGCTGTACAAAAACTTGGTATATATCCCAGCTCTAAAAGCCAGTTTACCACTTCATCCAAAGTTCTGGTATCACTGACATCAAACTGTGCAGAATTCTCTTCTTCTGTCTCTGGTTCTGCATATCCCCCTACAGAAGTACGAGAACCGCCACTGATCTGAGAAATTCCTAATTCCAGAACTTTCTCCCGGCACTTCACCGATTCACGGGTAGATATAATCATTCCTGTATAAGGAACCGCAATACGAATCACTGCTACGATTTTCTGGAAAATCTCATCTGGTACTGCATTGGAAAAATCCGCCGTATCAATATCATCCGCCGGACAGATACGAGGCACACTAATGGTATGAGGTCCCACTCCAAACCGAGCCTCCAGATGCTCTGCATGCATTAAAATTCCTACAAAATCATAACGATATGTTTCCAGTCCAAACAAAACACCACACCCTACGTCATCAATTCCAGCTTCCATAGCTCTATCCATAGCCTCTGTATGATATGCATAATCGCTTTTCGGTCCTGTTGGATGAAGTGCCTCATAACTTTCTTTATTATAAGTTTCCTGGAAAAGAATATAGGTACCGATTCCTGCCTCTTTTAGCTTTCGATAATTTTCTACTGTTGTTGCGGCAATATTCACATTCACACGACGAATGGCTCCGTTTTTATGTTTGATCTGATAAATAGTCTTAATACTTTCCAAAACGTATTCGATCGGACTGTTTTTAGGATCTTCTCCAGTTTCCAGGGCCAGACGTTTGTGTCCCATATCCTGTAAAGCCATAACTTCCTGTTGAATTTCCTCCTGTGTCAGTTTTTTTCTGCGTATATGCTTATTTTTTGCATGATATGGACAGTATACACAACCATTAACACAATAATTTGAAAGATACAAAGGTGCAAACATTACAATACGATTTCCATAAAATTTTTGTTTGATCTCCTTTGCAACTTTATACATTTTTTCTATTAATACAGGATCCTCACATTCCAGAAGAAGTGCTGCTTCTCTATGAGTAAGACCCTTACAGTCTCTCGCCCTTTCAATAAGAGCTTCTATTAATTCTTTATTATTTTTATTATCTGAAGCATAAGCAAGAGTTGATAAAATCTCCTCATGATCTATAAACTCTGATGCTTTTGATGAATGAACATTGTACATATCTTTTGCCTCTCTCTCTTTCTTTCATCAGACTTTTTCAAACAGAACTTCTACATTTCCCCCACATATCATACCCATGTTTTTCATATCTGCGCTTTCTTCCCGTGAAAGATTATATTTCACTGTTTCTGTCTGTTCTGTTTTCTTTATATTTCTTTTTTCTGCCTGTTTTAATGCCTGAAACTCAATGGTTCCGCCTCCTATTGTCCCATAAGTCCTGCCCGCTTCATCCAAAAACATTTTACTTCCTGTTCCTCTTGGAGAAGATCCGCTTTTTTTCACTATGGTAAGCATCGTCCCATGCTTTCCGGCCTTTACCGCCAGTTCTATTTCTTCATTATTCATAATTGTGTGAAAACTATTTTTCACCTGTACAATCTCTGCCATAATACTTACTGCAATTTCCTCGGGAGTTTCTCCTCCAATCGGCAGACCGATAGGGGCATGAATAGTGTCGATCTGCTCCTCTGTAAAGCCTTCTAAAAGAAGTTGCTCTCTTGTAAACTTCACTTTTGTTTTGCTGCCAATCATACCAAAATATGTATATGGCCGATTTAAAATCTGACGGGAACAGACCGCATCTCCCTTATGTCCTCTTGTTACAACCACATAATAGGCATTTTCATATGCGGGAATCATTTGCGAAAACTCTTCAAAACTTCCTTTCACCCGCATATCCGCATCCGGAAAACGCTCTTTTGTAAGAAATTCTTCCCGGTCATCCATAACAGTCACCTGAAATCCTAACATTTTTCCAATACGTGCCACCGGACATGAAACATGGCCTCCTCCAAGAATAACAAGATGCGGATTTTTCTGATATATTTCTACAAAAATACGTCCTTCTGAAGTTTCCAAAATATCCGTTCGCTTTAATCCGGAAATTTTTTCCTGATAGGGAATCCAAATATCCGTTTCTTTCTGAGCTTCCATAAGCACTTTACCTGCATATACTCCATCCAGAAAGACTGCTCTTTTTGTTGTTCCCTGCCTTTCAAGCAACTCATAAATTTTTTGATACATAAAATCCCTCCATTTTCTATATTTAGCATACCAGAGAACCCTTTCTTTGTAAATATGAATAAAAGATTGTAGTTTTTAAAATCTTATATTATAATATTTGTATATTATGAATCTAATCACAAAAGAATTATATACAAAGGAGAACACTATATGGATTCTGCACTTTATGCGAATTATTTAAACATACTAAAACAGGAGCTTGTTCCTGCACTTGGCTGCACAGAACCCATTGCCATTGCATACGCTTCCGCAAAAGCCACTCAGATTCTGGGAGAATTTCCCCAGTCTATCGAAATGCAATGTAGCGGAAATATCATAAAAAACGTAAAAGGCGTTACCGTCCCCAATTCCGGAGGAATGAAGGGAATTGATGTTGCTGCAGTTTTAGGTGCAGTAGGCGGAAATCCTGACCAGGCTCTGGAAGTATTAAAAAATGTTACATTGGAAGATATTGATCGTACAAAAGATTTACTTTCTCAAAAAATCTGCGTCTGTTCTCTCGTAGAAAATGTCGCAAACCTTTACATTTGCGCAAGAGTAACAAATAAGGAACACTATGTAGAAGTTACAATTGTCAATCACCATACAAATATTACCAAAATCGAAAAAGACGGGCAGATTCTTTTTGATAATCCAGTAAAAGAAAAAGAAACTTCCCCGGAAACTGACAAATCCAAACTTACAGTAAAAGATATTCTGGACTTTGCCGATCAGGTAGAAATTTCTGACATACAGGATATTTTGGAACGTCAGATACAAATGAATACTGCAATCTCCCAAGAAGGTCTCGATAATAATTACGGTGCCCAGATTGGCAAAACACTGATGCATGTGTGGGGAAAAGGCATTACTACTCGTGCCTGTGCAAAGGCAGCTGCCGGAAGCGATGCCCGTATGGGAGGATGTTCTATGCCGGTAGTTATTAATTCCGGAAGCGGCAATCAAGGCATTACCGTTTCTCTTCCCCTTATTGTTTATGCAGAAGAATGGGAAGTTTCCCGTACAAAATTATATCGTTCTCTTGTGGTAAGCAATCTGATCGCAATTCATCAGAAGTATTACATCGGAAGTCTGTCTGCATATTGTGGTGCTGTAAGTGCTGCCTGCGGTGCCGGTGCCGGTATTACTTATATGTATGGTGGAAATTACGAACAAGTTTCGCTTACCATCATAAATACCCTTGGAAATATAGGCGGAATTGTCTGTGACGGAGCGAAACCATCCTGTGCAGCCAAAATTGCTTCTTCCGTCGATGCTGCCCTTATGGCTTTTCATCTTAGTATACAAAACAAAAGTTTTCTTCCAGGGGAAGGCATTATTAAAGGCGATGTAGAAGAAACGATTAAAAGTATGGGATATATAGGACGTGTAGGAATGCGGGAAACAGATACAGAAATATTAAATGTTATGATCGACCGCGCTGATGTAAACAGAGATTGCTGATTCCATATACAAGCTATACTGACAAAACGAGGCAGGACCTTAACCATTCCTGCCTCGTTTCTTATTTTTTAAATCTGTTTTTTCCCTCTTCGAATATAAGTACCATGTTTTTCTTTTACAACTGCACCATTTTCTACTACAGGCGTTCCTCTTAAAAATACCCGGTCAATTCCTCCATGAAGGGCAAAACCTTCAAAAGGATTATTGTCTGTATTATATCCATGTGTTTTTGCGGAAATCACACTTTCTTTTTCCGGATCAAACACTACGATATCTCCGTCGCTGCCTTCTGCCAGAATCCCCTTTTGAGGATATACGCCATAAAGTTTTGCAGGATTTTCACTAAGTAACTTACACATTTGTTCCAAAGTAATCTTTCCCCTTCGTACACCATAAGTATAAAGAAGGGTTCCTCTTGTTTGTACTCCCGGAAGTCCTCCTGGGATTTTCGTAAAATCCTCTCTGCCCATTGCTTTTTGTTCTAACGTAAAACTGCACTGATCGGTTGCTACTGTTTGGATTTCCTCTTCCGAAAGCGCTTTCCATAAACATTCCTGATCTTCTTTTTTTCTCAATGGCGGCGCACATACATAAATTGCTCCCTGAAAATCAGGCTTGGAATAAGCGCTGTCATCTAACAGCAGATATTGTGGGCATGTTTCTGCATAAACAATCTGTCCTTCTTCTCTGGCACGTATAATTTCCTCATAAGCACGCTTATTGGTAAGGTGTACAACCATAACCGGCGCCTTTGCTTCTTTTGCAATAACAAGCAGACGATGAACAGCTTCTGCCTCCATTGTATCCGGTCTTACAAGAGGATGATTTTCAGGTCCTAAACGGCCTTCTCTTTTCGCTTCCTCAATTCGCGCATCAATGACATCTGCATTTTCACAATGAACTCCTGCAAAGCAGCCATACTCATTTAGTTTCTTTAAAATTTTATATAAATCGCCATCATTTACCATCATGGCCGGATATGTCATGTACAATTTAAAGCTTGTGATCCCCTCCTGGATCATATCCTGAATTTCTCTTTCGGTTTCTTCATTCCATTCCACGATAGACATATGAAAAGAATAGTCACATGAGCATTTTCCATCTGCTTTTTTGTGCCACTTGGATAATCCTTCTTTTAAAGTATGCCCCCCTTTATCTTGAGATGCAAAATCAATTACAAAGGTTGTTCCTCCTAAAATCGCGGCTTTCGTTCCTGACTCAAAATCGTCTGCTGTCACAGTTCCTGCTACCTCAAGATCAAAATGTGTATGCCCATCAATAAAACCGGGGAAAAGTAATTTTCCTTCTACATTTATTTCTTCTGCCTCCGAATCTGTAAGCTCAGTAGCTATTTTAGCTATTTTTTCCCCCTCAATCAGGATATCCGCTTTCTTTATCCCTGATCCTGATACAATCGTTCCATTTTTCAGAAGATATTTCATAATACCCCTCCTGTCTCTCTGACTTCTGTCATGTTCTTTTTTTCAAATATATCACGTTTTCTGAAATTTCTCAACCAACTCTGGTGTTTTTTCACAATTTTTATTAGGTCTTTTTAATTTTTTTGTGAAATATCTTTTTATTTTCTTTTTCTTATGCTATA
This sequence comes from Blautia sp., assembly GCA_029257805.1. Lineage (GTDB taxonomy): Bacteria > Bacillota > Clostridia > Lachnospirales > Lachnospiraceae > Blautia_A. The sequence goes on from JARIAR010000009.1 coordinate 173,087, forward strand.
GTTATAACCAAGAACGATATTGTCTGCTGAAAATGCGTACACAACTTCACAAGGAGGTAGAGAAAATGGGACGACTTACCATGTTAAAACAGCTTGCACAGGGAATTGCCTCTCAATTTGGTCCGGACTGCGAAATTGTAATACATGACCTTAAAACACAAGAGCCAGAACACTCTATTGTTTATATTGTAAACGGAGATGTTACAAACCGAAAAGTTGGAGAAGGACCATCCAATGCTGTTTTTGATGCAATAAGAAGAAAAGAAAAAAACGAAGAATTAAAAGACCATGCCGGATATCTTATGAAAACTTCTGATGGGAAGATCCTTAAGTGCAGTACCTTTTATATTCACGACGATGACGGAAGCCTTCACTATGTATTTGGTATCAACTATGATATCACACGACTTACAATGATTGATACTGCTCTCCATGCATTGGTAACACCCGAAAACAAAGAAGAAAAGCCAAAAGAGATCACACACAGTGTAAATGATCTTCTGGATCATCTCATTGAAGAATCTGTTGCTCTTGTAGGCAAGCCGGTTGCGCTTATGAACAAAGATGACAAAGTGACTGCCATTCAATTTTTAAATGATGCAGGCGCATTTCTTATTACAAAATCCGGCGATAAAGTTGCCAGCTATTTTGGAATCTCAAAATATACATTATACAGCTACATTGATGTGAACAAATAAAATACAGGGAGCGCACCATTATGAACCAGGAATTATATAACGAAGCAATTCGTTCCAATATTCTCTCCAGACATCTTATCGAACAGCTGCTGGAAAGCATGAATTACAATTCTATTTCTTTTATCAACTGGACTGTAGAAGTTCTGAAAGTCATTCGTACGCGCCTGGAACGCGGCGACCGTATCACAGACGAAGTTTCTTCTATTACTTATACAGTGGATACCTTTCATGAATTTGTAAAAAAGAATTTTTCTTCCTATATTGAAAGTCAGGTTTTTGCTGATCCGGCAAAGGCAGAAAAAATTTATTTTTCTTTAGAATCCTGTGAAAATGGATATAATCTCATTATGACAGATTCTTCCAAAAATAAAGTTTACGAGTGGATTTCCAGTTTAAGTCAGCGTTTTTCACTTGTACAGATGATCTCTACGCATATTGTATACCTAAAAGATGTGAAAACAAATACATATCAGCCGTTCCTTTCCGAAAACGGAAAATATTGCAGATACGACAAAGAAGCAGGTCAGATCATAGAAATACCATAATAAATAAAAAAAGCAGAAAACCCGGCAAAAGGTTTTCTGCTTTTTTTACACAAGCTGATGAACAAAGAGACCACTTAAAAGCTTTGGTTCAAACCATGTGGATTTTGGAGGCATCAAACTTCCTTCCTCCGCAATTTCCATTAATTCTTCCATTGAAGTGGGATACATAACAAAAGCTACCCCGCCTGTCTCATCTGCAATTTCCTGAAGTTTTCGAAGCTTCACATTCCCTCCTACAAAGCGAATCCTCTGATCGGTTCTGGGATCCTCAATCCCCAAAACAGGCCGAAGCACTTTATTTTGAAGAATCGACACATCCAACTGTGATACTCTGTCCTTATTAACATAGACGTCTTCCCAGGTTTTTAAATGATACCACTGTCCTCCTGTATACATTCCCATGCAATGCTTTTCTACAGGCTTACATGGAAATCCCGGCATCAACATTAATTCAAAATTAAATTTCAAACTCCCGATAAACGCTTTTTCTTCTAAGTTATTTAAATCAGTTATTATTCTGTGATAAGGCAAAATGGTAAGCTGATCCTCCGGAAATACAACAGAAAGAAAATAATTGAATTCTTCCTTTCCTGTATAATCGGGATTTTCTTTCCTTTTTTCTAATCCTACTTTTACAGAAGAAGCTGCACGATGGTGCCCATCTGCAATATAGAGTGATGAGATTTTTTTAAATTCCTCTGTTATTTTCATAACTGCTTCTGCATCTTCTATCACCCAGACACGATGTCTCACTTTATTCTCTGCCACAAAATCATATACGGCATCGTGCGTTTCTTTCCAACTGTTTAAAAATACCAGAAGCTCTTCCGGATAATTACATGCCAGATATACAGGACTTGTATTTGCATTACATGCCTCCATATGACGAATCCTGTCTCTTTCTTTATCCTCTCTTGTAAGTTCATGTTTTTTTATAATACCATTCTCATAATCATCAATGGAGCTGCATCCCACGATCCCTGTCTGAGTTTTTTCTTTTCTTGTCAGTTCATAAATATAAAAACTTTTTTTACTGTCTTTTACAAGAACCCCTTTTTCTTCCATTTTCTGAAGGTTTTCTTTTGCCTGTTTATAAACGCATTCCTCATATGCATCTACCTCTGACGAAAAATCAATTTCTGCTCTTTCTATATGAAGAAACGAATCCGGATTATCTTTTCCGATTTGATATGCTTCTTTGCGATTCACTGCATCATACGGAAGTGCTGCTATCCGAGCAGCTTTTTCAGGTACAGGTCGCAATGCCTGAAATGCTTGAAAGACTGCCATAATACACTCTCCTTTCCAAACTCAAAACTATTTCAAACTTTTTTCAGTATACTATAAATCCCCTGTTCTGACAATGAATGAAGCCGCTTTTTTCATCTTTTTTTGTGCGCTAATTTTTTTTTGAAAAACCTAAAAGATTTTGTATTTTCTTATTGCAAATTCCTTTTTTTATGGTATGATGGAAGTATAGAAATGGAAATATTTCCAAAGGGGGTTTAAGTTTATTATGATCAAAGGACTAAGCTGGATTAAAAATGAAGTGCCTAAATCTGACGATTCTTATTTGGAACTAATGTCCGACGAAAATGTAAAAAAAGCCAACGAGTTTCATAAAAGTTTCCCGCAATACAGCATTACTCCGTTAAGAAAATTAAGCGCTCTGGCACAGTATCTTGGAGTAAAAAGTATTTACTGTAAAGACGAATCTTATCGATTTGGTTTAAATGCTTTTAAAGTTCTTGGAGGTTCCTATGCCATGGGACGCTACATTGCCAAAGAACTTGGAAAGGATATCAGCGAACTTCCGTATAATGTTCTTTCTTCTGATAAATTACGTGAAGAATTCGGACAGGCAACTTTTTTCACTGCTACAGACGGAAATCACGGAAGAGGTGTTGCATGGGCAGCAAATCGCCTTGGACAAAAAGCAGTTGTGCGCATGCCAAAAGGAACAACAAAAACGCGGTTTGATAATATCGCAAAAGAGGGAGCAACGGTTACTATCGAAGAAATGAACTATGATGACTGTGTAAGAATGGCAGCTGCAGAAGCAGCCAAAACAGAACACGGAATCATTGTACAGGATACCGCATGGGATGGATATGAGGAAATTCCAGCCTGGATCATGCAGGGCTACGGTACTCTGGTTCGAGAAGCTGATCAGCAGTTAAAAGAAGATGGCATACCACGTCCTACACATGTATTTGTACAGGCCGGTGTTGGCTCTCTGGCCGGTGCTGTTGTTGGTTATTTTGCAAACAAATATCGCGATAACCCTCCTGTGATGGCTGTATGTGAAGCAAGCGCAGCTGACTGTCTCTACCGCTCTGCTGTTGCTAAAACAGGAAATCTGGTAAATGTATCCGGGGATCTTCAGACAATTATGGCCGGCCTGGCCTGCGGAGAAGGAAATACGATTGGATGGGATATTCTTAAAAACCATGTAACTGTATTTGCCTCCTGTCCTGACTGGATGAGTGCAAAAGCAACTCGTATTTATGCAAATCCTATTGGAAACGATCCTCATATCATTTCCGGAGAATCAGGATCTGTTCCTCTTGGGTTCTGCTATACAGCGCTCCATGATGCTGATGCAGCTGATTTAAAGGAAGCTTTAAAACTTGATGAAAACTCGGTTATTCTTGTAATTTCTACAGAGGGGGATACCGATCCTGTACGCTATCGCGAAATCGTGTGGGACGGTCTGTATGGAACAGAAGAATCAATGAGTAAATAATATATTTTTCAGGGAGGTTTTTTATTATGGATTATAACAAAATTAATGAAGCAGCCAAAAACTATGAAGCAGATATGACAAAGTTTCTCCGTGATCTTGTACGCATTCCAGGCGAAAGCTGCGGAGAAAAAGGTCACATTATGCGTATTAAGGAAGAAATGGAAAAACTGGAATTTGATAAAGTTGTCATAGACCCCATGGGAAATGTCCTTGGATATATGGGAACAGGAAAAACATTAATCGGATTTGATGCTCATATTGATACTGTTGGAATCGGAAACAGAGACAACTGGACTTTTGATCCATACGAGGGATTTGAGTCTGATGAAGAAATTGGTGGTCGTGGTACTTCTGATCAGATGGGCGGAATTGTTTCCGCTGTATATGGTGCCCGAATCATGAAAGACTTAAATCTTCTCAATGACAAATATCAGGTTCTTGTAACCGGTACTGTTCAGGAAGAAGACTGTGACGGTCTCTGTTGGCAGTATATTATTAATGAAGACAAGGTACGCCCGGAATTTGTTGTTTCCACAGAACCAACAGATGGCGGTATCTACAGAGGTCAGCGAGGACGTATGGAAATCCGTGTAGACGTAAAAGGTGTTTCCTGTCATGGTTCTGCACCAGAACGTGGTGATAATGCCATTTATAAAATGGCTGACATTCTTCAGGACGTCCGTGCTCTGAATGAAAATGATGCAGAAGAAACTACAGAAATAAAAGGGCTGGTAAAAATGCTGGATGAAAAATATAATCCGCAATGGGAAGAAGCCCGGTTCCTTGGACGCGGCACTGTTACAACTTCAGAGATCTTCTTTACTTCTCCAAGCCGTTGTGCGGTTGCAGACTCCTGTTCTGTTTCTCTTGACCGCCGTATGACTGCAGGGGAGACCTGGGAAAGCTGTCTGGATGAAATCCGTGCTCTTCCATCCGTACAAAAATATGGAAAAGATGTAACGGTATCCATGTATGAATATTCCCGTCCATCCTGGACGGAACTGGTTTATCCAATTGAGTGCTACTTCCCAACATGGGTTATTCCAAAAGATCATAAAGTTACAACCGCACTGGAAGAAGCCTATAAAGGTTTGTATGGCGAAGAACGTATGGGCAATGCCGAAACAGAAACTATGCGAAAGAGTCGTCCTCTTACTGACAAATGGACATTTTCTACAAATGGTGTTTCTATTATGGGAAGAAATGGCATTCCATGTATTGGCTTTGGACCTGGTGCAGAAGCACAGGCACATGCTCCAAATGAAAAAACCTGGAAAATTGATTTAGTAAGATGCGCCGCCGTATACGCAGCTCTTCCCAGCACATATTGCAAGTAAATAACCATCAAAGGAGATTATAATATGAAAACATTACAGGATTATATTGATAAACTGAACAGCTTAAATTTTAAAGAAATGTATAACAACGATTTTTTCTGGACATGGGATAAAACAGATGAAGAATTAGAAGCTGTTTTTACTGTTGCAGATGCTCTTCGTTTTATGAGAGAAAATAACATTTCTACAAAAGTATTTGAAAGTGGACTTGGAATTTCCATTTTCCGTGACAATTCTACACGTACACGCTTCTCTTTTGCTTCTGCCTGCAATCTTCTCGGACTTGAAGTGCAGGATCTTGATGAAAAGAAATCTCAGATTGCACACGGAGAAACCGTTCGTGAAACTGCAAATATGGTTTCTTTCATGGCAGATGTAATCGGTATCCGCGATGATATGTACATTGGAAAAGGGCATGCTTACCAGAAAGAATTTATGGATGCTGTAACAGAAGGAAATAAAGATGGAATCTTAGAGCAGAGACCAACTCTTGTAAACCTGCAGTGCGATGTGGATCACCCAACACAGTGTATGGCTGATATGCTCCACATTATCCATGAATTTGGCGGTGTTGAAAACTTAAAAGGAAAAAAACTTGCCATGACATGGGCTTACTCTCCTTCCTACGGAAAACCGCTTTCAGTTCCTCAGGGCGTAATCGGTCTGATGACACGTTTTGGTATGGATGTTGTCCTGGCACATCCGGAAGGATACGATGTAATGCCTGAAGTAGAAGAAATCGCCAAAAAGAATGCTGCTGCAAGCGGTGGTTCTTTTACAAAAACAAATAATATGGATGAAGCTTTCCAAAACGCTGATATCGTATATCCTAAGAGCTGGGCTCCATTTGCAGCTATGGAAAAACGTACAAATCTTTACGGAGAAGGCGACTTTGACGGCATTGACAAACTGGAGAAAGAACTTCTTGCACAGAATGCACAGCACAAAGACTGGGCTTGTACAGAAGAACGTATGAAAACTACAAAAGATGGCAAAGCTCTCTATCTCCATTGCCTCCCAGCTGATATTACAGGCGTAAGCTGCGAAACTGGCGAGGTAGATGCAAGTGTATTTGATCGCTATCGCATTCCTCTGTATAAAGAAGCAAGCTTTAAGCCATACATCATCGCTTCTATGATCCTTCTTTCTAAATTTGAAAAACCACAGGAACTTTTGAAAAAACTGGAAGTAAAAGCAGCTCCCAGAATCCTGAAATAAAATCATTTACGGGGCTGTAGTCATACAGCCCTGTCTTCTTTTTTGGGAGGTTTTATTATGTATAAAAGAAAACGAATTGTAATCGCTCTGGGTGGGAATGCTCTTGGAGATACACTCTCTGAACAAATGACTGCTGTAAAAACAACTGCCAAAGCACTGTGTGATCTTATTGAAGAAGGACATCAGATCGTAGTTGTTCATGGAAACGGTCCTCAGGTTGGTATGATCAATAATGCCATGTCTGCTCTTTCCCGGGAAGACCAAAATCAGCCCAATACTCCTCTCTCCGTTTGTGTAGCTATGAGCCAGGCATATATTGGATATGATCTGCAAAATGCACTTCGGGAAGAACTCCGCAAAAGAGGATTCATGAGAACGCCTGTTGTTACAGTTGTTACACAGGTTCGCGTAGATCCAGAAGATCTTGCATTTGAAAATCCAAGCAAGCCCATCGGTCATTTTCTTACAAAAGAAGAAGCCGATCATCAGGCGCAGGCATATGGTCATATTATGAAAGAAGACGCCGGAAGAGGCTACCGTCGTGTAGTTGCCTCTCCAAAACCTGTTGAAATTGTAGAGCAGGATGCCATTAACAGCCTTGTAGATGCAAATAAAATAGTTATTTGCTGCGGCGGCGGCGGTATTCCTGTTGTATTAAACAATGATCACCTAAAAGGTGCATCTGCAGTCATTGATAAAGATTTTGCAAGCTGCCTTCTTGCCAAAGAATTAGATGCCGATATGCTTATCATTCTCACTGCAGTAGAAAAGGTTGCCATTCACTTTGGGAAAGAAAATGAAACCTGGCTGGACGATCTCTCCGTACAGGAAGCACGACAGCACATTGAAAATGGTGAGTTCGCTGCAGGATCTATGCTCCCTAAAGTACAGGCAGCTGTCGATTTTGCAAGTTCTGCTCCCGGACGTACTGCCATGATTACACTTTTAGAAAAGGCAAGGGACGGTATTCATGGGAAAACCGGAACCACCATTCATATGTAAAATTTTTCTGCAAAAAAGAGCGGTATGAAATATAACCGCTCTTCTATTTAAAATCAATATCTTCCAGTTCTTGCTCATCTTCTACTTCCAAAATCCCCGTATCATCCATGTGTTTTCGGATTATAGCTTTTCCTCCTGTATCGCCTGTTAAATGCCACAACTCTTCATAATATTTTTTTGAAAAAATACAAGGATTTCCAAGTTTTCCTTCATAGGCCGTACACACAATTCCTTTTAAAGAGCTAACATAAAAAGATACCAGTTTAAAAATCGTATCTCTTTTCATCCATGGTTGATCTGATACGGTAAAAAGACAGGCATCTGCATCTCTCTGACCTTCCAATCCCATCTTCATAGAAAAAGAAATTCCCTTTTCGGGATATCGGTTATAAAAAACCTCCGCACCTGCGTGCTTTCCTGCCTGCGCAATCTCTTCATACTGCGTAATAACAATTACTTGTACTTCGCAGTCCGGATAATGTATCTTCATACATTTTTGTACATCACAAAGACGCTCTAATGTATGTTCATACATTTTTTTCCCCTCTACTATATGAAGCAGCTTATTTTCTCCAAAACGGCGGCTGTTCCCAGCCGCCAGCATAATGAACGCAATTTTCACAGAGCGTCCTCCTATTTTATATTTTTTCTTTTAAAAAAGTAAACTTCCTGACGTTGCTATAATCTGCTTTTTTTTCAATTCTTCTCTTAAAAAATCAGGAATCGGACTATTTTCTTCCAAAACATCCGTCTTGTTCAGATAAACCCGGTATTCTCGATTCCCTACTCCTTTTCGTAATCCTTCCGGAGATGAAAAAATTTTTATGAAATCTTCTTTTTCGATGCACGTATCCGGGCTTTTTTGCAAAAACAAAGCCGTCTCATATGGATTATAAGCTGCTTCTTTAATAGATTTTCCCAAAGCATCAAGGCCAGCTACTGCTACTACCATATCTGCAGGCTCCGGTATTACCGGTTCCCACTTCATGGGGACTTTAAACGGCATTCCCCTGGCACCATCTGCTTCCACAAGCAAAATATCACACATATTATAAAGAATCCCATAATCATTTTTATCCAAAGAAGACAGCTTCTTTTTCTTTTCATCAAAAGACGCTGTCAATACATATCCATATTTTTCCAACATGCCGGATATGTTTTCTTTCTCTCCATCAAGAACAAACGGCCTGTTATGTTCCACTGCCATATGTGTAGTTGTTGTAACGATTACTTTTTTTCCTTCTTTTACAAACTTTTCTGCCGTTTTCCAGATAAGACTTGTTTTTCCGCCGCCCCCAACAAAAGCAATACATTTTTTCTCTGTCATTTGGGAAATACTCCTTTAGAAAGAAGAATTTCCACTACACCTCCGGCAATACATCTGGCTTTATCTGAAATTGTATAACAATTTTCCTTTTCTTCTTTACGAGGATCTATATCTGCAATTTTCATGCCTTTATATACGTTGTATCCATCCCGGATGATTCCTCTCAGCACTCCGGTAAGCGAGGCCTTTACAGGTACCTCTCCTATATACGCAATTACTTGATCCTTTTCCACGAAATCAGCAATTTTCGTACAATTATGAATCATACCGGCTGCCGGAGAATGAATGACCCGTTCTCTTCCTTTTCCTGCAATCAATCCCGGAATTCCTGTATTAGGAATGGCTTCTCCATCTTCTATAATTCTCCCAAGATCGTGTCCCCTCATAGTTTCTACAACAAAATCCACATCATATCCAGCAGAAAATCCGGGGCCTAAAGCAATGGTAAGGGGCGCCATTTCCTGTGTTGTTCCAAGATTCTTTTTGGCTAAAATAGCATCTATCAATACAGCAGGCCTGAACTCTGAAATACAGGCACCACTTTCGTCTGTAAGCAGGGGGATTTCCCCTGCTTCCCAAACCGCTTCGCATTCATCAACTCTATAAATCCTGCGACAAAGAATCCCTTCTACAAAAGCTTCTCCTTCATAAACAGCCTCACAAAATGATACCATTCTGCGGATTGCGCTTGGTTTTTCGCTTTCCAATATCAGTACATGATAACCACAGCGATAGAGTCTGCTGATTACACCACTGGCAAGATCACCGCCCCCACGTACAATAATCCTGTTTTCTGTCATAGCTTTTCCTGCTTTTCTAATTGTTCATTATTTACTTTTTCTACTGCATTTACAATGTTCTGATAGCCGGTACAACGGCATAAATTTCCTGCCATATGTTTTTTGATTGCCTCTCTTGAAAGCTTTTCTCCCCGCTCCAGAAGTACGGTTGCAGACATTACAAAACCTGGTGTACAAAATCCACACTGAATAGCGCCTTCTTCTATAAACGCTTCCTGAATTCTCGTCAAATCTCCGTTTTTTTCAAGTCCTTCCAGCGTTCGGATATTTTTACCTTCTGCCCATACTGCCATATAAATACAGGAATCTATTGTTTCTCCATCAATAATAACTGTACAGGCTCCGCATTCTCCTACCTCACATCCCTTTTTAACAGAAGTCAGACCCAGACGATTACGCAGCATATCAAGAAGGGATTCTCTCACATCTACATATTCAGCCACTTCTTTTCCATTTACAGTACACCGAACCAGTCTCATATCTTTTTCCATTACTTTTCGCCTCCTGCAAGTTCAATTGTACGTTTTAATGCACGTTTTGCAATTTCTCCGCCTATCTGCACACGGAATTCTCTGGATGCTCTCCAGGAATCTCTTGGATGGATTTCTTCCCGTACGAGTTTCTCTACAAGTGCATAAAGTTCCTCGCCTACAGGCATTCCCTTTATCTGTTCCTCCGTTTTTTTGCAGCGATACGGAACCGGGGCTGCCACACCAAAAGTGATCCGTACATCTTCTAAAATATTCTGCTCTATATTTATTTTACTTACTACACTGCAACTTAGCGTGGCAATATCCATGGCATCTCTCATAGAATATTTTATATAGTGTCCATGGTAACCCTGATATTCTTTGCCAGGAATCACTATATGAGTAAGGACATCTCCTGTATGGAGATCTACTTTTCCCGGTCCCAGATAAAACATTTCAATGGGAACCATTCTGCCGCCTTCTCCATCTGCAATACGCAACATTGCATTTAAGGAAAATAATGTAGGTGCACTGTCCGCACTAACTGCACCATTGCAGACATTTCCTCCGATGGTACCGATATTACGAACCTGAGGACCTCCAACCTGATCTACTGCCTCTCCAAGAACCGGTATATTCTGTTGAATCAAAGGATCATTCGTAATATGAGAAAAGGTTGTTCCTGCTCCGATAAACAAATCTCCTGAATCCATCAATGTTACACCCTGTATTTCTTTTATATCCCGAATGGATACAAGAGATGTCCCGGCCATTTTACCTTCTCGAATCTTAATAAGAACGTCACTTCCTCCGGAAATGACTCTGGCATCCGGATGTTCTTTCAATAAATCTACTGCCTCTCCTATACTCCGGGCATTATAATAATTTCCAATATCATACATATGGAAATCCCCCTTTCTAAATCAATCCGGCTTCTTTGAATCCTGCGATCAGTCTCTGAGGAGTCAAAGGATTTTCATAAAAAGCAACACCTGTTGCGTGGAGTACTGCATTTCGAATTGCCGGTGCTGCCGGAATTGCCGGCGGCTCACCAAGAGCTTTGTTTCCATATGGTCCCATAGGATCCTCTAATTCTACAAAATCCACATTCAGATCAGGTGTATCCATTGTTGTCATCATCTTATAATCTAAAAGAGTACCGTTAAGAGGCCTGCCTGTTTTCTCATCCAAAAGGAGCTGCTCGGAAAGACCATATCCCATGCCCATAGACATGCCGCCCTCTACCTGCATTCTTGCAAGTTGCGGATTTAGAAGTTTCCCACTGTCATGCACATTAATGATATCAAGAATTTTTATTTTACCAAGTTTTAAATCTACTTCTACTTCTACAAAACAACATCCTGTTGCAAGTGTATTTTTCTTTACCTGGGTAGAAACTTCCGCTGTGATAGCAGAGGAATTCGTTAAACTATAATAACTTTCCATTGCCAGTTCCTCCAGCGAAAGAACCTGCTGCCCGTCTGCAAGGATCCATCCATGATCAAGAGTAAGGGTTCGTTCCTCTCCTTCCAGAAGTGTCTGTGCATAATCCAGAATTTTTCTGCGCATAAGTTCTGCGCATTTTTTTACTGCGGTTCCTGTTACAAAAGACTGCCGTGAAGCATAAGCTCCTGTATCAAATGGTGTAATATCTGTATCCTGTACTGTTTGGATATGTATATCTTCTACATCCATATGGAGGGTTTCCGCTGCCATCTGGGAAAAAACAGTATCCGCTCCCTGCCCAATTTCTGTTGCCCCAATAGAAAGCTGCATGCTTCCGTCCTGATTTAAAACGAGACGAGCCCCTGCAATTTCCAGAGAAATAGGCCACACACCTGTTTTATAGGAAAATAATGACATTCCTACTCCCCGTCGTACATCTCCTGTCTGCTCCGCGTATTTCTTGCGTTTTTCTTCCCAATGGATATGTTGAGCGCCTTTTTTCAGACATTCAAAAATACCATTTGTATTTGCTGCAATTGGTTTCAGATATGCGTCTTCATAATAACCCTGTATCAAATTCTTTTTTCTAAACTCCAAAGGATCCATATGAATTTCTTTTGCAATATCGTCCATAAAACATTCTATAGCAAAAGCAGCTTGCGGAATTCCATATGCACGCATGGCTCCTGCTACCGGCGTATTGGTATAAACAGTATATGCCTCTCCTTTTATGTTTGGGCAGGCATATTGAAGTCTCCATGCCGTTAGACCATTTGCTGCAATCGCATGTCCATGTGACGCATATGCTCCCTGATTTGATACTGCAAACATCTCTTTTGCAAGAAGATGTCCTTCTGCATCTACTCCGGCTGTAAGATCATACTCTATGGAATGTCTTGTTCTTGTATTACAAAATGTTTCTTCGCGGCTTATATCCAGTTTTACAGGACGTCCTCCTACCAATGTTGTAAGAAATGCATTTAACGGCTCATATAATACATCCTGTTTATTTCCAAATCCACCACCTATATAAGGTTTGATCACTCTGACTTTGCCCCATGGAATCCCAAGAGCCTGTCCCACTACACGACGTACAATATGAGGGATCTGTGTGGAGGTAACAATCACAATCCTTCCTTTTTCCATATATGCATAAGAAATAGGATTTTCTATATGACAATGCTGAACAATCGGTGTTTTAAAGCTTCTTTTCACAACTGTATGAGAATCCTTAAGTCCCTGCTCCACATTTCCGATGAAATAATTGGAACGTGCCAGTACATTATCTTTTTTATCAAGATGAATAGGATGCTGACTTCCACACATAGATTTTCTGGGGTGAATTTCTACAGGATACTCTTCATATTCTACTTTTATTAGTTTTAAAGCACGTGATGCTATCACTTCATCTTCCGCCACTACTGCAGCAATATCATCACCATAGTACCGTACTCTTCCAGTGAGAATGTTACGATCTGCAACATCCTGATGGGCTAATTCTACAGACCAGGGATGACCTGGCGTGGGATAACAATGATCCGGCACATCTTTGAATGTTACTACCTTCACAACTCCCGGAAGCGCTTCTGCCTCTGTTGTATCAATGGATTTTACAATACCATTTCCTATGGTTGCATGGTATACCTTTGCGATCAGGCAATTACTAGGAGCCATATCATCTGTAAACTTTGCTCTGCCGGTAACTTTTTCATAAGCATCAACTCTTGGAATGCTTTTTCCAATCATACTGCCACCTTCTTTTCTTAGATTTTAAAGAAAGCCGGACGAATCCGAAAGGAATTCTGTTCCCCTCAGGACAATCGTCCGGCTCCGAACCATGCTACTTCTTATTTGATTCCTGAACCGTTGACTTTTGTCTACTTCTTCTGATAGGGAGTATTTACAACTGGAAGAGAAGTACGAAATTCTCCGTCCAGACTGTAATACGCACCGGCAATGGCTGGTGCTGTAGGAATAGAGGTGATTTCTCCTATACCAATGGCTCCGCAGGCTACATCAAGCCCTTCTTTTTCCACGATAATACTCTCTACTTCAGGAATTTTATTTGCTTTTGGTAATCCTAGTGTACCATATTTTGCAGTAGGTTTGCAATCTGAAATAGGATATTTTTCCGTAAGGGCAAATCCGTATGACATAATAACACCGCCTTCAATCTGCCCTTCTACAGATAACGGATTTACAGCTTTTCCCACATCGTGAGCAGCCACAATTTTCTTCACTGTTCCATCTTCATTAAGAATACATACCTGCGTAGCATACCCGTATGCTACATGGGATACTGGATTTTTTTTGTCGCTTCCCATAGGATCTGTTTTTGCCAGATACTCTCCCAGATATTCTTTTCCTTCCAATTCCAGAAGAGTATGAGACTGCAAATCTTTTTGCAGTTCCTCGCATGCTCTTCTTGTAGCCTCTCCTGTAACAAGCGTTTGCCGAGATCCGGAAGTGGTTCCGGAATCCGGGGCGTCCCACGTATTAGACGGATCATAATAAATCTGTTCTCTTTTAAGATGAAGGGTTTCTGCAACCATTTGTACAAGTACCGTTCCCAGGCCCTGCCCAATACAAGAAGCTCCTGCATGAATCTCTACTCTTCCATCTTTTATGAGAAGACGTGTCCTGCCCCAGTCAGGAAGACCAACCCCTACACCGGCATTTTTCATAGCACAGGCAATTCCTGCATTAGGATTGCTGTCATATATTTCTTTCACTGCTTCCAGCGTTTCTGCAAGCCCTGTAGAGTTATCTACCAGCTGTCCATTTGGAAGTTCCTGCCCCGGTCGGATAGCATTGCGATAACGAATTTCCCATGGGGAAATTCCTACGATTCCCGCCATCTTTGTAAGAAGCATTTCGATTGCAAAACATGTCTGTGTAACTCCAAATCCTCTAAAGGCACCAGCCGGAGGATTATTTGTATAATAAGCCTTTCCATCAATATCAAAATTCTGATAGTTATATGGACCGGAAGCATGCGTACACGCTCTCTGAAGGACAGGTCCTCCCAAAGATGCATATGCACCTGTATCAGCAACAACCGTTGCTTTTACTCCCTGTATGATTCCATTTTCATCACACCCAAGGGTAAATTCCATATCCATAGGATGGCGTTTCGGATGTATAAGAATACTTTCCGCTCTTGTCAATTTAACTTTTACAGGACGTTTTGTAAGATATGCGATCATAGCTGCATGATGCTGTACCGTTACATCTTCTTTCCCTCCAAATCCGCCTCCTACAAGTTTATTGCGAACTTTTACTTTTTCAGCGGGAAGTCCTAAAAGAATCATGCATTCATGTTGTGTATCATAAACTCCCTGATCTGTAGAATAAATAAGAACTCCATCTCCGTCAGGCATAGCCACTGCACACTCCGGTTCCAGAAAAGCATGTTCTGTCCACGGGGTATGAAAGGTGTCCGAAATTACATGTGCAGAATTTTCAATAGCTTTCTCCGCATCTCCTCTGTGTACATGCCAATGAGAAAGTAAATTATCTTTTTCCGATTCATGTACGTTTGGTGCCCCTTCTTCCATAGCCTCATAAGGATTGCGAACCATAGGAAGCTCCTCATATTCCACTTCAATAAGTTTCTTTGCCTCTTCCACAGCTTCCAACGTTTCACCTGCCACAAGAGCAATGGCATCGCCTAAATAATGTGTAATCTTTCCTACCGGGATTAATGCATCCCAATCCTTTTTCAAATGCCCCACTTTTACATTTCCAGGAATGTCTTCTGCTGTAAACACCGCTACAATTCCAGGAAACGCTTTGGCTTTTTCTGTATGAATCGCCTTTACACGTGCTCTTGGATATGCAGAGCGAAGCGCACTTCCATAGATCATTCCCTCTACCTGCATATCATCAGGATATTCTCCATATCCCAAAACCTTCTCTCTTACATCTACTCTTGGAACACGTTCTCCCAGTTTCCAACTATATTCTGTTTTTTCGGGAAGACCTTCTCTTTTATATTTTGCAGCCAGAAGAATACCGTCTATGATCTTCTTATATCCTGTACATCGACATACATTATTTTTAATGGCATCTGCTGCATCGGCTCGTGTTGGATCAGGATTTTTATCCAACAATCCCTTTGCACTGATAACCATGCCAGGAATACAAAAGCCGCACTGTACAGCTCCTGCTTCTCCAAATGCACGTACAAAAATCTCCTTTTCCTCCTCTGGCAACCCTTCCACCGTTACAATGTGTTTTCCTTCCAATTTGGAAAGCTTCGGCACACATGCTTTTGTCGCTTTTCCATCAATTAATACATGACAGGTTCCACAAGCCCCTTCACTGCATCCGTCTTTTACAGATTTTAAATGACATACATTTCTAAGGAAGGGAAGAAGCTTTGTATCCTGTTCTTCATTATACTCTTTTCCATTTACAAAAAAATGAAACATAGGCCGCCTCCTGTCAAAACCATGATCTCTTATTTTTTCAACAGATAACCGTATTCATTTATCACTGCACAAATCAAACGTCGAAGTCCTTCATATAACGGATCAGATGAATCGTCTGCTTTACAATCGGTTACTTTTCCAATGAAACGTACTTTACACTCTTTTGTCTGTGGATTTATTACCACAAACCCGTCATTTGTGCTGTCTGCCATATCTTCTTCTGTTGCAAATAACGTAAACTTATCCTTATATGGTGCACTTGCATAAGGACAAAAACTCTTGCAGTTTCCACACTCATTACACATGTAATCTACATGAATGATCTGATTCATTTCCATACCCGGAACTTTAATGGAAATATTGGCTCTGTTTGGACATACATCCACACAGTTTTCACAGATTTTATTGCAGGTGAGACATCTTTCACTTTCTTTTTTCTCCTGGCTGCTTTCCGCTAAAATTCCTTTTTTACGGAAACATTCCTCTTCTGCTTCGGTAATTTCGGCATCCTTTACAATTTCTTTTCCAAGAATTGCTGCCGCAGCGATCTGTGCATCACGAATTCCTTCTACGATCGTTGCAGCTCCACCTGCTCCATCTCCAATTAGATAAACACCATCTACACAAGTTTCCATTGTTTTTTCATTAAATTTTGCTTTTTTACGCTCATTTATAGCAATTCCATTTTTTTCATAGAAATCTGAATCTGTTTTTTCGCCTACAGCCACAATGACTGTGTCCGCCAGAACTTCCTCTGTCTCTTCTGTCTCTGTTACAGCTGCACGGCCGGAAGCATCAACCTCACCCAGCCTCATTTTTCTGCAAAGAAGTTTTCCGTTTTCCAGACTAACCGGAGCAAGCAATTCTCTAAATAAAATGCCTTCTTTCATTACTTCCAGAAGCTCTTCTTCATCAGCCGGCATATAACGTTTTGTTCTTCTGTATACAAGCGACACTTCTTCCACACCATTGGTACGTTTTGCAGCCCTTGCAGTATCCATAGCAGTATTGCCGCCGCCGATCACAACTACATGTTTACCAATAGATAATGCGCCATTTTTTTCTTTAAAATCTCTGAGGAATTTTAATGCATTTACAGTATCTCCCTTTTCCAGTTTCAAGGTTCCTGCTTTTCCCGCTCCTATCGCTACAAGCACCGCATCAAAACCTTGTTGCTTTAGCTCAGAAAGATTGCTGATCTCTGTATTTGTTTTTATTTCTACTCCCAGTTTTTCTAAGAAAGAAATATCTTTATCAATCGTTTCTTCCGAAATACGGAATCCTGGAATTACATAGCGGATCACTCCGCCTAATTTTTCTTCTTTTTCAAAGATTGTTACTGACGCGCCTGCCCGGGCAAGGAAATAAGCTGCGGCCATCCCTGCAGGTCCGCCTCCAACAACTGCTGCTTTTTTACCATTTCCCGTACCTGCTTTTACTTCTTTAATTACTTCCTCATATCCTTTTTCTGCTGCCACTAACTTTGTACTGCGAATATTTACCGGTTCTTCATAAAAATTTCGTGTACATTTACTCATGCAATTATGTGCACATAAAGTTCCTGTAATAAACGGCAATGCATTTTTTTCCAGAATCACTCTGAGAGCCTCCGCGTACTTTCCTTCTCCTGTAAGTTGGATGTAGGACGGAATATCCTGATGAATTGGACATCCCTCCATACAAGGAGCATAAAAGCAATCTAATAATGGAACTTCTTTATTGCTTTTTCGATTTGGAAGAGGTTTTATATTCTTTACATGATGAGGGTTCCTTTTTGCGTCTGCTGCAAGCTCTTCCAGTGCTTCCACATCAATGCCGGTCCACTGCTTTACATTGCCGTCCATAACCTTTTCTGCCATCTGCGTAAATCTCTGATAGCCGCCTGGTTTTAAAAGTGTGGTTGCAACAGTAACCGGCCAGATACCGCAAGCAGTAATCTTATCAATATTGTAATAATCTGCTCCGCCAGAATATGCAATACGCAATTTTCCATTAAATTCTTTTGAAAGCTTTGCTGCAAGAGAAATGGATAATGGGAAGAGAGCTTTTCCTGACATATACATTTCCTCACTTGGAAGCTCATTTCTTGTTACATCTACAGGAAATGTATTTGTAATCTTTACTCCAAATGCAAGGCCCATCTCCTCTGCCAGAGCCATAAGACGTTTAAACATAGGAATGGCATCTTCATATTGCAGATCATCCTTAAAATGGAAATCCCCAAATACCATATAATCATATCCCATTTCATCCATTGTTTTTCTGGCAAAATCATAGCCAAGAAGGGTAGGATTGCATTTTATGAATGTATTCAAATGTTTTTCTTTATAAAGATGAGTTGCAATACTTTCAATCTCATGAGGCGGACATCCATGGAGCGTGGAAATTGTTGCAGAATTACAAATCTGAGAAGGAATAGATTCAACATCTTCCTTTGTTATTTTCTGGAAACGATCCATATTTTCAAGGAGCCACTGTTGGCATTCTTTATATATTTCTGTATCTTTTGCCTCCATCATATGATTAATAAAAGTATCTATTTTAGGCTCTTTTATACCTGCCAGATCATATCCTACAGAAAGATTAAACTGAAAACCGTCCATATCTCCCAGACCAAATTCTTTTGCCATTACATGAAGAGCAAACCATGCTTTCACATACTCTCCCATTGCATCCGGAACGTAAAGTTCTGTAGACCACTCACAGTTATAACATTCATCCTCTGCCAGGATACAAGGCTTATTAATACATGCCGCAAGTTCCGGTCCATCCATTTTCTGAACTGTTTTTAATTCAAAAAAACGAGCGCCTGCATAATAAGAGGCAATGATGTTTTGAGCCAGCTGCGTATGAGGTCCTGCGGCTGGTCCAATAGGATTTTCTAAATTTCTTCCAAATATTTTTAACTTTTCAGAAGGATCTGCTACATATCCCCGATGAACCCCAAACACCGTACCTTTATTTTCTTTTTCTTCTAAAATCCAATCCATAATCTGTCCAAAAGACATACAAGACATTCTGTCACTCATTTGCAAAACCTCCCTCTTTATTTCCCTCGATTAATATCATCTGCAAGTTCTTGTGCAGCCTGACGGCAATCGGCCATCACTTTCTCCGCATCGCATACAAGAATTTCTCTGTCTTTCATCAAGACTTTCCCATTACATATTGTTGTCACTACATTATTTCCATTTGTTCCAAATAAAAGATGACCATTTATATTATCTGCCCGCATTGGGGTAAGAGGATTGTAATTCATTACAATGACGTCTGCTGCAGCACCTTTTTTCAATACACCAAGCGTCTTATTAAAGTAACGCCCTGCTATTTTCGCATTTCCGTCAAATAACATTTCAGGAACTTCTCCCCATGCAGCATTGGGATCACATAAATGGTGTTTATGTAAAACATTTGCTACTTTCCAGGATTCCAGCATATCATGTGTATATCCATCTGTTCCTAAACCTGTAAGAATTCCTTTATGCACCATTTCCATGGTAGGAGGACATCCACAGGCATTTCCCATGTTGGATTCCGGATTATGTACAACCATTGTATCCGTATCTCTGATAAGATCCATCTCATGCTCATTTACATAAATGCAATGTCCAAGAAGAGTTTTCGGTCCAAGAATATTCCAATCATAAAGTCGATCAACAATTCTCTTTCCATGTTCTTTTAAACACTGATGCAAATCGTAAATACCTTCTGCAACGTGGATATGATAGCCTACCCCTTCCGGTTTTAATTCATTGCATAACTCCATAGTTTTATCGGATATAGTAAACGAAGCATGCATCCCCATCATAGCAGCCACCATATCGTTCTTTTCTTGCTGAACATGTTTAATAAAATTCACATTTTCCATTACGGATTCTTTTGATTTTTCCATTCCATCACGATCAGAAATCTCATAACAAAGACAGGTCCGCACCCCAAGATCACCGGCAGCTTCTTCAATAGCATGTAAAGATCCTGTAATATGTCCAAAGCTGGCATGATGATCAAATACTGTCGTTACACCATTTCGAATAGAATCCAAATATGTCGCATATGCTGATAACTTTGTCTGTTCCAACGTAAGATGTCTGTCAATCGTCCACCACATGCCATCTAAAATATCTAAAAAGCCTTTAGGATTATATCCCTTAATACTTAAACCTCTTGCGAAAGAACTATAGATATGCTCATGTGCATTAATAAATGCCGGCATAATAAGCCCGCCTTTTGCATCAATAAATTCCGCCTCCGGATAAGCCTGTTTTACTTCTTCCAATTTACCTGTCATTACAATGGTATTGCCTTCCATTGCCACTGCACCGTTTTCTATAAAAGGATTTTCAGCATCTCTCGTAACCATTCTTCCATTTCCAACAATTAACATATATACGCCCTCCTTAAATTTAACAATATAATTCAAGAATCAACATTCTATCAACTGTGAAAAAACAACAAATCTTTATGTGATTTTTAAACAGCTTTTAGGGATTTTCTACTATAATACAAATGTACCACACTTTTTTATGTATTTCAATAGAAATGCAAAAATATTTTTGGTATTCTCAATATTTTTTGTATGCAAAAAACAGCACAGTTTTACTCTGTGCTGTTTAATTCAAAAAACCTCTTGTTTTTTTTCCAAAACTCTATATCTAATTCTATTTCATACCCACAGCCATTTTCTACATGCCACTCATAAAAAGATTTTTTGTGATTACAAAATTCCTCCATGATATTCATAATCGTTCCGCCATGTACTACCAACGCTACGCTTTTTATCTTTTCCTGAATACATTCTTCTACAATTTCCGTGAACCCTAAAATGCTTCTCTTTCTGAATGCTTCTCTGCTTTCACCTCCGGGAAATGGTATTATTCCTCCGCTGTCCACCCACTTCTGATACTGTGGATTTCCGGATAATTCTTTATAATTTTTATTTTCGAATTCTCCAAAATCGCATTCTGCAAGTGAATTTACAATTTTTTGTTTCATACCTGGAAATAAAATATCGGCTGTTTCTATACAGCGTTTCCTGGGGCTTACATACAGTCTTTCAGGTAACGGATATTTCTTTTTTTGAAGCATTTTTCTTCCGTCTTCACAAAGAGCCTCATCTGTCGTACCAATATATCTGTGCATACGATTCCCTTCTGTTTCTCCATGTCGGATCAACCAGATTTCAAGCATCTTTTATCACCATCCCAACCCCACAGATCACTCTTGTTACTCTGGACGCTCCTGAGGCAAGTTTTGTACAAATGCGCCCAACCATTTCCCGATATTCTCTTTCAAATGCATCTATCGGCACAACACCATACCCAACTTCCTGAGATATGATTATTGCATCCGGATTTTCCTTCAACATTTTTTCTGCAATTTGTGCAGGATTTCTTTCTTCCTCCATTTCTTTTCGAATATATTCCTGAAAATTTATAATTCCCTGTGTATGCAAAATTTCTTCTTCACCAAGATCTGCTGCGTCTTTCCAAAAAATATCCGGATGCTGTTTTTTTGCATACTCTTTTTTTCCCTGAAACGCACCACCAATAATCAGTTCCATCTTTCTTCTCCTTTACACACTCATCCTATCACACACAAAATCGCTAACACCCATGCCATTCCTAATTCGCAAAGGCAAAGAAAATATCCGGATAAATCACCTGTCGTTCCTCCAAAATATTTCATTGCCATATGATGATAATACCAAAACACCAAAAAAGCTGTCGTCATAATTCCTATGCCCTTTAAAGGATTTATCCATATCATCGCAGCAAAAAGCACCAACAGATACAAAATCAAAATATTCCTTACAATCTTGTCTTCTGATTTTTGAGAAAATTCTGCAACTGTCCCATCTTTCCTTGCTTTCGGAAAACTCACTACACCAATTCCGGAAAGACACCGAGATACCATAAAGCCAAGGGCCATAAAGATAATAGAATCTCCATAATCCCATAACTGACTATAAGCTCCAAACCATGCCAGAAAATATATGCAAGATGTAATGACTGCAAATGCTCCTGCATGAGAATCTTTTAAAATTTCCAAACGTCTTTCTTTTTCTCTCCAGGAACTCATAGCATCTGCTGTATCAAGAAGACCATCTACGTGAATTCCTCCTGTCACTAATACCGGAATAAGTACAAGGACAACCACCATAAAATCAGGATAAAATCCAAAATGATAACCAAGATATACCGCTCCCATACTAAGAAGTCCAATGACAGTTCCTACAAACGGAAAAAAACAAAGCATATACTTCATATTGTCTTTCGTCCAATCCGCTCTGGGCATAGGAATTTTTGAAAACATAGAAAAAGCCACCTTAAAATTATTCCATAATTTTTTCACTTCGCATTTCTCCCTTCACCAATACCGGAATGCCATATACCACCTCGTAAACTTCTTCCGATATTTCAGCCAGCTGTCTGTTGATCTCACCAAGATATTTCTGATATGTCTCTGTTTCTCCTTCATAATCCATTGATTCTGAAAAAATCTCATTTGTTACAATCACCAAATGGCGTACTTCTTTGGAAATCTGAGAAATCCCTTCTAAAATCTCTTCTACTGTTTTCTCTCCTGCCCCTTTTTCCTGAAACATTTCATTGGCTGTAAGATTTGACATGCATTCCAAAAGCACCACACTGTCTTTTGGCAGGATCAGATCTTTTAAATTTGTATAACATTCTACTGTTTCAAATTTTTTTCCAGCCCTCATTTTTCTATGACGATCCACTCTTTTCCGACTTTCCAGATCGAAAGGATACATAGTTGCAATATAAATACGACGCGCTTCCCCAAAAGAAAGTACTTTTTCTTCTGCAAAAGCGGATTTCCCGCTTCCGCTTCCTCCCGTTACAAGAACAATCATTTTATTTTAACTCCTCATACTGTTCTACATGAATTTCTTCAAATGTACTCATAGAATGATAAACTGCAATCCCTAAATCTAAAACAGGAAAAAGCGCAATTGCTCCTGTTCCCTCTCCCAGACACATATCTCCATGAAGCAATGCTTTTTTATGAAGGTACTCCAAAATCATATGAGCTGCCGGCTCTTTGGAGACATGAGAGGCAATAATATAATCTGATACATCAGGGCACATATTTACAGCCACAAGAGCAGCTACACATGAAATAAATCCATCCATAACAACCGGAATCTTAAGCGCTGCCCCTCCTAAAAACACACCAGCCATACCAGCAATATCAAACCCTCCGATCTTTGCAAGTACATCCAATGCGTCTTCTTTATCTGGAGCGTTGACTTTAATTGCTTTTTTTATAATTTCTATTTTATGTAAAAGTCCTTCGCTTGTAAGTCCGGCACCTCGTCCTGTCATTTTTTCTACAGACTGGTTCATAAGAACTGCAGCTACTGCACTGCTGGTTGTTGTATTTCCTATACCCATTTCTCCTGTAGCAAGAATCTTATATCCCTTTTCTTTTAACTCAAGCGCCATGGAAATACCGGCTTCCACACCTTTTACTGCCTGATCCCTTGTCATAGCCGGACCCTTTGTCATATTTTTTGTTCCATAAGCCACTTTTAAATCTGTTCGTACTTTTGTATCTGTAACCATGCCGATATCTACCGGATACACATCCGCTCTGCACTGTTGTGCCATAATACATGCCGTTGTTTCAGACTTTAGAAAATTTTCTGCCACAATTGCCGTCACTTCCTGACCGCTTTGAGTAACTCCCTCTTCTACAACCCCATTATCTGCACACATAGCTATAAGTGCTCTTTTTTCAATATTCACATCAGGATTTCCGGTAATACCCGCAATCTGCACTACTAGGTCTTCCAGCTTTCCCAGCGAATGCAAAGGCTTCGCTATACGATTCCAGTGCATTTCTGCAGCTTTCATGGATTTCTTATCAAGAGGCTCTATCTTTTTTATCGTTTCTTCCAGGGTCATTTTCAGCACCTCCATTTGCTTTATCTACCTGTTGTAAATACAAAAAATTTACTAAACACATAATTAATTACAAGCACCAGTATTTGTGTGAGGATTTTTCCTACCATTTCATTCATATTGAGAATTTCCACCAAAAGCCACACTCCTCCGACTTCCACGATCATACTTAAAAGACGGGCGCTAATAAATTTACAAAAAGGACGGATATGGTCTTTTAAGGTTTCACATTTATCTCGAAAGACGAATTTAGAATTCACTACATATGCAAATAAAATTGCTGTAATGATCGAGACTACATTTGCTGGAGTCAATGCCATATGAAGTCTGCGCAGCACATAAAATGTAATAAGATTTACAAGTGTTGTACAGCCTCCAAAAAAAATGTAGCGTAATACATCATTTCCGTAAAGTTTTTTTATAAATGTCTTCATGATATTCCCCCGTTTAGTTTATATCGTGATTTGTTTTATGAGAAACATCTTCATCTCCATGAATGATCTTTGATATGATATAGCGAGGTCTTCTTTTCACTTCTTCATAAATTTTTCCGATATAATATCCAATAATTCCAAGACTCATCATAATCGCACTGCCAATTAAAAGTAACACAATAATTGTCGTTGAATACCCTTCCACTGCATGTCCGGAAAAATACTGAATAAGGGAATAAATAATAAGGATCATAGAACAGATAAAACAAATCCCGCCCGCAGCAGTTACAAACTGAAGCGGCACCGTTGTAAAAGCTACAATATTTGTAAAAGCGTATTTAATAAGAGACCACGCAGACCATTTTGACTCCCCTGCTTCCCTCTCCTGTACTTCGAATTTTACATATGCAGTCCGATATCCTACCCAGGAAGAAGTAGCCCGGAAAAACATATTTCTCTCAGGCATAGATAAAATACTGTCTACTACTTTTCGATCCATCATTTTAAAATCAGAAGCATTCTGCATATCTACTTTCGTTGCTTTTGACATAATCCCATAAAAAAAGCCGGCACTTTTTTTATGAAGGAAACCTTCTTTTCCGCGACTGGATTTTACCCCTTCAATTACTTCATATCCCTCTTCCCAAAGACGATACATAGAAACAAGGGTTTCTGGCGGATGCTGCAAATCGCAGTCCATAACTGCCACAACATCCCCTTCTGCCTGAGCCAGACCTGCAAATACAGCTGCCTCTTTTCCAAAATTTCTTGAAAACTGCACCCCCAGTATATTTGCATCCTTTTTTCCCGCTTCCAGGATTTCTTTCCAGGTACCATCACGCGACCCATCATTTACCAGAACAAGCTCATATGAAATTCCCGCTTCTGAAAGCACTTCCCGCAGTACTTCACAAGTTTTGGATATCATAAGTTCCTCATTGTAAGCAGGTAAAACAACTGACAATTTTTTCATAATGTTCTCCTATTACTTCTTTTTTATTATATAATATATCATTTTTACAGATTGCTGTGTTTTCTTCTTATGCAAAGAAGTACAAAGCTTAAAATTCCCAAAAACGATAGCATTCTTCCTGCAAAAGAATATGGGGTTTTATATATAAGTTTTATTTCATGTTCTCCTTTTGGAAGTTCTAATGCCATATACATGGTATTTGCTTTTTTTATTTCCGATTTTTCTCCATCTACATAGGCCGTAAAACCTTTACTGTAAGGAATCGATAAAAGCAATGCTTTATTCTGAGAAAGGGAAATTTTTCCCTGCACCTCATTAATTCCCATTCTTACATCTGTAAGAACTTCCTGCTTCAGATTTTCTGTCTTCTCCTCCATTTTTTCCATAGGCTGACATACTATACGAAGATCATCATATGTATAAACACCCGTATTTTTAAACGTAAGAACCATTTCCGATAAACCATCTTCTCTATAACCAAGATTGCACAAAAAATTATGCTTTCCGCTATATGCATTATATTTATCTGTAAAAATTTTCATCTTTTTTTCCACAGGACCACAGGATACTTTAAATCCGGCTTCCCGACTTTCTTTCCAGTATCTCCAGTTACGATCTTCATTCAGCAATCGATTCTGTTCATAAACGGACATACTTTCCCATTCCTGCCTGTCTACTCTTTCTTTTGGAGAAAGAGCATCATAATTTAGATTTTCCGCTATAAGGTAGGTTTCACAATCATCCATACCTTTGTAATGTATAGTTGCTTTTGCATTTTCTTCTGTTACGATAATCTTTCCATCCTGTATGTAACACCCGCTGTTGGCTTTTAACGTACTGGAAACTGTCTTATCTGAAAAATCTACATCCGCTGTAGGAAGAGCACTTTCCTCCAAAACAACTCCCTGCAAAATCGCTTGCTGCTTTTCTGTTACGGACATCTTTTCATACTCCTGTTTTGGAATATAAGAATCATACGTATATCCCAATGGCAAAGGATTCTTCATTTCAAAAGCGCGATATTTCTTTTTTCCCTTTTCACTTTCTCCTTTTTGTTCCTTTACCCCATATGGAAGATACTCATAATGTCCATCTTTAATAACAAAATATTTTACAGATGCCAGCCGATCCAGAATTGTTCTCCCGTCTAAATTTTCATAATGCTGCTCCCAGGGAGTATTCAGATACATTTCATCAAAAAACTCACTGATATTGTTATTTGCTACACTGAAATAATAAGTGGTACTGTTTGTTCGCATCATCATAGAAGTATTTTCAATAGACTGCGCCCCGTATTGATCATACCGATATACCTCATCTTTTTCTTCCAATGCATTTAACTCTGCCAGATCCACACCTGATTCTAATTGTTTTATTGCTTCCCCTTGATCAGAAAACTCAGAAAGATAATCTTTTTCATACGAATATTGATAAGAAATATTCAGCATAATACTCACAACCAGTAAACAGCAGAATATCAAACAAAGATATTTTCCTTTTACAAATATATTCCCATAAGAAATCACTGCCAATACTGCAAAGGATAACATCATAACCGCCATAATATTACGCTGTGTTCGAGCGGCTGACGCATAAAGAGCAAGTCCGCAATATATAAACAACATAATAAAAATACGTCTTTTTTCTTTTACGGAAAGAGTAAAAAGTTCCGGATATGCTTTTACAAAGATGTATGCGATCATCATTCCATATGCCCAGATCCATCTGTTTGACACGTATGAAAACCCATTCAGCACATGACCTGCAAAAGGAAATAGAAGAAATAAATTCAACATTATAAATCCAGTTTTTAGGTATGTATATTTCTTTTTAGAAAAAATAACAAAAACTCCGGCCATGGCAACAGCAGAATAACCTGCAACCCCCCACTGAATCATATTTTCTCCAATGAGACAGCCTAAATATTTTTCATAATAAATGCGATCATATAAAAACGGCACATAATTCGCGGCCTGAAAACGGTCTGTGCCAAATATTGTCATAATTACAGGGAGAAAAATGACTGAAGCAATCATAATTGCCACAGCAAAATATCCTACAAACTTCCAAAACCATTTCAAAACATCTCCAATAGAACGTTTTGAAAAAATTTCAAAATAACGAAATGCAGCGTATATAAACATAAAAATACACAGCATATAAAAGAAATAAAAATTGGACATTGCTCCAAGTGCAGTTGCCCATATAAATAAATGTGGTTTTTCCTTTTTATATATTTTATCAATCCCCATAAGGATCAAAGGCAGGTAAATCATGGGATTGGAAAAATAAGGATGTTTCATGGAAGCATATATTGTCCATCCTGCAAATATATAGATTAATGTTCCCATAAAAGTAGCCTGTTTGGGATTCTTATGATAAAAACAATAAAGACTAAAAGAAATACCAGCCAAATAAATTCGGAGAAAAATCAGAATTTCATATAAAATTTCTGTTTTTTCTGCCGGAACAAAAACCGAAAGTAATGTCAACGGATCTCCAATCACATAATAATGCAACGTAGTAAGAATATCCGAACCATATCCTATATGCATATCCCATGAAGGTATTTCCAGCTTATGTTCTACAAAAATCGTATGAAAAATTTCTCTCAAATATCTTCCATAATACGCCAAAGAGTTTAAATGCTGCGGAACTCCATCATGACTCCAAATTAAAGATTTTTCATTAAAATAAAAATACAAAAAAAGGAAAGCGGAAATTGCTGCAAATGTCAGCGTATATAATAAATAAAAATCTTTTTTATTTTCCTTTGCAAACCATTTTTTCATTCTTGTGTATTCTCCTGTAGAATAAGAAAAACCCCACAGTGCAGATGCACCGTGGGGTTTCGGTTTTCTTTACACCGATATAAGCTCAGCTACTTATTCTTCTCCGTAAAGAGTAATAAGTTTCTGAAGATATTCATATCTTGCTTTTGCTTCTGCTTCATTCTTAGCAAAAAGTCTTTCTGCTTTTTCCGGATTCTGGCGTTTCAGAGAATTGTAACGAACTTCTCCATCCAGGAATTCCTGGTAATTTTCCATATTCGGAGCTTTAGAATCAAGAGAGAATTTCTTATCAGCAGCCGGATTGAATCTGAAGTTGTGCCAATATCCACACTTAACTGCCAATTCTTCCTCTGTCTGTGCTTTTGACATACCTTTCTTAATACCATGATTGATACATGGAGCATATGCAATAATCAGAGATGGTCCCGGATATGCTTCTGCTTCTGCAATTGCTTTTACAGTCTGGTTGAAATCTGCACCCATAGAAATCTGAGCAACATATACATAACCATAACTCATAGCAATAGAAGCCATATCTTTTTTCTTCACTTCTTTTCCACCTGCTGCAAACTGTGCAATTGCACCAGTAGGTGTAGATTTAGAAGACTGACCGCCTGTATTAGAATAAACTTCTGTATCGAATACCATAACGTTGATGTCCTGGCCACTTGCAAGAACATGGTCAACACCACCAAATCCGATATCATAAGCCCATCCGTCACCACCGAAGATCCACTGGGACTTCTTAGCAAGGAAATCTTTCTGTGCAAGAATTTCTTTTGCTTCATCACATTCGCATGCTTCCAGAGCTGCAACCAGTTTATCAGTAGCGGCACCATTTGTAATACCAACACTGAATGTATCCAGCCATTCCTGTCCTGCTGCTTTTACATCTTCATTGCTTCCATTTTCAACAACATTTTCCACTTTTGCTTTCAGGCCGTCACGAATTGCTTTCTGTGCAAGAAGCATACCGTAACCAAACTCAGCATTATCTTCGAATAAAGAGTTTGCCCATGCAGGTCCCTGTCCTTTTCCATTTACTGTATAAGGTGTAGATGGAGAAGAGTTACCCCAAATAGAAGAACATCCTGTTGCATTCGCAATATACATTCTGTCTCCGAAAAGCTGTGTGATCAATTTAGCATATGGTGTTTCACCACAACCTGCACAAGCACCGGAGAACTCAAGCAACGGTTTCTTAAACTGGCTTCCTTTAACAGTTGTTTCTTTATATTTTGCAACTACATCTTCTTTAACCGGGAGTTTTACACCATAATCAAAGAATTTCTGTGCTTCCACGTTTGCTTCCATATTTTCCATAGCAAGAGCTTTTGCACCTTTTTTACCTGGGCAGACATTTGCACAAGAACCACATCCTGTACAGTCAAGAGCAGATACTGTAATTGCAAATTTATAATCAGCCATACCTGTTAATGGTAATGTTTTCATTCCTTCCGGAGCATTTTCTGCTTCTTCTGCAGTTAAAGCTACCGGACGAATAACTGCATGTGGGCAGACATATGCACATCTGTTACACTGAATACAGTTTTCCGGCTGCCATACAGGAATATTTACAGCAATACCACGTTTTTCATATGCAGAAGAACCGGACGGAGTTGTACCATCTACATATTCTTTAAATGCAGAAACAGGGAGAGTATTTCCTTCCTGTGCATTTACTTTTGCCTGAATGTTGTTTACAAATTCCACAACATCTTCACGTCCTTCAGAAGCATGTGCCATGAAAAGGCCTTCATCTTCTGCATCTTTCCAGCTTTCCGGAACTTCCACTTCTACAACCTGTTTTGCACCGGCATCAATTGCTGCCCAGTTTTTACGAACAATATCATCGCCCTTACGTCCATAAGTAGCTTTTGCAGCTGCTTTCATAAGGTCAATTGCCTGTTCTTCCGGAATAATTCCTGTCAGTTTGAAGAAAGCAGACTGAAGAATTGTATTGATACGTGTTGGTCCCATGCCTGTTTCAATACCGATCTTCACACCATCAATTGTATAGAATTTAATGTCATGGTTTGCGATAAACGCTTTTACCTGTCCCGGTAAATGTTTTTCCAGACCTTCCATATCCCATGGACAGTTCAAAAGGAATGTACCGCCATCTACAAGTTCCTGAACCATATTGTATTTATTTACATAAGACGGATTATGACATGCCACGAAATCTGCCTTACGGATCAGGTATGTGGATTTAATCGGTTTTTTACCAAAACGCAGGTGAGACATTGTAATACCGCCAGACTTTTTGGAATCATAATCAAAATAAGCCTGTGCATACATGTCTGTATTGTCACCAATGATCTTAATGGAGTTTTTGTTAGCACCTACTGTACCATCAGCGCCCAGACCCCAGAATTTACAGTTTGCAGTTCCCTCTGGTGTTGTAACAATTTCAGCACCTGTTTCAAGAGAAAGGCCTGTAACATCATCCACAATACCGATTGTGAATTTTTCTTTTGTTTCGTTCTCATATACAGCTACGATCTGTGCCGGAGTTGTATCTTTAGAACCAAGTCCATAACGTCCGGAGAAGATTTTAACATCTTTAAATTTGCTGTCTTTTAATGCAGCAACTACATCCAGATAAAGCGGTTCGCCAAGAGCTCCTGGTTCTTTTGTTCTATCAAGAACACTGATCTGTTTTACAGAATCCGGAATTGCATTTACAAGTGCATCTGCGCAGAATGGTCTGTACAAACGAACTTTTACAACACCTACTTTTTTACCGGCTGCTGCAAGATAATCAATTGTTTCTTCAATTGTATCATTTACAGAACCCATTGCAATAATTACATGTTCTGCATCTTCAGCACCATAGTAGTTGAATAATTTATAATCTGTTCCAATTTTTTCATTTACTTTATCCATATATTCCTGTACGATTGTTGGCAGAACATCGTAGTAAGGATTACATGCTTCTCTTGCCTGGAAGAAAATATCAGGGTTCTGTGCAGAACCTCTCTGACATGGATGATTTGGATTCAGAGCACGATTACGGAACTCTGCAATTGCATCCATATCCGCCATATCTTTCAGATCTTCATAATCCCATGTTTCAATTTTCTGAATTTCATGAGAGGTACGGAATCCATCAAAGAAGTTGATAAATGGAACTTTTCCTTTGATTGCAGCTAAATGTGCAACCGGAGTAAGGTCCATAACTTCCTGTACAGAAGATTCACAAAGCATTGCACAGCCAGTCTGACGACAGGCCATTACATCTGAATGATCTCCGAAAATAGAAAGTGCATGAGAAGCCAGTGCACGTGCAGATACATTAATAACGCCCGGTAACTGCTCACCTGCAATTTTATAAAGATTCGGAATCATTAATAAGAGACCCTGAGATGCTGTATAAGTAGTTGTCAGGGCACCTGCTGCCAGAGAACCGTGTACCGCACCTGCAGCACCTGCTTCAGACTGCATCTCTGTAACCTGTACTTCCTGTCCAAAGATGTTCTTTCTTCCCTGCGTTGCCCATTCATCTGTTGCTTCCGCCATAACAGATGAAGGTGTGATTGGGTAAATTGCGGCTACATCAGAATATGCATATGAAGCATGAGCAGCTGCATGGTTACCATCCATGGTTTTCATCTTTCTTGCCATATTTTTTTCCTCCTTAAAGGTGTGATGAAAATTATTTCTAGACCACTTATGTGTCTACAATTCCATGAGTTATTATATCACAAAAGGTACTGCATGTCCAATGTGATTCTTGTACATTCTTTCATACAAAAGCAAAAGGAAAAAGCCCGTATTACACTTAAGCTTTTTCCTGATTTACATTTATTTTCTATTATTTTCCAAGAATATCCTGCAGATTTTTTCTTCGAAGCATCTTCCATAACTCACACTGAATCTCTGCCAATTCTTCATGAACAAGACAAGGCGCGCTTTTGGGATTGCGTCCGCAGGCACTTTGAGGATTCATACATTCAATAATAAACATCTCCGGATCAATTGCCATATACACATCGAACAACGTAAGACTGTCCAGTGGTCTGTTCAGAGAATAACCTCCATGAACCCCTCGAAATCCTTTTACTATTTTGGATTTTTGAAGTTTCTTTAATATCTTATATGCAAACGGTGCAGTTAACTGTTCTTTTTCACATATTTCATTTACACTTAACCTTTTTTCTCCTGACAATGCCCGGATCACCCGCACTGCATAATCGCACTCTCTTGTAATAAACATTCTATATATCCTCTTTCCGACAGATCCTCTTTTCTTTTGTGTAATATTTACCTAGATCAGTCTAGTTTTTAAATTATACCATCATTTTCCGTTTCGTGCAACGATTTATAAATGTTTATTTTTCTCCAAAGATTAAAAGGAGACCTACAAAGAAAATCACGATTCCCAGAATAATCCTAAGCCATTTTCCGGCAGAGGCAAGTTTTGGATTTTGGATCGCCCGATCCACATAACTATATCCTGTCCCGGCAACAAGAAGAAAAGCACTATGTCCCAATGCATAAAGGACCATAAGAAGAACTCCCCATAACGCGCTCTTTCCAAGTTCTGCAACAAAAGCGAGAAGCGCCACCATAACAGGAATTGCACAATGGGAAGCAAAAACGCCTCCCAGCGCACCTGTCAAAAATGCTCCTGCATATCCTTTTTTTGAAATGCTCTCTGAAACATGCACATGCGGAATCAAATGAAGAACCCCAAAAATCTGAAGAGCCATCAAAAGCATAAGAATGCCCATTAAAATTGTCCACCAGTGTCCTGCTTCATGCATATAATGCCCAATTGCGGAAGCAACAGAGCCAAAAACACCAAAAGTTACTGCCATTCCCAATGCCATAGTAAGAGAAAGGCGGAATGCTTTTTTCGGGCTTGCCTTAGATGCCCCTACACAAGCTAAAAGCATTGGCATTGAAGCCAGAGAACACGGTGTAAAAGATGTAATAATCCCTGCAAAAAAACTCAAAAGAGGAGCTGCCCACAAATTATCTGCCATGGCTCCTGATAACATATTTAAAATCCCACTCATACTCTTTCCCCCTGCATCTTTGTTTTTTCTAATATTTCTGTACTGATTTCTTCGGCATTACGATGATCGGTTGTCACAATCACATCTGCTGCCTGCTCATAAACAGCCCATCTCTGTTCCATTAAGTTTTCAATATATGATTCTGTCATGTTGTTTTCCAAAAGAGGTCGGTGGTGACTGTTTTTTATCCTCTGATAAATTGTTTCCGGCTGCGCATGTAACAGAACTATGATTCCTTTTTTCCTCATTTCCTGCACATTTCTCTCATTCATGGGAACCCCACCGCCACAGGAAACTACAAACGCCTCTTTCTCATCAAAACTTTTCAAAAACTCTGTTTCCAGTTTTCGAAAATAGGCCTCTCCTTCCTGAGCAAAAATACTGGAAACAGACCGTCCTTCTTCCTTTTCTATGTATTGATCCATATCCAGTTGAAGCATTCCATATTTTTTATAAAGGTAATTGGCTATCGTACTTTTTCCACTTCCCATAAAACCAATTAAAAATATATGTCTTTTTTCCATTTATTCTTCACTCCTTGTCGAAAATCCGATAGTCTTGATTATAACAGTCCTCCTTTTTTTTGTAAAGTATGGGTTTTTGCCCTAAAAGTTGTAAGAAGACCAAAATAATTGTTGCAAATTTCCCAGTTTACGGTACAATGAATATCGGCTATACTTACATATATAATAGGAAATTATAAAAAAGAGTTCACGAAAAAGAGGTACACTATGATTTCAGCAAACAACATTACTTTACGCGTTGGAAAAAAAGCGCTATTTGAAGAAGTTAACATCAAATTCACAGAAGGCAACTGTTACGGCCTTATTGGTGCAAACGGCGCCGGAAAATCCACTTTTCTTAAAATCCTTTCCGGACAGCTTGAACCAACAAAAGGGGATATTGTAATTACTCCTGGACAGCGTCTTTCCTTTCTTCAGCAGGACCATTTCAAGTATGATGCCTATACCGTATTAGATACGGTCATTATGGGAAATGCCCGTCTGTATGAAATTATGAAAGAAAAAGAAATGATTTATGCAAAGGAGGACTTTACAGACGAAGACGGTATCCGTGCAAGCGAACTGGAAGGTGAATTTGCAGAAATGAACGGCTGGGAAGCAGAATCCGATGCTGCAACCCTTTTAAATGGTCTTGGTATCGAAACAGAATTTCATTATACACAAATGGCTGACCTGACCGGAAGCCAGAAAGTCAAAGTTCTTCTTGCACAGGCTTTATTCGGCAACCCGGACATCCTTCTTCTGGATGAGCCAACCAACCATTTAGACCTCCCTGCAATTGAATGGCTGGAAGAGTTTTTAATCAACTTTGATAATACCGTTATTGTCGTTTCCCACGACCGTTATTTCCTTAATAAAGTCTGCACCCACACTGCTGACATTGATTATGGTAAAATCCAGCTTTATGCAGGTAACTATGATTTCTGGTTTGAATCCAGTCAGCTTCTTATTAAACAAATGAAAGAAGCAAACAAAAAGAAAGAAGAAAAGATTAAGGAACTTCAGGAATTTATCTCTCGTTTTAGTGCCAATGCCTCCAAATCCAAACAGGCAACATCACGTAAACGTGCACTGGAAAAAATCCAGTTGGATGATATGCGCCCATCCAGCAGAAAATATCCATACATTGATTTCCGTCCAAACCGCGAAATTGGGAATGAAGTTCTTATGGTGGAAAATCTTTCCAAAACAATTGATGGTGTAAAAGTATTAGACAATATTTCTTTTACACTGGGACGCGAGGATAAAGTTGCTTTTGTTGGCGCGAACGAAATCGCTACTACTACTTTCTTTAAAATCCTTATGGGCGAAATGGAACCGGATGAAGG
Organism: Blautia sp.; assembly: GCA_029257805.1. Lineage (GTDB taxonomy): Bacteria > Bacillota > Clostridia > Lachnospirales > Lachnospiraceae > Blautia_A. The sequence continues at coordinate 208,109 of JARIAR010000009.1, forward strand.
AAATTATAAATGGGGTGTAACTACTTCTCAGGCTTACTTCCCTAAAGATAACACTTTAGAATTCGATAACGATCTGACCATCACAGATTGGCTCACACAGTATTCCGAAATCAAAGACGCCACCTATGTTCGTGGTTTCCTTGGCCGTATGCTTTTCCCGGGAGAAGACGGGGTCAAACGTGTGCGTGTACTTTCCGGTGGCGAAAAAGTTCGTTGTCTCCTTTCCAAAATGATGATTTCCGGTGCCAATATCCTGCTTCTTGACGAGCCAACCAACCATCTGGATATGGAATCCATTACGGCTTTAAATAACGGACTGATCAAATTCCCAGGTGTGATTCTCTTCACTTCTCATGACCATCAGTTCGTACAGACTACTGCAAACCGTATTATGGAAATTTTACCAAATGGCACATTAATTGACAAAATCACTACTTATGATGAATATCTTGCAAGTGATGAAATGGCTAAGAAACGTCATGTATTTGAAGTAAACGAAGAAGACGCAAGCGATAATTAACTATTGAAAAAGGTTTGGGAGATTTTTCCCAAACCTTTCTCTATGTGCGTACATGTTTTCATACTCGCTTCATGAAGACGTGATATCAGCCAGCTTTCCCCCTGTTATCTGTAAAAGATCTTTAACCGCCACTCCCAGAGTCAGTCCTATACGTCCTCCACTAATATAAATTTTTTCAAACTGTTCCGCCGATGTATCAAAAACTGTTGGATATGCTTTTTTCATTCCAAGAGGACTGCATCCCCCTCTTATATATCCGGTAACTGTACAAATATCTTTTACATGGATCATATCTACTGTTTTTTCCCCTACTACACGAGCTGCCGCTTTTCGGTCTACTTCTTTTGCAATAGGAACAACAAACACATAATATCCGCCGCTTTTTCCCTCCATTACCAAAGTTTTAAACGACTGTTCATAGGGAACTCCGGTAATATCCGCACTATGCATTCCATCAATAAACTCCTCGCATTCGTAAGTTATGGTTTCATACATAATCTTTTTTCGATCTAAAATCCTCATTGCATTTGTTTTTGATTCTTTCGCCATTTTTTCACCTTTCCAGTTCTTTCCTCTTACCTGCATGCGGCTTTTTGGAAGCCTTTACAGATTTGGGTTCATAAATTTGTGTCTTTTCAAAAAAATCATCCTCATCTATAAACTCTTCATTTTCTCCATAAAAAGCATCCTCTTCCATTTCATCATCCTGCTGTTCTTTTGATTTTTTTGATTCTTCTTCATATGAAGGCTTATTAATCAAAAATTGCAAAAGCATTCCCAGAGCCGCAAAACCAACACTCATCATAAGTCCATAAGGAATCTGCGGTAATTCTCCAAGTTTTCCCAGAGAAAAACCTGCTATCACGCCACCAAAAAGACTTGTCCCTACAATAATAACTTCTCTTGCATAACGCATGGCAAGACATCCAAGTCCCACCCCCGCCAAAATACAAAGAAAAAAAACTGCCGAAGTTGTAGGGTGTAAAATATATGTACTCAAGCTTAATCCTATTCCTGCTCCAATAACAAAAATACCAGCTTTATATATAAGGAAAGAAATAACAGCCAGAATAATTCCCAATATTACCATAGCAAGAAGATACTTGCTTTTATCCTCCGTTCCGGAAAAAAACGCACCAACCAATCCGATTCCGGCTCCCATGGCAAATCCGAAAAGCATCATCCAAAAGCGCAAAATACGATATCCTAAAATACAATTCAAAAGACCAAATATAAAAATCACACCAAAAACAGCCGTTGCAATACCAGAAAGTTCACTCATATTGCGTACCCGTTCCAGAATCCCCATAATCCTCACTAAAATTTCTGACATATGTTTCCTCCCTTCAGAACATATAATAAATTGTTTTCAAGTTTTCAAAAACTCCATAGTGATATTCTACTTCTTCTAAACCATAAAAGTTCATATAGTATCTGGCGACCTCCTGAGCAGCATTCCCTTGTATCCATTCTTTATATGCCTGATCAAATCCTTCCTGTGTACGAAATTTAAAACGAACAACAGCAGCTCCATTATCAAGCCGAAGGCAGCAGAGATGATACAATTGTTCCCAGTCATAAAAATCAAAACATGCCTGATTTAAAACGTAAAAATTCTTATCCGTCTCTGTACATTTTGGTAATGCAAACTCAGAAGACGGTGTATATACTTGTTCATATTCTTCTGGAAATGGACACAGATAATCATACAGAATCGTTTTATGTTCCACAATCCGGGCAGCGTCTCCTTCCAAAAACTCCGGCTGATCCCCGTTTGTAACATCCATATAATAATATTGTCCATCTAGCTGTATGATATTCCAGGCATGTCCATCCCGATTTCCTTTCGCTGTTCCTTCCACATAAATACACGGAATCTCCAGTCGTTCCAACAAATATTGTGCCGCACCTGCATATCCTGCACATACCGCCCTTTTTTTCCAAAATATTCCAGCTATGCTCTGATCATCCTCTGACGCTTCATAATCCGCCAAATCAATTAAATATGTATATACTGCCTTTACTTTTTCATAATCATCTGCTTCCGGAGGAATAAACGAAAGAACCTCTTTATATGCCAGCTCCATTGCTGTCTGAATTTCTTTTATCTCTCCCTCACTATAGGAATATCCTGGAGAAAACAGACAATATTCATTCTTCCCATATGTGGTCTTATACACCTGCTTATGGTTATGAACCCAGAAAATTTCCGGATGATCTTTTAAAAAAGCATGGTACACCCTATCTATTTTCTGACCATCTGCTATGCTAAGATAAAATTCCTTTTCCCGGCTTTTTACCCCTCTTTGCATCTCACGATATACACGCTTTTCTTCCGTAGAAAGCAACTTAAAATAATACTCCTGATGCCCCTGATCTGTTTCTGCTACATCCGCTTTTCTAAGTTGCCTTACTTCTTTCGGCTCTGCTCCTGAAAAACATCCATTGAAAAATAGCATTACCGTTACGGGAAGAATCAGAAAAATCTTAAATTTCCATGTTTTATTCATTCTTTTCCATGTTTTCCCTTCCCTTTAATTTGTTTATTATATCCTATTTCTCTTTTCATTGCAAATAGGCTCACAAATTACAACCACAATACATAAAAATGCCCTCTTTACTGACATCCAGTAAAGAAGGCACATACCATACAAAGCAAACTCCGTTTGATATTCTTATTCCTCTAACACAAATGGTTCCACTGCCGCATCATCTAAAAGCGTTTTATTAGGAACGGTATCGAATGATACACTTCCAGAAGTAATCACATTTTGAAGGTCAGATGATAAAACCAAATCACTTGAAGATGTCTCTAACACATCTGCCGCTCCTGCGTTTTCCATTGCAACCACTTCTGCTTCTGTAGGATAAAAGGATGGCTGACGAATATATCGGAAGCTGGCGCTATATGCCTCTCCCACCGTAACACCATTTTTACCAGCAGAACAATGTACGGCAATCCAATCTCCTGCATCTGTTTTTCCACAGAGAATTCCTACATGATTATCGCTTCCTGCTTCCGGACCTCTCTGAAAAACAAGATCGCCAGGCTGGGCATCTGCCTCGCTTACTACATTGGCATTTGTCCACTGCTCTGATGTTCCATCTCCTATTGCCCCCTGCATTCCCTGATTTTGATAACCATTAATTACTGCCCAGGTAACAAATCCACTGCAATCCAAACCATATGCCCGCACTGTTCCACTACTTCTGCTTCCTGTCTCACTTACTGTAGCTGCCTGACCCCAGCTGGGATCCACACCAAGAGAAATTGATTTACCGCCCCAGAAATATCCAACTTTTCCAACAAGAGAATATGCCGCTGTAATGACATTAACCCGTTCTTCTGAAACATCTTCTCCAACGCTTTGACGAACAAAACCTTTGGCTCCTGTTACTACAGAACAAAGAAGTTTACAGTCTGTTTCCATATACTTTTTAAGAATCTCTCTATTTTCTCTGGATATTTTATGCTTTTTAATATAATAATTTATATGACGGTTTCCATAAGAAACTTTTGTAATATCTTTTTTATCACGAACAACTGGATTCATTTCTGCAAAAATCTCTGCCAATGCTTCTTTACTGGATGCATCCAGTTTATATTCCTGAACCCCTTTGCCGCTTTGTTCATAAATATAAATTGCAAGAATATCCTGCCAGTTTTTCACCCGAAGACTATCTGCAGAAGTTGTTATAACAGAATGATTTCTGTCACTTGCATCCACTAACTTGTTTTTTTCTTTGTATTCCTGCTCAATTTCTTCCATCACTTTTGCAAAATCTTCCGAAAAAGAAAGGTGATAATTTTTTTCAAGACTATTTAGATAAAATTCTTTTCCTGCATGAAGATTGGCAACCATATTTGTATAATAAACAGGATTTCCAATTTGTGCGTTTAAGGCATCTGAAAGTTCTCCTCCATTACCGTCACTTAAATCGCCGGGATTTTCTCCTTTTCCTTCCAGCCTCTCAATTTCTTTCTCCATTTTTACTAAATGGTCATAATTGGTAACAGAAAGTTTTTCTGCAAGCGAAAGATTTTCATATTGTTTTCGTATATTCTGAATTTCATTTTTATGTTCTAACGTAATATGTACTCCCGAAAGAGTCTCAATCCTATCTATTACCATTTTTGCCCGCTCCGTAAGGATAGGTGAAGGTGTCGGTGTCACCTCCGGAGTCGGCGTTACTTCCGGTGTGGGCGTAATCTCCGGTGCCGGTGTTACTTCCGGCGTTGGTGTTATTTCCGGCGTTGGTGTCACCTCTGGCTCCGGTGTAATCTCCGGTGTCGGCGTCACCTCTGGCTCCGGTGTAATCTCCGGCTCTGGCACTTCTGGTGGAGGTGTCGTCTCAGGTTCCGGTGTTGATCCTCCCGGTACTGTTTCCCCAAAATCAGGCGGTGAAACAATATCTGAATCTGCTTCTGTTCTGTCTGTCAATTGATTATCTGCGGAAATTCCCTCTGAAGTTAACAGTTCAGCAGCTGGAACAACAATAGAGTTACCCGTCAATACCATAGCAGACATCAATGTTATACATAAACATTTTGTCAGATACTTATTTTTCATATTATAAAGATGCTCCCTTCTTTCCTTGAACATCCCTTTACTCCCCTATATAAAGGTCTGCTTAAATCATAATATCCAAAATTATAACCTGTTATATTGTAGCATAATCATTTTTTGAAATCAACATTCCCAATGACTGTTGTACATATTTTCATTTAAATTTTATTTTTTGTTTATATTATTTTTTCGTATTAAAGGCTGCACTGTTACAGTGCAGCCCCTCCATTTATATTTTTTATATTCAGGCAGCAAGCAATAATCTCTGTCCCCCGGACCAAAGTCCAAACATACCCTGAATCACCTGATAACACATATTTAAAATAAACTCAATATCTTCTGCTACATTTCGAGTTTTCTTCAGATACTGTTCATGACTTTTCCCAATATACGCAAACAGTTCCTGAAGGTTCCCGAAAGAAATTGCTTCTTTCACATGACAATCCGCTTTTCCGCTCTTAATACAGGATTTTAAATCTTTTTTCAATGCTTTTTCGTATTTTCCATGCTGGATCAATGTTCCTGTATATGTTTTATTATGGGGAAAAGTAAAATAATCCGCCATATAATGTATCACTTCGCCCAGCTGGCGCCAGTACACTCTTTCATTACAATTCGCAGGTTCCAGTTCTACCAGCTTTTGTATTTTGTTTTGAATCTCATCAATGGTTCCATAAAATTCATGTTTCTTTGTTAAAAAAGACGGACGGATATCTGGCAAAATACTCCCCAGACAAAACGCTTTTCTGTGAGACTGAAGACTTCTCGATACATTCATCTGATCTGCCAGATATCTTGCCAATAATATATGGGACTTCTTACGCATTGCTCTCCTCTACTTTCTTATAAGCAGCTGTTATTGATACCAATCTTTCTTAACTATAACAGAAGTCTTTCTATTTTTCAAACACTGTTTTTCATCAATATTTCTTTGAATTTTTTTGGTCTTTTAGATAGTTTTCACAAATATCCCATCTCGTTCCGTACTTATGGCAGCTGTCACCTTGTGCATCTCTTTCTGTAAGCCAGGACACGTTCCCCCGCTTGAATATCTTTTTTGTACATTTGAATTACTTCCGAAGCATGGTTAATTGCAATATTCGGACGATATCCAATTGCAGATTACTTTACGAAAAAATTATAATTTGTGCCGCCACATAATAAAAAACCGCAGCGAATGCTCATCTGCCATAAAGTAACACACAAAAATTTGATAGGCAACCGCCACTATTCCGTAATATAAGCAAATATACTATTATGAAAATAAGTTGTAGTTAAGTTTTTTGCCTAAAAGTTAATGAATGGTGAATAGAAAACGCAGGTAAGAAGTGCTAAAATAAAGATACAAAAAGACAAAATGGTAAAGGAGATATTCTTATGAAAATAAATGAAATAATTCGTGAACGACGCTTAGCAAAAGGATTTACACAAGAACAAATTGCAAATTATCTTGGTGTTTCTGCACCAGCTGTTAATAAATGGGAAAAAGGAACTTCGTATCCCGATATAATTTTATTGCCAGCACTTGCACGACTTCTCGATACAGACCTGAATACGCTATTATCTTTTCAAGATGATTTGTCAGAAAAAGAAGTTGCATTGTTTATGAATGAAGTTTCTGAAGCGATGGATAAAAACGGTTTTGAAGAAGGATATTTGCTTGCCACGGAAAAGTTAAAAGAATATCCTACTTGCGATTTACTGGTGAGCAATTTAGCCATGCTGTTAGACGGTGCCTTGATGCTTCATGGTAGCAAAAACAAGTCAAACGAAATGTATCGAGAAAAAATTGAATCTTTATACTATCGTGCAGCACAAAGTGAAGATGCAACTATCAGAGAGCAAGCACAAGCGTGTCTAATTTCTAAATTAATGGGAAAACAAGATTATGAGCAAGCGCAGGAAATACTCAATACACTCCCCAAGAAAAGTCCTGTGGACAGAGAACAGGCTCAGGCAAATATATATATTGCACAAGGAGATTTAGAAACGGCAGCGAAATTAATAGAGGAAAAACTATTATCTGCCACAAATGAAATTCACGCAGCGTTAATGACTTTAATGGAGATTGCACTTAAAGAAGAACGAATGGACGATGCTGAGTATATTGCTGATGTTGATAAGCAGGCAGCTCAAGTATTTGATTTGTGGGAATATAATTCCTATGTTGCACATTCTCAGCTTTATGAAGCCACAAAAAACAGGGTTAAATTTTTGAAGATACTATTTCCTATGCTAAAATCACTCACAAAAAAATGGGATATTAACAAATCACCATTATATCGACACATCCAAACAAAAGAGGTTGATAAAGCATTTGGACCAAAACTTCAAAAAGCTATTATTCAGTCAATTAACATAGATGAAGAAACCGAGTTCTTAAAAGACAGTCCCGAATTGCATGAATTGATAGAAAAACTGGATATTAAGAAAGATTTATCAGCAAGGTACTATTGATGTAGTTGAAATTTGGGTTGATACACAAACGGGTGTAAATTATGTTTTTCACAGAAATGGAAATGCGGCAGGTTTTACCCCGTTGCTTGACAAAGACGGAAAGCCAGTAGTAAGTCAATGATTTTACAGCTTTCAGTTGCCATACAGAACCACCAGAAAAATCGAATAACCGCCGCCCCATGTGATATGATAAACATACGGAATAGTGGGGCTGGCTGTCGGAAACGGAGGATTTTATGTTAAGACAGACCCCCCTGTTACAGCCCTTTACGCAAGGCTTTCCAAAGATGATGACCAGACCGGGGATAGCAATTCCATCGTGAATCAAAAACGCATCCTCGAAACCTACGCTCGTGACAATGGCTTCCTGAACTACCGCTTTTTTGTGGACGATGGCTGGAGTAGTGCGAATTTTGATCGCCCCGGCTTCATGGAGATGATGGACTGCGTGGAACGAGGTGAGGTGAAATGTGTCATCACCAAAGACCTCAGCCGCGTGGGACGCAATTACTTACAGGTCGGAATGTTTACGGAAATCACCTTCCCCAAGAAGGGTGTCCGTTTTATCGCCATCAATGACGGCGTGGACAGTGCACAGGGCGACAACGATTTAACCGCTTTAAAGAATTTATTTAACGAATGGCTGGTGAGAGATACGAGCAGAAAAATCAAAGCAGTTTTCCGCAGCAAGGGCATGAGCGGAAAGCCGATTACAAGTCAGCCTGTCTATGGCTATCTAAAAGGCGAGGATGGAACCTTTGTCATTGACATAGAGCCGAAATAGATAGCCCCTTTTTTAAAGTCCTCAAATCGTCCCCTCACAAAAACATTTTTTATTTATTAATAACAACACTTTTAATAAGTATGATTCACTTAATCCAATTTTCGTACCTACAAATATACTTGAAATATAGTAAATTCTCTTTTCAAACCAGGAACTACTAAACTTATATCCTGTTATAAAATCAATTCCCAAATCATTAAACACTACTACTCCAACTACTTATCAATTAATCTGACATAGCCAAAATCTCCTTCGGATTTACTCTCATTATCTTCACAGAAGATAATGCAGTAACTCCAACACAGAAAATAACTCCTCCCATGCCCACAACAAACACATTTCCTGCTTTTAAAACAACATTAGAAACATCAAGCATACTTCCAAGAAAACGCGTCCCTAAAAACACAACAGGAACTGCAAGCAAAAAGCTTCCGGCAAATACAAACAGGTTTTCCGCAATAAGTTTCCTCATGACCCTTCCTTTGGAAAATCCCATAGAAAGAAAGATTCCCATCTCTCTTGTTCTTTCCTGGTTCCACATAGTAAGAATAATTGTAAGAATTACCGTTCCCAGGGCAATCACAACTGCCAGCATGAGAAACAGAATCTTTTCCATCTGAGTCAGAGGGCCTGCCGCTCTGTCATAGTCTGCATTATTTGTATTAATAAAATAGCTGTCCCAATCATAACCCGGAATGGACTGAAGTTTTTTCAGCGCCTCTGTAAGAAGTGCCGGATCTTCGATCCAGAATGTAATTCCATTTCCATACTCTGTCTTTTCCTGCCATACCTTCCTCTGAACATCCATACCACTTTTTTCATCTACAAAAATATAATTGGAGCGAATCTCTGTCTCCGCTCTCTGCGTGGAAGTATTATCTGCCTCCGGGTCTACCTGAAAAATCCCCACAATCTGAAAATCATATGTATTTCCTACCCCGGAACGTGCCCGCATGATCATCTCGTCTGTTACAGTTCCGGTGATCGTATCACCTATGTGCAAACCATTTGCTGCAGCAAGCTCCTCGGAAATAACAGCTTTTCCAATATCGCCTCTTTGAATATGCTCCCCTTCTGTAAGCTTTAATTTTCCTTCCGTAAACTCTCTTCCAAGAACACTTTCCATACAGGAAACCATTCTTGCCGTATGGGCTTCTTCCTTCCCTTCTGACGTAAATTTTCCCGGAATCAGGACAAGTTCCTTCATGGAAAGAAAAAACGTATTTGTTCCGCTCCACTTCTTTGGTTTTATCACTTCTGCCGCCACTTCTCCCAGTTCCGGTGTTACCAGATTTTCATCATCAAAAGTTCTTTCCACCGTAAGACAGGCATAAAACTGTTTTCGAAGCTCCTCAAGGGAACTTCCCACTGCATCTGTAAGTGTAATTCCCGAAAGCACCAGAACGGACAGGGTAAAAAAGATTCCCACAAGAATCGCACTTCTTGATTTCTTTCGTTTCAGATACAACGCTGCATAGTATAAACTTCCTCTATCTTTATTCTTTTGCATACTCTCCAACCTCCGCTGAAAAACGCTTATCTCTATAAGTACATACTACGTCAGCTTCTTTTGCCAGAGCAGAAGAATGCGTTACCATAATGACGCATCTTCCTTCTTCATGAGCACTTTTTTTCAAAAGCTCCATAATTCCCTTTGCAGTGTCTTCGTCAAGATTTCCAGTAGGCTCATCTGCCAAAATCACCGGCTTGTTGCTTGCAATCCCTCTTGCAATGGCAACTCTCTGCTGCTGCCCGCCGGAAAGCTTCAGCACATTTCTGTTCCACAGTTCCCTGGAAAGCCCTACCTTTTCCAGTGCCTCCTCCATAGGAAGCTTTGCAGTCAGCTCCACATTTTCTTTTACCGTCATATACTCAATCAGATTATATCCCTGAAAAATAAATGCCACATGATCCTGCCTGTGCTTATCAAGCCCATATTCTTTAATATCCGTTCCATCATAAAGAATCTTTCCCTTTCTTGGACTGTCAAGTCCACCCAGAAGCGAAAGCATGGTAGTTTTTCCACAGCCGGACTGTCCCAGAATAGCGTACAGCTTCCCCTTTTCAAAATTGAGATTCACATTTTCCAGAACTGTATTGTAATCTGTGTAAGAATACATCATATCAACAATCTGTAGCATCGCTTATTCCTCCTGTTTTATGATCCTGGCATTTTTTATTTCATAAATTTTATCACATTTTTTTGAATTCCCTTTCATTATTCAATCATAGACAGCACCTGTATGGGTTCCAACTTTAATGTTTTCTTAATCACTCCATTTACACAGAAACAAATTATGAAAATCATAACAATAAATACTGTCAGGACAGTTCTGACATCTATTCTTGTGTTTAGTTCCTCAGGTGGCTCTACACCTGTTTTCTGGTTCTTTGCCATTTCTGATACTTTACTTTGTTC
>JARIAR010000004.1 GCA_029257805.1 Blautia sp.
CCAAAACACAGTACAGCTTAACGGATGACCAGACAAAACTGGGAGCACCAAAAGATTTCGAAGTAACTGTACGAAATCTGAAGATTTCTGCCGGTGCAGGATTTATTGTAGCTCTTACAGGAGAGATCATGACAATGCCAGGTCTTCCAAAAGTTCCTGCAGCTGAAAAAATCGATGTAGATGAAACAGGAAAGATCACCGGTCTGTTTTAATATTAAATAAGATACAACAAAAGGTACTGAAAAATCAGTACCTTTTGTTTTGGATTTTATTTCGTCAGGTTCATTAAGTCTTTCATTCCAGGATAAAGTTTCCTGAATTTCTGATATTTTTCTTCATATTTTTCAACAAGCTCTTTTTCCGGTTCTATGGTATCCACCACGTTTGCAAATTTCTTTCCAATAGTCTCAACATCCGGATAAGCCCCGCAGCCAACTGCTGCAAGCATAGCTCCACCCATGGAAGGTCCTTCCTCATTTTCAAGAACATCCACTTTTAAATTCATAACATTTGCAATGATTTTTTTCCAAAGGGGACTTTTCGCTCCTCCTCCGCAGATTTTTGTTCTCTCTATTTTAATTCCAAGACTTCTTGCCACTTCAAGAGAATCACGAAGTCCAAAAGCAACTCCCTCCAGAACCGCCTGTGTCATATCTTCTCTTGTTGTATCCATGGACATTCCAAAGAATACCCCTCTCGCATCAGGATTATTATGAGGGGAACGCTCTCCCATAAGATACGGAAGGAAAAAAACATGATTTTCTCCAAGTTTTGTAATTTTTTCCTGTTCTTTTGCAAAATCCTTTGTTTTTAAAATTTCTTCTGACCACCACTTATTACAGGAGGCTGCGCTTAACATACATCCCATAAGATGATAACTGCCATCTGCATGAGCAAAAGAATGAAGTGCATTGTTTTCATCCACACCAAACTTTTTACTGGAAATAAAGATTGTTCCCGAAGTTCCAAGGGAAATATTACACTGTCCGTCCCCAACTGTTCCGGTTCCAACAGCTGCAGCTGCATTGTCTCCGGCGCCTGCTACAACTTTTACATCTTTCGGAAAAGAAAGTTCCTGCGCGATCTCCGGTTTCAACGTTCCTACAACCTGCCAGCTTTCATAAAGCTTTGGAAGCTGCTGCTCTTTCACATGACAGATTTCCAGCATTTCTTTTGACCAGCAACGATTCTTTACATCAAGAAGCAGCATGCCGGAAGCATCTGAAACATCCGTACAAAAGGCGCCTGACAAACGATATGCCAGATAATCTTTAGGAAGCATGATTTTTTCGATACGTGCAAAGTTTTCCGGTTCATTTTTTTCCATCCAGAGAATTTTCGGTGCTGTAAATCCTGCGAAAGCAATATTGGCTGTATATTCAGAAAGCTTTTTCTTTCCAATGACATGATTTAAATACTCGGTTTCTTCTCCTGTACGTCCATCATTCCACAAAATTGCAGGACGGATCACTTCATCATGTTCATCAAGCGTAACAAGACCATGCATCTGCCCGCCAAAACCAATGCCTGCAATTTCCGTTTTATCAATATCCTTTGTCAGTTCTTTCATTCCCTCCATACTCTGCACAAACCAATCGGACGGATTTTGCTCCGACCATCCCGGATGCGGAAAAAAGAGAGGATACTCTTTCGATACAATATTACAGATTTTTCCGGATTTCTCCATAAGAAGAAGCTTCACTGCTGAAGTTCCAAGATCTATCCCTATATAATACATACCTTCACCTCATTAACCCCATGGGTTTTCTGTTGGATAACGAACGCCTGCCGGCTGGTTATATCCAATTTCCTCTACTGGAACACCAATATATTTAAATACTTCAAAAAGCTGCTTTCCAAAATGGCCAAATGCAACTGCGCCATGATGCGGATAATTTTTTTCAATAAGAACATGGCGATAAAAACGTCCCATCTCCGGAATTGCAAAAACTCCAATTGCCCCAAAAGAACGTGTTGCAACAGGAAGAACCTCTCCTTGTGCAATATAAGCCCGAAGCTTATTGTCGGATGTACTCTGAAGACGATAGAACGTAATATCTCCAGGAACAATATCCCCTTCCAGAGTTCCCTGTGTTACTTCTTCCGGAAGTGTTCTTGCCATGATCATCTGGTATTTCATTTCACAGAAAGATAATTTTCCAGAAGCTGTGTTTCCACAGTGGAATCCCATAAAAGTATCTTTCTGGGTATAATCAAACTTTCCTTTAATATCACTCTCATACATATCTTTCGGTACAGAGTTATTAATATCAAGAAGAGTAACCGTATCGTTGCTTACTACAGTTCCTATAAATTCACTTAATGCTCCATAAATATCAACTTCACATGATACCGGAATTCCCTGCGCTGTAAGGCGGCTATTTACATAACATGGTACAAATCCAAACTGTGTCTGGAATGCAGGCCAGCATTTCCCGGCAATTGCCACATATTTCCGATACCCTCTGTGTTCTTCTACCCAATCTTTTAAGGTAAGTTCATATTGTGCAAGTTTTGAAAGAATTTCCGGTTTTTTATTTCCTGCACCAAGCTCCTCTTCCATTTCTTTTACAATAGCAGGGATTCGTTCATCTCCTGCATGTTTATTAAAGGCTTCAAAAAGATCAAGTTCTGAATTTTCTTCAATTTCAACGCCAATATTATAAAGCTGCTGAATAGGTGCATTACATGCAAGGAAATTTAATGGACGAGGTCCAAAACTTATAATTTTTAAGTGATTAAGTCCTTCGATTGCTTTTGCAATAGGTACAAACTCATGGATCATATCTGCACAGTCTTCTGCATCACCAACAGGATATTCCGGAATATAGGCTTTCACACCTCGCAGCTTCAGATTATAGCTTGCATTTAACATACCGCAGTATGCATCGCCACGTCCCTGTACAAGATTATTTCCTGACTCTTCTGCTGCTGCAAGAAACATTTTCGGTCCGTCAAAATGTTTCGCAAGAAGTGTTTCTGAAATCTCCGGGCCAAAATTCCCAAGATACACAGCCAGTGCATTGCATCCGGCTTTTTTAATATCCTCAAGAGCCTGTACCATATGAATCTCACTTTCAACAATACAAATTGGACATTCATAAATTTCTTCTGCATCATACTTTTTTTTGTATGCTTCCACAAGAGCTTTCCTTCTATTTACAGAAAGACTTTCCGGAAAACAATCACGACTTACTGCTACAATTCCAATTTTTACTTTCGGCATGTTATTCATAATTCTTCTCTCCTTTATCTAAGTTGAATATTTTCACCTTTAAGTCCGTTAAATGCATCTTTTATCGCCGCTTCTTCATGAGCGATCAGCCATTTATTCTTTGCGGTCATAAGCTTCTCTTCCCCTGTTTTTTTCACAGAAAAAGACAGCTCTGTATTGGTTCCTCTTGGAAGCACTACGATACACTGAAAGCCGGCTTCTTCCCTATTACATGGGGCATAGTGAAGCGTCGTACCATAAACCTCAATTCCTGTTCCTGCAGGTACAAAAAAAGCTTCTATTTTAGAAGTGTCATATGTAAAATCCTCTTCTATGTCCTGCTGACATCCCAGAAGCAAAACAAGATCTGTGACTGCAATATTAATTTCTGAATTTCTATGATATTCCACTGCATTTAATTTTTTATTATGTCCGTTGCAATATCCAATTTGAATCGGGAGACCTCCAAACTCTTTGTTTTGAAGCTCTTTTGCAATATCCGGCGCCTCCAGCTCCTCCACGGAAGGCACATACACAACGCCTTCCGGAACAGGTGTATGGCGCATTGCCCTTAACAGTGCCGTAAAATCATACCCCTTTAGGATCTTTCCGTATTTACGAAATTCCACATCTGATACATTATAAATTTTCACTTTTTTCTCCTTTGAAAAACCCGTTTTTAAGTTTCTTCGTTCTTCAGCTGATAAAAAAAGTATACCAGAAGTCCCTTTCTTTTTTCGCCTGTTTTCTTGTCCGGAATACTGCTATTTTTTGACATTTATATAAATCCGTTTTTCCGTTCTCTTAGCAGTTCACTTGGAAGGATTCCATATCGTTTCTTAAAGTCTCTGGCAAATCCCCTGCTGCTGCAAAATCCGTTATTAAGCGCTACGGCACTGATGGTATGATCTGTTGTCAGCAGCTCCCTATATGCATATGCCATACGGATATCCTGCAAATATGTCTTAAAGTTTACTTTTGCATATTTACAGAACATTCTTGACAAATAAGCATCTGAATAACCAAACATTGCTGCCAGCTCTGAAAGTTTTAGGTCCTCTTTGTAATTTTCTCTCATATATGTGGTGATTTTTGACAATGTATCAAGCCGCCTGCTGTAACGCACTTCTTTTTCCCCTACTTCTGTGATTCTGTATGCACTTACAAGCAGATACATAATCTCATTGTAAATAGCCCGGATCTTAAATTCACAGCCCATCTCCTTTTTTCGGTTTACCTCATAAAGCTGACGGATATATCCTGCTAATTCTGGATTTTTAGGATGCCCTGTACTTAAAAACCGAATAAAACGTTCTGCTGTAAAATACTCTTCAAAATGTTTAAGGGGAATCTGCAGCACCACCGTGCGGTTTTTCTCCGGAGCATGTATGGAATGAATTTCATTGGAATTAATAATAATCAGTTCTCCGGCCTTTAAAGGATATTCCTTTTCATTAAGAAAAAAAATAAGCCGTCCTTCCATGACTGCAAAAATTTCAATTGATGTATGCCAGTGTTTTTCCCTTACATAATTTCCATTTTCTCCTTCAAAAAGAAAAAGCTTAAAAGGCTGTCCTTCATTTGGAATAATAAGCTCATGCTGAAACTCCATAGGCTCCTCCTTCCCTATCTATCTGTCCGTTCTTTCCCTCAGTATATCCAAGGGAAATCGAAAAGTCAAACTTCCATTCTCTTGTTTTTTTATAAGGAAATGATATAATGAAACACGCAAAAATAATATAAATGAGGTGAAAATATGTCAGATATCCACTATGAAATAAAGCGATATACTGCTTCTGTTTCTATTCCGGAATATATCGAACATTTTGTAGATGTAGAAACATTTTTAGGTGCATGCAAGGCCTGTCCTAATTACAACAAAAAATGGTCATGTCCTTCTTATGATTTTAATGTAGAAAAATACTGGAACCAGTACAAAAACTTCCGCCTTCTTGCATCCCAGATTATTTTTCCTGCAGAAGCTCTGGAAAAAACCTACACCCAGGAAGAACTTAATGAAATTCTTGACAGCGTACTTCCAAAAGAAAAACAAAAATTATCGGATGAACTTTTAGCTGAAGAATCAAAATATCCCGGTAGCATCAGTCTTTCCGCAGGAAGCTGCATTCGCTGTAAATCCTGTACAAGGGCAGAGGGAAAACCATGCCGCTTTCCTGATAAAATGCGTTATTCCATCGAATCTCTGGGCGGAAATGTTGGGCTTACCATCGAAAAACTTATGGGACTCCATTTGGAATGGATGGAAGACAACAAACTTCCTCACCATTTTGTACTTGTATGCGGACTTCTTCTTCCGTAAACTTCATATAACAGAAGTGAGGTGATATTTTGCAAAACAGACAAAATTTAACAGAAGGAGCACCCGGCCGCACTCTTTTTTTCTTTGCTCTTCCTATGATCATCGGAAATCTTTTCCAGCAATTTTACAATATGGCAGATTCTATTATTGTAGGACGGTTCGCAGGGGAAGATGCGCTTGCCGCAGTCGGCGCTTCCTACTCTTTTACTACGGTTTTTATTATGATTGCCATTGGCGGAGGAATTGGTTCTTCTGTCCTTACAAGCCAGTATCTAGGTGCAAAACAATACAGTAAAATGAAAACTTCTGCTTACACATTTCTCATTACTTTTGGTGCTGTAAGTCTGGTTTTATCCGCGTTGGGGCTTTTATACAATCCCCTGATCCTGCATGCTTTAAAAACACCCGATAACATAATGGCGGATGCTCTTTTATACCTTCAGATTTATTTTTCAGGCCTCCCCTTTATGTTTATGTACAACATACTTTCTGCAAATTTTAATGCACTTGGAAAATCTCAGATTCCCCTGATCCTTCTTATTTTTTCTTCCATATTAAATATTTTAATGGATCTCTGGATGGTAGGTTTTCTTCATATGGGGGTAGCCGGAGCTGCCATTGCAACCGTTATTGCCCAGGGGATTTCTGCTGCTTTTTCTTTTATTATTTTTATACGCCTGATACGCTCTTACAGATCAGAGGAAAAACCCCGGCTCTTTGACAGATATATGTTTCTTACCGGAACCAAAATCGCTATTCCTTCTATTATACAACAATCCATCGTAAGCATCGGCATGCTTCTTACACAGTCCTCCGTAAATTACTTTGGTTCTTCTGCTCTTGCAGGATATTCAGCAGGAAGCCGTCTGGAATCTTTGGGAATCGTCCCTATGATTGCAACAGGTAATGCCATGTCTCCTTTCACCGCCCAAAATCTGGGTGCAGGCAAAACAGAACGTGTTCAGAAAGGATATCATGCTGCATATAAGATTATTCTTGGTTTTGGAATTTTTCTTGCCATCGGATCACAACTTCTATATGCCCCTATTGTATCTGCTTTTGTAGATCCTGTCCAATCCCCTCTGGCCTTCCAGACAGGAACGGCATATTTTCGATTTGTAGGTATTTTTTTCTCTTTTCTGGGGTTCAAGGCTATTACCGATGGAATTCTCCGGGGTTCCGGCGACGTAAAAATCTATATGTTGGCTAATCTGATCAATCTTGCGATTCGGGTATGTACTGCCAAATTCCTCTCTCCTGTTTTTGGAATTGCCTTTATCTGGTATGCAATCCCCCTTGGATGGTTTGTCAATTATCTTATTTCCTTTATCTGGTATCGTACCGGAAACTGGAAAAAGAAACGGATTCTATAAAAAAATATTTACAAGTAGTATTTAAAACTATATAATAGGGATTAGAGGTGATTACACAATGACGATAGATACAAAAGATATGATAAACAGCATTCTGGAAAGCGTCTCCAGAATCGATTATATAAAACCTGAAGATTTACCAAATATTGACCTTTACATGGATCAGGTCACTACTTTTATGGAAGAACAGCTTGCTTCCACAAAGCGCTACGAAGAGGACAAAATCCTGACAAAAACCATGATCAACAATTATGCCAAAAACAAACTGCTCCCTTCTCCTGAAAAAAAGCGATATTCCAGAGAACATCTTCTTATGCTGATTTTTATTTATTATTTTAAGAATATTCTCTCCATTAGCGATATTCAGGCACTTTTATCCCCTATTACCGATAAATATTTTAAATCCGATACAGACAAGGATTTAACTTACATTTACAATGAAGTTTTCAGTATGGAAAAAAGTCAGATTGAATATTTAAAAAAAGATCTTCTGAAACGTTACACAGTGGCAGATACTACATTTGAAGATGCGGACGAAGAAGATAAGGAATTTCTTAAAAAATTTTCTTTTATCTGTCTTTTAAGTTTCGATGTGTATGTAAAAAAAATGCTGATTGAACAGCTTATCGACGGCATGGATCAAACAAAATCTGATAAAAAAACAAAAAAAGACAAAACCAAAAAATCTTAACGTATGTTTTCTTCACTACAACAAACAGGGCTCCTCTTTTTATAAGAGAAGCCCTGTTTATATGTTTTATTTTACTTTTCACCGTTCTCTGTATCCTCGTTCATCCTGTCAAATACCATTTCATATCCGTCATTTCCATAATTTAATGAACGGTTTACACGGCTTATGGTCGCTGTAGACGCTCCGGTTTTTTCTGAGATATCCAGATAAGTTCTCTTGTCCATCAGCATTTTTGCAACTTCAAAACGCTGCGATAAAGAAAGAAGCTCATTAATTGTACACACGTCCTCAAAAAAAGTATAGCATTCTTCTTTATTTTTCAGACACAGAATCGCTTCAAAAAGATGGTCTACGGCTTCAGTTCTGATTTTTTTACTCATATTTGTACTCCTTTGAAAAAACATCCTATTAATATAGCATTATTTTAACACGTTAAAATATGATAGGCAAGTGTTTTTCATAAAAGAAGAGAATTTTAAGATATTTTAATATCTTTTACATTAATATGTCCTTCTAACGCCTCCACGCTGCGATTTAACACAAGCTCTTCCGGAAAATCCACTTCTTTTAAAAGTTCCTGTGCCATGGCGAACTCTCCAATCAGAGTATCAAAATGTGCATCACTTCCCATGATAACAGGAACGCTGTACTCTTTACACAATTCCAGCATCTTTATATCATTCTCTTTCGCATTTCTTCGAAAGCATTTGGGATCCAGAGAATGATTATTTAATTCCAGAACTTTGCCATTTTTTTTCGCCCCCTCCACGAGAGCTCTATAATCAAGCTCATATCGTCCGTCGTCCGGATGTCCAATAATATTTACATACGGATTTTCCATGGCTTTTAAGCAGGCTCTTGTATTTTCTTCACAGGTTCCCGGTTTAATACAGGGAGTATGAAGGCTTGCAATAATTACATCCATCCCTCTCAGATCTTTTTCTTCCAAATCAATGTTTCCTTCAAAATCCATAATATTTACTTCTGACCCAAGAAGAAGACGGATTCCATACATCTCTCTTGGTACTGTTTTCAGATTATGAAAATAAAAGCTATGACAGGTCCCCGGCATCATTGGGGCATGTTCTGTAATACCAAGAACCGAAAGTCCCTTATCTGCTGCTGCTTTTGCCATTTCTCTTAATGTATTGTATGCGTGACCGCTTGCTATTGTATGTGTATGTAGATCAAGAACGTATTCGTAACTCATAATCTTTTTCCTTTCTCTGCTATGTGGATTATTTTCACTTATTATACGCTGTTTTTTTTCTTTTTACAAACCTCTTTCTTCGCCAAAATAAAACAGCCTGCACAAATGTACAGACTGTTTTACAAGGATTCTATTTTACAATAAATGACTTTCTCTTACTTACCACATCAAAAATAACAGCTGCAAGAAGTACAAGACCTTTTACTACTTTCTGAAGGTTCTGGTCAATTCCCATAATACTCATGCCCAGATTCAATACACCCATCAGAAGAGCACCTATAATAACTCCTGGAACCGTCCCTGTTCCGCCGTATGCAGATGCTCCGCCTATAAAGCAGGCACCAATTGCATCCATTTCAAAGTTTGTTCCTGCCTGTGGATTTGCTGAATTCATACGCGCCATAGTGATCATTCCGGCAACAGCTGCAAGAAGCCCCATATTCAGATATGCCAGAAAATAAACTTTATTTGTATTGATACCAGATAATTTTGTTGCCTTTTCATTTCCACCTACTGCATAGAAATAGCGACCTGATGTTGTTTTTGATGCTATATATGTATAAATAGCAATAATTGCCACAACCCATACAAGTGAATTAGGAATACCTTTGTACTGAGCCAGTCGGAACATAAAGAGGAGAACTGCAATACAGATAACTGCCATCTTCACAATGGTACTTCCAAGGCCTTCCACCTGATATCCTTTTTTTACACGATTTGCACGATTTCTAAATACAAACACTGCATAGATCACACAAACCAAAATTCCTACTGCAAAACACACAACATTAAATGTTTCTGTTCCAAAAGGATCTGGAATATAATTATTGAACAAAGCAAGATAAGATTCCGGCATAGGTGCCAGTGTCTGTCCCTCTAAAACAACATTGGAAAGTCCTCTAAATGCAAGCATACCGGCTAAAGTTACAATAAATGGCGGAATGCGCACATAAGCAATCCAAAATCCCTGCCATGCTCCGATGGCAATTCCTACAAGCAACATCACAGCCATAGTCAGATATGGATTCATCCCATGCCCTACTATCATCTTGCCGCCTACTGCTGATACAAAACAGACAACAGATCCAACAGACAGATCGATATTGCCGCCTGTAAGAATACAGAACAACATACCTGTAGCAAGAATAAATACATATGCATTCTGTGCGATGAGGTTATTAACATTCTGGGGAAGGATCATTCTTCCTTCCGTATTGGCAGTAAAAAGAACAACTAATACAACCAGTACGATTACCATGGTATATTTTTTCAGTATTTCCGAAAAATGAATTTTCTTTTCCATTCTTTTATTCTCCTTTATCTGATTTTACAATACGAGACATTATCAGTTCCTGGGTTGCCTCTTCCCGATCAATTTCACCCACGATCCTGCCCTCGTTCATAATATAGATTCTGTCGGACATTCCAAGAATTTCCGGAAGTTCTGAAGAAATCATGATAACAGACTTTCCAGCTGCTACAAGATCATTGATGATGCAGTAAATTTCATACTTTGCACCAACATCTATTCCTCGTGTAGGTTCATCAAGAATCAATATATCCGGCTCGGCAAACATCCATTTTGCCAGAAGCACCTTTTGCTGATTACCACCACTTAAATTTCCCACATTTTGTTCTACAGACGGGCATTTTGTATGAAGTTTCTGCCTGTACTCTTCTGCCACTGCAAATTCCTTATCTCCATCAATCACCCGGTTATGACTGACATTTTTCATATTTGCAAGAGAAGTATTCATTTTAATGGATTTGGAAAGAATCAGTCCATTTCCTTTTCGATCCTCTGTTACATAAGCCAGATGGTTATCTATGGCTCCCTGTACCGAATTCAAATGTACTTCTTTTCCATTAATAAAAATCTGTCCTGAAATTTTTGTGCCATAACTTTTTCCGAAAATGCTCATGGCAAGTTCTGTCCGCCCAGCTCCCATAAGTCCGGAAATTCCCACAACTTCTCCTTTATGTACTTTAAAGGAAACATTATCCACTACTTTTCTTTCGGAATAGAGTGGATGATATACATTCCAGTCTTTTACTTCCATGGCAAGCTCACTGCTTATTGCACTTTCTCTTTTCGGGAAACGATCTGTAAGTTCACGTCCTACCATTCCCTGAATAATACGCTGTTCGGAAATTTTATCTTTTTTCTTATCAAGCGTTTCAATCGTTGACCCATCCCGTATAACGGTAATTTTATCTGCCACATATGCAATTTCATTTAATTTGTGGGAAATAATAATGGAAGTCATACCGTTTTCTTTAAATTTTAAAAGCAATTCCAAAAGTGCTTTTGAATCATCTTCATTTAAAGATGCTGTTGGCTCGTCTAAAATTAAAAGTTTTGCATGTTTTGCAAGGGCTTTTGCAATTTCTACAAGCTGCTGTTTTCCTACCCCAATATCCTTGATCAAAGTTCTGGAAGACTCTTCCAGTCCTACTATTTTCAAATATTTATCGGCTTCCCCGTATGTTTCGTTCCAGTTGATGGAAAAAGATTTTCCTTTCTCATTTCCCAGATACATATTTTCCCCAATTGTCATATAGGGAATCAGGGCAAGCTCCTGATGAATGATTACGATTCCTTTTTCTTCACTATCTTTAATATTACTAAATTTGCAGATTTCGCCATTATAAATAATATTGCCTTCATATGACCCATAGGGATAAATACCACTTAATACGTTCATCAACGTTGATTTTCCTGCACCATTTTCACCAACAAGTGCATGAATCTCCCCTTCTTCTACCTGAAGATTTACGTTGTCCAGTGCTTTTACACCTGGGAAAGTCTTGGTGATATTTTTCATTTCCAAAAGTATCTTAGCCACCTAAATCCCCCTTGTCGTTTATGCAGGCGGAATAAACATCCGCCTGCTCATTTTTTCATGCTGCACTTCTTATGTTTTATTTAATCTGATCTTCTGTATAATATCCGGAATCCAGAAGCATAGCCTGATAGTTATCTTTTGTTACTACAACCGGCTCACAAAGGTAGGAAGGAATTACTCCTGAACCATTATCATATGTTTCTGTATCGTTTACTTCTACCTCTTCTCCCTTCATAATGGCATCTACCATTTTTACAACCTGAGAAGCAAGAGCACGTGTGTCTTTAAATACAGACATTGCCTGTTTCCCAGCCACAATATTCTTTACATTCGGGGTATCACAATCCTGTCCTGTAATCACAGGATATTCACCTGTATAAGCAGCTGCCAGTGCATTCTGTACACCTAATGCGGTGGAGTCGTTTGAACAAAGCACTGCATCAAGATTTGTTCCATCTGCATAATTTCCTGCAATAATAGTATCCATTCTGTCCTGTGCTTTTGCACTGTCCCAATTCGGGGTTGCCACCTGTTCAAATTCTGTTTGTCCGGATTTTACAACAAGTTTTCCTTCATCAATGTATGGCTGCAGAACATCCATTGCGCCGCCAAAGAAAAAGTTACAGTTGTTATCACCAGGATCTCCTGTAAATAATTCAATATTAAAAGGGCCATCCTGATTTTCTAAATCAAGCGCTTCTACAAGATATTCGCCCTGTTTCTGTCCTACCATATAATTATCAAATGTGGCATAATAAGAAACTGCATCGGAATTCATAAGAAGACGATCGTATGCAATAACCGGAATACCAGCTTCTTTTGCCTGTTTCAATGGTTCTCCAAGACTGCTTCCGTCAATAGATGCTACAACCATAAGATCACATCCATTGGAAATCTGGTTTTCCAGCTGAGAAATCTGGGTACTTACATCATTAGAAGCATACTGAAGGTCAACTTCGTATCCGGCTTCCTCCAGTTCCTTTTTCATATTTTCTCCGTCCTGATTCCATCTCTGTAAATCTTTTGTAGGCATTGCAACGCCAATTACCTTTTTTTCTTCTGCATGAACAGCGATACCAGAAACAGTCATCATGGAAGCTGCCATTGCCGCACACAGTAACACAGAAACTACTTTCTTTTTCATTTTAAATCCTCCGTTTCTTTTATACGTTTACATCACGTTTCCTTTTGTGATTTCAATATAACACAGCGGAATCTGGACTTACTTGGCAATATAGAAGAATTTTTAGTCAAAAATAAAAATGTCCTGCATAAAGCAAGACATTTTTGTCACAAAAATTTACTATTGACTTTTTTCTTTTTCCATAAAATGTACATTTAAATATACATCTTCTTTTCTGTGAAATCCTTTTCCTATAATTACCTCATCCATATTCTCTTTCGTAACAGCTACCGGCTCCAGAATTTTACCCGGAATCTGATACGTTCCATCGTTTACTTCTTCTGTCAGATCTTTTACTTTCTTTCCGCTGCCAAGACATACCGCATAATACGCAGCCTCTCGCGCCATGTCTTCAACAGATTTAAACGCTGTCATATACTGGGTTCCCTCTACAATTCTCTGACACGCAGCCAGATCTCCATCCTGCCCCACAATAACAACTTTTCCTGCAAGCTGCCGTTCTGCCAGAACCTGTACCACCTGACTTGCAATGTCATCGTTACCACACATGATTCCTTTTACATCCGGATATTTTTCCAGTCCCTCTTCTACATAAGAAACAGCTGATTCTGCAATCCATCCGTCACAATTCGCCTGATATACTATATTTAGCCCTGTTCCTTTTAATGTATTCATAAATCCTTCCCGCACCATTTTTACATTATTATCCTCTGAGGCTCCCTCTATCATAAAGATATTTCCGCCTTCCGGAACTGCTTCCATAAGTGCATTGGCCATAAGTTCTCCCACTTTACAGCTATCAAAAGAAACATAAAGGTCTGTATCGGCATTTTCAATGAGACGGTCATAAGAAATCACAGAAATACCTGCATTTTTTGCTTTTTGGACCACTTCTGACAAAACAGTACAGTCTCTGGCTATCACTACAATAACATCCATTTGTTTCTGAATAAAATATTCAATCTGTTTGATCTGTTCTTCTGCATTCCCCCCTGCATCCTGTACATTAACCTCTGCTCCCAGCCTTCTTGCTTCTGCCACAAAAACATCTCTGTCACGCATCCACCGTTCTATTACAAAAGAATCTACTGTAAGACCGATCTTCACGGTTTCCTCATTTTCTTCTACCGGCTCAAAAGCTTCCTTTTTCTTGTTTTTTCCATATCCGGAACAGCCTGTGCACAAAACAGCAACTGCCAAAATACATGCCAGGAGGACTCTGTTTTTTCTTTTCATACCAACTTCTCCCTAAATTCACTTGGTGTAACACCCTCATATTTTTTGAAAATACGGCTAAAATAATTAGGATCACTGTAACCGGATGCCGCACATATTTCTTTTATGGAAGCCTGGGAATTACAAAGCAGTTCTCTCGCTTTTTTCAAACGTGTTTCTGTAAGATATTCTATAAAATTCTTTCCTTCTTCCTGCTTAAAAAGCTTACTGAAATAATAAGGACTTATATCAAACTCTCTGGAAACTTCATCAAGAGAAATATCTTTCTGGAAATTTTCCTGAATATAAGCTTTCGCTTTCTCCACCACAGATCCAGCCTCATTCTCTTTTATATTTTCCATATTTGCACAAATCTGCTTTATTTTTCCTACAAACCATTCAAGAAGTTCTTCATAATTATAACAATTTTGTATTTCCCGAATATAAGTGCTCCTGTATCCAAATCCATAGCGGACACTTCCTGTATGAAACGCTTTTCTTTCCAGTTCGATCACAAGTTCCAGCACTTTTACCTCTACTTCTTCCCGGATAATATCCGGCTGTGTAAGCATCCATTCAAAAAACTGTCTTGCGCAATTTACTGCTCCTGCTACATCTTTTGCCATTGCTCTCTGAAAATACCGCATTTCCAGTTCCTGCGGATATTCTCCGTCATACTTTTGAACAGTAGGAATATCTTCCATATGTACCACATGACTGCTTCCTTTTCGAAGGGCATACAATGCTTCCGAATAAGATTCTTTCATGGTTCCTCCAAACATCTGCAAACGCCCTATGCCGCACCGAAAATAACAGTCGATCCTGCTTTCCAGCTTGTGCACCATGTTTCTTGCCTCCATAAGAACTTCTACCCGTTCCTCATATGACATATGCGCATTTGCATGCGGAACAAGAAGCACAATACGATTTCCCATGATGGGTCCTACAAGACATTTAAAAAATCCTTTGGCAATTTCCCGAAATCTGGAATAAAACCGATTGGCTTTTACACTTGCTCCTACTGCATTTGTAAGATTTCCATTTTCTTCTGCATCTCCGAACTCCACCACGATCATATAACCATATTCTTCCGTAATATTCAAAAGTTCTCTATAATGATCCTGATACGTCTGAAAATCATCCTGAAGAAGAAGATTATTAATATATCCGCTTTCTATCATTGGCACAACTGTTTCCAGTTTCTCTCTGATTTTTAGATCATCACTTCTTTTCTTTCTCTCTTCCTCCACTTTATCCATTGCTTTGGTGCAGATTTCAATGATCGTCTTTTTATTTACAGGTTTCGTAATAAAATCCATAACTCCAAGATTTAATGCTTCCTTTGCGTAATGAAATTTATCGTATGCAGTGATCACGACGAAAATCACAGATTTATTAAACTTCTGAATTTCCCGAATGGCCTGTATCCCATTAAGTCCCGGCATTTGAATATCCATAAAACATATGTCCGGTGGGCAGTTCTGGGCCAGCTCCACAACTGCACGTCCTGTCTTTGCACAATGAACCTCACACTCTTCTCCAAAACTTGACTCTATGATTCTTTTTAAAGCCTCCAGCATAATCCCTTCATCATCTGCCAGTAATATCCGATACATCGCTTCTCCTCTCTGCCGGAATTGTCATAATAACCTCTGTTCCTTTTCCAGGCCCTTCACTGTATATCTCCATAAGATGCTCTTTCTCATAATAAAGTTCCAACCGGCTAATTACATTATTCATTCCTATTCCTGTGGAATCTGCCTCATCTTCACCCTGGCATACTCTTCCTTCCAGAATATTTTCAATCTGCGATCCTGTCATACCTTTTCCATTATCCCGAATCCGGATTTTCACATTTTCTCCGCATTTTTCTACAAAAAGAGAAATTTTTCCTTCCCATTCAATATCACGAATCCCATGCTGCACTGCATTTTCCACAACCGGTTGTAAAATCATACTTGGAATCCTTATAGTTTCCACAGTTTCATCCACCTGTTTTGTAAAATGAATATCTCCTGCAAATCGTACATTTAAAATATAAATATAATTATCCACTGCATCGATTTCTTCTCCAAGGGTTGCATCCTCTTCCCCTTTTTTCACATTATACCGGAAAAAATCTGCCATTTTCTGTACAAAGATTCCTGTTTGTTCTGCATCTTCCATCATGGCAAGCTGTGCTCCTGCATTTAAAGAATTAAAAAGAAAATGGGGATTGATCTGAGACTGCAGATATTTAAGCTGTGCTTCTTTTAAGTGATTTTCCATCAGCAGCTCTCTCTCCATCATCTGCTGCTCCTTCTCCATACTTTCTCTGGTTTTTGTCATATAAATATCAAGACTTTCCACCATGGTATTAAATGCTCTTGTCACCGTTCCCAATTCGTCCCCTGCATCTGTTGAAGGCATTTTCACATTAAAATTCCCCTGTCCAACAAGTTCTGCTGTTTCCGCCATATTTTTAAGCGGCTCCACCATATCCCTTGTTACATAAATCACAAGGAAGAGTCCACATATTACAATCACAAACATAATAGCCATATTACTGATTTCCAGATATCTTAATACCTGTCTCAAAGAATCATAACTCTTGGAGTTATTTTTAAACAATTGACTGTTTAGTTCCTTCATTACAGACTGTATATATCCGAAAATTTCAAGGGTTTCTTCATACTTCGCCTTATATTTTTCTACATTTCTTCCTCTTTTTGCAGTTACCGTCTCCCCGGTATGACTGAGATAAGTCTCTGACATCTGACGTATACTTCGTTCTAAAAGCTTAACCGAATTATTTGTCTTTTCATTATTTAATTTTTCCAGAAGGTTTCTGTACTTTCCTTCACTCTGGTAATAATCCATCAGTGCTTCTGAACTTTTTACTTTCAAATATTGATACATATTATCCTGAACATCGCTTAAAGACTCATCCAAAAGCGTCATATCCACATTGCTTGCATATACATTATCCAACTTTTTTATAGATCGGTTGATCTGCATATAAAAAGCCACATTCATAAAAAGAAGGAGACCGGCAATCGCCCCTACTTCAAAGATCAGCTTTGTGGTAAGCGCCAGATCTTTCCATTTTGTCTTCATTGAAACATTCCTTTTTTCTTATATTTTTTTGCAGTATCCTGATCCACAAAACTGACATCTACATTATAATAGGAACTCACTCTTCCCTCTCTGCAGTATTCTGTAAGAGCTTTTACGCTATACATACCTAACTGCTTTGTATCTATGCGACAGGTCACCGGAATCAAACCTTTTTCCACTGCTTTCAACACATTTTCAGAAGTATAATAACCGATAATTTTTACACAACCCGCCATATTGTAATCGATCAGCGCCTGTCTTGCACACTCTGTTGTTTCTTCCTCCATGCACACAAGAATATCCGGCGGTCCGTTTTTATCCTGAAGGATATCTCTGATCGCCTCTTCTGTTTCAAACGTATCGGTTGACAGAAAATTTTTTGCTTCTATATGTATTTTGTCAGGATCCGGCTCTTTTTTTAAAACTGCTTTACTAATTTGTGTATATATCTGATTCTGTGTAATATCATTTTGCGTCTGTCTTAAAAGGATCAGGATATTCTCTGTGTTTTCATCCATGCATGCTGTCACCTGTTCTCCATATGCCACTCCAAGCTGATAATCACTTACTCCCACAAAACTCTGGGTGCTGCAATGAGGTGCATTTCCCATTATTGTCACAACGGGAATTCCCTTTTTCATCGCCTGGCTGATCTTCTCTTCCAGACCTTCTTCTCCGTTATACTCCAAAATAATCCCGTCCACGTTTCCTGCGATGCTCATATTCATAAAATCAATTTTATCATATCCCGTCTCCCAGTCTTCTCCCCGCAGTTCTAAAAGAACGTTATCCGCTTCCGCTGTTTCTTTTCCACTTTTATAAACATCCTGCCAGAAAGTAGACTGCGGACTGCTTACGATCATTTCAAACTGATATTCATACCGCTTTTCCTCTTCTCCGGACAATCCGGATTCTCTCATAAGCCCGTTATAATATGCATTTTGTACAATGATTCCCAAGGCAAGAATCAACATTCCTCCTGCTGCAATCCTGACTCCTAGATTTTTCTTTTTCATACTTTTCCCTTGCTTTCCATTTTCTCCTAATCCCCATTATAAAACAAAGATTCTGCCCTCACAATCCTGTATTTTTCAGTTTGCTTTTTTCTTCCATATTGGTTATACTTAAAAGTAAATTATATACAAAAGGAGCAATTGTTTATGAACCGTATTTTCAATATGGATAACAAATTTTTCACTTTTATGGGAAAAGTGGCAGATTTAATCATCCTGAATTTTTTATGTATCATTTGCTGTATCCCCATTGTTACTGCCGGTGCCTCTATTACAGCAATGTTTTATGTTACCATGAAAATGGTACGAAATGAGGAATCTTACATCACAAAAAACTTTTTTCATTCCTTTAAGCAAAACCTGAAACAATCCATCCTTATTAACATAATTATGCTTTTGGCTTTCGGAGTACTGGTTGTAGATATCAGTCTCGTACGAAACATGAACGGCACTTTATATAAGGTTCTTTTCTATGTATTCATGTTTATTTTATTTTTATATGCACTCTTATACTTATACCTCTATCCGGTACTTGCCAAATTCTATAACACAACCAAAAACCTTTTTGTAAATGCGTTTCTTATGTCCATACGTCATTTACCATATAGCTTTCTTATGATCATAATCAGTCTTCTGCCTGTCGGAATTTTCTTTATTCCCAGCCTGAGGATGCAGTCTTTACTTCTTATGCTTTCCTGCATGATTGGAGTTTCTTTGATTGCATACATAAACTCTTTCTTCTTTGTAAAAATTTTCGATCAGTATATTCCTGAAGAAGAAAAAGCGGATGACTCTGAAGAGGCTTCTTTATGAGCATAAAAAACTGGAACGGAAAACCATATCATTCTCTTGACTACATGTTAAAAGAACGCTTTGGAGAAAAAGTCTATAAAGTAACTTTAAATGGGGGAATGTCCTGTCCTAACCGTGATGGAAAACTCGGGACAGGAGGATGCATTTTCTGCAGTGCCGGCGGAAGCGGGGATTTTGCAGCAAAGCCTTCCCTTTCTATCACACAGCAGATAGAAAGTCAAATTGCGCTTATTTCCCAAAAACGTCCTATTCATAAATATATTGCCTATTTTCAGGCATATACGAATACATATGCACCTGTAGATTATCTGGAAAAAATCTTTTCAGAGGCAATTTCTCATCCTGATATTGTCGCCATATCAATTGGCACAAGACCGGACTGTCTGGGAGATGATATTATTTCTCTTCTTTCCCGTTTAAACCAAAAAAAACCTGTATGGATTGAACTTGGACTTCAGACAATGCATGAGGACAGCGCCCGGTATATCCGAAGGGGATATCCTCTCACCTGTTTTGAATCGGCCGTATCCCGATTGCGCAGCCATAATATAGAAGTAATCGTACATACGATCCTTGGACTTCCCCACGAAACTTCCGAAAATATACTGGCTACTATGGATTATCTGAATACTATGGATATTCAGGGCATCAAACTCCAGCTCTTACATATACTAAAAGGTACTGATCTTGCTACAGATTACGAAAAAGGACTATTCACCGCCTTAGAAAAGGACGAATACCTAAATCTTGTAATGGATTGCCTTGAGCATCTGGATCCCCGTATTGTAATCCACCGTGTAACCGGGGATGGCCCCAAAGATCTTCTGATCGCACCTCTGTGGGCCAGCCGTAAAAGAGAAGTTCTGAATCTCCTTCACCACCGTATGAAGGAATGTCGAAGTTTTCAAGGCAAAATGTTTCTCTCTAACCCCTGATTTTCTTTCTTAAAGGAGGATACAAAATTGGCAACACCATTTACGACTTACAAACTTATTGTACTGTATATGCTTAAACATTCCGAATCCTCTCTTACCAATTCTCAGATTTCCGAATTTATCCTGGATCGGGAATATACAAATTATTTTCATCTTCAACAGGCAATTTCCGAACTGGTAGAAGCGGAGCTAATCGAGAAACATACTTTATCCAATACTTCCTATTACTGTCTTACAGAAGATGGCAACAATACACTGTCTTATTTCGAAAAAGAACTTTCCTCTGACATTCGAAAAGAAGTAACAGAATACTTAAAATCTACCGGATATGAGATGCAGCAACGCATCCTTACCCCTGCCGATTATTACGCTAACAGCCAGGGAAATTACGCAGTCCGCTGCCAGATCATTGAACGAAGCACCAGCCTTGTAGATCTGAATCTTGTTGCCCCAAATCTTGAGGCTGCAAAATCCATCTGTAAAAACTGGCCGGACAAATGTCAGGAAATTTACGCAAAAATAATGGAGGAGCTTTTATGATAGCTCCTCCGATTTTATTTTCTCCATATACTGTTTTAAATCTTTTTCATATCCCATTTCACTTAATTCATAAAATTTCTCGTTCTGGATCTCAGAAGGCAAATACTGCTGTCTGACATAATGATTCGGATAATCATGAGCATATTTATATCCTATTCCATGTCCCAGCTTCCCATGCCCTCCATAATGAGCATCCTGTAAGTGAACAGGAACTGTAGTTTTTGTGTGTTTCACAGAATTCATTGCAGCAAAAATCGCATTTGTTGCAGAATTACTCTTAGGTGCGCAAGCCATATATGTAACTGCCTGAGAAAGAATGATCTGGGCCTCCGGCATTCCTACTCGTTCTACTGCCATTGCAGCTGCCACAGCCACCTGCAATGCCTGCGGATCCGCATTTCCAATATCTTCTGAAGCAAGGATCATGATTCTTCGGGAAATAAACTTTACGTCTTCCCCTGCATATAACATTTTTGCAAGATAATATACCGCTGCATCCGGATCCGATCCGCGCATGCTTTTAATAAAAGCTGAGATAATGTCATAGTGATTGTCTCCGTTTTTGTCGTAACGGACCACTCTTTTCTGTATACATTCAGAAGCCACATCCAGGGTTACATGAATCTTTCCATCTTCACTTCTGGGTGTTGTAAGAACTCCTAACTCTATGGCATTTAATGCACTTCTTGCATCGCCTCCCGCCATATCTGCAAGAAAATCCAGGGCATCCTCGTCTATTACCGCCTCATAACTGCCCATACCTTTTTGCTTATCTTCCACAGCTCTTAAAAGCAGTTCTTTGATTTCTTCTTTTTCCAGTGCTTTTAGTTCAAAAACAATAGAACGGGATAAAAGAGCTCCATTCACTTCAAAATAAGGGTTTTCTGTTGTTGCCCCAATCAGGATCAATGTCCCATCCTCCACAAAAGGAAGAAGATAATCTTGTTGTCCTTTGTTAAATCTATGGATCTCATCTATAAAAAGAATCGTTTTTCTTCCATACATCCCCAGATTTTCTTTTGCCTGTTTTACAACTTCTTCCATGTCTTTCTTTCCGGCTACCGTAGCATTGATCTGGGTAAAATTGGCACTTGTAGTATTTGCGATTACCTTTGCCAAAGTTGTTTTACCTGTTCCCGGAGGTCCGTAAAAAATTACAGAAGTAAGTTTATCTGCCTTAATGGCACGATAAAGCAGCTTGTCTTTTCCCACAATATGTTGCTGTCCTACTACCTCTTCCAGCACTGTCGGACGCAGTCTGGATGCAAGAGGCGATTCTTTATCCAAAGTTTTTGATTTTGCATATTCAAATAAATCCATTTTATTTCTCCACTTTCGCTTTTCCGTACATTTGTTCCCATTATACTACAGGAACAAAAGACGGTCAACTGTCACAAACTCATATCCTTTTTCCTTTAAAGTATCCACGATCTTCAATGCCGCATCTACGGAAGATCTATAACTGTCATGCATTAAGATAATAGAGCTGTCACGTACCTGGTTTGTCACAATATCCATAATAGCTGAAACATTTTTGCTTTTCCAATCTAAAGTATCCACATCCCAGAACACCGGAAACATATCCACATATAATTCAAGATTTCTTCTCCACTCTCCAAAAGGCGGTCTTATAAAAACAGGATATTCTCCTGTTATCTCAAATATCTGATTACTTGTTTTTTCAATTTCTTCTTTTGCCTTTGCCTCCGATACCTGATTTAAGCATACATGATTATAAGTATGGTTTCCAATTAAATGGCCATCTTCATAAATTTTTTTTACTATCTCCTCATTTCCTTCTATGTTTTTTCCCATTAGAAAAAAAGTAGCCAGTACCTTTCTCTTTTTTAAGCCTTCCAAAAGTTCCAGAGTATACTTCTTATTAGGACCATCATCAAAAGTAAGGGCAATTTGCGGCTTTTCCAGAGATGGCTGCATTCCGGCATCCCCTTCTCCGTTTACCGCCATATAAAGCACATTCTCTTTTCTTTTTACCCCCCACATGAGTACACATAAACAAATCCCTATGCAAACTGCACTTTTTAAAATCTTTCTGCTCTTCATGTTCCTATCCTGTTTCCACACTTTTCTCTATTATATGAAAACAATACAGATTTTATCGCTTTCTTCTAAAGTACACAAAAAATGCCGTTTCCAACTATTCTTGTTGAAAACGACATTTGCAAATTCGTTATCCTTATGCGATTGCTTTTTTTGCAATTTCTGCAAGTGCTGTGAAACCAGCAGCATCATTTACAGCCATTTCTGCAAGCATCTTTCTGTTGATGTCGATGTTTGCAACTTTAAGACCGTGCATCATTTTGCTGTAAGATAAACCGTTCATTCTTGCTGCAGCGTTAATACGTGCAATCCAAAGCTGTCTGAACTGACGTTTTTTCTGTTTTCTTCCTGCGTAAGAACTTGTAAGAGCTCTCATTACAGACTGTTTTGCAATTCTATACTGTTTGGAGCGAGCTCCTCTATAGCCTTTTGCCAGTTTCAATGTACGATTATGTCTTTTTTTCGCGTTTAATCCGCCTTTAATTCTTGCCATTTCCTAATTTCCTCCTGTTCGTCTTCTTCTATATCTTATAAATATGGTAATGCTTTCTTCATGTTCTTAACGTTTGTAGAATCAACAACAGTAGATTTTCTCAGATTTCTCTTTCTCTTCTGAGATTTTTTGGTTAAGATATGGCTCTTATAAGCTTTATTTCTCACTAATTTTCCTGTACCTGTTTTTTTGAAGCGCTTTGCTGCTGCTCTACAAGTTTTAATTTTTGGCATTGTTGTTTCCTCCTTGATTTGTGTACTTCTTTATTAATGTTATATCCAGCCACATGATCCGTCATATGGCTCAACTGTAACATTTTAACGTTTTTCGCTTAAAAACATTGTCATGCTTCGCCCTTCTACTTTTGGGGCTTTTTCTACTGTTGCAATATCAGACAAATGCTGTGCAAAGTCATCTAACACATGTTTGCTGCTTGCCATATGTGCCATTTCTCTTCCACGGAAACGCAGTGTAACTTTCACTCTATCCCCTTTGGTCAAAAACTTTCTTGCTGCATTTACTTTTGTCATCAAGTCATTTGTATCAATGTTCGGGGAAAGACGCACTTCTTTGACATCGATGGTTTTCTGCTTTTTCTTGGCTTCTTTTTCTTTTCTTGCAAGTTCGTAACGATATTTTCCATAATCAATAATCTTACATACCGGTGGTTTTGCCTGAGGAGCAATCTTAACTAAATCCAATCCTGCTTCCTGGGCTTTAAACATGGCTTCTTTTGCGGACATAATTCCTAACTGTTCTCCGTCCGATCCAATTAAGCGTACCTCTTTGTCTCTGATTTGTTCGTTAATCATTAAATTGCTAATTGTTGTGCACCTCCATACCTGAATAAATGATAATCCATGACCTCTGTCACCCTCGTTAACTATAAGAAAAAAAGTGCAGACAACTGTCCACACTCCTACTATACCCACTGCCTCTGTAAGGCTGTGCAATATAAACCCAAGTCACTTCATGTGCTAAGGTGAGAGTGGAACTCTGCTTTGTTTTCCTACGTACTGTTATACAATATCATAACAGCAAATAAATGTCAAGTATTTTTTCTCCGGATATGGAGAAAATCTTCATATCCGGAGCATTTGCTTTTATACCGTAATAATTCCCAATACTTCCATAATAGAAAATGCAAGAATCGCTACCAAACATACCGGGGCAATATATTTAATAATAATCGTGTAAAACTTCTTTACTTTAAATTTCCCATTTATTTCAGCTTCTTCAATAATTGCTTTTGGCTTAATCACATATCCGACAAAAATACATGTAAGGAAAGCTACGATCGGCATCATCACGCTGTTGCTGATAAAATCAAAGAAATCCAGTAGACTCATGCCAAATGGTGCTACAAAACTTAATGGACCGAATCCTAAAGATACAGGAACACCAACTGCGATCACAAATAATAAAACGATTGCACATGCCTTTTTTCTTCCCCATTTCAGTTTGTCACAAAGAATGGATACCAATGTCTCGGTAAGCGAAATGGAAGAAGTCAATGCAGCAAACAATACCAGCAAGAAGAAAATTGCACCAATCACGGTTCCAAATTTCATACTTTCAAAAACTTTAGGAAGTGTAACAAACATCAGACTTGGTCCTTTTCCCAATGCTTCTTCGCTTCCGCCGGAAAATGCAAAAACAGCCGGAATAATCATTAAACCTGCCATAAACGCAATCCCTGTATCAAACAGTTCAATCTGACGTACAGATTTTTCCAAATGAGCATCTTTCTTCATATAAGATCCATAAGTGATCATAATTCCCATTGCCAAAGACATGGAATAAAACAGCTGACCTAATGCCGCCAAAACAGTTGTTGCACTGAAACGGCTAAAATCAGGCATCAGATAATATTTCACACCATCCATTGCTCCTGGCTGTGACATCCCAAACACTGCAATGATCACAGTCATCACAACAAGGATCGGCATCATAAGACGGCTGGCCTTTTCAATACCGCCCTCTACACCAAGCATTACGATCACAAGGCCCAAAATCACATAAATTAAAAAGAAAATCACAGGTGCCATGGGCTGGCTGATATAACCGCCAAAAAATTCGTCTGTGGCTGCATCTGCTACATGATTTGTAACAAATACAGTAAGATATTTCAACACCCACCCGCCAATCACACAATAATATGGTGTAATAATAAACGGCACAACGCAGGCAAGGCTGCCAAGGAAACCAAATCTCTTATCTAACGCTTTATAGGCACCGACTGCACTTAAATGTGTTTTTCGTCCCAAAGCAATTTCGGTAATCATCAATGCAAAGCCGAATGTAACTGCCAGAATCAAATACACCAGTAAAAAAATTCCGCCCCCGTATTTTGCAGCTAAATACGGAAATCTCCACAAGTTTCCCAGACCTACCGCTGAACCGGCTGCAGCCAGAACAAATCCCAGTTTGTTGGTAAACGTTCCTCTTTGTTTTTGTTCTTCCATTCATTTTCCCCCTTATCCCAAAAAAATTATGAGTCCTATTATACCTTAGTTTTTTTCTTTGGACAATACATAATTTCTTTTTTTTCAGGCATACTATTTTTGTACAAAAAAAGGAGGATTCAACTATGACAATTCTAAAATGCCATGCAACCACATGTGTTTACAACAAAGATCAGCTTTGCTCCAAAGGCGCTATTGATGTTATGGGAGAAAACGCTCATCTAGCCAATGAAACAAGCTGCGGAAGTTTTCAGGAAAGAACCGGTTCTTCTCCTCAGAACAGCTGTGCTTCCGGATGCGGATGCGAAACAATTCAAATTGACTGCAAGGCACATAATTGTTCCTATAACGATAACTGTAAATGCACGGCAGCCTGTATTCAGGTAGACGGCGATCATGCACAAAACTGCAATGAAACAAAATGTAAAACATTCCAGTGCACCTGCTAAAATTTTCTTATTTCTAAATAAAAGAAGGAAATCAGCATACTTTAACTGATTTCCCTCTTTTTCTTTTCAGTTTCTTTTTCTTCTATATAATAATACTACAATGACAAAACCTGCTGCTGCAATACAGAAAATCCATGTATCTATCTCTGTCAAATCTCCTGTTTTCACCGGCTTTTTATTTTGATATTCCCGGTGACCGGCATCTTCCGACTGATCATTCCCCCGTTTCTTTTCTTTATAGATATTATAAAATCGTATTTTCCCACATTTTTCCCCGTTCTCATTCTGTACAATGATCTGAGGAATAATCCCCTTCTCCGCTTCTGTTATATATACGGTTATACTATAACAGGTATCATCAAAATCATAATTTTCCTTTTCTTCTGTAATTTGTCTCAACTGATATTTATAAATCCCTGGATTTTCATATTTTAACGAGATTGTAAAAGAATCTTTTTTTCCCTTCATAATAAAGGAAAAAACAGAATCTTCACTTCCATCCGGCATTGGATTTCCTGTATTTACTTTCTGTAGCTCATAACTTCCCTTCTGATCAACGGATTGAGAGCTACCTTTTTGAATTTCAAATATCTGTTCCACATTTAATGAAATTTCCACATCACCAACAGAAGCAGATACCACTTTTTCCTTACAGCAGACAATCCCCAATAACAACAGGAGCAGATAAACAATGTTTTTCATATTTTTAAATACCATATTCCGCTTCTCCTCTTCTGCCTTTTACACAATTCCCGATACGTCCTACAAGAATATGTCTTCCAGCCGATGAATCCGAGGTACAGGTAGACAGGGACAGAAAATGTTCCTTTGATGTAAAATTCAGCTCTCTGAAAATTTTAGCATGTTCCCTTATATAATCCAGGTACTGTTGTCCTTCTTCTCCTTCCCATTCTGTATTATACAAAACAGGATCATACGCATCTGCACATAGAAATGCAAAAAACTCTATCGGATGCCAGCTTCCTGAATAATACACCATTGCATATTTATGGTCTTCAAAATACTGCTGATCTTTAAAATTTTCTAATTCCCCAAACATCGTTTTTTCCTGCATATGATGACCATAGAGTATGTTGTTTATGTCACTAAAATCTTTTTGATTACGACAGTCTAAGAAAATACTTCCGGACAGAGAAAACTCTCCCTTGATATCCGTATTCACATATTTCGAATTACCGGATGATTGTACCAGTGGATAATCAATCCGGGTTTTTTCTACTGTCAGCCATCCAAACACTTCCGGATTTATTTTTTTTAATTCTTCAAATGTCAGATTCTGTTTCTCATCGGGCTTATAAACTTCATAGACAGATGCATCTGCCTGTCTGTATATATGCTGTGAATCCCATATTCCATAAATTCCATAAAACAATAATGGGAGAAAACAAAAAACAATCAGCCAATTAGTAACTCTGTCCAATATACGAATTATTTTTTTCATTTGTTACGCTTTTTTGATGTTTTCTGTATTCTCATGAAGAACAAGATTCCAAAAGCTACTGCAGCAATTCCCACTAAAAGAAAGAACGGGAGGTTATTTAACAATACTCCGGTAACAGGAATCGCATTATATGCATTTACAAAATCCACTTTATTTTCCCCTTCTCCTACTATGTTGTTTTTTCCATTATTAAGAGAAGTCAGATCTTCGGTTTCATTTCCCACAACACCATTTATCGTTGTTACCCCATTTTCAATTACCGTGATCGCCGGCGTATATCCATCCCCCTTAACTCCTTTTTCTTTTACAATATAATGAGTTCCTACCGGAAGAGCATCGAACACCAGCTGCTGACCATGTCTCAGTTTAAATTCTGTTTCTTTTCCATTTTCGCAATTAATGGGCATTTCTCCGATTTTCCCCGTAAATGTCGTTTGATCTGATAGGGAGGACTTTGTAAATTGTATAGTAAAGGAAAACGCTTTTGTTTTGTCTGCCATATCACCTGTTGTCTCTTTCTTTATGATTAAAGAGGCATTATTTTTTACATATGTATTTGTAAAAAGAACCTTTTCTTTTTTTCCCTGTCCGTCATTTGCGGTAATACTCTTCACATAAACAGAGCCGTCTTCTTTATTGGCTACATACACTCTTAGATTGTATATTTTTTCACAATACGTGATACCTTCTATATTTCCCGGTGTTTCTTTCACCGAATATTCGAATACACCTGCATGAGGAAACTCCCCAAAAACAATTTCAGAATTTTTTGTAATTGTATATTTTCCATTTGCGGCCTCTCCTTTTTCATCTGTACTGCCATAAGAAATATTCTGAATTGTTGCAATCGGTGCATCTTTTGTAATAGCTTCTGCTGTAAATTCAAACATTACCTGCGGAATATTGGCTCCCTCTGCTATTTCAAAATCTTTTACAACCGATACTTTTCCCAATTCATCTACAGCAGGAATGCTTTCTTCTGCAGCCCATATACCGGAACTTACACCTACTATCATACTTCCAGCTAATAACCATGCACCTAATCTTTTTTTATTATTCATTTTTTTACTCCTTTTTATGTTAGAATTCCCTTCTGCGAAGCAGGGCAACAACAGTTCCTTTTATTTCGGATTTTTTAACTATCCCGTATACACGGCTATCTTTTGCATTTTCCCGATTGTCTCCCAATACAAAGTATTCTCCTTCTCCTAAAGTAACCGGAAATGTTATCCCTGTGGTATATGGAAGTGTTTCTGTGTAAATTTCATTTTCCTGCTGCAAATAACCATTTATTTTTAATCCATCTTTTGTAATATCCACCTCATCTCCATCTTTTGCCACGACTCTTCTAATTTGTATTTTTTGGTTTTTTTCTACCACAACTGCTTCCGATGGCTTAAATTCTTTTTGAAGTCTGTAGTAAAACGCCAGATCCCCATCTTTAAATGCCGGACTAATCATATTATCACTGCACCGGCAAATCCCAAAAATAAATAAAAATATCACCGCCAGCAGAAGAATAAAAAACATGATTTTCAATACAAGAAAAATCACATCATCTTTTATAGAATTTTTCATTATTTCAACCTTTTCCCCAGCTGTCTTACATAAGACAATCCGGCCAGCAAACTTCCCATTAATGCAATGGCAACTGCCACATATATACTTTGATCATTATCATCTGTGATTCCTGTATCTGGTACAAATTCTTTATTATTTACGATCTTTATTTCTTTTCCCTCTTCTGTCTCTATTTCCTGATAATCCGTTGTATATCCATCTCTGTCTTCAGTTCGTTCTTCTGCTTTACATATATAGTCTCGTGGCAGATTTTTAATCATGATCTGCTGCCCGTGGGAAAGAACAATCTCCGCCCTTCCATCCTTAAAAAACAGATTCCCGTTTTCCGGCGGTTCAATCGTTTTTTCATACCCAGCTGCCACACTCCCCTCATATGGGAAAACACCCTGAAGATTTGTTCCGTCTTGTTTTTTTGCAGTAACAGAAATTCTAAATTTTTTTATCTTATCACCAGCTTCCCCTGTTACCAGTTTACTTATAAGCAAATGCAGATTTTTTGTATTTGTAAATTCTATACGGATTACCTGATCTGCCAGTATTTTTCCTTGAGAATTCGTAGAGGAAATAGAATATTCCCCTGTATCTTTTTCTGTAATCATATACTCTGCGTTTGCGGGAATATTTACGATTCTTACCGTCTGTCCGTTTTTCATGGTAAATACAGCAATTCC
Organism: Blautia sp.; assembly: GCA_029257805.1. Lineage (GTDB taxonomy): Bacteria > Bacillota > Clostridia > Lachnospirales > Lachnospiraceae > Blautia_A. The sequence goes on from JARIAR010000004.1 coordinate 29,593, forward strand.
ATCTTTAAATATCAGATCCCCATATGGACCATTGATCTTATGTTGCGGAAGTTTCAATTCAAATTTAAATTCCTTTTCATTATCTTTTTCTCCCACAACAGTCTTTGAAATTTCCAAACTTCCTACAGCTGTCGCTGTATGTATAATTTGAAGGGTAAGCTTTTTGTATCGTATAACACCGCCTATCATATGCTGAAATTTTTTTCCATTTACTTCAATATCCGGCATCGGTGTGTATTGTCTGAACTCCTTTAACCAGGGCATATCTGTCTCAATCCCAAAATATTCCTGCACCTGCGGCTGATGGTCTGCTATCAGTTCATACATCTCTCCCCCGTAAACATATGTTGAATGTTCACATATCGCCTTAATTCCTTTCGGTAAAATCAACTTGTAAATACCATGATATTCTTCCGGTTCTATAATCTGCAAAGTTCCGCTGTGCCACTTTCCATCTTCAGGATGATACGTAAAGTTAAGATCTCCTTTTACCTTTAGGTTATCAACTGTAGGTTCATAATCCAGCAAACCTCCCTGCCTGGAATACTGATACAGATTTTCTCCTAGCTTTGTCTGGCTTAAATGCATATCGGTTACATCATTATCCGGAATGTTATAATAATGAAGCAATCTCCAGATTGCCATTTGTGTAGCACTGTACGCCTGTTCTTCTGTCACCAGATACGAAGAAGAATACCATGCGCCAAATCTTTCCAACGGTGTTCCCTGCGTATCTGCAACCATGCACCAGGCAGCTTTAAAAAAAGGCATGACTTCTATTTCTTCTTTCGCCAAGCCTCCAATCTGCTGCCCTTCCTCCAGAAATACTACTTTTGACGTAAACGCTTTCAGAATATTTAAGTTCCCGTTATTCTGTGCAACCCAATCCTGATATGTAAAGCTATGGTTTCTCAGCTCAGGAAAAGCCGTCTGGAGCACAGATAAAGGTACGAGCATATTGTCAAATTGTTCTTCCGTAGGTATCAGTTCCTGCGAATTCGTCACAATCTGAAACAAATGCTCTCCATTGTACGGATATCCGGCATAAAGTATTTTTGATAATTGTCTCATGCATTTTTCATATTCTTCCGGAGACTGAAAATCTTCCGAAGTAAGATATCCATTTGTATAATCCGGAACTGCCGCATTGCCCATACTCTCTGTCCAATGTGGCCAATGCCGTTTATTATTCATGCAATAAATAATGAACCGTTCTCCCGGATAATCCCCGTCTTTCATATAGTGAATCCCATTTTCATAAACAATCTGTGCTTTAGCACTTTGCCCTTGTCTGTCACTCCGTTCTTCCCCGCTTAGGCTCTCATCCTCCGCAGGTTCATCGCTAAGTTCATTACTGGTTCCATCACTTAACTCTGCTGTACCTTCCTCTCCCTCCATCTCTGTACATGTCCCATCTACAAGCATCTCTTCTTCTGCAAAGACAGAACGAGTTAAAATAAAAATTCCCAAAACTAAAAAAAGCGAAAACAAGAAATATTTTTGCTTCTTCCTCAACTCCCTATTTTCCATTTTCCTTTTCACTCCTTTTTTGTTTTGCAGCATGCTACCATTATACTACATGTATTTTGATTTTTTTCCCAAGATACCCTTCCTCCATTTTTATAAATTGGGAATTTTCATTCTGTTCTTGCATTTATAGAATATATGTCCTATGATATTTCTAAACACTAATAAAACAGGAGCAATTTTTATGCTTGATAATTTTTTAGAATATGATATTCAAAAAAAGCTTCATCTTTTTGATATCTTACAAACACATTCTCCGGTTTCTATAAAACAAATAAGACAATTATCAGATCTTAGTTTTTCCGGCAGCCGGATTCTTTTAAAAGAACTATCCACGGATTTGCAAAATTTAGCCGAGATACGAGAAAAAGATTCTAATTTTTATTTTCTTCCATATAATAATGTTAGCGATCTGGATCTTCTCCATGCCATCTACGCAAATTCCAATATGTTAAAATGTCTGAAGTTTATTATTACAAATCATTCGGATCTTCCTTTTTCGACGTTTATGGAAAAATCTTTTCTCAGCAAATCCAGTGCATACCGCATCCGGAAAAACTGTCTGAACTATCTCCATGAAATTGGTCTTGATATGGTTCACAATAGGATCAAAGGAGAGGAATATCGAATCCGCTTTCTAATAGCACTTCTGTATCATAAATACGGCATTGACTGCTGCAGAATCGACTCTGGCTCACTAAATCTCGTCCGTAACTTCATCCTCTCTACCAATCACGCAATCGACAAAAATTTTCTTAAATTGACAGAAAAAGAGTACGAATACTTTGAATGTCTTGTCATTCTTTCATGGAAAAGGCAGCAATATCATGTGAGCCTTCCAGATTCTAAGAATTTCCCCAAATTTAAAACCGTTTTTATTTACCAAAACCTAAAAGCAATATTTAAAAAAGAAGTGGTGGATATACTTCATATCCCCTTCACTGAAAACGATTATGATTACCTGTATCTTGTTTACTGTTGCACAGATAATTGCATTATGGCTGATAAATGGACACCAAAAGATATCCATCTTCTATATAAAAATCTCTTATCTCAGGAAGCTTTTTCGGATCTTCTTTACCGTTTCCAAGAAACATTCGGCTCGGATATCATACATACTCCCGCCTGCCGAGCTGCTTTAGTTTATTTTTATAAGACATGTCTGTTAAATCTGCAAAGTATTATACCGGGTAAATGTTTCTTCTTTCATTCCCGCAGCAATGCTCTTACATTTACCATGGGCAAATGTATTTCTAATATCTTAGCTGACTGGAAAAAGGAACAACACATCAAATACGAAATTGATCCGCACCACATCCTTTATTTATCTTTCCAGATAAAAACCATTCTGCAACAGTACATAAAGCCTGTAAATATTATTATTGTTTCCGATCTGGATACAGAAATAAAGACTCTGCAGTTATTTCTTAAAAGACTATTTGCACCTCAGCGTGCCGTAATTACTCCTTTTTTATTAAATGCACAAAATATGAATATTTTACGCTCTCAAAAAAACAGTATCATTATTGTTCATAAAAAATTTCAGCATTTTATGGAAACTCTTAATGTAAAAAAAGAAAATACGATTATTCCTATTACGATCCAGATAACCTCGGAGGATATACTGGCTATTCAAAAAGCAATCGCTTATTATGAAAAAAAATTCATAGCAGATTTTCCCTTTCTGCACGAAACATAACAAAAAAAGCTCTAAACTTTACCCTTAAGCAACATTTAGAACCAAAAAAGAAGCCGTGTATCACACACGACTTCTTTTTATGATCTTTATCACATTATTTAATTATCTGTTTTTTAAAAAATCCGGAATCTGAATATCTTTCTTCTGCACTGTACTGGACGGAGTCTTTGCATTGAATGGAGTTGCATTCATTGTTGGCAGACTGAAACTTGGCATATTTACATTCGCAGCCGGCTGAGCGGATGTCTGTCTTTTTGCTGCAAATGGAGAACTGGAAGTTCTCTGAGCAAACGGACTGCTCTGTACATTATCATTTAATCCAGTTGCAATAACTGTAATTCTTGCATAATCTGCTACAGAATCATCGTACATTGCACCGAAAATAATATTTGCATCTTCGCCTGTCAGCTCCTGTACATAACTTGCTGCATCATTTGCATCCATAAGGGAAATATCACCTGAAATATTAATAATAACATGTGTTGCGCCCTTAATCGTTGTTTCAAGAAGTGGAGAAGATACTGCCTGCTGAACAGCTTCCATTGCCTTGTCATCTCCTCTTGCTTCACCAATACCAATATGTGCAATGCCTTTATCTGTCATAACCGTTTCTACATCTGCAAAGTCCAGGTTGATCAGAGCAGGAAGATTGATCAGGTCTGTAATACCCTGAACTGCCTGCTGAAGAACTTCGTCTGCCTTACGCAATGCTTCCGGCATTGTTGTGCGACGGTCTACGATTTCAAGTAATTTATCGTTTGGAATTACAATTAAAGTATCTACTGCTTTCTTCAGATTTTCAATACCTGCAAGTGCATTGTTCATTCTTGTTTTTGCTTCAAAACGGAAAGGCTTGGTTACAACACCGACAGTCAGAATTCCCATCTCTTTCGCTGCTGCCGCAATAACAGGTGCAGCTCCAGTTCCGGTTCCGCCACCCATACCACAGGTAACAAATACCATATCTGCCCCTTCCATTAACTGCTTTACTTCTTCAATGCTTTCTTCTGCTGCTTTCTGTCCTACTTCCGGCTGTGCACCGGCTCCCAGACCTTTTGTAATCTTTTCACCAATCTGAAGTACAGTCGGAGCTTTACACAGAGTCAAAGCCTGTTTATCAGTATTTACACCTACAAACTCTACTCCGCCGATGGCTTCTTCCACCATTCTATTTACTGCATTATTTCCGGCTCCACCTACACCAATTACAATAATCTTGGCAGATGACTCAGCCTCATTTGTCATGATCTCTAACAACGTACTTCCTCCTTTATTTCTACCTGATAACTAATTTCAGTGTATTTGTACCAAGCTACATATAGATATATCATATATTTTTTTTTGCAATTAATCAACTACTAATTTTGTTTTTTTATATTTTTTTCACTATTTTTCGCCACATACATGGAAAAAATCCTGTTTTCCTGCAAAATACGAGAATTTTTTTTCTTCCGGATAAGCTCTGTTCCTAATTATTTTCTTCCGGATTTTCCCCGGAAGAAGGAGTCCCTACATAGTTTCCATTTGCGTCATATTCTCCGGCTCCTGTATAATCTCCCTCTTCATCATATCCGCCATCCCAGTCTTCTGTCTCCGAATTTTTTTCATTCATATCGGTTTCAGATATACTTTCTTCTGTTATGTCGTCTTCCGCTGTTCCTTCTTCCCCTGTACTTTCCTGATCGCTGCCTTCCTGATCACTGCCTTCCTGATCCGGCTTGTCCACTGGTTTTTCTTCTTCAAATGTTATCGTTTTTATCGTATCTGTAACACTGTCCAGATGAAGAATCCCTTTTTTTCCAGATATAAGAGGCAAAATAGCAAGCGCCCGCGTCATTTTATCTTCCAGATATTTATCCTGACCAAGCATAACTACAATTTCTCCATACCGGAGACTGATATGGTAATTCTCATCAAATTGGATATGTTCCGGTATCATTTCGTTCTTCTGAAAAATTGTAGCAAGTGCAACAGCGGTATTCAATACGGTGTCTCCTTTAATAGGAAGAGGCTCATCCATCACAACGTGCTTTACTGAAATCCCGTCAAAATATGGTACTGTTTTATCTCTTTCCCGGGAACTTTCCACAAAAACTCCATTGCGATCAAAATAAACATAACTATCCAGATATGGAATACACCCTACCGGTTTTTTCTCCTTAACGCTGATACATATTGTATTTCTATTCACCTGATTTACAGCATATCCCTGTATAAATGGAATTCCTACTGTTTCTTTTTTTGTATATAAGAGGGGCGCCAGCACAGAGTTGGATGCAAGGGGCCCCCGCAAAACCATATCTTTTATTTCCTCTTGAGAATAATGACTGCTGCCCATCACCTCAACTTCATCAACTTTATAATAAATAAAAAAGAAAAGTCCTCCGGCCACTCCAATTGCTGCCAGCGCAGTACCTATCCATTTCCATAAATTTTTATTTTTTTTTCTGTAACTGGATGTTTTCATACAACAAAATTCCTTAATCCTCTGTCAATATGCCTCCAAGGGCTTTTAAATCTTCACAAATATGTTCATAACCTCTCTCAATAAAAGAACAGCCTTCTATACAGGAAATCCCTTCACATGCCAGCGCCTCTAAAATAAGCGCCGCTCCTCCTCTAAGTTCTTCTGCCTTCACTGTACATCCTCTCAAAGGAAATCCGCCTTCAATAAAAGCATCTCGCCCTTTAACTGTAATGTGAGCTCCCATTCGCTTCATCTGAACCGCAGCCTTATATCGATCTTCAAATATTTTTTCTCTTATACAGCTCTTTCCTGGTACCGTAGTCAGCACCGCCATAAGAGGAGATTGCAGATCCGTTGGGAATCCCGGATATACTTCTGTTTCCGTAAATGGAACGGACTTACCTACTGTTCTTCCATCGATTATTAGTTTACCACTGTTTTGTTTATATTGTCCACCCATTTTCCCATATACCTCCAGAAAAGCTCCTAACTCATTTTCCGGAGGATTTTCAATTTCAATCCGCCCACGTGTAATTGCTGCTGCACATATATAAGTCCCTGCCACAATTCTATCTGGCGGGACCTGTATTTCTCCTCTTCCAAGACTCTCTACCCCTTCTACTACAATACAGGGGTTTCCTTCTCCTGAAATTTTCGCTCCCATTTTCCTTAAATAACGGCAAAGCCATATAATTTCCGGCTCTCTGGCACAATTTTTCAGCACTGTTATTCCTTTTGCCAGAACAGCTGTTAAAATCCCCTGTTCTGTGGCCCCTACACTTCTTGCCGGAAAAAAAATTTCACTTCCCTGCAATTTTTCACAGGATGCCTCAACGAACTCTCCCTCCTCCCGAATGTCCACACCCAGACACCTTAATACATACAAATGAAAATCTATTGGTCTCTGCCCGATGACGCACCCTCCCGGATATCCGATTTTTCCTTTTCCATTTCTTGCAATCATAGCTCCTAGCAAAATTACGGAAGATCTCATTTTTCCGGTATATACAGTGGATATCTCTGTTCCCTCACCTGTGCTGCAATCCAGATATAAATCATGTCCCTCCCACCATGTCTTTGCCCCAAGTTCCCTAAGTATCTCCTCCATGCAAAAAACATCCGCAATCTTCGGACATCCTTTTAGCACACTGATCCCTTTATGCAAAAAAGATGCCGCCATCATCGGAAGCACAGCATTTTTAGAGCCCTGGATGGAAACAGTGCCAAAAAGCTGTTTTCCCCCTTCGATATAAATATGCTTCAATCCGTTCACTCCCAAGGGCCTCTTACTTTTTATTGTATGCATTCTGCTGTCCTGTGTGACTGGAAACACTAAGAGCCAGCCCCATTTCTCCCAGAAGAAATACAACAGAGGTACCGCCATAACTCACAAAAGGGAGTGTAATCCCTGTATTGGGAATTGTATTTGTCACTACTGCAATATTTAAAATCACCTGCACTGCCATATGTGCCATAATTCCCGCCGCCAAAAGTGCTCCCTGCAGATCTTTGCTATGAGTCGCAATTACACATAGGCGCCACAAAAGCAAAGCAAATACGAGAATCAGCAAAGAGGCTCCCACCAGTCCCAACTCTTCACAGATAATAGAAAAAATCATATCATTTTGTGCTTCCGGAACAAATCCCAGTTTCTGAATACTGCTTCCAAGCCCTCTCCCGAAAAAGCCGCCGCTGCCAATCGCATACAGCCCCTGGATTGTTTGAAATCCTTTTTCGTATTCTTCCGGATTCCGCCAAATAGCAAGTCTCTCCAGACGATAGCTCTCTGCCGCCAGAAAAACTGCAATAAATCCTGCACCAGCTGTTCCAATCCATACAAACGGCAGATATCTTGGATTTGATACGAAAATAAGTACTACCCCAATCCCCAGGATAATAATCGCTGTACTTAAATTATTACTTCCCACAAGCCCTACAATAGGAAGAAGGGTAAACATCGTACCGCACATAAACCAAAAATTATCTGTATTTTTTCGGGTTCTGTCAATCTGCCATGCAAGAAAAAGAATCACTGCCATTTTTGCAAATTCAGACGGCTGAAAAGATAGCGGGCCTAAATTCAGCCACCGTTTAGAACCATTTATTTCCTGACCGACAAGCAAAACCGCCGTAGAAAGGATCAGAGAAACTCCATAAGCTGCAGGTGCTATTGCTGTCAGCATATGATAGTCCATACGAGCTACAAAATACATAACGATAAGTCCAAGAGCGGTTGCAAAAAGCTGCTTTTTAAAATAATAGGCAGAGTCACGAAAACGTACTCTGCCATTATATTCACTGGTGGAAAACAGCATAATAAGACCAAACACAAGAAGAATCAGCACAAGAATCAGTAATGCTGCATCTGTATGAAATTCCTGTTTTTGTTTTTTCTCTTCCATCTTTCTCTCCGGCTGATACTTTATTTAAGCATATGAATGTACCGCCGAAGGATATGCATCTTTTCCTATTTACTTTTATAATTGAAATACATACTCTTTAAACATATTTCCTCTCTGCTCATAGTTGTCAAACTGTCCCCAGCTTGCACACGCAGGAGAAAGAAGCACTGCCTCTCCGGATTTTGCATGTTTTGCACAAAACTGCACAGCTTCTTCCAGATTATCTAAAAGAACGATATCTGTAAATCCAAGACGCTCTGCCGCTGATTTTATTTTTTCTTTTGTCTGTCCAATAAGAACAAGACAACGCACCTTTCCGTCAAAAGCCTGAATCCATTCATCATAACTGGATTCTTTATCGTATCCTCCGCCAATCAGATAGGTAGGACGGTTCATCGCCTGAATCCCCTTAATCGCAGCGTCCGGATTTGTACCCTTGGAATCATTATAATAAATGATACCATTTTTTTCTGTTACATATTCAATACGATGCTCTACAGCTGTGAACTCGCAGATACTTTTTCGAATATGATCCAAATCTACTCCTGCATAATATGCCATTGCTACAGCAGCCATCACATTCTCATAATTGTGCTGTCCCAGAAGTTTTAACTCTCCGGTTTTCACAACAGGAATCTTTTCTGTTTCCGTGCAAAGCACGATTGTATCTCCATCAAGATAAATCCCCTGATTCAACTTACGGACGCTGGAAAAATATACAACCTTGGGAACTGCTTTCTCACCAAATTCCCGGAGAACCGCATCTTCATAATTTAAGACACACACATTTTCCGGTTTCTGGTTTTTGGTGATCAGTTCTTTAACACGTATGTACTCTTCCATCGTATGATGACGATTTAAATGATCTTCTGTAATATTTAAGATTGCACTGACTTCAGGAGCAAACTGCTCTATTGTTTCCAACTGAAAACTGCTGATTTCTGCCACAGTTACGGTTTCTTCTTTCATCTCCAGCGCTCTTGATGTATACGGAGTTCCAATATTTCCCACTACATACACAGAATCCTCAGCATCCCTCATAATCTTTCCAAGAAGCGCCGTTGTTGTTGTTTTCCCGTTTGTTCCTGTTATTGCCAGAACCCGTCCTTTTCCCACACGATACGCAAGTTCTACTTCCCCCCATACAGGAATGCCCTTTTCGTAAAACCCTTTTACAAGGGGAATATCCGTCGGGACTCCAGGACTTAACACTACCAGATCCAGACTGTCCTGTATTTCCTCAGGAAGAATCCCTGCATAAAAGTCCGCCTCATATTTCCCGGAGGTTTTGCTAAGAACTTTTTCTCTTTCTGCCTCTTTATTCCCATCATATATAACTGGATGCGCACCTATTTCTCCCAGCAGATCCGCCGCTCCAATCCCGCTTTTTCCAGAACCAAAAACCAAAACCTTTTTACCCTTCAATTCCATATTATTTCCTCCTTATAATGCCAGAAGAGCAATCAGGCATAAAATTGCTGTTACAACAGAAAATACTGCAACAATTCTTGTCTCTGACCATCCACACAGCTCAAAATGGTGATGGATTGGCGCCATTTTAAAGAATCGTTTTCCATGCGTTGCTTTAAAATATGTAACCTGTATCATAACAGAAACTACTTCCACCACATAAATCAGACCTACGATCAGAAGAAACAGCGGCATCTGCATAATATAAGCAGCTCCTGCTACAAATCCCCCGAGAGCCAGAGATCCTGTATCTCCCATAAAAACTTTTGCAGGATATACATTAAACAGCAGGAATCCCATAAGTCCTCCTACAACTGCACAGGTAATCGGTTCAATACCTGATTTCATTCCCAGGGAAATCACTGTAAAAAATACAGCTACGATCAAAGTAACGCTTGAAGCAAGACCATCAAGACCATCTGTAAAGTTTACTCCGTTTACGGTTCCAATAACTGCAAAAAAAAGAATCGGAATCGCCAGCCATCCTACATTGAGAAAATGTCCGCTCCAGAAAGGAATCCGCATGGTAAGAGAAATATCTGTATAATTCACAATGTAAAATGCAAAAATACCTGTTACAACTATCTGCAGTAAAAATTTCTGCCATGGAAGAAGTCCATCGGAACGCTTCAGAACAACTTTCAGATAATCATCCAGAAATCCGATAATTCCAAATCCCAAAGTCAGAAACAATACCGGAATGATCTTTGGATAATCTTTTACATAAAACAGACATGTCACTACCGTAGCGATAAGAAAAATCACACCGCCCATTGTAGGAGTTCCCGCTTTTTTCAGATGTGACTGCACACCTTCCACACGCTCTGTCTGTCCCATTTTCAGTTTTCTTAAAAACGGGATAATAATAGGTCCCAGTATAACACTCACTGCAAATGCAATCAGCACAGGAATTACAACATAAAACTCCATCCTCACACCTCATTTAATTCTTTCGTTTTTTATTGACTTTAAAAGTCCCCTTTAGTATACGGCTTTTTCTGTCATTTATCAACCCTATTCCGCCTTTCTGCCTTCCTGTACATCTTCCTTTTTTTGTATTCCCATATATGGAAGAACATTCGAAAAAATATTACGTATAACAGGCGCTGCAATCGTTCCTCCATAATAAATCCCCTGAGGATTATGAATGATACACAGCCCTAGAATCTTGGGATTTTCTGCCGGGGCAAATCCCAGAAAAGACGAAATGTAACGGTTTGCACTTCGCGGGAGCGTCTGAGAAGTCGCTGTTTTTCCTCCAATCGCATATCCTTCTATTTTCGCATTTTTTCCTGAGCCTTCCGAGACAACTGTTTCCAGTATTTGTCTAACTGTTTTGGATGTCTCTTCTGATATAATTCCTGTTTCTACAGGATACGGTATCTTTTTTGCTTTTTTTCCGTCCGCACTTCTCACCATCACTCCAAAATGAGGAGTGATACGATTCCCCCCATTGATCAGAGAACTTACGGTTGTTGCAAGCTGGATGGGCGTAATTTGAAAAGACTGACCAAAGGAAACGGTGGCAAGTTCTACATCCCCCATATTCTCTTTTTTGTGCATGATCGTACCAGCTTCCCCCGGCAGATCGACGCCTGTTTTTTTCAAAAGTCCAAATTGTTGAAAATACTTATAATATCGTTCAACTCCAAGGCGCAATCCTACTTCTATAAAAACGGGATTACAGGAATTCTGTGCGCCCTGCACAAAATTCTCCGCCCCATGTCCTGTCCTTTTTGCACAATGGATTCTTCTGTCATCTACGATTTTATATCCCGGACAGAAAAAATGATCATTTACAGACACTACCCCTTCTTCAAGCCCCGCCGACATCGTGATGATCTTAAAGGTAGATCCTGGTTCATAGGTGTCATTTAAACAGGGGTTTCTCCACATCTGATTTAACAGATCCTGCTTTTCTTTCCCCCCTTTTGCCTTTTGATTCTCCTCCAGTTTAAATGGCTCGTTCAAATTAAATTCCGGTACATTGACACAGGCATAAATTTCTCCATTTTGTGGATTCATCAAAAGCACAGACACACGTTCTGCCTGCTTTTCTTCCATTACCTTTAATGCTGCCTGCTGCACGTATTCCTGAATATTCGCGTCCAGACTCAACTGCAGATCATCTCCCGGAATGGGATCCTGACGATTTTCTCCCATATCCTCCAATTCTACCCCTCTTGCATCTGTTGTCGTTAAAATTTTTCCGGGCTTTCCCTTTAATATATTCTCATATTTTACTTCAAGACCAATAATCCCCTGATTATCTCCACCTGTAAATCCAAGTACCTTGGATGCCAAAGAATCATATGGATAATACCGTTTATAGTCTTCATCTACTTTCACCCCGGAAAGTCCATATTCCCGAATGGTGTCCCCTACTGTCTTTTCCACATTCGTCTTAACTCTTTCAATAGAAGAAACTTTTTCCACTCTTTTTTTTATTTCTGATGCCGGAATCCCCAGTTCTTTTGAAAGTACAGAAATTACTTTCTCCGGCTCTTTCATCTGACTATGTATAACGGAAACTGTACAGACAGTTTTATTGTCTGCAAGAACCTTCCCATTAGCATCCAGTATCCTTCCTCTTGCAGCTTTAATCGCACGCTCTCTTTCGTGAAGGGCCTGGGCTTTTGCGTAATAATAATCTGATTGAAATGCCATAAGATAAAGAAGCCTGCCGATCAATCCTGTCATCATAAAAAAGCATCCCAAAAAGACTATCCAGATCTTCTTTTTATGAAATGTTTTATTTCTTTTCCTCAACAGAAAAACCCCCGCTGCATTTGTCATAACAATATATGACGTCTGCATGCGGGGGTATTCATTTATTCTAACCCGGCTTCTTCGTTTGTAAGACCTTCACTTTCCATATCATTGCCCTGTATTGGCTCGGAATTATCTTCCAGTGGTTCCGGAATGCCTGTATTGGAAACTGCTTCCTGCGTATCTGCTCCGGCAGTTCCTCCATAATTTCCCCAATTTTCGGATTTTATATATTCGCCATTTTCATCCAGCTTATAATCTCCGTTATCCTCCAGAAGATATCCATTTTCATCAATACGATTTCCATCCCAGTCAATGATATTTCCTTTTTCATTTACCAGATTTCCATTTTCATCTACATCGCTTCCCACAGGATTCTTTAAATATCCTGAAAAGCCCTCCCAAAGTTCTGTCTCCGGTGCAACTCCCTCAGATGTTTCATCCGGCGCTACATTCAAATATGGAAGAAGTTCCGATAAAATCCCCTGTGCAATATACTGTGCATATGTACTGGTTGCCTGATCTTCTGCATTCGGCTCATCCACTACTACATACAAAACAACTGCAGGTTCATCCACTGGTGCAAATCCAATAAAAGATCCAAGATATTTTCCATTTCCACGAGGGAATTTTTCTGCAGTACCTGTTTTTCCACCTGAACTATATCCCTGTACCTTAGAATAGCGGCTCGTACCCTGTTGGACACTTAATTCCATATAACTGCGTATGTCCGAAGAAATATTGGCGGAAATAGTCTGTTTTAAAAGAGTGGGAGAATATGCCTTCACAACTCCCCCTGTAGAATCTTTGATATTTTTCAAAAGATGCGGCTGATAATAATATCCTCCGTTCACAACCGAGCACATCGCATTAATTTCCTGAATCATAGTACATGTATATCCCTGTCCAAAAGCTGAACAGGCAAGCTCTGTTTCTCCCATTGTATCTTTTGTATGAATAATACCGGTTCCTTCATTTGGAAGGTCGATCCCGGTTCTTGTTCCAAAATTAAAAAGACTCTGAGCCTTAATAAACTGCTCACTTCCCATTCGTTCTCCAATTTGCATCATACCGTCATTACAGGAATTTGCAATAACTTCTGCCAGAGTTTGCGTTCCATGAGCATCCGGGTACACAGCACATTTAATCGCTGTTTCACCATTGACACCAAAAACCTGAAGTCCGTCACATGTAAATGTGTCATTAACAGAAATTTCACCTTTTTCCAGAGCCCCTGCCATAACAATGGGCTTTACAACAGATCCAGGCTCAAAAGCATCTGTTACACAGAAATTACTCCACATGTCATTTAAAGCTTCTACCGTTTCCTCGTCATCCATTGCTTTAATCTGACTTTCGGAATAAGCCTTAGATAAATCTCTGGGATCATTTAAGTCATAGCGATCTCCGCCATCCATGGCAAGGATTTCACCAGTAGAAGGTTTTTCCACAATTACCCCAATGTGTTTTGCTCCCATCTTTTCCTGAAAAGCATTTACGTACTTTTCCACAATCTGCTGTGCCCCGATATCTATGGTAGTTTCAATACTTTTCCCATTTGTGGGCTCTATGATTGTCTGTTCCACATCTGAATTATTGTTAAAATAGCCATATTGACGACCATCTATTCCCATAAGCGTGCTATTATAATAGCTTTCCAGCCCCACATCTGCAATGTCTCTTCCCAGAGTAAAACCAATGGTATCACATGCCGCTTCATGAAACGGATATGTCCGAAGATAATCTTCTTCAAACCAGATGCCTTTAATATTATTTCGCTCCTCTATCTGAGCCTTTGTCAGCGTACTGTCTTCCGGAATTTCGGTATACTCATCAAAAGCTTTTTTTTCATCCATGGAAAGCTGCTTTTTCATAATCTGGTACTGACTGTTTTGTGTTGTAGTGTCCATAAGACGCGCACGTACATCTTTCTCATCCACTCCCAGAATATCCACAAGTGCTCTTACGGTAGGTTCTACATATTCCTTTTTGCTGTTTACAGCCTTGCAGTCCAAAATCACATTATATACTTTATTACTTGTTGCAAGAAGATTTCCGTTCCTATCGTAAATATCTCCTCTTTTTGCCGGAAGAACTCTGCTTTCATACTTCTGCTGTGCCTGATTCAGCACCTGCTTTTTATATCGGCTTCCGCTTGTAGCATTGATATACGTAATTCTTGCTGCCAAACCTACTAAAGCCAGCAACACCGCACCAAGCAGCATTACCAGCTTTTTTCTCATGATCAGATTAATTTTTCTCTTTGGTTTTCTATTATTTTTTCTTTTTGTCGCAGTCAATTAATCACCTACTTTATATCAGGAATATCCTGATACTGTCTTACATAACTGTTCCCTTCTGTTCTATATGTCATTACCTGGTCTTCGCTTGGATATCTCATATTTAAGCGTCCAATAGCAATTTTGCGAATCCTGTTCAAATCCACATTGGAAGTCACCTGACTATAATATGCGTCATTATCTTCCCGGATCTGATTTAATTCTGATTCCAATGCAGCTACTGTTTTCATGCTTCCTGTAATTTCTGCCTTTAGCTGAAGATAATTAATGCAGCAAAAAAGAACCGCTGCCGAAACAGCCGCAATAAATACTACATATCCTTTCCCCATTCCCAGGGCTCTTTCTCTGTTTTTACGCGTTGCTTTGCTTACTTCAGCATTCCGGTAATTTTGCGGACGTGCTGTTTTCTGTGCAGGCCTCGCCGTTCTTCTTGCAGCTGTCTGTCTCTGCGGAGTGCGACGTTGTCTCACAGGATCTTCTGCAAGTCTCCTTGCAGCACTTCCTTCTACATACATTCCTCTTGCGTTCCTAGCACTATTCGCATTTCTTCTGGCTGTCTCTACCCTATTTGTATTCGCCATTTTATATTGCCCCTTTTATTTCCTGTTTCTTTCAAAAATCCGAAGTTTTGCGCTTTTGGAACGAGGATTCTCCTCCATCTCCTGTGCACTTGGCAAAATTGGCTTTCGGGTTATCACCCGGCCTTTAGATTCCTTTCCGCATACACATACCGGAAATTCCGGCGGACAAGTACAAGGATTCTCATTTTTTCTAAAAATAGTCTTAACAATCCTGTCTTCCAAGGAATGAAATGTAATGATACATAATCTGCCGCCATCATCCAGCAAATCAATCATTCCATCCAATGAATCACGAAGCACATCCAACTCTCTGTTTAATTCAATCCGTATCGCCTGAAAAGTACGTTTTGCAGGATGTCCTCCTGCCGCCTGTATTTTCATGGGAATCGCTCTTCTGATTATTTCTGTAAGCTGCCCGGTTGTCTCAACAGGTGCCTGGGCTCTGGCAGCAACAATATGCTTTGCGATGTTTTTTGCAAATTTATCTTCTCCGTAATCACGAATAATACGGTACAATTCTTTCTCTTCATACCCATTTACAATGTCCCCTGCTGTCTGGCTCTGTCGCCGATCCATACGCATATCCAGGGGTGCATCTGTGCGGTAGGTAAAACCCCGCTCCTCATTATCAAGTTGATAGGAAGAAACACCCAGATCCAGAAGGATGCCATCTACTTTTGTGATACCGCGGGCGCGAAGTTCCTCTACCATGTAACAATAATTGCTGCGAATGATCATCGCCTGTTTATAGGCAGCCAACCTTTCACTCGCAGCAATTATTGCATCCTGGTCTTGATCTATGCCAATAAATCTCCCCTTGGCAGAAAGTTTCTTACATACCTCACTGGCATGTCCCGCTCCTCCTAAAGTACCATCCACGTAGATACCGTCCGGTTTTACATTTAAACCGTCTATGGTTTCTTCCAGTAATACAGATTTGTGTTTAAATTCCATCTCCGTCTCCTGTTGGATTAGACTCTACGCAATGCTAAATGACGATCCCCATTTCCTGCATACTTTCTGCAATCTCATTCATATCGTCATAATCGCAGTTTTCGCTCCACTTCTCTTTGCTCCAGACTTCGATTCTGTTCAGATTACCTGTCAGAACCACATCCTTCTCCAGACCAGCAAATCCCCGCAGCGTCTGTGGCACAAGGATTCTCCCCTGCTTGTCCAGTTCACACATTGTGGCGCCTGCAACAAAGAACCGTGAGAAGGTTCTTGCGTTCTTATTCGTAAGTGGCAAAGCTCGTAACTTCTGTTCAAAGATTTCCCATTCATTCATAGGATAAATCGAAAGACAACCATCCAATCCTTTTGTCAGAACAAATTCCTGTCCTAAAAGCTCCCGGAATTTAGCCGGAATGATCAAACGCCCCTTCGCGTCAATTGTGTGGTTGTATTCTCCCATGAACATGCAAATCACCTACTCTCGAAAATATGAATCTCCCCTTCACATTTTCTTAGGGCGGAAATGATATTCAATGCCATCCGGCATCCATTTGCCACCACTATCCTCCACTTTCTACCACTTATGTGCTTATTCTAAACTATTCAAGTGAAAAATACAAGTGGGAATCCAAGTTTTTTTCATTTTGCTTATAAATTAATAAATACGAAACATTCCTTATTTCCAAAATCTTTATACGGTCTTAATACTCTATGATTACTTATTTATGCGTAATTAATGCAAGATGGTCTATAGTATAAGGACGTTATAGAATAAAGATAATGTAAAGAAAACAAATGGTGAAAGAACATGAAACTCCTTAATAAAATTTTTCATAAAAAAATACACGTTTCCTCATCCCGGATTATTATTCTGGGATTTTTTCTGGCTATTATCTGTGGAAGCCTTCTTCTGATGCTTCCCATTTCTTCAGCCGAAGGACATGGAACTCCTTTTCTGGACTCCCTGTTTACTGCAACATCCGCTGTATGCGTTACAGGCCTGATTGTCCATGATACTGCAACATACTGGTCCGGATTCGGGCAGGCTGTGATTATTACCCTTATTCAGATCGGCGGTATGGGAATTGTCACAATTGCTGTTGCTTTTGCCCGGCTCTCCGGTCGAAAAATCGGGCTTATGCAAAGAAGCACTATGCAGGAAGCCATTTCTGCACCTCATGTAGGCGGAATTGTGCGTTTAACAAACTTTATACTGCGGACTACAATTGCCATAGAACTTATCGGCGCCATTATTCTGTACCCCTGTTTTCTTTCAGAATTTGGTCCTTTAAAGTCCATCTGGTATTCTGTTTTTCACTCTATTTCCGCTTTTTGTAATGCAGGTTTTGATTTAATGGGAATCAGAGAACCGTTTTCTTCCCTTACTGCCTATGCCAGCCACCCTGTTGTAAATATTGTGATCGCTTTCCTTATTATAATAGGAGGTATTGGCTTCCTTACATGGGAAGATATAAAAATACACACCTATCATCTGCATAAATACAGAATGCAAAGCAAAACCATTCTTTGTGTAACATCTGTCCTGATTGTTGTTCCGGCAATTTACTTTTTCTTTGCCGAATTTTCCAGAAACACATGGGGGGATTTGTCCTTAGGAGAACGTACCATACGATCCTTTTTCCAATCCGTCACTCCAAGAACTGCCGGATTTAACACTGTAGATCTGACTCTCCTTACGGAACCCGGACAGGTAATCACTATTTTGCTCATGCTTATTGGCGGTTCTCCCGGATCTACTGCCGGGGGTCTGAAGACCACTACCGTTGCCGTACTTTTTGCTTCCGCTTTTGCTGTATTTACACAAAAACCAAATGGACATCTGTTTCACAGAAGAATTCCGGATAATACTATTCACTATGCAGCCACCATTCTTCTTATGTACATTGTCCTGTTTCTTTCCGGCGGTTTGCTGATCAGCTGTGCAGAAGGACTTCCTGTACTGCCTTCACTTTTTGAGGCAGCATCTGCCATCGGTACAGTGGGATTGTCCATGGGCATCACTCCACAGCTTGGCATTCTCTCCAGAATTGTACTTATCTGCCTTATGTTTTTTGGGCGTGTTGGCGGGCTTACACTTGTATTTGCTGCCATTTCAAATAAACATCATGCAGCCTCAAAGCTGCCACAGGAAAAAATAACAGTAGGTTAAAGGAGTTTATCATGAAATCAGTATTATTAATCGGACTTGGAAGATTTGGAAGACATATCGCCATGAACTTAAACGAACTTGGCCATCAGATTATGGCTGTAGATATTCGTGAGGACCGCGTAGATAAAGCGCTCCCTTATGTCACAAACGCCCAGATCGGAAACAGCACAAACGAAGAATTTCTTTCCTCTCTGGGAATCCGAAACTTTGATGTTTGTTTTGTTGCCATTGGCGATAATTTCCAGAGTTCTCTGGAAACCACTTCCCTTTTAAAAGAGCTTGGGGCTAAATTAGTAGTTTCCAGAGCTGCACGCGATGTACATGCAAAATTCCTTCTCCGCAATGGAGCAGATGAAATCGTATATCCAGAAAAACAGCTTGCTTCCTGGACTGCTATCCGATATACTTCTGATCACATTTTTGACTATATGGAACTTGACAAAGACTATGCTGTTTTTGAAGTTTCCATTCCGGAATCCTGGGTAGGCCGTTCCATTGGACAGCTGGATATCCGCAAAAAATATAATATCAACATCATGGCTTTGAAAAACCATGGAGAGTTAAATCTGAACATCACATCTGACACATGCATTGCTCCCGGAGAAACAATGCTGGTACTTGGAAACAATGTTGATATTCATAAGTGCTTTCACATTTAAATTATAAAACATACAAAAATCTCTCCGCATAAAACCCTCATGTGAAAATACCTGGAAATGTGTTATAATGTATCAAGCACAAGACAGGAGGTATCATATGAAACATACAATTCACCATCCTTTTAGGGATGTCTTAAAAAAAGCCGGCATCCTGGTTACTGCTCTTGTAGCCAGGAGCCCTATCTACTGTTTTTTATCCGCTTTCTTAAGTATGATATTACTGCATTTTTTCTTTCCTATCTCCAACTCAGCTGCTCAAACTTATATTTATACTTATCTTTTTATTTTTTTACTTATGCTTGGCATACCGCTTCTGACAGCTTCGCTGTCTAAAAAGAAAAAACAGCCGCAAAAAGTATCTGCACCGGATTTTGCCGCTATTTTTTCAGACACAAATAAACGGATAGGCAATGCCGGGAATATCGAAGAGCTTCTTATTATAACTGCAGAACAAATAGCAAACATTTTCCAAAAACCTGTTTACGCATATCCAACAGAAAACAACGAATTGTCACAGACTGCCGTTTTTCCTGCCGAAGTTTTGCCAGATACTTTTTCGAAATTTCACAAAGAAGCTGCCATATGGGCGATAAAAAACCAGCAGAAAACAGGATCCGGAACCGATATGTTTGCATCACTGCCACATCTTTATCTCCCTGTTTGTAAAGATTCCCATACCTATGGGCTTCTTATTATTGCTGCTGATTCTGCTCCTTTTACCGAGCAGGAAAAAAAGATCCTTTTTTCCATCATGGAGGTTTGTACGCTTTCCCTTAAAAATCTATGCAATTCCAGAGAAAAAGAGGACGCATCTCTCCTTATACAAAAGCAACAGTACCGTATCCATCTTCTTCAAGCGATTTCACACGATCTGCGTACACCTCTTACTTCTATTTCCGGGAACGCAAATAACCTTCTGACAAAGGGAAACTCTTTTGATGAAAATACAAAACTGCAGATTTATACGGACATTTATGACGATTCCATATGGCTTATCAGCCTGGTGGAAAATATATTGTCCATTACACGCATGGAAGAAGAACATATAAATCTCCACGCTTCTACAGAACTGTTGGATGAAATTATAACAGAATCCCTTTCGCACCTCTCCAGAAAAAGCAAAGAACATGAAATTTTTGTAGAAAACAGCGATGCTTTTATTTTGGTCAAAATTGACGCCAAACTTATTATACAGGTACTTGTAAACCTCATGGAAAATGCTATAAAATATACACCAGCCGGTTCCCGGATTACAATTTCCACAAAAAAAGAAGGCGAAAAAGCGATTGTGGAAGTAAAAGACAATGGCCCCGGTATTCCTGATGAAGCAAAGCCGCATATTTTTGATATGTTTTACAGCAGCGCCACTTCCAGCGAAAACAGCAGAAAAAGCCTTGGGCTTGGGCTTTGTCTTTGCAAATCCATTATTCACGCACATAACGGAGTTCTCTCTGTTCAGGATAATAAACCTCATGGAACTATATTCACATTCACATTACCAGCCGAGGAGGTAACACTTCATGAATAAAGCATCTATTTTAGTTGTAGAAGACGATGCGCCTATCCGTAATCTGATTACTACAACCTTAAAAGCACACGATTACCGCTATCTTACAGCGCCAAATGGAGAACGTGCTATTTTAGAAGCATCTTCCCATAATCCGGATATCGTTCTTCTTGATCTTGGGCTTCCTGATATTGACGGCATAGAAGTAATCCGGAAAATCCGTTCCTGGTCAAATATGCCCATCATTGTTATTAGTGCCCGCAGTGAAGATTCCGATAAAATCGAAGCCTTGGATACAGGCGCTGACGACTATCTTACAAAACCATTCTCTGTAGAAGAACTGCTGGCCCGTCTTCGTGTCACACAACGCCGCCTTGCTGTTATGAAAAGGGAAGCAAGCGCCGAAGATTCCATTTTTGTAAATGGAAAACTCCATATTGATTATGCAGCAGGATGCACCTATCTGGGCGAAAAAGAACTGCATCTGACTCCTATTGAATATAAACTTTTATGTCTTCTTTCAAGAAACGTAGGAAAAGTTTTAACCCATACCTTTATTACACAAAAAATATGGGGAACCAGCTGGGAAAATGATATTGCATCTCTTCGTGTTTTTATGGCTACACTTCGAAAAAAACTGGAAAGCGATGCAGAATCGCCTCAATATATCCAGACACATATTGGAGTTGGATATCGAATGCTAAAAGTAGAATAATGCAGCATAAAAAAGTCCACAAAAAAGCTTCAGAGTTTCCTCTGAAGCTTTTTCATTTCAATTCTTCGTAGTTTTCTATAAGCCCATCAAGTTTCCTGCTTATCTCTAGACTCTTCTGCAGATCCGCCCGGCTGCGTATCTGTTTCTCCATCTTCCGACGAAGTCTCTGTATTTTCCAGTAAATCTTCCTCTTCCTGTAAGTCCCCATTGTCTTCTGCATGAACAGATTTGGATTCTTCTTCATAAATACGTTCTCTCCTGCGTTTACGCAATGCCGCACGCTTCTTCGCCATAATACGTTTTACAATTACGACCATACTGAAGAACACAAACAATACTGCAGATACAACCTGACAAACTGCAACATCTGTTCCCGGCCATAAGATCTTATCTGTACGAATCCATTCAATAAAGAATCGACCGAATCCATATCCGGCCAGATATCTCATGAAGATTTCACCTGCAAATAATTTCTTATGACTCCATGCAAGAAGAATGATAAAAAGTATAAGACACCAGATACTTTCATAAAGAAAAGTGGGCGTTACCTGAATATAGGAAATTCCATCTATCGTTGCAAGATTTTCCCGCATCCACGGTGTTACCTCGCTCGCCCGTACATTTGCCAGCGGAAGCTGCATCGTAAGAATATTGCTTGTATATTCTCCAAAAGATTCCCGGTTAAAAAAGTTCCCCCATCTTCCTATTATCTGTCCAATGAGAAGTCCCATACTGGCAATATCTGCCATTTCCATAAAGGAGGCTTTTTTCATATGGCAAAAAACCGCTGCTGCCAGAATGCCTCCCAGCAGACCGCCATAGAACATCATTCCCCCACTTCTGGTATCAAATATCTTCATAATATCTGACTTATATATGCTCCAGGAAAAAATCACATAAAACAATCTTGCACCAACAAAACTTCCTAAAAGTCCGGAAATGATCATTCCCATATAAAGATTTGTATCCTGTTTTCTACGTTTTGCTTCCAACACAATAAAAGCAATTCCAAGAAGCATTCCAAGCGTCAGTAAAATACCAAAAAAAGTAATCTGAAGTCCAAAAATCCGAACTGCTTTTGGCACATACTCAAAATTAAGTTCCAAATTCGGAAAACGAATCGACATATTCATATATCACCTATCTCATACGTTAAAACGGAATAAAATCACATCTCCATCCTGTACAACATACTCTTTTCCTTCCATGCGTACAAGACCTTTTTCTCTTGCTCCTGCATAGGAACCACAATCTAAAAGATCACGATAGTTTACAACCTCTGCTTTAATAAATCCACGCTCAAAATCTGTATGGATCTTTCCGGCTGCCTGTGGAGCCTTTGTCCCAATCTTAATTGTCCATGCTCTTGTTTCATCCTCGCCTGAGGTTAAAAAACTCATCAGACCCAGAAGATGATAACTTGCCTTAACAAGCTTTTCAAGACCGGATTCTTCTAATCCCAGATCTTCCAGGAACATTTTCTTTTCGTCTTCATCCAGCTCTGCAATTTCCTGTTCGATCTGTGCACAGATTACAAAAATTTCACTACCCTGTTCTTTTGCATATCCACGAACAGCCTGCACATAGGAATTACTTTCTCCATCATCCGCCAGATCATCCTCTGACACATTTGCAGCATAGATTACCGGCTTCCAGGTAAGAAGATTGTAAGTACCCATCCAGTTTTCTTCTTCCTCGTTATCAAGTTCCATAGTAATAGCCATTTTTCCATCTTCAAGATACTTTTTCACTTTCTGAAGAAAATCCAGCTCTTTTGCAGCTTCCTTGTCCATACGTGCCGTCTTTGTTACTTTTGCAATTCTTCTTTCCAGAATTTCCAGATCAGAAAAGATCAATTCAAGATTAATGGTTTCAATATCACGAAGAGGATCAATATTTCCATCTACGTGCACCACATTTCCGTCTTCAAAACAACGCACTACATGGACAATAGCATCTACTTCCCTGATATTTGCAAGGAACTGGTTTCCAAGTCCTTCCCCTTTTGACGCACCTTTTACAAGTCCTGCAATATCTACAAATTCAATTACTGCCGGTGTTACTTTTTTAGAATGATAAAAATCTCCTAATAACGTAAGACGTTCATCCGGAACCGTTACAATTCCCACATTCGGGTCGATTGTACAAAACGGGTAATTTGCGGATTCCGCCCCCGCTTTTGTCAATGAATTAAACAAGGTACTTTTTCCTACATTTGGCAAACCTACAATTCCAAGTTTCATAGCAAATCCCTTTCCTTTTTCTGTAGTTTCTCTTCTTTTTCTACATGCTTTTCTATTTTTCCATATAATCTTCTCATATTTTATCATAACAAAGACATCTTCGCAAGAAGCGAACCATATGGTTCTTTTCAGTCTCTTGACATGATCATAAGAAGGATTCCGCTGTCAAACAAAATTTCTGCTGTCTCTTCCAAAATCTCATTGCTTACCGTAAGTCCGCTATCCTGAACCAGGAGATCATGTTTTTCTAACGGATATCGAAATCCTTTTAGGGTAAGCCCACGCACCTCTCCTCCAAGAGGAAAAAAGGATACATATTTTCCAAACTGCTCTTTTTTCTTAATACAGGAGCCACTTTTTACAACAGAAACAAAATTATATGAATCGTAAAGACGAATGGAAATACCCTTTTGGACACCCCAGGATAGCAACCCCAGATTCGCCATCACATGATCAAGGCGTGTTCCCAGGCATCCCAAAAGAACAATTTCTTTAGCTCCCTGCGCTGCTGCCAGGCGAACAGCCGACTGTGTATCGGAATCATCTTTCTCTGGCTTTAAACGACATATTTTTGTTTCAGGAAGCGTATTTAGAAATACGATTCCTGCTTCTGAAAGACTGTCAAAATCTCCTATTACCATATCCGGCTGGATTTCTGTTTTCTGAAAAAATTCAAGTCCTTTATCTGCCGCAATAAGATATGGCATATTTTTTTGTTTTTCTTCTATTTTCCTCAAAAAATCGAGGGCAAAACCTTCCTGGATATTGCCCCCGCTTACAATGATTGCATCAATCATAATATTCCTCATGAAATTGTTCTGCTGATTTCTTCCATTTTATTTTGAATGTCCCTAATACTTTCTGCCAGATTCTCCTGGAATGCATACGAGCCTGCTACGATCAGGTTTGCTCCAGCTTCCATAACAGTCCGCAGTGTTTCCCCATTAATGCCTCCATCAACCTGAATTTCTGTATCAAGACCTTCTTCGTCAATCAGTTTTCGAAGTTCCTGGATTTTTTCTGTACATTCTTCCAGATACTTTTGTCCTCCAAATCCCGGCTGGACTGTCATTATAAGAACCATATCTACCTCGTCCAGAAGATGACTGATGTCATTTACCGGTGTCGCAGGCTTGATGGATACTCCTACTTTCACTCCTGCTGCACGAATCAGACTGATGGTACGTTCCAGATCTTCACACGCTTCTGCATGTACAGTAATGGAATCTGCTCCACATTCTACAAAATCTCTGATATAACGCTCAGGCTCTGTCACCATAAGATGCACATCAAAAAACATGTTTGATTCTTTCCGGATGGATTTGATCACCGGCATTCCAAATGAAATACTTGGAACAAAATCTCCATCCATTACATCAATATGAAGTATTTTGACTCCTTCCTGTTCCAGAATTTTTATCTGTTCTCCCAAACGGTTAAAATCCGCCGATAAAATCGAAGGGCACAATTGATACATATGTCAGTATCTCCTTTTCTCTTTTAATTCCTGATGCAGACAAAGATAATCTTCATATCTCAATCTGCTGATTTTTTTATTTTCAAGTGCTTCTTTTACCGCACATCCCGGTTCATGGATATGCCGGCATCCCTGAAAGCGGCATTGCGCTTCATATTTCCGAAATTCCGGAAAATATTCCTTCAGTTCATATTCTTCCATATCGCTTAAATACAAAGATGAAAATCCCGGCGTATCTACAAGAAATGTATCATCTCCAACAGGAATAACCTGGGAATGACGTGTTGTATGGCGCCCTCTTTTCAGTTTCCTGCTGATTTCTCCTGTCTCCATCTTTACATCTCCCTGAAGAGAATTGGTAAGAGAAGACTTTCCTACACCAGATGGTCCTGCCACAACTGTGGTTTTTCCTTTAAGAACTTCGTGGACTTCGGAAATCCCTTCCCCCTTCAGGGCACTGGAAAGAAGTACTTTATATCCGCATTCTGTATACGTCCTGTACAAAAATTCCAGTTCCTCTTCCGTTGCAAGATCCTTTTTGTTGAAACAGACAACTACCGGAATATTCTGCTGCTCCATCATGATCAGAAAACGATCCAACAACATGTAATTGGGTTTTGGATCTTCCATTGCAAATATGACAAATGCCTGATCTACATTGGCAACTGCCGGTCTTATAAGCGAATTTTTTCTTGGGAGAATTGCGGTAATGTTTCCTGTTTTTTCTTTTTCATCCAAAACAGAAATCTCCACATCATCTCCCACAAGAGGCTTCTGATTATCTTTACGAAAAATCCCTTTTGCCTTACATTCATAAATCTGCTCATTTTCCGCATAAATGTAGTAGAATCCGGCAATGCCTTTCATAATTTTCCCCTGCATCTGCTATTCTGCTTTCTCAAATTTAATTGAATACTCACCTATCTTCTGATAAGTTCCGCCTACTTCTTCAGATAAATACAGCGTACCTTCGGAAACTCCCGGAACTCCGGTAATATCAAGCTGATACGGGAACTGAAGTACCTCACCTTCTTTGATCACAGAAACCTGTGGCACTCCATTTATCTGCTGGATTAATTCAAGACGCGCTGCTCCGCCTTTATATCCTTCAGGAGTATTTAATCTTTGTGTACATTTCCAGACTTCTCCGGCAGCAGCTGCCTGATCTGTCGCCTGTGTTGCATTCATCTGGGAAGCATCCCCTGCCGGAGCAGATGCAGATGGATCTGTTCCATTTGCCTGGCTTTTTGCTTCCGGCGGCTGGTTACCGCTGCTTACTGTAATACTGATTGTTGCTGTATCCGGATCTGCCATGGAATATCCGTCCGGTGTCTGTGAAATAACTTCTCCTTCTGCAATATCTGCACTCTGCTGATATTGTACATCGAGTAAAAGGAATTTTCCAAGAGTGGTTCTTGCATCATTTTCACTAAGTCCAACTACACTTGGAACTTCCACTTCCACACCATCGCCATAATCCAAACCACGGCTTACTACAAGTGTAACGGAATCTCCCGATTTAGCGGTCGCACCGGTTTCCGGTGTTACATAATAAGCATATCCCGGCTCTACCAGTACATATCCGTCTTCGTCCAACGCACTATATTCTTTCTGGATCTCCACTTTCAATCCCAAGTCTTCTAAAAGCTGCTGCGCTTCTATTCCTGTTTTTCCATCTATATCCGGAATCGTGACTTCCTGCGCACCTTTACTTACATAATATTTTAAAGTTGAGTATTCCTGAACTTTCGTACCTGCCTGAATGTCCTGAGAAGAAATTCTTCCCTTTTCCTGATCAGAGGCTTCTTCTCCCATCATCTGAATTCCCAGATGAAGACTGTTGGTAAGTTCTTTTGCCTCTGCCTCTGTTTTTCCTACAAGATTCGGCACTTCAACCTGTTTCTCTTCCTGCTGCTCCTGCTGCTGTGTCTGATCATCTATAACAGGCTCTTTCTCTCCAAAAATCCCTGTTACTTTTAATAATACAAAAATCAGTGCGATCAAACATACCGCTCCCAGGACAAACGCTGCAATCACAGGACCTCTTCCCGGTCCTCTCTTCTTACGTTTTTGCTTCTGCCGTTTTTCTCTTCTGCGTTTGTAATCCTCATCTTCTTCTGCATCTTCATAATCTGTGGAATAATTTTCTTCTTCCAGCTGTTCTACTTCTGTCCGGAGATTATTCTTTGGTGTATGCTTAATAGCACCCAGTTCTTCATCCGAAATCACAACGGTTTTCGCATCGTTATTAAGTGAAGTAAGATGTACAAAATCTCCCTGAGGATCAATAAGAGAATGCTTTAGATCGGCAATGATCTCCTCCATCTTTCCATATCGTCTGTCAACACTTTTCTGTGTACATTTAAAAATAATCTGTTCCAGACTATAAGGAAGTTCCGGCGTATAAACGCTTGGCGGAACCATTTCTTCCTGTAAATGTTTAATGGCAATGGCAACTGTCGTATCTCCGTCAAAAGGTACTTTTCCTGTTACCATCTCATACAGGGTAATACCCAGCGAATAAATATCACTTTTCTCATCACTATATCCCCCACGTACCTGTTCCGGAGAGCTATAATGAACAGAGCCCATCACATTTGAACTTATGGTGTTGGAAGATGCTGCTCTGGCTATTCCAAAATCTGTTACCTTTACTTTTCCATCTGTAGAAATAATGATATTTTGCGGTTTTACATCACGGTGTACAATTCCATGGCTGTGTGCTGCTTCAAGTCCCATGGAAACCTGAATTGCAATACTGGTTGCCTCTTTAATAGACAGTTTTCCTTTTTTGGAAATGTATTCCTTCAGAGTAATGCCTTCAATCAATTCCATTACAATATAATAAAGGCCTTCATCATCTCCTACATCAAACACATTAACAATATTGGGATGGGTTAACCCCGCCGCTGCCTGTGCTTCACTTCTAAATTTACGGATAAAAGTCGTATCTTCCCTAAATTCCGGTTTCAAGACCTTAACCGCAACAAAACGGTTTAGCTTATGATCTTTTGCTTTATAAACATCTGCCATTCCGCCTGTTCCAATTTTTCCTAATATCTCATAGCGTTCCGCTATAATCATACCTGACTTTAACATTTCTTCACCTCATTCGTGAATGGTTCTATCAATATAATTGCTATGTTATCTTTTCCACCATTCAGGTTTGCTTCTTTTATAAGTGCATCCCCTTTTTGCTCCAGTTCCATATCAGAAGACAATATGATTTCTTCCATTTTCCAATCTTCCACCATATTGCTTAATCCATCCGAACACATCAGGATTGTATCTCCTGCTTCCAGCTTCAGATCAAAAAAATCAATATCCACTGTTTTTTCTGCTCCTAATGCTCTTGTAATGATATTTTTATCCGGATGATTTCTGGCTTCTTCCGCATTAAGTTCTCCCAGTCTTACCATTTCCTGAACCAGTGAGTGATCCCTTGTAATCTGCTGAATCTGCTTCTGCACAATATAAAGGCGACTGTCTCCTATGTTTGCCACATAAGCATACTGTCCCACAATTGTAGACACCACCATGGTAGTTCCCATTCCCCGAAGGTTTTCATCTTTTTGTGCCTGCTCTATAATTTCCGTATTTGCAGTTTCAATGGCATGTCGGATGACTTTTACAGGATTATAATCTGCATCTTTACGAATTTCATCCACCAGTATTTCTACTGCATGGGAAGATGCAAAATCTCCTGCATTATGACCGCCCATTCCATCAGCAACAACGAACAGATTCGGAAGATTTCCTACAGCATCTTCGGATACGAACACGTAATCCTGGTTCATCTTCCGCTTCTGCCCTACATCAGTAGCTGAATATATCCTCATGTCACTTCTCGCTTTCTGTTTTTTCCATATAGCTCTTTCTCAGTTGCCCACAGGCACCGTCTATGTCGCTGCCCATTTCCCTTCTAATAGTAACATTTATTCCACATTTTTCAAGTTTTATTTTAAAATTCTCCACTGCCTGTCTTGTAGAACGTTGATAACTTCTCTCTTTTACAGGGTTGACCGGTATCAGATTTACATGACAATTTATATCTCTTATACGGTCAGAAAGCTCTCTTGCATTCTCCTGGCTGTCATTCACCCCGGCCACAAGACTATATTCAAAAGTTATCCTGCGACCTGTTTTTTGAAAATATACACGACACGCATCCAATACCTCGTCCATTGCATATTTTCTGGCAATGGGCATCAGCTCCTGTCTTTTTTCATCATTAGGCGCATGAAGCGACAATGCCAGTGTAATCTGCATCTTTTCCTCTGCAAGTTCCAGAATTCTGGGAACAATTCCACAAGTAGAAACGGTAACATTTCTCTGGCTGATATGCAGTCCTCCATCTTCTGTCAGAATCTGAAGAAAACGAAGCAGATTTTCATAATTATCAAGGGGTTCTCCTGTTCCCATCAAAACAATATTGGAAACCCGCTCCCCTGTTTCTTTCTGTATGCTGTAAATCTGATCCAGCATTTCTGACGGCAAGAGATTTCTTGTAAGTCCTCCTATTGTAGAGGCGCAAAAACGGCACCCCATTCTACATCCAACCTGAGAGGAAATGCATACGGAATTTCCATGCTTGTATCTCATAAGAACACTTTCTATGACATTTCCATCTGCAAGCTGAAATAAATACTTTCTTGTGCCATCGATTTTTGAGGTCTGTACATCCGCAATTCGTAATGAAGTGATGGGATATACAGACAGTTTTTCCCGCAGTTTGGCAGGAATATTTGTCATTTCATCATAGGATACTACCAAATGCTCATGCAGCCAGCTGTAAATCTGTTTTGCCCGGAATGTTTTTTCCCCGAGAGTCTGCATAAGTTCTTTCAGTTCCTCTATATTCATAGACTTTATGTCTGTCATATTTCACTATTTCCTTCTAAATTTTGCAATGAAGAACCCATCTGTTTTATGTACTCCCGGAAGAAGCTGCAGATACCCGAGTTTTGTTGTTTCCGAATGAAGCTCTTCCGGAAGATACGGATCCAGACTTTCCAGCTTAAACGGGTAGTTTTTCAAAAACCACATCATGTTTTCTTCATTTTCCTCTTTTGCAATGGTACATGTACTAAATACCAGAACTCCTCTGGATTTTACATACTCAGCAGCACGATTGAGAATCGTTCTTTGAAGGATCACAATCTCATCCTGCTTCTGAGAAGTCACACGATACTTAATTTCCGGCTTCTTTCCAATCACTCCATAACCGGAACACGGAACATCCGCAAGAACAATATCTGCCTTACACTCTGACTCTACATCAAAAACGGTAGCATCCTGCACTTTTGCCTGTACATTAATAGAATCTGTTCTTTGAATATTCTCTTCAATCAAACCTACCTTGTACTCACTTATATCCCGGGCATCTACGACTCCATAACCTTCCATCTTATCACCCATGTGAAGGCTTTTCCCTCCCGGAGCAGCGCAAAGGTCAATTACATAATCCCCTTTTTTAGGGTCTGCAATTTCCGCCACAAGCATGGAACTTACATCCTGTACCTGTATCTGCCCTTTTATAAAAGCATCCAGCGTGAGAATATGATTAAACTCACTGATCTGCAACGCATAGGGAAGATACGGTGCCGGTTCCACTGTCACCCCTTGTTCTTCCAGGCTTTTCTTAATATCTTCCACAGAATTTCTATATGTCCGGCACCGAATGGTTAATGGTTTTTCTTTCAGAAAATCCGCCAGTATCTTTTCTGTTTTTTCTTCCCCGTAATCCTGGATCCACCGAATGATCAATGGCTCCGGCATAGAATATTTCACGGAAAAATACCGTACTACATTTTCCTCCCTGGATGGATATTCCAGATGCTTGATTTCTCTTGATATCGTGCGCAAAACCCCGTTTACAAAAGGTTTCAGATTATAAAATCCCTTTTTCTGTGCAAGTTTTACCGCTTCATTGCAGACAGCACTATCTGGCACACTGTCCATAAATTCAAGCTGATATACTGCACTTCTCAAAATTTCCCGGATAACCGGCTTCATTTTATTTACTGTTACTTTTGAAAACGAATCCAGGATATAATCAATTCGTATTTGATATTCCAGGGTTCCTTCACAAACTCTTGTAATAAATGCCCGATCCTGCTTTGGCAGAAACTGGTACTTGGAGAGTGCATTGCGAATGGCAATATGACTATGTTCTCCTTCTTCTTCAATCTGTAATAAAATTTCCAGGATCAACTCCCGTGTATTGACTCCACTAATTGTCACGTTCTCTTCCTCCGGCAAGAATAATCAATCTTAAAAGCTGCAAAACAGATGATGCCAGTGCAGCAACATACGTAAGCGCTGCCGCATGCAGAACCTTACGCGCTCCCCTGTTTTCTTCATGGCTTAAAATCCCTGTACTCTCCAGCATATGAAGAGCTCTGGAAGAAGCATTATACTCTACCGGCAGGGTAACAAGCTGAAAAAGCACTGCAAGGGAAAATAACACAATACCCAGAGTAAGAAGCGGATGACTGGACAAAATCAAACCCGCCACAAATAATGGCCAGGAAAGGGTAGAACCTAAATTTGCTACCGGCACAATTGCCGACCGTATGCTTAAAGGAGCATAATGAATCGCATGCTGAATGGCATGCCCGCACTCATGGGCTGCAACCCCTACGGCTGCAAGTGTATTTCGACCATATACATCCTCTGAAAGACAGACTCTTTTTGTCCTTGGATCATAATGATCTGTAAGACTTCCCGGAATAGCCACAATCTGAACATCTGTAATACCTGCTGCCCGCAGAATCCTCTGTGCAGTCTCTGCACCTGTTAATCCAGAAACACTGCGTTTGTTTCTATAAACAGCAAATGTTCTTTTTAATTTAGCAGAAGCTGCAACAGATAAAAGCATACCAATAATAAGAAGTAAATACGTAGAATCAAACCTCCAATATCCGTACATCGGCTATCACTCCTTTATATTTGAAAATTTTGTCCCTGCCTCCATAGGGTACCCGCGCAGAAACGCATCTGTATCCATTCTTTTCTTTCCTTCCAGCTGAATTTCCGTCAACACAAGCACATTTTTTCCACAAGCCACATGAATTCCTGTTTTATCTGCAGAAATTATAGTCCCTGGTTCAAAAGAATTTTCCTCCATGCGGACACGACTCTTCCATACTTTCAGTGTCTTTCCATTTAAAAAAGTATATGCGCTTGGCCATGGATTCATCCCCCGTACAAGACGCTCCAGTTCTTCTGCACTTTTTGAAAAATCAAGAAGACCCATTTTCTTAGTGATCATAGCCGCATATGGTGTCGGGCTTTCCTCCGGCTGCTTTTCGTATACAGCTGTACCATCAAAAATAGACGGAAGTGTTTTTACAAGCAGATCTGCTCCTGCAGCAGAAAGTTTATCAAAAAGAGTTCCTCCTGTTTCCTCCTCGGCAATTGGAACGATTACCTTTGCGATCATATCTCCTGTATCCAGGCCCTCTCCCATTCTCATAATTGTAACACCGGATTCTTTTTCACCGTCAATAACCGCTTGTTGAATAGGTGCTGCTCCACGATACTTAGGAAGAAGAGAAGCGTGAATATTAATACAGCCATGTTTCGGAAGCATAAGAATCTCTTTTGGAATAATCTGTCCAAAAGCTGCAACTACAATAATATCCGGATTAAGAGCTTCTAATACTTTCACAAATTCCGGATCTCTTACCTTAACAGGCTGATAAACAGGTATTTCATGTCTCTGTGCTTCTTCTTTTACAGGGGTAGGCATTAATGTCTTCCCTCTGCCTTTTGGTTTGTCTGGCTGTGTCACAACAGCTGTTACCTGATACCCTGCCTCTGCCATTGCTCTAAGGGGCGGAACTGCAAAATCAGGGGTTCCCATATAAACAATATTCATAAATCCATTGCCTCCCAGAAAATTTTATTCTTCGTCATAGTCATATGTTGTTCTGTGAAGTTCTCCCTCCACAAGTTCTGTATAAAGTTTTCCATCCAGATGATCAAGTTCGTGACAGAATGCACGCGCCAGAAGACCTTCCCCTTCGTATTCCTGTTCTTCCATATTCATATCTAAAGCTTTCACTTTTACATAATTGGGGCGTGTCACCTGACCGGACATTCCCGGAACACTTAAACATCCTTCATCTCCTGTCTGCTCACCGGAAGTCTCTACAATTTCCGGATTGATCAGAACAAGAGGACCGTCCCCCACATCAATTACTACAATTCTCTTTAAAATTCCAACCTGAGGAGCTGCAAGCCCTACTCCCATTTCCTCATACATCGTATCCAGCATGTCCTGGGTTAATTCCAAAATACGCGGAGTCATTTCCTCTACTGGTCTGCATTTTTTTGTAAGTACCGGATCTCCTTCTGTTCTGATCGTTCTAATTGCCATTTTTATTCTTCCTTTCTATTCTACATTTTCTGTATGTATTTCAGATCATTTCTGTCTGACTGCTACGCAAAATCAAACTGTATGTATATTTTCCGAAAACCGGAATTAATTTCCATGTATTTTTCAATCTTATCCTTTATATGAACAAGAATCTCATAATCTATATGTTTTAAATAGAGAACCTGCTTATATATATCTTTTACCTTTCCAACAGGCGCTGATGCCGGTCCGATTATATGCAGATCTTTATCCGGATGTATTTTACGGATAAACTGCCCAATATAATACATTCCTTTCGAAAGGCGTTCCTCATCCTCACATGCCCCCAGTACAGCCATCATATGAGATGCCGGAGGATAGTCCAGCAGAATACGATAACTCATCTCTTCCTGATAAAATTCTTCGTAATTTTGAACAGCTGCCGCTTGAATGCTGTAATGTTCGGGATGATACGTCTGAATAATCGCTTTTCCGCTTTTCTTCCCTCTTCCAGAACGTCCTACCGCCTGTGTCAGAAGTTGATACGTTCGCTCCGCACATCGATAATCGGAAACATTCAACGACATATCCGCTGCAATAATTCCAACAAGCGTCACATGAGGAAAATCATGTCCTTTCACGATCATCTGGGTTCCGATCAAAATATCCGCATTATGCTCTGAAAATGTTTTCAGGATACTTTCGTAACTTCCCTTACTTCGTGTAGTATCGTAATCCATACGAAGTACCCTTGCGTCAGGAAAATATTTTTTTATCACCTGCTCAATCTGCTGCGTTCCTGCTTTAAATCCTCCAATATAAGGAGAACTGCAAACCGGACAGGTATCCGGCTTTCTGATTTCATAGCCACAATAATGACAAATCAATTTGCCGTTATTGTGCTGTGAAAGAGAAACATCACAATGCGGGCACTTCATCACATGACCGCAGGAACGACAAGACACAAAACCGGCATATCCTCTTCTATTTAAAAAGAGCATCACCTGCTCATTCTGCTCCAGACATTTTTGAATTTCCTGGTGAAGACTTCTGCTTAAAACAGAACGATTCCCTGCTTTTAATTCTTCCCGTAAATCTATAATTGATACTTCAGGAAGAGGACGTTCTTCATACCTGCTTTCAAGACGGATCAGTGCATATTCTCCTTTTTCCGCCCGGCTGTATGCTTCCAGAGACGGGGTCGCAGACCCCATTATTACATTGGCTCCTTCCATCTGTGCCCGATGTACTGCCGTTTCACGTGCATGATATCTTGGGCTATTCTCGCTTTTGTATGTTGGTTCATGTTCTTCATCAATTACAATAAGACCAAGTTTTGGAAAAGGAGTAAAAAGAGCCGATCTTGGTCCTACCATAATACTGATTTCACCACGCTTTGCTCTTTTAAACTGATCGTAGCGTTCTCCCTGAGAAAGCTTCGAATTCAAGACAGATACCTGTTCTCCAAATCTTCCGTAAAAACGCCGAACTGTCTGATATGTTAAAGCAATTTCAGGAATTAACACAATTGCCTGTTTTCCTGCATCTATGGTTTTTTGGATCAGTTCCATATATACCTGAGTCTTACCGCTTCCTGTTACACCACATAAAAGAACCGGCTTATTCGCTTTCCATCCCTGCAAAACTTCATTTACAGCATTTTGCTGCTGTTCTGTCAGCTTTACAACACTTTCTTCCGAAATCATTTCAGCGGAAACAGACGACCGGTATACCTCGTTGCTTTGTACACGAAGAATCCCTCTGTCCTCAAAGTATTTCAATACCGGCAAAGAGGTTCCCAGATTTTTTACTGCTTCCGTATAATCAATACTTTTCTCTTCGCTTTCCAAAACAGCCCTTAAAAGCCGCTCTCTCGCCTTATACCGTGTGTGGGAAAGTTCTGCTAAAAGGTTTTGCGCCTCCTCTGGCCCCGTAATCAGAACAATTTTACGCTTTTCTTTAGCCCGAACACTTTCCTGAATAGGCAGGACAGTTTTCAAAGCCTGGATCATCGTCGCTCCATACTGTTCTTTCATCCATGCGGCCAGTGCGATCAGCTTTGACTCTGTTGTATCTTCGTTACTGCAAATTTCATGAATTTCCTTTATTTTATCTGACTGAAAAGCAGGTGTGTGAGAAAATCCGGTGACATACCCTTTTCTCATACGATTTCCATTTCCAAATGGAACAGAAACTACCATTCCGGTTTTTATTTCCCGTTCCAGTCTTTCTGGTACTTTATATTGAAAACTTCGATCTAGTTTTTCGTGAGAAATGTCAATAATTATATCCGCATAAATCATGTATCTGCACTTTCTATTTTTCTGCCAGAATTTCTGCTATTAATACCCTCTCGTCCATAGGATATTTTACGCCTTTGATCTCCTGATAATCTTCATGGCCTTTTCCTGCCAAAATCACAATATCTCCTGGTTCGCCGTGAGAAATCGCATAGGCAATGGCTTCCTTCCTATCTGCAATTTCTACGTATTTTCCATTTGTTTTCTGTATTCCGGTTTTAATATCATCTATGATCGCCTGTGGCTCTTCATTTCGCGGATTATCTGAAGTTATGATCGTTAAATCCGCCAGTCTTCCGGAAACTTCTCCCATTTCATAACGGCGAAGTCTGGAACGATTTCCACCACAACCAAACAGGCAGACGAGTCTGTGGGGATGATACTCTCTCAGGGTGCTTAAAAGACTTTCCAAAGCCATTGCATTATGCGCATAATCAATCATCAAAGTAAACTCATCAGACACTTTTACCATTTCGATTCTGCCCTTTACTTTGGCCACTTTTAATGCCTTCATTATATTTTCCTGAGATACCTGAAAATGTCTGCAGATTGCAATAGCAGTAAGAGAATTATAGATACTAAATTTACCTGGAATGTCAATTTCCACCGGAAAATCCATTAGTCCCTTTAAGTGGTAAGAAATCCCAAGATATCCTTTGCCGTTTACAAGTCTTGCATCCTCCGCACGAAGGTCTGCTTTCGGAGAAAATCCGTATGTTTCCAGTTCGCATGTATGTCCTTCTACAATCTGCTCAAAATGAACATCGTCACGATTCACAATTCCCACGCGGCACTGCTTCAAAAGCATTGCCTTACAGGAAAGATAATGCTCAAAATCTCTGTGCTCATTAGGGCCGATATGATCTGGTTCAATATTTGTAAAGATGCCAAAATCAAATACAAATCCCTGTGTTCTGTGAAGCATAAGTCCCTGAGAAGAAACTTCCATTACCACACAATCACATCCCGCTTGCACCATTTCATAAAAATATTGCTGAACAACAAAGGATTCTGGGGTTGTATTTGCTGCCGGGATCACCTTATCGCCAATAATCGCCTCTATCGTTCCAATAAGCCCCACTTTATATCCCGCATTCTCTAAAATGGATTTTACCATATAAGTTGTTGTTGTTTTTCCTTTTGTTCCTGTAATACCGATCGTTTTCAGTTTTTCTGCCGGATAACCAAAATATGCTGCGGAAATAAATGCCATGGCATACCGGCTATCTTTTACAAGAATCACGGTTACATCATCCGGAACTTCTACTTCTTCTTCTACCACCAGTGTTTTTGCACCTTTTTCAAGTACATCCGGAATGAATTTATGACCGTCCACAACAGCACCGCGAATGCAGATAAACATGGAACCTTCTTCCACTTTTCTGGAATCGTAAACAACTGTTGTAACATCGCGCTCTATAGTTCCCTGTAAACATGTGTATTCCAAACGTTCTACTAAGGATGATACCTTCATAATTATTTCCTCCTGCTCCTCCTTTTGTCCAAGCAAACCGGAGGGATTTATTCTTTTATAGAATAGCACACCTCCCCTTTGTTTTCAATGTTTCCTTTTTCCTTTCCCTATAGCAAGCAGACCTGCCAAAACCATAAAAGATATAAAAAGAAGCACTGCTTTTTTACCTGGCTCCATGGTATCTCCTGTCTTTGGAATATCTGCAATCTGCTCAGTTCCAGCTACTTCTTCCCGGATTTCTTTTAAAGGTGTAACAACAGGTAGTTCGATCTGAACCCCTGTCTGAGCCGTTACCTCTCTTTCCCCTGTTTCTTTTGTTAAAACAATCACCTCATTAAAAAGTTCCCCTTTAATCCCTTCCTTGGGAAGCTCAACTATTGCCTTTAGCGTAATGGTATCTCCTGCTTCTAAAAGAGGAATAAACGCTTTATTCTTATTTTTATTTAGTTTCACACCATCTTTTTCTACAAAATGCGCACATATCCCTTCCTTTAAAAAGTGTTCTGTTGTAACAATAGAGTGAAGGGGAAGTTCCCCTGTATTACGAATACATATTTGATAAGAAATTTCATCCCCCGGAACAGCAACGGAACAATCTGCAGTCTTTTCCACCATAAAATCTGCTCTCAGTTCCTGAACCTCTGTGGAAACCTCTGTTTCTCTTATTGCCCTCTCCGTTTTTGCAGTCACCGTATGAGTTAATCTCCCCTTTTGCTCCGGCAGCAGGTTTGCCACAATATACAAAGAAACAGACTGACCTGGTTCCAACAAAAGCAAACGTGCCTTTTCCCCATTTACTTCTAAATTAGACGCCGGCTGCCATTCCCAGGTGACTTTTGGACATGAAAACACATTGGTTAATAAAATATCCGTAAGACTCTGATCCCCTGTATTCGTAAGACACACCTGATAAACAGCTGCCTCTCCTGCCTTTAGCCTCTCTCCCTGCAACATTACAGAAACCATAAAATCCTCTTTCGGATACGTTTTTTCCAAACATGGTATGGACACTTCTCCGGAAGAAGCATATATTTCCCCGTCTTTTTTTATAACAGCCTGTACACCGGCCTGCCCTCTCTCCTCTCCCAGAGAAGGGTTCCCATTTACAGGATAGGATTTGAAAAATGCATCATCCTCTGATTGTCCGTAATCTTCTCTCAAAGTAACCGGAAGCACAATTTGTATTCTTTCTTCCTTTATCATTGACTTCTTTATTTTTATTACTACTTTTTCTATAAAATCTTCCTGCCCTTTTGCATTTATAATAGAAAGTTTTTCTACTACTGCATTTTCTCTGGAAAATTTCTCTTCTGATAATTTAAAATACTCTGAAATATAATTGGTAATCTCGAGCATCTCCTCATCATTTTCTTCACCTAAAAGATCATCAGAGCCTTCTGCAGACAACTCTGCCTCCAGACTGCCATCTGTAATTTCCTCTTGCTGATCTCTGCTGTTTTCCCAAGAAACCTCGGTTATAATTTCTGCCTCGCTCTGTTTTTCATCAATCCAGTTCGCTCTCTGACTCAAAAAAATCTCTGGATTTTCCACATCTGCTGCTAAAATATTTTCTGTCTTTCCCCAGTTTCCACAAAAAATCCCGACACAAATTCCCAAAACAACAAACTTCCATGTCTGTTTCCCTATTCTTTTTTTCATTTTCTCTCCTTATATAATATCCGGATAAAAAGTTACGCTTCAACTTTATCTCCCAACAGACATAGGCATTCTCCCCTTTCCTATTCTTTTTATGTTTCATGGATTTTTCTGCCGAACGGCATTAAAAGAAGTGGTTCATATTTGCAGAACGCAAACATGAGATACATACACTCTAGCATCTTCCAGAATAAAATACAAGTATTCTGCACAGAATTCAAACTTTTTAAAAATTATTTATAAATTTCCCATTTCTTTTAGATTCTCGACATACTTTGCACACATTTTCCACCTATAATAAATCTTGGATAGATGAAAACCACTCTCTATCTCCCCCCTCAAAAAGTAAAGGAAAACAGCCGCTTGCTGAAATGCAGGCGGCTTTTCCTTTTTTTCACTCTTATATAAGATGACAAATGCTATTGCAATTCCAACATCAGTCTTTTATAATATTTCATATATTATCTGACAGAAACGAGGTATATCCTATGAGCGAAAAAACTGTAGTAGTTGCCCTTGGACATAGAGCACTGGGAACTACACTTCCACAACAAAAAGAAGCTTCCAAAGCCGCTGCAAAAGTTATTGCAGATTTGGTAGAAGAAGGCGCACATGTCGTTATTTCCCATAGCAATGGTCCCCAGGTTGGCATGATTCATACCGCCATGAATGAATTTGGTAAGGCACATCCTGACTACACCTTTGCCCCTATGTCTGTATGCTCTGCAATGAGCCAGGGCTATATCGGATACGATCTTCAAAATGCAATCCGCTCCGAGCTTCTTTCCCGCGGTATTTATAAACCAGTAAGCACTGTACTGACTCAGGTTGTGATTGATCCTTATGACGATGCTTTTGCAGAACCTGAAAAGATTATCGGCCGTATTTTAAACGAAGAAGAAGCAGAAGCAGAAGAAGAGAAAGGAAACTTTGTCACACCAGTACCGGGAGGCTATCGCAGAATCCTTGCCGCACCAAAACCACAGCGTATCGTTGAGTTGGAAACAATCCGTACTTTAGCTGATGCAGGACAGATTGTTATTGCTGCAGGAGGCGGCGGTATTCCTGTTTTAGAACAGGGAATTGAACTCCATGGTGCAAGCGCCATTATCGAAAAAGATCTGGCTGCCGGATGTCTGGCAGAAGAATTAAATGCCGATACTCTTATGATCCTGACCAGTGTAGAAAAGGTCAGCTTAAATCTTGGAAAAGATAATGAAGAATTTCTGGATACTATCTCTGTGGAACAGGCACAGGAATACATGGATGCTGATCAGTTTGCTCCCGGTTCCATGTTGCCTAAATTCCAGGCCGGCATTTCTTTCCTGAAAAAAGGGCAGAACCGCCGTACCATTATTACAGATATCGCTCATGGAAAAGATGGATATCTTGAAAAGACAGGAACAATCATTAAATAATCAAAAATGGACTGTTGCATAAGAGAAACGCCCCCCAAGGTCAGATTAAAAATCTAACGATTGGGAGGGCGTTTTTTATATCTGAATATAGCTACGGATTTCACAACAATTTCTCTGCTTTAGCTATACAAAAATAGCGTAGCAGCCATTAAAACTGCTACGCTTAAAAGTTCAACTTTTAGGAGAACACCTCAAGCAATGCCCTCTTTTTTTACATTGATTTTCGTTCTGCAATTTCAGCCATTTTTGCTTCATTTAAACGGGTATCCCCATGCACACGACTATAAGAAAGATAGCCATTCATACGATCAATTTTTGTAAGATTGCTGGAACCACATACAGGACACACATCCATCTCCAATTCTTCATGCCCACAATCATCACAATACGCAAGAGAAAGATTTACTCCCTCATAATATCCAAGTGCCATTGCTCTCCGGATCAGTGTACGGATAGCTTCACGATTATAATCGATCGGATAGCGTACATATTGAATTTTGCCGCCATTACACAGTTCCCAGAAACGTCCTTCCAAATCCTGCTTTTCAATTGGGGTTACATCCTCTGTCACATGACAATGGAAACTATTGCTTACATATGGACGATCGGAAACGCCTTCTACAATTCCATATATTTTACGGAACTGTTCTACCTGAAGACCACAAAGACTTTCTGCCGGTGTTCCGTAAATAGCATATAAGTAACCGTCCTCTTTTTTAAACTGCTCTACTTTATCATTGATATAGCGAAGCACTTCAAGTGCAAACTGACCGTCTTCTGTAATGGATTTCCCATTATAAAGTTCCTGCAATTCATTCAATGCCGTAATACCAAAGGAAGCTGTCATTGGCTTCAAAATCTTCCCGATTTTTTCATCCGGTTTCAGATGTCCACCGTAAAAACCACCTTCACAGTATGCAAGAGGATTTGTCGATGCGCGCATTTGTCCCAGATATTCATATGTACGAATATGAAGGCTCCGGATCATCTCAAGATAAAAGTCCAATACTTCATAAAAATCTCTGTTCTCTGCTCTTGCTTTTGCAAGGATCATAGGAAGATGAAGGCTGACTGCTCCTACATTGAATCTTCCCACAAATACCGGAACATCATTTTCATCGGCCGGTTCCATACCGCCTCTTTCATACCATGGACTTAAAAAAGCACGACATCCCATAGGACTGATCACTTTTTTGTATTTTTTGTACATGCTGGAAATATAACCTTCTCCTGACATGGAAAGCCAGTCCGGATACATTGTTTTTGCAGAGCAATCCACACCTGCCTCAAATACATCTTCACAGCATTTTCCTTTTCCGTGAATATTCTCATCATACAAAAATACAATTTTAGGGAAAAGCACCGGTTTCTTACGTCCTTCTTTCCCCTGTCCACCCTGGTGTACATGAAGAAGGGAAATGGTACACATTTTTTCAAATTGTTCTGTTCCAAGTCCAAGTGTTACCGTTACAAAAGGATAGTCTCCTCTGGAAGAACCAACTGTATTTAATTTATATTCAATTCCCTGCCATCCCTGATCGTAATCACGGCGCACCTTATCAAGTGCATATTCGATTGCTTTCTCTTCTCTTCCAGTCCAGCTCTCATCTGAATATTTTATAAATTCCTGAACGTATTTATCATAACTTTTCCGTGCATACGGAGCAAGAATTTTATCCACTTCCGGCACCGTAAATCCGCCATACTGCTGTGCAGCCGTGCTTAAAATAATATCTCCCATAACATCAAAAGCAGTATCCAGGGTTTTGGGTTCATTATACCACACATTTCCCATTTCAAATCCGCCGCTTAATACAGATGCTACGTCAAAAAGACAACAGTTCATTGTATCCAGACGTGCAGACTGATCATGAATATAGATATATCCATCCTTACATGCCTGCAGTTCGTTTCGATTCATAAAGAATTTCCGATAAAGCTCTTTATTCAGTTCATTAAAGATCAGACTTCTCTTCGTTGCAACAAGCGCACTGTCTGTATTTGCATTGCTTTTATCCCCAATATAACGGATTGCCTGACTTTTTGTATATACATCATCCATCATATGAATAAAATCCAATTTATAATTCCGGTAATCACGATAGCTTTTTGCAACAGCCGGATTCACACGCTCCAAAGCACCTTCTACAATGTTGTGCATCTCCTGGATCTGAATTTCATTTTTCCCAAGAGAATCTGCATGCTCCTGAGCAAAACGGCAGATAAAATCCTTCTCTTCGTCTGAAAATGTATACAGAATACGTGCAGCTGACTTATTTACTGCTGCTACGATTTTCAGCGGATTAAACTCCTCTTTTGTTCCATCCTTCTTAATGACGTAAATCATACCTTTTTTCTCCCAATTACTATATCTAGTTATATTTTTCGTATATTTTATTCATCTCACCCATATATGGTGCTCTAAAGAGTATAGCATAACCATATGGAAAAGGGAAGAGGAAAAATTGATTATTTCAGTTGCACCATTTGCACTTTTGTTTCCGTCACGATCCTGATATTACTAAGAAACAAATTGCCACTAACTGTTTTTCCTGTTATAATAAAGCAATACTGATGTTTAAAATAATATTAAAAATATTCCATACATCACAGCACTATATGAGGAGGCCCTTTCTATGGAACAACTAAAAATTCCAACCGGTTATCATGCAGATCTCAATCTCCACGATACACAGGTCGCAATTAAAACAGTAAAAGACTTTTTTCAACAGACACTGGCACAGAAACTTAATTTACTCCGCGTATCTGCTCCTATATTTGTAAATCCTGCCTCCGGGCTTAACGACAACTTAAACGGAATTGAACGTCCTGTAAGTTTCGATATTAAAGGACAAACAGAATGTGCCGAAATTGTCCATTCCCTTGCCAAATGGAAACGCTATGCATTAAAAAAATACGGTTTTTCCCACGGTGAAGGTCTTTATACAGATATGATCGCCATTCGCCGTGATGAAGATCTGGATAATATCCATTCTGTTTATGTTGACCAGTGGGATTGGGAAAAAATCATCTCTAAAGAAGAACGAAACATGGATACACTCATTCATACAGTCCGTACTATTTACAGTGTTTTACGCAAAACAGAAAAATACATGGCTGTACAGTATGATTATATAGAAGAAATCTTACCAAGAGAAATCACTTTTGTTACAACACAGGAACTTATGGATATGTATCCTGATCTGACACCAAAAGAAAGAGAATATCAGATCACCAAGGAAAAGGGCGCTGTTTTCCTCATGCAGGTAGGCAAAGCGCTGCGTGGCGGCGAACGTCATGACGGCCGTGCACCGGATTATGATGACTGGGAATTAAACGGTGATATCCTGGTTTACTACCCTGTCCTTGACATTGCATTAGAACTGTCTTCCATGGGAATCCGCGTAGATGAAGAAGCACTTGACCGCCAGTTAAATGAATCCGGCTGTAACGACCGCCGTGAGCTGGACTTCCAGAAAGCAGTCTTAAATGCGGATCTGCCATATACCATAGGTGGTGGTATCGGACAGTCCAGAATTTGTATGTTCTTTCTCCGCAAAGCTCATATTGGAGAAGTACACGCTTCTATCTGGTCAGAAAAAACACGAAAAACAGCAGAAGAAAACGGAATCCCATTATTATAAAATATCAGAGAGCGACGGGAAATCAATCTCCATCGCTCTCTTGTTTTACTTTTATTCTTTTTTTTCAAAATGCTGGTAATCTATAGGGTTCGTCCACAACCCACCCCAACTAAATCCATATTTCTTAAAAATATTATAGCAGGCATCATTTTCCACAATTACATGAGAATCTCCACATGTTCTATCTATGTACATCGATGCATTCTCATGACTCCAATTAGCCCCTCCTTCTGTATACCAGACATAAGGATTTTGCTGAGGATTAATATCGATTGCTCGCCCAAAAGCATGGTTAGAAAGCTTTCCGCTTCCTGTAGCCTCTCTAT
Organism: Blautia sp.; assembly: GCA_029257805.1. GTDB lineage: Bacteria > Bacillota > Clostridia > Lachnospirales > Lachnospiraceae > Blautia_A. Next base: position 73,713 of record JARIAR010000004.1, read on the forward strand.
AACAAAAAGCAGAGGTATTATTATGATCAATCGAATTACTATCTGATGAAGTTCCATCTCCCATCCAATAATCATCTACAAGATACATTGATTGTATCTCATATTCTATCTCAAATAACTCTCTAAAAACATGCAGTACATCCTCTGCAATTGCTGCATTTACAATCAACTCTCCTATTTGAACTTTATGTTCAAAGTTATAATGTGCAAGCTTTAAATAACGCAATTCCGAAAGAGAAATATTATCATTTGCATAATAAGATTTTCCATTAATACGATTGTATACTGCATCGCCTTCTAAAATCTCATAAGATTTAAAATACTGCTCTTCACTTCCAATGACCATAAACTCATCCACTATCTGTCCTACTTCAAGAGTTTCTAATGATAATAACCGTTCCTGTTCAATATTAGCAACTTCTTCTGGCAACTTTTCAATTTTTTCTTTTTCTTTCTCCAACTGAACAACCTCATCCGACAATGCTTTATTCTTTTCCCGTAAAATCCCAATTTCTTCCTTTAACTGATTATTTGTATCATAATTTAAATAGTTTAAATAACTCAACCCCAAAACAGCACATATCAGTATGACATATGACACAATTAACAGAACACTCGCAATTATATTTTTTTTCCTTTTTTTCATATAATCTCCCTTTATTTTCCATACACTGTAATTTCTGTAATCGCTGTATCTTCCCAGTTTGTTCCTGGATATACATCATCAATGATCAATTTCATGCTGTCTGCATTGACGGGCTTATTCACTTCCACCCACTCTACATCATGTTTTCCTGTAAAAGTCACCTGCCCCGTATAATCTCCAAAAATAAGAGTCATTGTCTTCGGTTTCCCATTTCCTATATAATATCTATCTGTTTTCCAGTTTCCAAGCTTAAATGCTATATATTTCACTTCATAAATCTGGTCAAAACTAAAACTTACAGATTCATTAATTCCATATCCCGGAACCCCTTCTTGCCAGTTTGTATCATCTTTTCCATCAAATAAAAGCATGGGATCATTACTTTTTCCTTTTTGTTCTATTGTAGATGTTGCATTTGCCGCAATGACCGGAAGCCTTCCATATCCCGACATATCAGGAGCTGTATTCATAAGAATAGCTTTTACTTTTTCTGGCATCAAAGTCGGTGTCGGCTGCATAGGAATCGTATCTGTTTTTACTTCTCTACTCGCCTCTATTGCTTCTTTCGCACCTTCTTTAGATTCTTCTGCTAAAAGTTCTTTTGCCCGTTCTCCCACAGTCACTTCTTCATTGTTTTTCGATAACATAATATTTTTAAGATAAAATCCTACCCCAACAGCTGCGATTGCAGTAACAAGCAAAACCGATATCACACTGATTAATATAATCCTAACTTTTTTCCCACTGCTTCTTTGTTTATCTTCTCTCTCTAAAATATCCTTTTCTTCACAGATTTTTAGTTTTATAGGACTTCCACAATACGTACAAAATTCAGCATCATTATCAATCGGTTTTCCACATTCTTTGCAAAACATAAATTTTTCTTCTCCTTTACTTTTTTCTTAGTACTCCCTTTCAATTCTGTCTAACAATTCTTTTCTCTGCTTATCAAATTTTTGTGGAAGAATGCATAGAATAATCACACAAATCAAAACCCCTAAAATACCCAAAATAAACATCAATAACCCAACTGTAATTTCCATAGCGTCTCTCTTTCTACCGTTGTATCCATCCATTTACAACAGCCTGCTCATATAGTTCTTTCAGCCGATCCATTTCTACATCATTTACATTATTAACAAGCTGATCCTGATAAAAATCCTGCGCCTTGTTATAATACGTTTTAAATTCCTCATAATTTTTTTCTCCGTTAGGCAACAGAGACTGTTTTGCAACTTCAAGTAAAGCAAGACTTTTATATGTTTTATAATTATCTCCATAATCAACTAACATCTGATTTAAAATTGCAGATGCATTACCATAATCATGTACATTTTGATATAATACAGCAAGATTATAGTCTGTATTATAATTTCCCATACCCTGTTCTTTGATCTTTTTAAACACTTCTATAGCTTTCATGTCATATAATAAATCACCTGTATATTTTGATATATCTCCATATACCTGACCAAGTTGTTCCAAAATCCCAATATTATACGAAGCTGAAAGAGCTTCCGCTGCCTCTTCCATAAGTTCTTCCTTCTCCAACAAAACTTCCATACCATCTCCCATAGTATCCAGACATTTTTCTGTCATAATATAGGCTCGCATTTTTATATATTCATCTTTTGTATTTTCTATACATTGTTCAAATATATTTTTAGCCTTTCCATAATCTTTAGATGCATATGCAAGTTCCCCTTCTACATACTTTATTTCTACGGAATCTAATTGTTGATTTTTGGCTTCTTGAAGTGCTACCTTAGCTGCCTCTATATCTCCGCCATGTGCAAGAGCAATGGCATAATCTCTATAATAATCCTCTTCATCTGGTTTAATTTCAATTGCCTGCTTATAACATTTTGCCGCCTGACTATAATTTTCCTGTTTTTCATAAGAATTTCCCAACAAATAATAAATATTATTTAAAGACTCGCTTTCTTTTGTGATATCCGAATTATTCAATATTGCAGATTGAATAAATTCAATATTATCCCCATATTGACGTTGTCGATCCAATGCCAGGGCTTTTTGATAATACGCATCCAGCCTTCCCGGATATAAATTAACTGCTTCTTGAAAATATGAGTCAAAATAATCAAAAGATTCTTCTGCAATACACTCTGCCTCTTTTCTAATTAACTGTTCATATCTCTTTTGCTTTTCTGTATCCATCCGAAAATATCCATTGATGGCAACTCCAGCAAATAAAAACATTCCCATTGCTATACATAAATATATCATTTTTTGCTTTTGAAGAAGATGACGATACCTTTTATCCTTTATTTGAATATTTTTTAAATCCTCCAAAAGTTTTTCTGAATCTTGGTATCGCTTTCTTGGATTGGGTTCCAAACACTTCATAATAATTGAAGCAAATATATTATTTATTTTTCTTCCCTTATTTCTGATATCCTCTACGTATCCATTTGCATCTGGCACTGGTTTTTGTCCGGTAAAAATATGATAAATTGTTGCTCCAAAACTATATATGTCTGCTCTCTCATCTACCGTTTTCCACTTATGCCGATCTAGCTGATCCCTATTATATTTTAATGCAAGAATTTGCTCCGGAGCCGCATATCCATTTGTAAATCCCGTTACCCATGCACTATTTCCATCAAGGCTGGCAGAAATATTAAAATCTATAAGGCATATATTCCCATTTGGCATAAGCATAATATTTCCAGGTTTTAGATCACTGTGAATAATAGGCGGAGTCTGACCGTGAAGGTATCTTAATGTAGCACATATCTGTTGTGCCCATATTAATACAGATTTTTCCGGAAAAATAGTTCCTGCATCAAGATACTGCTTGAACGAATTTCCAGGAATATAATCCATAACCGTATACACATCTCCATCTATTTCAAGAAAATCTAACACCTGAGGAAGACAAGAATGGCGAAGATTTTTCAGTACATCCACTTCTGCTCTGTTATTTACAAAATCTTTTATTTCTGTCTTTATTTTTTTTAACACTACTTCTTTTCCAAGATTTCTGTGATACGCTTTATAAATCTCCCCACTGTTTCCTTCACCTATTTTTCCTAATACCTCATAAATATCTGAAATTTGCCTACGCATTTCTTTTCCTTTCCAGCCTATTAATCAAATGTTGTATTATTTTTTATATTTGTATACATAGTACCATTTCCATTTTCTACATTTTCTGTGACAATTACCATATCCTCAATTCCCGTTTCCTTAATTGACACCCCCTCGCTTAATAAATTCGGATTATCTATTCCTTCATTTATCCAGGAACCACTTAATCCTGTTGCAGTAAGATTTGCCACAAATGCTTCCGCATCTGAGCCATTTATACTCGATGCCTCTGCAGTACTGAAAATACTTCCATCCTGACTGATACTATAAACCGATACAAATACTTTTGCACACGGAGAACCATCACCTGCGTTTACACCTGTGTAATGCTCTACAATACCTACATAATAACCATTTCCATTTTCCTTTATAAAACATTCCTGCATCCCTTTATAATCTGCAGTTTCCAAGATGCCCGAAATGCCATTTGATGCTGCAGCAGTACCTTTTAATACCGCTATGCCGTCCTCTACCATATATATATCAAACATAATCTTTCCATTTTTCATAGAAATGACAAGAAGTTCTTTGCCTCCATCTCCATTAAAATCGCGACACTCAATTCCCAAAGTTCCGTTAAGTTGCGCAACAGAACCAGCTTCATCTTCATAATTATATAAAGTGGATATCTCTCCCCGAGGTACATATGGGTTTTGTGCAAGAATCGTTTCATGTGCATAATCTGCAAGTACTTCGTCTGGTACAAGCGCATCCTCCTGCACTTCTATATCATCTGATCCTTCCGGTACCGACTCTTCTTCTATTTGTTCCGATTTCTCCGGTTCTTCTGTCATCTCTGGAATTAATGTCTCTAGTTCTCCGAATTCTTCTACTATCTCCGGTGTTGGTGTGACTTCCGGTGTTGGTGTAACTTCCGGTGTTGGTGTGGCTTCCGGTGTTGGTGTATCTTCCGGTGTTGGTGTGGCTTCCGGTGTTGGTGTATCTTCCAGTGCTTCTGAAATCTCTGGCTTTTTTACTATTTCCGGAGTCGGTGTTACATTTACAATAGGATCTGTATGTGTGACAATATAAATAATCATATTTCCTGCTGTCTCTGCTGCATTTTTATCCTGATTAGATTGACTATCTATTACGCTTTTACATACACTTTGATAATACTCTTCATTACTCTTCCATTTTTGTACATACTTTTCAGCATTCGAAACAGACATGCCCTGCATGTTTTCAGATGCCTTTTCCAAATACTTTAATGCCTTATCCGGTTTCTTTTGTCTACTATATGTATCTGCCAATCCCATAGCTGCATCTGGAGATTTTTCATCAATCTTCAATGCTTCATTAAATGCAATCTCTGCATTTTTATAATCTGCTTCTTTTAAATATTTATTTCCCATATCTAATTTTGCCTGCAGTCGATTTGCTGAAGTTGTTTTTGGAAGAAGGAACACAGATACCATAATCCCTAATAAACAAATACATCCCACTCCTACTGGAAGAAAAATCATCTTACTTTTTTTAGATTCTCTTTTTCTAATTTCCATACCGCAATGATTGCAAAATTTTTGTTTCTTTCGTATCTTCTTTTTACAATTCGAACATTTCAATCGTCTCACCATTCCTTCCGTTACTTATTTTCATAAAATATAAATTCTTCATCAGCCATTTGAATTCTACAAGAATCTGTAAGCTTTACAGATTCTCCAGGTATTACCTGCTTACCATCAACATAAGTAAAATTACTGGAATGGCAATCCTCTAAATAATAAAAACCGGATAAGTACCGCACTATACAATGAATCCTACTAAGTGCTGGATTATTTTGCACACATATGTCTACATCAGATATTTTTTTACCAATTCTACATGGACTCTTCTCTATAAAAAATTTTTCCTGAGTTCTAAGGCGAACAAGCGTTGCCCGAAACATCTGATGGGTATTTAACAATACTGTTCCTTCTTCATCTCCCGAATCTAGAAGAACTGTCTTTTCTTCCGGTGCCACTAAACCCACAGGCATTCCAGTATCTGAAATAGAGGAAAATATATCCTCTTCTTCCAACATAGGTTCTTCTTTCTTCTTTTCCCAAAAATTTCTTTTCTTCTTAGGTATATTTCCCGCTTCTTCAAAAAAGTCTAGGCTTTCTGGAACCGGTGGGATTTCTGGAAGAGGTGCACCACAAACCTTCCCTGTACATGTTGCATTAATACTAAGATCTTTTTCAGTTTCTACAATATATGATTCTTGAATTTTCCTCTCTTTTACCGCTTCTTTTTTAAGTGGAATACAAATAAAAAGTACCTCTCCTGTCTGATCATCCACATAGAGATATTGCTGTTCCAAAATCAATTCTTCTTTTGGTATATACCATTGCTTTAATTCGTCCACTGCATACTGTATTCGTCTTAGCATAGCTTCCTTTTCCATGGAATCTGCCATTTCCATCCAAGCCATCATATTAATTGCTCCTGAAATATCATAACGGAACGAATATCCATAATCCTTTTTTTCCATTTTAGTTTTTAAAAGGCAAAAAGACTCTGGAAGATTCTTCATCATATTCCATGTAAGCAAGTCCAAAGATTCTCCCTCTGTAGAATCATATATCATATCTGCTCTTCCATTCGAAAAATCATATCTAAAATCCATGTTCTCCTCCTTAATAAACATCAAGCTTAATCAATTTCCACATTTCTTTTATTTTTACCGGAGCAACTCCAAGAGAATTAAATGACTTAGCCGAATCAAAAGCAGGTTCAATAACAAAATCTCCATTACTCTTGATATATCCCCATTTCCCATTTTTTCTCACAGGAGCATATCCAATAGACGAAAAACTTTTTGCATCTTCATAGGACGATAATTCCAATTCCTTTCCATCTGTTGTTATAAATATCCATTTTCCTGATTTTTTCACTGCCGCAGGTTGTTCAGAAACAAACGCTTTCACCTCTTTATATATATTTCCCACCTGCATCCCTTTTTTATTAATCAGATGATAGTCTTCTCCACTTTTTACAAACACTACACCATTTCTGGAACAGAATCCCCAGTCATCTCTCACCACTTCATCAAATTCAAATTCTGTAAGGTTTTCAAAATTTTCTCCTATAATTGCCCATTTTCCATTTTTCTTTACTGCCCCCATGCCATTTAAAACTGGTGTCAGATCATCATAGACAAACTCTGTCACTGGTTGAAAATTCTCATTTAAATAGCCATATTTTCCTTCTTTTCTGGCCGGAATAATATTCTGATTAGCAATACCCAAAGACTCATAGGGTTCTTCTGGGACACGTCGCTTATAATTATTTACATCGATATAATAATATTTATTATCTTTTTTGACTGGAGCAAATCCATTACTTCCAAACAATCCTATCTGCTCATATTGTGGATAAATAACCTGTCCACCGGCCGCATCTAAAATACCATATACTTCTCCAGATTTAATTTTCATATAATTTCCACAAGTATCTGTAATGCCATCAAATTCCCCCTCTAAAAATTCGTATTCACCCGCAAGTAATTTCAATTTTGCATCTATTGCTTCCGAATTCTCTTTTGCTGCTGCCTGTGTCTTTAAAAGAGAAATTGCATCTTCTTTACGATTTTCTTCCAAATAATAATCTGTAAGCTTAAAAATCGCCGCTTCATTATCTCCCTCTATTTGGATTGCTGACATACAATTTAATTCAAATCCCTCCTTATCTCCCAACAGGTAACAATCATCTGCTATGCGCAAATACAAATCTCTATTCTCCGGCTCATAGGACAATGCTTTTTTATAAGAAAGAATAGCATCATAATAAATTTCATTTTTCTCAAATTGCTTCGCATCATCCAAATATCTCTTATATTCTAATGGCTTTTTTACAGATGTACTTACCGTTATATAAAGCGCCGCTCCCCATAAAAAAATCACCATTGCAATTATTATTTTTTTCATGTCCTCACCTTAAAATCCCATAAGCAAAATCAGAATAGTTCCTGCGGAAAAAAAAGGAGCCAGAGGAATACTATCCTTCATCCCCACTTTTTTTCTTAAAAGCTGTACTACAGAATAAACTGCACACAAAAAAAGACATATGATTATATCCCACCAAATAAGAGCTAAGCCAAGATACGCCCCGATCACACCTACAAGTTTCACATCCCCCATTCCTATATTTCCTCTGGAAACTAAATATGCTACAAGAAAAATACCCGTACCTACAAAAATACCACCCATAACAGATTTAAAAATTTCCCCACTATATTTTGAAAATACTATACAATCACCTATAAGAAGAAGCCCTCTTATCCCTAACATCCACAAAAGAATTTTATTGGGAATAATTGTTTTTTCTCTATCTATAAATCCTAAAACAACGAGAAAATCCATAAGAAAAATATATCTTAATATCTTCAATATATGATATTGATAACTTTTAAACAGGAAGCATCCTACTACTGTTAAAATAACTATTATTATGAATTCTCCCTTTCTTTTCTCTAAACAACTTCTCATTTCTATACCTCTTCTCTCTATACGCCAGACCACGCTCTTGTAGAAGCGCACACGCGATAATGACGGGGTTCCATCTCAAAAAATGGCAATCTGCTAGTCATCTCATAATCTACTACAATCTTTATATCTCTGGAACCCTTTGCGCACCACTTAGAATTTTTAAAATCCAGTTTATGATTTTTCGCTCCTACAATTCCCAGCTTACTCAAATATACATCTGGCTCTATTCCACCTCCAGCTATGGATACCTGTTTATTCACACATCCTTTTGTCACTGTCTGAATCATATATCTAGTTACTTCATCTCTTGTATAAGACTTTACACACTTAAGAAATCCCGATACGAAACTCTTTGGATCTTCTATATATCCTGAAACCGTCTCATAAGAATCTTCCAATGCCTCTCCCACCTGAACTGTATCTGAAATTGTAATTTCTCCTTTTGAAGCATTTGCTGCCGCCTGTTTGATCACATCGAAATTCTCTTTTACGTCTATAAGATTTTTTTTAAAATTTTCTGCTCCTAATGAACTTTTATCCATTTTTTCTAAAATTCCTACCTTATCCAGAATATACGTATACTGTGCAACTTCTTTTGCCGCCTGCGACGCTGCATACTGTACAAGAACCTGCGCTCTTGCAAAATATATAAGATTATAAATACTTAAAAAAGCAAAGAAAAACAAAGGCAAAAACAAGGCTGCTTCTACAGTAATAGATCCATTTTCTTTTTTTCTTTTCATTCTCTCTCCTAATATGCTAAAACACTTCTATATAAAATACTTCTTTTTGCCTCTATCTCCTCTTTCCCCAAAAATGCACGTACCTTTGGAAGAAATGTTGTAGAAGTCTGTACTCTGGATTTTAATGTCACCATGGTATACTTATCCGCAAGACGGCTTTTCGTGTTAAGCTGAATACAATCCGCCGCACGCATTACGAGTTTTTCTTCACCTTCTGATGCCAACATTGCACATAGCATATATATTTTTAAATATTCTTTATATGTAAGAGTTACTTTTTGTCCCGGAATAACAGCTACTTCCTCTCCTAAAACTAAATTTCCAATGTCAGCACCCGACTGGGATAATGCACAACAGAAAAGATATCCATATTTAATAATAGGATAAAGCCACGGTGCACCGGTACTCAGTCCTGATGCTACAATTCCAGCCATCTGATTTTTTTCTTTATCCAAAAATACGTAAACACTATTAATTATAAGACGAACACCAAAAATTTGTGAAACTGCAAACATCACGTTACTTATCGTATTAGGATTTCCATAGAGAATATATTCCATCTCTCCGCTTTGAATATAATGTTCTAAAAGTATATCTCCACTTAGAGATGTCGCACTCTCTTTTTCTGATTCTATGCCCGTAGTAAAACAATTAAACATTTCTGATGTATATTCCATGATATATGCCTTTTCTAGCAAATCACCGGTCAACTCATCCATACTGTTTACTAATTGTTCAATTCCATTCATTTCCATTCGATCTACTGAATCACTAACAATACTATTGTCATCTGTTTCGTTCCCCTTTACTGTAACGGTTTCCGTCACTTTATTCGTTTTTGTCGTCTTTTTTCCATTACTAGGGTAATCTTCCGGATAAGAAAATCCAGTTTCCAACTCTTCTTTTTCCGAATTAAGATCTCTTGCATTAGCTAAATTTTTTATTACTTTTAATACATTTGTATATTTTCCCTGATTTTTTTCCGCTTCACTGCGAATCTCTTCCTGTTTTCTCTTTTGCTCTGAATCTTCCTTTTTTTCATCCTGAATTTTAGAAAGTACATTTTTATAAAATTTGCAATCATAAGGATTTAGCATCTCACTATTTCCTGTCAACGGCGCCCATTGAACCTCCCGGTCGCTTAAAAATTGATTTCTTGCCGCCTCAGATCCCAAACTTGAAATATATGCGGCCTGAATCCCATTTATATCTTCACATGAAACTTTTGATGTTATAGATTGATAATCATTTATTTTACGATTCATATCCTTCTTCAACAAATCCATAGCCTGTTCATTCTGCTCTAGTGTTTTTTGTAACTCTTCCAATTCCATTAAATCTATTTTTACAGTTTCATTTTTTTCTATTTCATCATTAATCTGTAACTCATTTCCAATACTTTGATATTCTTTTTTTACCTTTTCAGCTTCTTTATATTTTATCTTTACTTCATCTAACTTTTTCCGTACTTCACAAGATGTCGCTTCTACATGCTCTATTGTTTTTTGTATTTTTCCTTGTAAATCCTTACAATTTTTCAAATATTCTTCTTCTGATATTCTATAATTTTTTTGCAGTACATTCATACTTTTTTTTAAAGTAATTCCCAGTGTATTAAATTTTTCTATATCCCCTTCTGAGAATCCGTTATCTTCTGTAATCCCAAACCTCAGATATTCTTCCTGTCTGTATACAGAACATGCTGCCACAATATCACTGTATTTTTTATCATCAAATTCACTTTCTGTCCAAGTTATATCACCATTCAAATATTCCCGCACACGCTCGCTATCATCAGGAAGTTTAAATATTTTATCCTCCCACGGCATATTAACTGGATCTCCTGACATATACTTTTGTACAGATTTAAAACCTAACCAAAACACTGTTTTATTTTTATATTCCCATACAAAGTCTGGTGTTCCATTTCCTATAAAATTTATCAGCTGATTCCACTCATTTATACAGTCGTCTATTTTTTCTTTTGTCTCTTTCAGTGGTTTTCCTATTTTTGAAATTTTCTGTCCATATTCAGATTTTTTCTTTACATATTTTTGCTTTTTTCTCATATTTTTTAACGGCAAATTTTTAAACTTATCTAAAACATCACTTACCATATAAACAGGTCCTCGAAACTTCATATATTCTATAATCTGCTGTTTTAAAATCTCATACTGTGACAAAGAAGAGTTTTCTACTCCTGTTATTGAAAAATCTTTATCCTCAACTTCCAATTGAATAATAGAATGGAGATCTTCTTCACCTTTTTTTTCTATGGGTAAATACTTTGTTCCATTGCATGATTCCTGAAAGTATGTCAAAAGCTTTGCTCTTGTCTCTGGATCATCCGGTTTATGAGCCATTGCCATTAATCCATATTTATCTTTTAAATTTCTGTCATATTCTGCCAGAGCTGCATTCATAGTTAAATCTCCTGCTGCCGATACAACTGTTTTAGACGCAAAAAGTCGGGAGGCATCCACGATAACTCCACAGAATAGCAATACCGGCAATAAAATCAAACTTAAAAATACAGAAATTGCCCCTCCGTTTTTTCCGGTAAATAATCGCATATGATTCCTCCCAACAACTTTTCTCTTTTTCTAAAATATTAATTCTGTCATTTTATTAAACTTTTCTAAAAATTTATCTGTTTTAATGTTCAACTTTTTCAACAGGAAATTACTCATATCAAATGCCAGATCTGTATTACGCACAAAATCTGTCGTATTGATAACAGGCTGATATGCACCTGCATAAATGGTAATGGTATCATGCACACCAATAAATCTAAGAATTCCCGGTGTAGGCAATTCAAACCACACTCTTGCTTCCACAGATTTAGAAAAAAACTCATTATTGATCCTGACAGCAGCTTTCGTCTTTCCAAGTGACAGGATAGCACTGTTTTTACACAATGCCTCCTGATATGCCTGAACTCTTTGCTGTATATCCTCCTTAAGTCCCCATCTATATATCTGCGAAATCTTTCCATTATATGCCGAATAATATGAATGCACATCTTCTTCTCTCGGCTCTTCCCAGGCAAAATCCAGCTGATTTCCCTTTAACGGAAATTCATCTCCAAAATTTTCATAACCAGGATATGCTGTTTCTCTTGCAAGCTCAGAAGCCGCCCTCTCCACCTGGAAAAAAAAATAGCTTTCCTGCATTTTAAACAATCCCAAATAAAGAACTGCCATCACAATTGCTATTGTAATAGGAAAATAAATTGCAGCTTCCACCATAATGGCTCCCTGTTGGTTCTGTTTTTTCATTGCCCTGAAGGAACCCCTGTAAGTGTTGTATTTGTAAATGAATCAGCTCCGTCCATGGCATTATTCACTATCCCTGTAAGTTTTTTGCTAAAAATAGCCGCCACTGCTACAACCACTACAACAATCAAAATAATAGCTACAATCTCTGCTGCCCCTTTCTCCTCATGCTTAAAATCTTCCCAGAAATTACGCATTTTTGATTTTGCATTCAACCATAAAAGATCCATTTTTTCTCTCATTTTTCTCCTCCTATCTTTTGTTTTTTATAATAAAACAGAATTTTCTGTTTATTACCCTATTCCATTCAGTACCGGCACAAGTATTAAAATTAAAATCCCAATAAAAATAAGAAGAACAGGAAGCAAAAGTCTGGAATTTGCCTTTTCCCCTTTTTGCTTCACTTCGTTTTTCTTTGTTTCCCACATTTCATCTGCCATATCTTTTAAGAAAAAAGCAATCTCTTCATTACCTTTTTGAAGATTCTGAATGATAAGTCCTGCAAATTTTCGTATTTCTTTTATATTACATCTTTCCGCAAAATGCCGGTATGCATCTATCTCTAAAATCCCATTCTCAATTTCCAAACTTGTATTTTGCATTTCTTTATAAAGAGCTCTCTTTCCTGTTAACTCTGTCCTTCTCCATGCCTCTCGAAGAACCATTCCTGAATTCACGAGCAATGTAAGTTTAGAAAGAACCTGCGGAAGATCCATTAACAATTCCTGTCTATGCGCTGTTAACTTATCCTGAAAAGTCAATACAAGATATGCCACTGCCAATCCACTTACAAGAAGCGCGAGTAAAAAAAATTCCACACTATCTGCCATAACTGCAAGAAGAACCATAACTACAAGTATTGTATAACCATATGTAAAAAGAGCTCCCAACCAGATATAATAATAATATTCCGCATATTTTTTACCTCTAATTTCCGAAATCTCTTTTATTTTCATCTGTGCTCTTCTGCTTTTTGTATGAATATGAAGCATTTCCATAAGTGAAAAACCAACGCATAAAAGATCATTTACAGGAAATTCCTCTGCAAACACACTGTTTATATAACTTTTATATTTTTTACCAGTAAAAGAAGCAAAATAAATCCATAGAAAAATTAATGGAGTAGACAATACTAAAAGTCCTACCTGAAACAGATTACTCATCCTGTACTCTCCTATATCTCAATATCAACGATTTTTCTCCCCATCCAATATGCCAATCCAAATAAAAGAAGAACCATAATTTTTACTACTATATTTGCAGGAGTATTCTGTACAATAGACATATCTCCCATGCCATTTAGCATAAGCATAATAATAAAAGGCATTATCATCATAATGTTTAACTCATTTTTATTAGCTGTAAGAAGTGTACGAATTTCCATTTCCGTTTCTATTTTGTCGTTTATAATAGAACGCGTTTCTCCTACTACTTCCTTTAAATTACCACCATATCTGCTAGACACCTCAAAAATAGTTGCAAAACTTTCTATATCGTCTAAATGACTCCTCTTGGCAAAGTTCATTAAAAGCAGATCAATATTCATCCCATTATAAAGTCCACTCACAAGCCACTTCAGTTCATAAACAATATCTGCCTTCTCTCCATAAATGTTTATCATATCTGCACATGCATCCTGAAAAGCACCTTCCGTGTTCTTTCCAGCCGAATACGACGCAGTGAGAGATTCCATCATATCCCGAAATTGAAACATAAGCGCTTTCATTCTTTTTTGTTTTAAATACTCACGATATTTTAAAATACCAGGAATCATCAAAATGCTACCTGCTAAAAGAGCTACAATCAGATTTCTAAAAAACACCATAAATATAAATACTCCTGTTCCGAACCCCAATAACCCTCCCAGGATTTTTTCTCCATTGCTCATATGATAGACATAATAGTCATCCGCTTTCCCAAAAATAGCTTTTTGCGGAATATAATTTGACTTGTTTATTTTTCTTTGTTTCCTAGATTTTTTTCGCATTCTTTCTATATCCTTCCGTGATCTCCCCGAAGCCTCAACTTCTGATCATTCTGAAGTGCATTTCCCGTACGTACAAGCATTCCTTCTACTTTATCTAACGTACTTTCTGAACTTTCTTTGAATACATAAAGGGGATTCAGTATAATCTCGCCATTTTTGCAACCTAATACTTCTGTAATCTCCATTGTTTTTCTTGATTTATCACGAAGTCTAGATAAATGAATCACAATATCAAGAGCTGACGCAATTTGCTGGCGGACTGCCGCAAGAGGCAGTCCTGCATTTCCCTGAAGAACCATCGTTTCCAAACGACTCAGCATATCTTTTGTAGAATTAGCATGTCCTGTTGATAAAGATCCATCGTGCCCTGTATTCATTGCTTGAAGCATATCTAAGGCTTCAGCACCACGCACCTCTCCTACAACAATCCTCTCCGGTCTCATACGAAGAGCAGATTTAATTAAATCTCTAATTGTAATCTCTCCTTTTCCGGATGTATTTGCATTTCTTGTTTCAAGGCTGACTAGATTTTGTATATTTCTAATCTGAAGTTCAGCTGAATCTTCTATCGTAATAATTCTTTCATCTCCAGGAATAAAATTAGAAAGTGCATTTAAAAATGTAGTTTTCCCAGATCCGGTTCCCCCACTTATAAAAATATTATATTTCGCCCTGACTAACCTTTGAAGAACAACTGCCACATCTGGTGTAATGGAACCATATCGGATCAACTGCTCCACCGTCATTGGTGTTTTAGAAAATTTTCTGATTGTTACAATTGGACCCAAAAGAGAAATAGGGGGTAATACTACATTTACACGCGAACCATCCGGAAGGCGAGTATCCACTATAGGATTGGCCTGATTAACTTCTTTTCCTGCTTTTCCTACAATTTTTTGAATCACATCCTCCAAATGCCTTTGACTTTCAAATTTCCTATTTAACCTGTACACCTGCCCTGACTTCTCAACAAAAATATTATCAGGTCCATTTATCATAATTTCTGTAATACTGTCATCTGACAAAATTTCATCTAAAATTCCAAGTCCACGTATGGAACTAAACACCATTCTTATCACACGTTGTTTATCCTGTGATAAGATTCTCGCATTCCCAATCTTGTAATCTACAATTTCAGAAATTCTTGCTATCAGCTGTTCATCGCTGGCTCTGCTCAAAAGTACAGCATCAGATAATAAAAAACGCTTTATTTCCATGGCCAGCTTTGCTAATGTTTCTTCCTGCAAAACTTCATCCTCACATTTCTCTATCCTAAAAACGACTCAAATATAGATAAACCTGCTACTTTTTCTATGATTTTTTCCGTATCGGAAATAGCGTATCTCACAATTCCTCCCAATGGTTCATATTCCTCTGCCTGTTCCTGCGTACTTTGCTCATCAAACTTATTATACAAAATCCACGTTTTTGCAGAACCGTTCCAGAGATCTGCCCCCCTCATAAATCTTTGATTTCCCTCTCTACTGCCAACACATACATATATGACATCATCCGCACGATTTTTAAATGTTTCTATTAAAATATCAAGATACATTGGAAAATCTGCTACAAGGTATTCCCATCTTTTACTTTCCTTCAGTTCATCCAAAAACTGTTCTGCTCTTTCAATTTCAATAGGTTCTCCAAAACTGCCTAATGATACCGGAATCTCCACAAAACCATATTGGTTCCGTTTTTCTTCCGAAAACATATTCTCTTTAATTCCCGGAAAACTGAAATCAAGATATGCCACTTTACATCCGCGCTCTGTCAAAAACAAAGAGGCGGCTTTTGCACTTGTCGTTACCCCGCATCCACCCTGCATAGAGGTAAAAACCAAAAGTTTTGTCTTTGTACTTTGTCTCTTTACCTTTCTTTTAATCTCTCCCAAAAGCTGTTCCAGTTTCTGATATCGAAAGATTTGATTTGTCCCCACTTCAAAATGTTCTGTTAAATAAAAAATAGGAAGTTCTTCTAAAAGCTCTTCAGGAATCTTCTTATTTTCTGACGATACAAGCACATCTGCTTCATGAAGAGAAAAATGGGCCAAAAGGTTTTCCTTACGGTGAAAGCAGTACAATTCAAACTCTTCATTTTGAAAATCAGAAAAAGCAGTCTCCACACGTTTTGTATATTCTGCATCTTCATAAAGAATTATTCTAAGTTTCATATTTCTCCTTTCATGTTAAAGATATCCTTTTGCTTTTTCTTCCTTAAGAATAAGTTCTACATTCTTCTTTTCATAATCGTTAAAAATCTTTTCTTGATTTGCATCAAATTCCTCTGCGTTATACATGGGGGTGTACCAGCTCTTACTATTGAAATATGCCTGAATATTTGTATCTATAAATATCCTCCCATGCCTTGCATAGATTTCATTTCGTGCATACAAAAGTTCTTCTTTTGTAAGTCCGTTTAATTGTGATTGAGATAAATATGTACTAGAACTTTCAGGAAAAATATAATCTTCCTGTGTAGCTTTTTCTATTTCCGCCGCTCTCTGTTCACCACTAAATACAGGGATCTCCACTTCTTCCGGTTCAACTGTTGGCTGCGACACTGGGATAGAAGAAGGTTCCACCGCCGCTTTTGGAGTCAACATGTCCGTACTGTTTTCATCATTTATAAGTGCCTGATTCTTTTTTGCCTGAACTTCTACATTATATTGAGATTTCATAAACTTTTGTCGTGTCACACCCCACAGGAAAACGGCAACTACGAACAAAAAAGCAATAGAAATACTAACGGCAACTATCCATTTTATTGTTCTTTTTTCATTATTTCTATTTCCTGAATTATCTGGAACTTTATATGATTGATCATCCCAACTAAAAATGTCCGTATCTGTTGTATCTTCATCCACCTCTTCTGAAAAAGCCCTGTTTTCATTATCATCCATAAAATAATCGAGTTTCACTGTGTTCCCACATTCAGGACAAAATTTATCTTCTGGTTTTAACTTTGCGCCACATTTTTCACAAAACATTTCCTTACCTTCTTATTCTTATTTCTACTTAATTAAGAAAGCGCACTTAGTAAAGAACATCCGCCCAGAGAAAGCAGGAACATTATTACCAATAACACTATTAATCCGCAAAAATATCCTCTTGCATAGTTTTTTAAATTCACATTAGAAGTCACTCCAAATGCAAATACGAGAGCTATAATCCACCCTATGAATGGAATATTAAAAAGAAGGCTGTAACCAAAATATCCCCACATTCCAATTGGGCGATATTCTGCTGGAAGATCATCAACCGTAATTCTTCCCCCCTGTAACGGTGCCGTATAATCCTGCTGATACTGCTGCCTATGATTTGCTCTTCCTTCATAAGTTTTCTGATTAGCATCCTCTGCTTTCGTCTGCTGTTCTGACTGATTTGATGCTGCAGAACCTGCAACTATGGAAGCACCACATTTTCTACAAAATTTTGCTCCTTCTGGATTTTCACTTCCACATCTTTTACAAAACATACTCTTTCCTCCCTGATTTCGTTATTTCTGAATATTTTTATTAACCATTCGGTCAATAAAGCCAACCTTAAAATTGTTACAGTGTAATGCCTGTACTCCAGCCACAATAAGAATAATATTTTTAACAATTTCACATATATCAGATAAAAATCGACATAAATACTGTAAGGTTGTCGCCTCCGGCATATTACCGCCAATAAACGAAACCATTGAATTTAATGCATACATTCCATCATTTGGAATATTGATGACTACGTTTATAGCCTCATACATACTTACAATTAAAACGGCTTTTACTGCTACCGCACGTAGCCAGGAATCCTGTTCTTTCAATAAAATATAAGCAGCAACCAAAAACACCAGTACACTATTGACAATTCCACTAAAATAAATACATAATGCAGCAAGTCCTACTGAAATACCAAGAGAAGTCATTTGAATTGGCTTATTGACTGGTTTTTTATAAGTTTTTTTAGGATCCATCTGCACGTCTTCATGTACCGGTGTACTTCCCTTCACAGATTCTTCATCACTTTCTACCGGTTCTCCACACCATTTGCAAACTGTTGCATCATCTTCAATTTGCTTTCCACATTTTCCACAAAACATCTTTTTTCCCTCTTTCTAACTATAATTATCTTCTATGTTGATTATTAAATATATCATCTTCAGACGGCTCTTCTTTTTGCCTGTTTTTTATTTTTTCAATAATTCTTTCAAATGTTACTTTTATATTTTTCTGATTAATCTCCATTCCCTTTTGACGCATCAATACAATTAATACGGCAACTACTATCCCAAACAGGAACAATATCGTAACAACCGGCTTCACCCATATCCATATATAGACTTTTTTAGTTTCTTCCGTATAACATCTGCTACACACGCGCCTTTTTATAATAGGTCCATTCCATACACTTCCATCTGTTTTTACCCAATCGCTAAATTTGTGCTTTATTTTAGGAATTTTTTCTACTTTTATAGTTTCCCCACAATATTCGCATCTTTTTATACGAGTTCCTTCATAGGTACAGCTCGGTTCCTCTTGAATGATCCACTCATCTTCTTCCAGATGATCTGACATAGGAATTTCTCGATAATCAAGAAGTTTTCCACAATATTTACAATAAAGCGACTCTTCTCCTGTACTCCAACAGGTTGCTTCTTCATCAGTTTCCCAATCTCCTGGTTCATGATCTGTCCTTGGAATAGTTTCTTTATTGCAGATAGCATCGCACTCTATACATCTCAGAACTTTTTCTCCGTCATGTTCGCACGTAGCTTCCTTTTCTATTTCCCATTCTCCCGGTGTATGTTTCAAAGCTTCCATTGTTTCTGAATCACAAACTTTATTACATACTTTACACCGCCGGACTTTCTTACCATTTCCACTGCAACTTGGCGCTTTTTCTACCTCCCATTCTCCCGGTGTATGTTCCAAAACTTCTATCTCCTGTGTATTACAAACCTCTTTGCACTCAGTGCAACGCTGTACCTTTTTTCCTTTTTCAGCACACGTAGCTTCTTTTTCTACCTCCCATTCTCCCGGTGTGTGTTCATGACTCTTCAAGATATCATCAACTAAAAAAATGCTCTTATCATGACGAGTTATTTGTACTTTCATTACTTTTACATTTGTTACATCCAGATTCACTTCTACCGGCGGGGTTGCTCTTCCCATATCTTTTTGCTCAAATGCAAGATTATCATCTAAATAAATCTGTACATCTGTACTGGCTTCCTCACCAAATGATATGAACTTCCCTTGAAAATTTATATATTTCTGATCTAAATTATACAGGGCATATCCTTCAACCTGATACATTTCACCCCAAAATTGACCACCCTTATGTAATGCACCAAATGCATCTCTTTGCAAATAAATTCCATTGCTAAAATCTTGTGAATCCACTACGGTTAAATCGCTCAATTGTGTATAAGAATGAGGTGTTGTTCTTTCTTTGGCTTTTGCAAATTTTGAATCTACAAAAAAAAGTTTTTCCGCCCATCCATTTACATTAGCCGTACGAATCTCTAATTTACCAATACCTGTTACATCAATATCAAAACTTTGAGCTTCCATCTGGCGTGTAATATCTTTTTTACTATACAGTTCCTGCCCATCTCCATATATGGCCATATCTATATCGCACTCACTACTCGCTTCATTACTAATTATTACTTTTCCGGAAAAACGAGAATACTCGCCATTTAGATCATACATAACATAACCTTCTTCTGACGCATCAATGGCAAAAATATTCCCTTTATTATATGTGTCCCCATAAGAGTCTGTTACGTCTTCATCCCAGATGTAACACTCATTCGCATCCATCGCATGCATTTTTATCAGAGATACACTTTCTTCTTCCGCCTGTGTTGTATAGCTAAAGCACCATACAAGAAGCATTCCCAAAAGTAACCCGACACTTTTCCTTCTTTTCTTTTTCATTTTTATTTTGCTCCTTTTTCTTTTCTGAAACTTTTTCAATCTCATATAAGAAAATTGTATTTTTTTCAGAAAAAATTATCAATCTGTGGCAGATTTTGTGGGCATGCTTTTTTGTTTATTTTTATATTTTTTATAGGATTTTTATATTTTCTTGTCAACCCCCGCAAGTACAACCTCCCAGTTAAGAAGAATTTCACGCATATTTTGTGCATATTTTTCACATTCTGTATCATATCCCTCAAACTCTGCCCATTTATCTGGCCCATCTGCCCAGTCATTCACATATACCACAAGAGAATTCCCATCTTTATCCTTCAACAGATGTAAATCTTCTTTCTCTGCATTAAGCTTAAAAAACATATCATCGGAATAAATCCGCTCTTGAGGACTTTGCAGTGCCTGCCAGCAACTGTCTACATCGTGAAAATTATAAAACACTTTAGCTATAAGAAAAGAACAATGCCGCCAGTATCCGGGTTCTCCATTCATTCTCTCTGCACAGTTCATCATATCCTGACTGAGTATGGAAAGGCCTCTTTCATTTTCTTCAAAATAAAAATGTCCTTTCCACTCTTTTGGATAGCGAAAAATAACATCTGAAATCTGACTTTCACAAACTACAAATTCCCCGGAATATGCCAACTTCTGCTGTATCATATTTTTGAAATCTTCTAGAATACAAAAGTGCGTTGTATCCCACTTAATTTCCTGATTCTGAAAATCCAATCCCATATTTTCTATTATTGCGTTAAATTCCTGAACTCGTGCCATCCTGTCAGAATCCGGATAAATCATCGCCATTTCTGTGCCTTTGTTTTTGTATTCTTGAAAAATTGCTTCCTGATAGCTACAATAAACTGTTTCTTTTAATTTATCATCTTTCCAGGCATATACAGAAAGGCTGTCAGGACAGGAACACACAATCTCTTTCGTTTCCTCGATGTAACAAAGTTTTGTTCCGCCCTTTATATACCCTTCCTTTTCCAATTTACCGTTTTTACAGGTGTACATCACATAATCACACCCCATGTCCGCAGCTTCAGAAGGATTCACAAAAAATTCAGGAATATTATCTCCATCAATATCCTGAATAGCACACATAAAATAATTTCCATATTCATCTGGCTGAAAAGCCAGTTCCCTGTAAGATGCTATTGCTGTTTTTTCTATTTTCTGACGCATTTCTTGCCTTTTTTTCTCTTCTTCTTCTCTCTTCTGCTGCTTTTTTTTCAAAAAATCATCTGTTTCCTTCTTTTGTCCTAATAGGATGCCCGCATCCGGTAATCCCACTTTTACACTTGCAAGTTTTCTCCTTGTCAATGGAATCATTGCAAGTATAAAAATGGCCAGAAAAATGCCTCCCACCACCCACTTCCTTATTTTTTTGTGGTTAGCAGAAACAGCTTTCTGCTTTTCTGCTCGCTCCATTGAAAAACCACATTCTCCACAGAAACGACTATTATCTGGATTCGATGCCCCACATTTTGTACAATACTTCATCATATCTTCCTCTTTGTTCTTAATTTTTAAAACTATTTTTATTTTCCTCTATTAAAAACAACTGGTTAAAATTCTCATCAATATCTCCTTCCTCCAAAATGTTTTTCACAGTATATTTCGACGCAGTAATATATTTTCCTGAATAATCAAAACAATAGGTCTCATTTTCTATTTCTGTAAAAATCAAATTATCGTTCCACAAAATCTGATCGTATGGAAGCCACGGAACAAGCGCTTGCCCATGTAGATTTAAAACGTTTGTTTGTCCCCCCATTACTGCCAGAAACAATTTATTATATTTATCATAAGAAATATAAGAATACTTAGGCTCTATCACATAATTACCCTCTCTGTCTATCACCCCTGTTCCATTTTCTTCATGTATTCGAAGAAAATCTCCCATAGAATAGTCATACACATAAATAATTTCTGAATCTGATCCTGAATGAAATCCTTCTATGCTTCCTCCCCCTTTATATGGAATTTCCACATACGTTCCATTTTTCTGATTCCAAAATCCACTTTTCTCTCCTTTTTTCCAAAACCAGCTTTTTTCATTTTGACTATCTTTAGAAATGTAGCTATATTCACATTCTATTTCCGTTTTTCCGGTTTTTATATCTACAAGCCCATAATTTCCACCTCTCTTTACAAGCATTGCATCTTCTGTTCTTTTTCTATCTTCTGTAAGAAACACAAACCCGAAATCGTAATCTTGTTCCCATAAAATTTCACCTGTACTTTTCATAACTCCTGTTTTTTGATCTTTAGAATAAAAAAATACATCTTTATCCGAAATATAATAAATCTGATCATACAAACAGGGAAATCGAATTTTTCCGTCTAATGTAAGCAATCCTTTTTTCACCTGTATATCGTCTAACCTTCTTGCATAACTGATTCCTGCTCCAATTTTATCATCTGAAAAACATTCTATTTGCTCAAGTAATCCGGTTTCATCTTGCTGATAAAGAAGCACGGTCCCATCTCGTGTCATAATGTTGCCACTTTCATAGTCCTTAATACATCCATTAGGCAAAAGGTCTACATCGCCATTTTTTCCTTGAATGATAATATTACCCTGAAAATCTCGAATTTGTGTATCGCCTCCTCCCAAATTAATTTTATAAAGCTGTTGTTCTATAGAAACTTTTTCAATCTGCCCTTCCTGTTCTTCTACAAGGCAGGCATTGTCCATCGTAATAACTCCACATTTATTTTCCTTCCAGACAAGATACACCCCTTCTTTATCCGTATCCTCTACAGACAATTCTTCCATCATCCTATATACTGGTTTTATAACTTCTATTCCCTCTTCATTTACAAGTCCATATTTTTCTCCCTGCCGTACTATAAAATTACCATTTGTATCCGGACCTTCTATGCCGTCATATATTCTCTCTCCATCTTCATTAAGAAAATATCCATATTTTTTTCCGTTTACTCCTGCATAAATTTCCTTATAAATAGGCTTTTTCTGTTCTAACAATACCTTCTGTTTGTATACCTGATACCCCAGTTTCACAATGCTAACTGCAGTTGCCATAATTACCGATATAGAAAAAATTATCATAATCACTTTCCATATACTGTTTTTTTCTCCTGCCAAAGATTTTTTATTTACTCCATCAACTGGCATACCACAATTCCCGCAAAATAGCGCGTCTTTTTTCATTTTTTTTCCACAATTTCTACAATACATATTTTCCTTCCTGCATAATAAAAAAGCACTGTCGCTTTTTGCGCAATGCTTTTTTATTATTTTATCTAAATTCTTGAAAACAAAATCTCATTTCCAGATGAATAAGGATATCTGCTACGTGCTTTTTCCCATGCAGATTTTGTTGTTTGCTTACCATTAACAAAATACCATATTATTCTCTTTTTATGATTATACACCACTCTCCCTACATATAGTTTTTTTACCAGCTTTCCTTTATCTACAGTAAAATAAAACTGCATGGCACCTTTAGTGTCACCTGTCGTTGCAACAAGAACATTTTTTGTCAAAAAGAAATGACCTCTTGCCCCGGCTGCTTCAAAACAAAGAAGTGGTTTTATTCGTCCTTCATAGTAAGTAAGTAAAAAAATTCTATTATCGCTTCCTATATTATAACGATTGGTTGCAAGGATTAATTCTTGGATTCCATCATTATTAATATCTGCAACTTTATAATATGTAAAATCACTCCTGTATACCCACTTCGAAATAAAATCCGTACTTCCATATCTATTACTTAATACCTTATATGAGCCATATTTCTGGTTCAATACCTTTTTATACCAATCACCTCTTATATTTACAACTACAGTTTTTTTCGCTGAATTATACTTACTAGTTGCTTTTGCATAAATGGTAATTTTTACTGTTCCAGCTCTTTTCGGAGTCAATACTCCATTGGAACTTATTCCACATACAGATGGATTTGAACTTTTATAACTTAAACTTGTCTTCCCCTGAGCACCTATCTTTTTTCCTGCATCTCCGGCATAAACCGTTTTATTTGCGCCTGTAATAACCTGATTTTTTCTGTTTACTTTTACCGTAATCGTTTTCTTTGTAGAATTATATTTACTGGTTGCTTTTGCATAAACAGTCAGTTTTACTGTTCCTCCTCTTTTCGGAGTAAGTTTTCCCTGCGGACTTACCCCTACGATAGATGGATCAGAACTTTTATAACTTAAACTTGTCCTGGCTTTTGCATTTACTTTTTTCGAATTATCTCCAACTAATACTGTAATATTAGATGCGACAATTGTTTGATCTTGTCTGGATGCCGCACTGATTGTTTGTGGAATAAACATTATCATAACTAACGCGGCCATCAATGCCATACTTAATATTTTCTTTCCTTTTTTCATATTTCCTCCTTATAACAAAATAATTCCAATTCATTTTTTGCAGTCTATTCTGATATCTCAGACTCTTGAAAGCACCAATTTGAAAATTTATCCACCTTCTTCCTCAATATAATTATCTACTTTTTTCGCAAAATACCCTCCTCTCCATCGTCCTGACATATATGCAATTCATTTCCTTTAAAATAAAAATCATACGTATATACAAACTTACTGACTACCCATTCAAATCGAAATATCAACTTCCCATCTACGACAGAATATCTGCCATCTTCCCCACCTCCGATAAACGTGCCATCACTAAAAAATGTCATTTCATCTTCATAATCAATACTGCCATCCTCACGAACCTCGTACCAGGTTCCTATCAGCTTTTTCTCTGGATTTATAAAAAAGCCCTTTGGTTTAGTATCAATTCCAATTGCAACACTTATGATTGATATCAATACTACGACTGCAACCACACACCATCTCTGTACTTTCTTTGGTACTTTCTTTGATATTTTCTTCGCCTCGGGTTGCTTTTTTTCTTGTCCACTCCTCCCTCTCTGTTCCAGAATCGGCTGACCACATCTCATACAATATGACGCTCCATCTTTCAGCCTCGCTCCACAATATTTACAATACATAAATTCCTCCTCTTTCCCAGTATCCTTCCGTTATAATCATAATGCCAGAACTTTAGCTGAATGTTAAATAAACTTTCAATTTTCACTCTCAAAATCACGATTATTTTTATTACAATTTTAAAGCTTCCTCTCCGTCTTTTCTATTTCACCTTGGTACCGCATTTCCTACAAAAAATATCATCTCCAGCATAATGTCCACATCGTGGACAATATGCATTTATTTTTGTCTTTTCGTTTGTACTTTTATTTATACTTTCCTGCATACATGATCCCTGATATGCAACATTATTTTCAGTCAATATGTTACCGCGCACCATCATAATCTTATTATGAAGTTCTTCACACCGCCTTTCTATAGTTGCAATTTGACTTTTTTCTCCTTCTATTCTTCTTTCTTCCTCTTGTATTTTTTTTCTATAAATCTCTAATGCTTCTGCATAATCCATTTTTACTCCTCCTCTTGTTTGACTTTTCCACAAAGAGGACATTTATTTGAATTTTTATCATATATCTGTCCACATACACACATCATGTTTCTAGCATATATACCTTCTTTCCTTATAACGTTATCTCCATATTGCCGTCTGATATTTTTCAATTCTTCAATTGTATAATCACTATCTATTGAATAGCCACTACCTTCTTCTCTCCATGAGAAAAAATGATATTGGCTTATATAAATTTTAGCTTCTTTTAAACAATTAAAATCTTCTTCTATCTTCGTTTCATACAATTGTCCTGTTAATTCACTTTCTCTGCCCTTTGCTTTTATAAATGTTTGAAATTTCATTTCAGGAAGGACAATTTTATCTCCATTTGCCTTAAAAATATGAATCTGTCCTACAATACTATCTACAGGGCAATGATTAAAACTTAATATTTTTAGTTTTACCAGGAAAGAATATGACTGCTTTATTTCTATAGAAATTATCCGAAAAGGAAGTACTGGATCATAATTCGAAACTTGCAGAAGAGTATTTTTTTCTTCTGCTTCCATATTAATCTGATTTTTCAAATTATTCATTTGTATTCTGTTTCCCACATACATACCAACCGATATAATCAGAGCTATCCATACACCTGCATCAATTCGCATCATAGACGGCATATAATCTCCATAATCTCCAAAGTAATTTTTCATCCAACTATTTGAAAACATGACTAAAAGATATGTACTTCCGACGCAAAACATTCCACCTAAAGAAGCATTTTTCGTATAATTATAAAAATTGGTATCACTTTGACTGGACAAAAGTTGGTAAATATAATATCCATAAAATAACAGGAAAATAGCTATTATAAGCACAAGAACCAGTAATATAAACAATAACCCATGCAGCATATCTGATCCTGCATCCCAATAACTATGTGCCGTATCTGCTGCCAAATTTGCTACATCCGGCACTAAATTTATTATGTTAAATAAATTGAAAGAATACGAAGTTCCTATATAATCTAAGATCTCTGCTACTGCCGGAATATTAATCCAAGGAAAACATACAGAGATACAACATATAATACTTAAGACCAGAAAAATAAGTTCTTTTCCTGTTTTTTTACTATTTTTTTCTTCATTTTTATTTTTTTTGATGGTAGGCTCTTCCTCTTTCCATCTATAACAACCCGGATATTCTTTATTCTCTAGTTTTTTATAATTCTCTAATTCAAATTTTAACTCTTCTTCAACTTTTAATTTTTCATCCTTCTGCTGACTTAATTTCTGTCTTTCTTTTTCACGACTATCTAGTTGTATACGGTACATTTTTTTTTGCTCTTCCCAATTAGTTTTAGATACTTCTGTACCACAATAAATACAAAAAGATGCCTGATCTTCTAATTCTTTTCCACATACAGTGCATTTCATTTTTTATTTCTCTCCATTCCCAGTATTATATTTATATTATCCTCTTTCCTTTTTTTCAAAACAATAAGTGGCTTGTCTTGTGGGCAAATTTATTTTTATTTTAATAAAAATTATTATGAATACTGTTTTTAAGATAAAGATATGATAAAATAAAAGAAAACCACAAAAACGATGAAATGTGGAGGAAGGTAACGTATCATGTCTGAATTTTCAAATATACTACGCCAATTTATTCACGAAAAAAATATTAAAGTTTATTCTCTTATTAAATATTGTAACATTGACCGTTCTACAATGTACAAAATCATAAAC
>JARIAR010000008.1 GCA_029257805.1 Blautia sp.
CTCACACTCATTCGGGGCATTCTCTATACATTTATTAAGCCTTCTTCGTTCTTCTACAATTGAATACGGAATTGTGGATTTATTCATAAAACATCCCTTTCGCTAATTTTTATTGCAAGAATATTTCTTTTCCTGTTTCCGCATTAATTAATGTTACAGATTTACTTGTATTATTTTCGACTACTTCAAAATACCAGATAGGATCTGCCTTATATTTTTGTCCCTCATCCAAATATACCCTCTCATAAAATTTTGCTCTTGTCACTTCATATTTAGCATCGTTCAAAATATTCTCAAATTTTTCCTCAACCACAGCAGCAATATCCTCGAAAGGCTTCAGCGAAACCTGCGTTTCTCCATTTCCAAAGGCATAAACACCGCTAATATTCATCTGTTCTATTCCCCGGGTAGAATATATTGCCCGAATCGGTGCATTATCCGGAGTATCGTATGCCATACTTCTGGCAATACTCATCATTTCATGAAAAATAGGAATACTTTCATATTTTTGATATGCATAAATAAAATACGCATCATCTTCCTGACTCCAGCTTTCCTTTCTTTTTTCTTCTGTTAAATAATCTTCCTGTAGATATTGTTCTTCCAGATTTTTCATTACTTGAAAATTCAAAGGATAACAAGCAAATATAAAGTCTTCTGGATGGTACCCCAATTCGTCTATTATTTTTTTTAATTCTGTAATACATTCTTCACCGCTTTTAAAGGAAACCTCTGCTTCTTCAAACACATCCTGTTTATCTGGAGCTTGCACACCAATGTATGAATAATATTTGGAGTTGCTACTTCCGTAATCAATCCCTTCACTTATACCAAGAGTTTCGTCATCCGCAAATAGATAATAATCGTCCGGCGCGCGCCCTTCAGCTACTGGTGTTTCTGGTTTTTCAATTATTTCCTTTCCTTCACCAAATATAGACCATGCTTTTTCTCTGTCACAGCTATATAGTCCCTTTACATCAATTGTGCTTATAGCTTGTCCTTTTATGTTTTCCGGCACTTCCAACTTACAATTAAATTTTACCTTCCCTGAATCGGAGATTTTTTCATACTTTTCCGGAAAACTATATTCTGCTTCTTCCATTGAAACTATTTCTTCCCCTGACTTTTCCCTGACTTCTGCAGCGCTCTTGTTACATCCAGCCAAAACCGAACATGCACATAATATCAGACTGAACCCTCTTATTTTTTTCATCATATTTTTATCTCCTAAAATTTAGCTAAGGGATACAGTATGTGTATCCCTTAGCTTAACTCTTATTTAAATTTTGTTCATGAATATTACGGTGTATACCGTCCAATCACATGAAGATTTGATACACTGGCAGATGTTGTCATATAATAATACTGTCCTGATCGTGCATAGCTGCGATATGATGCACTACTTGACAAGTGACTCGGAGAAATTGATGCTATGTTTGACTGGATTGTACTATTATTTCGATTAATAGACCTGCAATTCAATGTTCCCGTCCTATTAAACGAAGTTCCTGTTACATAAAACCGCTGCTCAGAATCAGCTTTTTCAGCTCTCATAGAAAGTATATCTCCTGGTACAGTTACATTAAAATCAACTGTTTGTGCAAATACCGGAACTGTACTGCCTACCAAACATAAAGAAGCAACTAAACCACACAATGTTCTTTTAATCTTTTTGTTCAACATAATTGGAATCTCCTTTCATTTTTAATTCTTTTACGGCTGTTGGGAGTTTAGGCTGGTATCCTAAGAAAGGACAGGTTGTATTGGCATCTCTTACGGCTATCCTCTTTGCTATGTACCCCAATACCTTGTTCCCATTTGTAGAAGTTCTCTTATCCATTGGCTTACCCTCCCTTTGAAGTGATTGAATTGTAGCATATAATTATTGATTATTTATACGATTGTCAAAATTCGCCCACGATTTTGTCAAAATTAGACTTTACTTTTAACAGTAAAAAAGAGACCCTAACGAGTCTCTTAATTTTTAATCCGCGACATATATAAAAGAACCTGAACGCAGAATCTATTGGATGTATAATCTATTTTTATTTCTCCTCCATTGGCAATAACCACTTTTTTTACATTTTCTAATCCAATACCATGTATTGCCAGTTCTGTCTGAGTTGTCTGCAGTCCATTTCTCTTTTCAAGGATTTTTCCTGAATAGCTGTTTTCTATAAAAATTAATAACACTTCTTGTTTTATTTGCATTTTTATAGTTAGTGACTTTTCCTCCGATTTACTGGCCTCTCTTACTGCATTGTCTACCAGATTCCCTAAGATCACGCATATATCAAAATTATTTAAGCATAGGTCTTCTGGAATATTTATTTGAACATTTACTTGGTTAAGAATTTCGTTTGCCTTCTGCAACATATAATTCAATACTCCGTCTATTTCCCGATTACCCGTAGTTGAATATTCCTTTGGATTCAGCATAAATTCTTTCATATTATTCAAATATTTTACCATATCATCATTATTATTTTTTTTAGCCATTGCAGACAACTCAATAATATGATGTTTTATATCATGTCTTAATGCTTTTACCCTCTCTTCCGATTCTCTGGCTATATCTAATTGATAAGAATAAACTTCTAACATCTGTTTAAATACCTGCTCATTCATACGGGCAGAATAAAATTTAAGTAATGAATGATACAGATAAAAAATAAGAATATTAATGAAAAGAAGCACCATCGCTGCAAAAATAACAATTCCTTTTACTTCATGCACTACAATAATCAGATAGTATATGTATGCAATACTGACAACAGGCACCATTAAAAGTGCAGCCATATTTAATGCCGGTAATGTAATTTCTTTTTCAACTTCTGTTGTCCTGTATATTACGATTGCGATAAATAACAAAATCAAACTCGTTATACCTTCATACACCTGATTTACTGGTTGTCCTACACTGTATTTTGTTAAAGATAGAATAACAACACTGTCAACCAGAGCATTGATAACATATATTATGAATACTGCCAGACATTTTTTTGTATTTTTTATATGGTATGGTAAAAATATCAAAAAAAGACTTGCCACATTCGATATGATATTCAGCGCCGGAGAGGAAAAGCGTAAACTTATCATGCCTGTGCATGCCCAGCCTATGATGTATAAAACAGAAACATATTTCCATTTACACTCTTCTTTTCGTACAAAAATATTGACAAAATACTTCAATGCATAAAAGCGCAACGCATTTGCCAGTAACGCTATAATAGTATTAAACATTTTTAAACTCATTTGCAGCACTCTCCA
Organism: Blautia sp.; assembly: GCA_029257805.1. Classification (GTDB taxonomy): domain Bacteria; phylum Bacillota; class Clostridia; order Lachnospirales; family Lachnospiraceae; genus Blautia_A. The sequence goes on from JARIAR010000008.1 coordinate 3,271, forward strand.
AAATCTTTCTTCGCACATCTGCACGATTAATTTTACTTATATTTAGTACATCTCCATTTAACATTTTTACCCACTCATATGTAAATTCCTTTACATGATTTTTATTCACTAAATACGATTTATGTATTCTCAAAAAAATATTTTCTGGAAGCCTTTCTTCAATTTCATTCAATTTCCCATAAAATGTTCTGATTTCTTTTTTCATTACAATATTAATTTTTCTTCCAGTACTTTGAAAATACAAAATATCTTTATACGAAATGCGATATGTACTATTTTGAGCTTGGAACTCAAACCCCATACTATTTTTTCCCGATATACGATAAATATTATCTAAAACATGATATATCTTTGCCTGTTCTATTGGCTTTACCAGGAAATCAAACGGCCGATTTTGAAAAAGCTGTAATGCATAATTTTCTTTTGAAGATATATATACCAAAAATATATTCTCTTCTTCAAGAACCTCTCTTATATATTTGCCAACCATAACTCCATCTTTGCCTGGCAACTCTATATCCAGAAAAAGAATATTTATTTTCTCTCTTTGCAAATAATTCAGCAATGTATCACCTGAATAAAAAACTTCTGTTACAAGTGAAACATTCTTCTCTTTCGCATATTTCAAAATAATCTCTTCCAATTCGGAACATGTACTTTTTTCATCATCACAAATTATAGCTCTCATTATTTTTCCCTCCGGAGAGTATAATACTCTCTCGTCGTTACTCATGCAAGTCATCTCCTTTTAAACATTCTCCCAAAACTTCCTTTCAATATTTATAGTATATTTTTTATCAAAATTATTGTCAAATAGTATATAAGCAGCAATTTTTCAATATTATGAGCAAAATTGCTAGGAATTTCGTTCCCATTCCCTCAATCGTACACATTTTTCAAATATGCAGATTGGCTTATATGTCACTAATTAAAAGGAATTGAAACATCATCATCGAATCCTGCTGCCTTACCTCTTTTTTGCTTAATACACGAAGTGCCAGAAACACAAAAAACCCTTGAAAACACTGGGTTTTCAAGGGTTTATAAGCTGTTTTTCGATTCAGTTTGAAAAGATATTAGTTGCCCATCTGTTTTGCAACTTCTGAATTACATTCCAGCCTGATCTGTGACATTTCACCCTCATATCTTGTTAAATATGTAGTAAATACAGTAATTTTCACTTCTCGTCACTACTCATTTGTTCCAATTCCCCCAACTATATATCTGGGGACACCAAAACCAGTTTTCTTCCACTTTTCTCACCCCTCTTTTTCTGTTTTGGGGGATTAAACCGCTCCATTTGGGGGATTTTTCTCCCCTATCCTTTAACAATGGCTCTTCGCTGTAATTCTTGCTTTTCCCGTATTGATTTTGGAATAAGTGTTATGAAAAACAGTCTCATGGGGTTATGAGTACCTATTCCCTATGTTCTATTATAAATTTTCTCGATCAATCATATTTTCTATTATTTCTGAAAAATAATATTCTTTCAGATCAAAACCCTTATCCACTTTTGCAAGATAGGAATATCTATCTTCTGTATAATGTTTGGATATAACAGCAAATACTTTATAAGTAGGTTGTGCTGTTA
>JARIAR010000050.1 GCA_029257805.1 Blautia sp.
TCAATCCATTTAGAATAGAAAGCAAAAAAACTGTAAAATGAAAAATATATTTGTCCTTGTAACAATTCTCGGACATTTGCATGTTATACTATCTACAAAAAGAGAAGGAAGTGACAATATGAAGCAGATTTTAATTGTCGAGGATGATAATCTTTTGAATAAAACGCTTACTTATAATTTGAAATTGGACGGTTACACAATAACTTCTGTTCTGAATGCAAGAACAGCCGCTGAAGCATTAAAAACAAACATTTTTGATTTGGTATTGCTGGATATAAATTTACCAGACGGAAATGGTTATGACCTGTGCCATCTTATCAAGCCAGAGCATCCTGATACGGTAGTTATATTTCTAACTGCCAACGATCAGGAAAGTGATCAGATACGGGGATATGAAGTTGGTGCAGTGGATTATATCACGAAACCTTTTTCAATTAGTGCTTTGCAGCGAAAAATTAAAGCTATGTTTGCTATGTTGGAACATCACAACCTATCTAAGGATATTTATGAAGATGGTAGCTTGTTTCTGGATTTTTCGGAACAATTTGCAAGTTTGAACGGGAAACCATTAGCACTTTCTGCGATGGAATATAAAATGCTGAACCTATTTCTTAAAAATCCGAAGCAGGTACTTACCCGCAAACAACTTTTGGAAAAACTGTGGGATGTTGATGAAAAATTTGTAGATGAACATACCCTTACTACTTCTATCAGTCGTATTCGCAGTAAAATTGAAACGGATGGCAACACATATATCAAAACGGTTTATGGCATGGGGTATCAATGGACAGGAGGCGAAAAGAAATGAATCCGAATAACCTTTCTGCTAAGAAAATTTGTAGACTGGTTAGTGGGGGCATGGTTTTCTCTATGCTGTCAATTGCTGGTGTTATCAGCGGTATAATGCAAGATATACGGATTTTCATAGTGGGTGGAACATTGACACTCTGTGCATTTTTCTGGATTTGGCTATTGGTGCTGAGTTTTGGAAAACGTCTTTCTCATTTTACTTCTCATTTGTGTAAGACGCTGGATAACATGATTGATGGAAACGAGGAATTACAAAAGTCAAATGATAGTGAAACTCTTTTTGCCCGTATCAACCACCGCTTAATTCGGTTGTATGAGATTATGCAGGAAAACCAGCAGAAGGTAGACTTAGAACGACAGGAGCTTCAAAGGTTGATTTCTGATATTTCGCATCAAGTCAAAACGCCTGTCAGCAATTTGCAAATGGTAACGGACACACTTTTAACAAAGTCTGTTTCAGGAGAAGAACGGATGGACTTTTTACAAGGCATACGCAGTCAGACTGAAAAACTGGATTTTCTGTTCCAAGCACTGGTTAAAACGTCCCGGTTGGAAACCGGAGCAATACGATTAGAAAAGAAAGACAGTAGCTTATTCCATACGCTTGCACAAGCCATGAGTAGTATTGTATATGCCGCAGAGAAAAAAGAAATTGCAGTATTCGTGGATTGTCCGGAAAATTTGATACTCTTCCATGACAGCAAGTGGACAAGCGAAGCCATTTTCAATCTGCTGGACAATGCAGTAAAATACACCCCGTCAGGTGGAAAGATCTCTGTATCAGTGGTTCAGTGGGAAATGTACGTAGAGATCAAAGTGACCGACACCGGCAAGGGAATTTCAGAAAGCAATCAGGCTGCCATCTTCCGGCGCTTCTATCGGGAAGAAGAAGTACATGATCAACAGGGGGTGGGAATAGGTTTGTATTTGGCTCGTGAGATTGTAACAAGGCAAGGGGGCTATATCAAAGTCGTTTCAGAGCTGGGGCAAGGCTCTGAATTTTCTATTATGCTTCCTGTAAGATAAGATATAACCATTTTTTTGAAATGTCCGAGCGTTGTAACATTTCACCCTGATATTCGATGAATTTTTTTCTATCTCGGATATTTGTGTAACATTTGTGGTTTATAATAGCTTTATCAATAGATAGAAAGCCTTGAAAGGAGCATTTGAATATGAGCATTTTACAAGCAATCGACTTAAAGAAGTATTACGGCACAGAACCCAATATTACTCGTGCCCTTAATGGTATAAATTTTACTGTGGAACAGGGAGAATTTGTTGCTGTAGTTGGGACTTCCGGCAGCGGTAAGTCTACATTGCTTCACATGATGGGAGGACTTGATGCTCCCACTTCTGGAAGTGTGATTGTACGGGGGGAAGAACTTGCAAAAAAGAATGATGATGAATTGACAATTTTCCGCCGTCGCAACATTGGATTTATCTTCCAAAATTATAATCTGGTTCCGATTTTAAATGTATATGAAAACATTGTCCTGCCGGTGGAACTGGATGGAGATACCGTAGATCAGAAATTTATGGATGAGGTTGTGTATATGTTGGCTTTAGAAGATAAACTGGAAAATATGCCGAACAATCTTTCAGGGGGACAACAGCAGCGTGTAGCGATTGCACGAGCTTTAATTACAAAGCCTGCAATTATCCTTGCTGATGAACCCACCGGAAATCTTGACAGCAAGACCAGTGCAGATGTGTTAGGACTTTTGAAGCGTACCAGCGGAGAATTTAATCAGACTATTGTAATGATTACTCACAACAACGAGATTGCCCAACTTGCAGACCGAATTGTGCGGATTGAAGATGGTAAAATTTTAGACTAAAGGAGGGGGGGAATTATGAATTATCCTTTTGAAAATGATACCAGTGCAGTGATTAAAAAATTAGCACGAAAAAGTGTGCGTTTTGATAAGAAGAAAAATTTATTTTGTCTTTCGGCAATTATTGTAGCTGTTGCTATGATAATGATGTCACTGTTAACGGTGCAAAATATCATTTGTCAGAATCAGAAAGAAATTGAAGGATTACATCAAGGGATTTTCTTTGATATTACGCAGGACGGTAAAGAAAAGCTATTAGCAAACGAAGAAGTAAAAAGTGTAGGACTTTCCTATAATATCAAAACAGTGAAAGAAAATTCTAAAGAACTGTCTTTGATTTATTATGATGATGACATGTTTAATTTGATTCCTGCCTTTGACGGAAAATATCCAGAGAAAGCAAATGAAATTGCTGTTACAGATGCCTTTTTTGCCAGTGAAAATAAGTTTCCGGAAATCAATGCCGTAGTTCAGTTGAATCTGGATGGCACTTTGAAGAATTATACGATTGTTGGTATTTACCATGATAAAATTTCTACCGCTTATCCTGTTTTTGTTTCACTTGAAAAATGCCGGGAATTGCATGGAAATGATTTGCTTAATGGATATGTTTGGCTTGAAAATGCAGATACTCTTATAAAAGATGAAGCGACAGAAATATTATCTCAGATTTCAGAGGAGACTGGATTGAATAATTGGACAGTCAGCAGTTACTATGATTATGTAAATACAACTTTTTCCCTCAGCAATTATGCGGTATATGGTGCAGTTGCTGCCATTTTGTTTTTAGCTGCTGCTCTTGTGATTTACAGCATTTTCTATATTTCGGTTGGAGAAAAAGTTGCTGAGTTCGGACAGCTTCGGACAATAGGGGCAAGCAAAAAGCAAATTTATAAAATAGTTCTTAAACAGGGGTATATGCTTGCTGTTCCGGGAATTTTAATCGGTAGTATCGTGGGAACAATCCTCAGCTATTGTCTGCAATCAAAAGACTGGTCAGTATTTGCATTTATTGTTTCTCTATGTGGTGCATGCTTTTTTGGAATCCTGCTTGTTTATATTAGTGTTCGTAAACCAGCAAAAATTGCAGCGAATACTTCTCCAATTTCCGCCCTGAAAAATCAAGTGGGAATTGTAAATTACCGCACTCACAAAAGACATCGTATTACGCCAGTATATTTAGCGAAAATCAGCTTTTCCAGAAACAGAAAAAAATCTCTATTGACTATTTTATCATTGGGACTGTGCGGAGTTATATTTTTCCTTGCAGCAAGTTATCAGAGTTCTTTTAATGCCAAGAGTATGGCTCGTTATTGGGATATGAAGTACGGAGATTTCAAAATCAGCATTGATTTAGAAAATGAAAGCGAAAATCTGGATGCTATCTTGCAGAAAGAATATTTTTCTGATTATGTAAAGCGTATTGGAGATATAGAGGGAGTTAGCAATATATTTACTTATGCTACTGTACCAGTTGATTTCTCAACAGACAAAGATATTTCAGATAGTACCTTGCTGCTCGGCTATACGGAAAAGGATTTGGCATCGCTAAATGCAGCTATTTTGTCTGGAACGATTACGGATGATACAGAATTGGTTGTAAGTGACCCTGAACGTATTTATGATGTTTACCATTGGAAACCTCAAATTGGGGATACTGTGACTTTTAATTTCAAAAATCACAGTGGTAAAACAATAACAAAAGCATTTAAAATTGGTGCAATCACTTCCAGTAATGATGGAATGGGCAGCTATATTTTCAGAATGCCGGAAAATATGCTCAAAGAACTTGCTGGTTATGACTGTACATACGCAATCGAAATACAAGCTGAAGCTGAATATCAGGAAATGATTGAGCGGGAACTCGAATTATTCATTTCTAATAATAGGGATGTTCGCTTACAAACCACTCAAGATTTTATTGTAGAACACCAATCAGATAATCGTGCAGGTTTTATATTAGCTTATGTGATTGCAATTATCTTGTGGATATTTGCGATTATCAATCAGATCAATCTTACTGTGACAAATCTTTTATCACAGAAACAGGAAATAGGCACACTAAAATCTATTGGTATGACAAATAAGCAGTTGGAGCAAGCATTTATGATAGAAGGTCTTTTAACTACTTTGATTGCACTGCTTATAACTGCTGTTATTGGAATCCCCGGCGGATGTGCAATCGGTATATTTCTGAAAAATGCAGGTATGTCTACGGGATTTGTATTTCCGGTCGTTGCTTTTACTCTTTTTGTTGTTGCTATGTGTATGCTTGAAAGCTTGATGACAATATTGCTTATTCATTCATGGAAGAAACAATCTGTTATTGAAATAATACGAGATTGATCACAGAAAGCGTTTCATATCTCGGTTCACTTCACAATTACATTACTCTGCTGATACAGCCAGTCCGTAAATTTTTTCGGGCTGGTTGTTCTTGTTTTTACAACTTGTGTTGGTTAACCTATCGGATACCAGTACTTTTGGTAATATTATAATCAAAAGTAATCTGAATAGTTGATTTATTGCCAGTTATATAGGCTTTCTCTCTTTTTAAAGTATTCGCTGTAATGTACTAACATAATGATATCCTACTTAATTTGAATTATATTATACTATAGTATTTGAACAAGGTGTTACAACTATAGTTTATCACAACAAGAAATACTTGGCCAAAGCAAATCAATATCTGGAAGAAAAAGTGAAAAGTCTTTGGGAAGTAATGTCCAATCAGCAGAAAGCAGGGGTGGTTATGGAACATCCGGCGCAGACATTGACATTTTATGTGGCGGAATGTATGGAATTTCCGAGTCTTAGGGAATACCATGAAAACCTTATCTTTGAGGAAGCGGTACGTTTGTATGAAGCGATTCCGTCAGAAAGAATGAGTGCTGTAAAAGGCATTGGATTTACGTTACATACAGAAGGAACTGAGCATTATATGGACAGTGAGTTTGATCTGGTGGGAGGTAAGGCGATGGATATGATTAACCATGTGCCGGAATTTCGGGATAGTCCGTTGGTACAGCAGGCAATCAAGGATGCCATTTTCCGTGAAAATGATACTGAATTTAAGCTTTTCTTTTTACGATTTTGAAAGTTGTAGTTGATTACTGTTTCAAAGTTATGATTGTATGGAAAGTACCGGAATCATTATCATAATACATTTGCAAATTCCCGTGATATTGTTTCACGACTTTTTTAATACTCTTAATTCCGAAGCCATGTCTGCCATTGTTTGCTTTATGAGATACAGGAAGTCCATCCAGATCGTACACAGGGGTACTTCTACAGGAATTTATGAGTATGATAACGATAAAAGGTGAATTTTCTTTTTTTTGTACTGTAAGTTCAATGAAAGAATCGGGGATATTATCTGCTGATTCCACTGCATTATCCAATAAGTTGCAGAATAACGATGTTAAATCATGGTGATAAATGTTTTGAATGGTGCCGCTTCTGATATCAGTATGAAAAACAATGTGTTTCTCGTTGCATTGCCGCTGATAGCGGCAGAGAATTGCATTCAGCATTTCATTATCGCAGATTTTTGAGGTTTCTTTTAGGTCAGAAGATTCCATAAGCTGTTGTATATAAGCATTTATTTTATCAGAATTATTTTTTTCATTGAGTAATCTGATAGATTGTAGATGTTTTTTTATATCGTGAATCAGAATGCTCTGGTTCTCATTTTGTGAAAGCATCATTTCATAGTATTCAACGGAATCCGATTCTTTCTGGAGAAGTAATTGCATATCGGTATATTCTTGTGATTTTTTCTGATTATATTGGTTAATTCCAAATACGAGTAGATTGACCATCAGCAGAAAAACAGCACAGATTGTTACCATAAAATCAACAGGCTGTGCAAAGGCTGAGGTTTCACCTATTGCGGCAAAAGTAAAAATTATAAAAATAGACGAAACCGGAATTAACATTAAAAGAAGTTCGGAGTGATCGTATTGTTCTTGATTTAATTTTTTTCCTTTGAACAGATGAATTAATAAATAGATGACTGCAAAAAAGAAAATCTTGCTAAAAACCGTATAAAAAACAAGTCCGGCATCTGTTTCTAAGAGAAAATGAGGAAAAAATCTTGATATAATCCCCAAAACTGCAATTTCAGATATACCCATAATTGCTGTAACTATAGCCGAATGAAAGAGTGCCAATAACAACTTGAGTTTAAACAACATATAAAGAAAAACAGTGTTAAACACAAAAAAGCTGACGACATTTAGTCCTGTTTGTTCGAGCAGGGAAAGAAGAAACAATATTGTATAAAGAGCACTCAATAATGCCAGCCTTATTTTACTGCCATAAGAAGATGTAAAAAGGTTGGATGCGTATTGCCATAGTATAACTGCTTCTGTAAAAAAACTAAAAAGAAGTAAAACGATATGTTCCATTTATTTTTACCTCATACTTTCCAGATATAGTAGATAAGCATTTTTAAAGGAACTGTATTTTCTACGTGTCAGATAAGCTGTGATCTGTTGATTCGATAAATGTATGGCGGAATGATCAAAGTCCACAATATGTTCGAAATTAACAATAAAACTCCTGTGTGTCTGGAAAAAACTGTTTTTGGGGAGTTGTTCCAGCCAATAAGCCATATTATGAATAGAATCAAACTCCTGCCGGGTAGTATGTACAATTACTTTTCGTCCCTGTGCTTCTATTGCAATAATCTGTGAAGCAGGAAATGAATATACTCCCTGCTTAGTTTCAACAGGAATTTTGGTAGTAATGGAATTGTAATATGCTAAGGCGTCTTTCATATTTCGGAAAAAACGCTGCTTGTCCAAAGGTTTGGAAAGATAGCGGAATACATGAAAACGCATTGCTTCATCCAAATATTCGGAATATGAGGTCACCACAAAAATAATGACATTTTTGTTTGCTTTTTTTAATTCATTTCCTACATAAATTCCATTCATACCGGGCATTTCAATATCCAGAAAAACAATATCTTTTTCGCTTTTATCAGCCAATAAAGATTCGCCACTGGTAAAGGAAACTAACTCGGGACATTTTAAATGATTTGACTCAAAGTAGGATTCAATATATTTCTGTAAGTGTTCAATTATCAGAGTATCATCATCACAAATTAAAATACGCATTTTTGCACCTGGTTTTCTAATGAATGTATATTTACATACATCTTATCATATAGAATTTCCAAATGCAAAAAATGCGTATGAAAAGACATTTTAATTACAATTTTGGTTCATTATGTGTTTTTGTTTTGTTATTTCGTTTTACAAGCAGTTTGATAAAGTCTTCGGCAAGTTCATTGATTGCAAAACCGTAGTTTAACAATAATATCCTGTGGAATATTATAAGCATGCATGCTGCCGAGCAGAAGGTAGTCTGGTGTAACATTAAGTAGATCACAAATCCAGATGAAAATATCCAGACTTGGTTTTTGCCTTCCGTTTTTGATTGGTGACATATGGTTATTGGATAGATATATTTAATCTTTCAGCAAGTTCAGCCAGTTTTATTCGTAATTCTTTTCTGCGTATTTTGATGCGGTTTCCCATACCTTCATATTGAAATTCTATTTATTCCACCTTCTTTTAGTAGAAATTTATCAATAAAACTAAATAAAAAGAAGAATGTAATAAAGAACTATTCTGCAACACATTGAATGAACTGAATCTTATATATAAATAATTCTGTGTCACATATTATTTTTCGTAGAAAAGAGGGAAATCATTCCAATATTGTAAAGAATCATTCCGTTCATTCCAAAGGGGGCGTTTATTTGATTAAAGTGGTATATGATTGCTTATGTGAAAATCAATGACAAATTTTAGTGGGAAGGAGAGATGTCATTATGAAGAAAGAGGTAACTAAATCGGTTGCAAAAGGATGAAAGTAGCATTAGATGTTGTGCTACGGACAGAAGCTAACACAGCTTCTTGTCTTATTATGTATCAGTCTAAGGCACTGAAAGAATTAATGAACTACATGAGAAACAAGTAATGGAAAAATGTATAGATACAGTAGTAAATTGGATGATCCGATGTAATGCTATAAAAGAGGCGGATAAGGAACTTTATAAGTATGCATTATATAGCTTTTTTCTATTGCTATCACCGCTTATCCTTGCAGGAGGTATTGGATTTGGCTTGGGAAGTGTAAAACACGAAGTTGCTCTTATTTTTTCCGTTTATGGTTCTGAGAAAATTTAGCCGTGGTTATCATGCAAAAAAATTGCACATTTGTATTATGGGGTCTGGTTTTCTACTGTTTTTGTGCATAATGTTATCAATGCATATGCAATGCAATTGGAAGCTGGCAATAGCTACAGTTATTGCATCTGTGAACCTGATTGCAGTTAGTCCAATAGACAGTGAAAATAGAAGACTTGATACTGACGAGAATAGGAAAGTACGTCTATACAATCTGTTTTTCTGTTGGAATATTAATGACAACAGGCTTACAAGTACCTTGTATCATAAAGAAAATGTGTAAATCGACCAAAAACAAACGGTAAATGTCCTTTGGTGCAAAAGGGGTTGAAATCATGGCAAAAATAAAGATAATGAGAATTATCATTGATTTCATAAACTATCAATAGGAGGGAAAGAATGAAAAAATTATCAGCTATGTTATTAGCGGCAATTATTTCTTTAGGAACTATTGGCGGTGCAGTTCCTGTACTTGCAAACAATTATACAGACACAAGTTTTTCATTTACATATGGAAATAGTATGCAGTATACGAGTGCAAGGGCTAAACTGGATAAGAGTAAACTTTATATGAAGTGCAATTCAGTTTCGAAAAGCGGAGCAAGCTATACTGCTCATGCAATCGGTACTAATTCATCTGGTTCTGCAGGGACGGATTGTTCAAGAGGATATACATACCATTTTGGTGCATCTCCGAATTACTCTTATGGGTTTACTGCGAAAGGTGTATGGAGTCAGGATATTTATTTATCCGTCTCCCCCGATTGAGTATATAGGAGGGAATTTTATGAAACGAATGAATCTTTTAATGGTGGCATTGCTGATGATCTCCTTAACCGGGTGCACCGATTCTGTAAATACTATAAAAGATGATAATAGAGAAGTTATCAAATATTCAGAAGCAACTGATATCTTCCAGGAGGGTAATAATGTAACTGCTGAAACGTATGAAGATGAAATAAAATTTGTATATGAAGAAAATAAACAAGAAACTTTTGTTGAAATAGAGTATGAAAACGTAAAATATAAAATTGAAAATGTAGAAATCAGCAAGAATATTGGCAATCATGAAAAAAGTCGAATAAATTTCTGGAATGAACAGATTGATGAACAAGGGAACTTATTGGGGAAGGAGCAGTATATTTGGATTATCTTTAAAGTTAAAAATTCTGGAAATGAAAAACCAGAAATCTTGCTTAATAATTTGATTACGAATATAGATTCTGAAAATATTGTAACTGAAACAGCGGCGGAAGCGAGATATATTTATCCGGAACAGAGCGGAATGAGTGTAGAGCATAGATTTCATTGTATCTTAGAACCGGATGAAGAAAAAGAAGTTGAAATTGGTTATATTATAGAAGAAAAAAATGTGCAGGATGCTATTTATTATTGTTTAGGATCTGGTGGCGGGTCATCATTAG
>JARIAR010000065.1 GCA_029257805.1 Blautia sp.
TTTACAAATACTTCGGCATCTTTATATACACGTTTTATACCTTCTTCTGCTGCCTTTCCAGCCTCTAGGGAAGATAAACTTCCTTTCATTGAATCAATTGCAACAACTGCTTTCATACACTTCCTCCAACGACATTCATTATAGTAAGCCTTCTTTTGAGGATTCTATCCTTGTTTGTATTATAATGCAGTTTTTTTACATGTCAAGCAAGGCTGTCTATAACCGCCTAAATTTTCTCTTTAATAACACTTCTTTTTCATATTCTTCAATATCATCATAATACCCATTTGCAGGAACATTACACTGTCTGCAGTATTCTTCCCATACATCCCCTAACGGAAGCATTTTACAATCCTCCATAACAACCATTTTTCTTGAAAACTGACATGTATCCTGAAGTTCTGTAAGTATATCATTTGGAGTAACAAGTGCATTCAATAAAGCCTTCTGCACACTTCTAAATCCTGTTACCCAGGCGGAAACTCTGTTAATGGAAGCATCAAAATAATCTAAAGCAATATGTACTCTGTCAAGCGCATTGCAACGTACAATTTCCTTTGCAATTTCTTTCGTTTCATCATCTAATATAACCACATGATCTGAATCCCAACGCACCCCCCTTGTTACATGAAGTGCCATATCATTAAAAAAGCAAAGAATTGCAGGGATCTTATCTGACACAACTTCTGTTGGATGATAATGCCCATTGTCCATTAAAGGGATACATTTATCTTTATTAGTCGCAGCATAACTCAACGTAAATTCAGATGAACCACATGTATATGACTCTACTCCTATACCAAATACTTTTGACTCCACACATGGCTTAACTTTATTAAAATCATATGGCTCGGAAAGGATCTCATCAATTGATTGTTTATACCGAAGTCTTGGCCCCATTCTGTCTGCCGGTACATCTTTGAATCCATCTCCTGTCCAAATATTTATAATACATGGAATACCTGTCTCTTTTGCAAAATAATTTGCAATTCTTATACATGCTTTACCATGTTCAACCCAAAACCTTCTAGTTGCTTCATCTGGACTTGATAATGTAAGTCCATCTTTAACTTTAGGATGCGAAAAAAATGTAGGATTAAAATCAAGGCCCATTCCTCTCTCTTTTGCAAAATCAACCCATTTTTTAAAATGTTTTGGTTCAATTTTGTCTCTGTCCACAAATTCACCATCTCCAAAAATGGCATAACATGCATGCACATTTATTTTTTTTGTTCCAGGCATAAGACTCATCGCTTTATCCATATCCTGCAATAATTCTTCTGGTGTTCCGGCTCTTCCAGGATAATCTCCTGTCGTCTGAATTCCCCCTGTAAGTCCGCCATCATTATCAAATCCTGTTACATCATCTCCCTGCCAACAGTGAAGTGATATCGGAATGTTCTTACATACTTCAATAGCGTTGTCTGTGTTTACACCATATTGAGCATATATTTCTTTTGCAGATTCATACCTTGTCATTTTATTTCCCCCTCAATTTTTGTACTTTGTATTCTATTTTTTGTAGTAATTATATTTCTATTTTTCTTAACAGTTAAGGACGATATTTATATAAATTACCGTCTTTATTTGCATTTTTTCTGCATTATTATTTAAGATAATGTTATAATTAATAACAGGAGGAGGTGTCTGTATATGCAACATGATCTTTTAGCGCGATTAAAAGAAATTACACCAGAAGAACAGGCTGTTTTAAATGGAGCACACAATATCAACAAAGCTCTCTATACATCAAAAAAAGATTTTGTTATAGACAGCAAAAAACTTTTAGAAAAAGGACATTTTATAGAACTTAGACCTCATACCCGATTTGTTCATTTTCCCAAACATTCTCATAACTACATTGAAATGGTTTACATGTGTAACGGTACTACAACTCACATCATAAATGATACTGATCATATTACTTTAGAAGAGGGAGATCTACTCCTTCTTAATCAAAATGTCTCTCAGGAGATACTTCCTGCATCCGAAAATGATATTGCTGTAAACTTTATAATTCTCCCTGAATTTTTTGATCGACCATTCACTATGATTGAACAAAATAATATTCTTAGAGACTTTTTAATTTCTACACTTTCTCAAGATAGTTCTCTTACAAACTATCTTCATTTTCGTGCAAGAAACATACTTCCAGTTCAAAATTTAATGGAAAATATGATATGGACTTTAATAAATAAAAAAACAAACACTCACACAATAAATCAGACAACGATGGGACTTTTATTTATGAATCTGTCATTATTTGCAGAAACGATAAATCAAAATGGTCCAAATCAATTCGATCAAAATCTTGTTTTTTCCGTTTTGCAATATATTGACACGCATTATAAAAACGGTACTTTAAATGAAATATCAAAGAACCTAAACCAACCCGAATATTATATATGCCGTCTCCTCAAAAAACATACCGGTTACAATTTCAAAGAACTCCTGCAAAAAAGGAAATTACAGCAGGCAGCATATCTTCTTACCCAGACCGCAATATCCATTGACGCCATTATAAACTCCATAGGGTATGACAACAGCAGTTACTTTTATCGTATATTTAAAAAGTTGTACAACTGTTCTCCAAATACATATAGAATGCGTTCTAAACAAAAGATTACACTATAAAAACCAAATCTGCCATCTTATTAAATTTAAAAAAGCAGGTCATCCTCCCTTATTTTAAGGTTTTCTGACCTGCCTTTTTTCTTGATTACTTTTTATCTGTTTTTTAATACCGTATATTTTTCTTTACTTCCAAA
>JARIAR010000010.1 GCA_029257805.1 Blautia sp.
GCGACGTTCGATCCGGAACTCGTAAGAGAAATGGGGAATATAATTCGTATACAAATGCGTTCGACAGGTGTACATCAGGCACTGTCACCAGTACTTGATGTGAGCAGAGATTTACGCTGGGGAAGAATTAATGAGACATATGGAAACAATCCGACATTAGTAGCGGAGATGGGATGTGCTTTTGTGGAAGGAATTCAGGGAGAAAATCCGAAAGAAGGAATTGCTGCAACGGCAAAACATTTCCTTGGATATTCTTCTACAGAAGGCGGAATTAATATGGCAAAAACGACAATGAGTCATCAGGATATGCGAATGAATTTTGCAAAACCGTTTGAGGCAGCAATTCGTAAATCCGGAATCATGTCAGTCATGAATTCTTACGCAGAGTGGGAAGGACGACCGGTTTGTGCATCAAAAAAAATCTTGACAGATTTGCTGAGAAAAGAATTGGGATTTGACGGAGTAGTAGTCAGTGATTATAGGTCTGCAGAACGTCTGGTTGATAATTTCCATGTGGCGGCTGACTTGAAAGAAGCAGCAGCGCAGTGCTTGGAAGCGGGATTAGATGTGGAATTACCAAGCGGAACCACATATAATGAAAATCTTATTCAGGCAGTTAAAGAAGGTCTGGTTGATGAAAAATACGTTGATATTTCCTGCTTGAGAAGTCTAGAACTGAAGTTCAAACTCGGACTGTTTGAAAATCCGTATCCGAAAACAGAGGAAGAAATTGGCGCTATATTTGTAGATAACAGCTATAAAGAAAAGAGTCTTGAAGCTGCTAGAAAAGCTATGACACTTACAAAAAATGAAGGGATTCTTCCGTTAACGAATCGTATGACTAAAGTTGCAGTGATTGGACCGACAGGAAATAATCTAAGAAAAATGTGGTCTACCTACACATCTTTAGCATTTGAAGAAATGATGTTAGGTGCGGGTGATATGGCAGGGATGGAACGCGCATCTGATCTTTTTGGGCAGGGAGATAAACCGGAAGTGACAGAAACGTTAATCCGTAAGAGATATCCAGAAGCAAAGACAATTTTCGGTGCTTTGAGTGAAAAAATTCCGAATGTGCAGTTTGTGGAAGGGTGTCATTATCAGAATGCGAATGAAGAAGAAATTACTGCTGCTGTAGAAGTTGCGAAAAAGGTAGATATTGTAATTCTCACAGTCGGAGGAAAGAACGGATACGGTCCGAGTGCAACGAACGGAGAAGGTATTGATAGTGCATGTATAGGACTTCCGGGAGCACAAGAAAAATTACTGGAAGCAGTGGGTGATGCCAACCCGAACTTTATTGTTGTTCATACAGATGCAAAACCATTAGTAAGCAGTTATGCGTATAGCAAGGCAAAAGCAATTTTGGAAGGTTGGCTTTGTTGTGCATATGCAGGACAGGCGATTGCAGAGACAATTGTTGGTGAGAACAATCCGGGAGGAAGATTACAGCAGGATGTTCCGTATGATAATGGAATTACTACATACCATTATCAGAACAATGCAAGCCATTATAAAACATTATTTGATTTAGGAACCAATGCTTATTGCGATTGTGATCAAATGGTGGCAAAGCCGTTTGGATACGGACTTGGGTATACTACTTTTGCATACGATAATATTCATATGTGGGTAGAAAATGAGGAAATTATTCCAACAATCAAAATACGAGTGTCTGTTAAAAACATAGGTACTCGTGCTGGGGATGAAGTAGTTCAGCTATATGGAAAAGATGTAGTTGCATCGGTTGTACGGCCCTATAAAGAATTGCTTGGATTTCAGAGAGTTCATTTGGAAGCGGGCGAAGAAAAAAAAGTGGAATTTTCATTTAAAATAAACATTATGGCTTTTATGAATGAAGATCATACATGGATGAATGAAAAAGGAGTATATCGGTTTTTTGTGGGTGCGGACAGTGATGATGAAAGACATTGTCTGGAATATGTATTGGAACAAAACCTGTCTGTAGAACCTGGAAAACGTGATTTCTTTGCAGAAACGATAATTCGTTAAATAAAATAGAAAAAAGAAAGTGAGGTGTTAGAGAAGGCAGAGGATTTCAGCTTGAAAATGGGATTGGTGTAAAAAATATGTGATGGAAAGGTTTTTCTATGATAAAATATATTAAATCATAGCCTGTAAATAAAAAGTCAATAAATTAAAAAAAAATTAAAACAATAAATAATATATTGTGATAGCAAAACAAGACCAGCACCTGTGTGTTGGTCTTGTTAATATACCCTTTTTTAATAAAAATTATCGAGAGGTAAGTATTCTTTAACTCTACCATAATAAATGCGCAGAAACTTGTTTACACCTCTGTCATATAAACATAATACCTTTTTACTCTGAACGTTTTTGGTTCATAAATAAATATATAGGATTATCTTGTAGATGAGTTTTAATTAAACAATCCATGACTTGAAAGAGGGCTTTACGAAATTCAGCAGAGCCTCGTTTAGATGTATGAACGCTTTTGGGTTCATAAGTGCGATTGGTTTATGCCGGGGTCATAATCCGAAAATGCGGTAATGGCACTTTTGTGAGTAAAATATGTAATATTTCTAATCTCACCTATTAATTGAGGTTCGAGCGATGAACGAACACTTTTCATTGCCATGACAACAGGAGGTTCTGGAAGTTAGTAAAGGGAATGATGATTGAATTTGTAAAAGGTGGTGTTAGAATATAAATAGTACAAGTTAAAATCAGAATTCCTTGTAAAAAAATTTATAGTATAATTCTTGTGCTTTTTTATTCAAAATATGGAATATTGCGCACCAAAGCGGAGAGATTATGGTTGTATATACTAGTAAATAGATTTTCGAGCCTGTACAGGGGACATTCCGTAGGTGGCTTTAAAATCTCTACTGAAATGAGAAGTTGTTGTAAATCCTGTAAGGATAGCGATTTCCTGGATGGTGTAGTCGGTAGTTTCCAGATATAGTTTTGCCCGTTCTAAACGCAGATATTTAATATATTTTAGTGGAGGCATCCCCATATGATTTTTAAAATATCGAATAAATGCAGTGGGGTGCATATATAAAACCTTTGCCAGTTGGTCTATGGTAAGCGGTTCTGCCAGATGGTCATTCATGTATTTTAAAATGACAGCTTGTTTTGAATGCAGTGATATGTTTTGGAATGCTACCGGAATTTTTTCGGGGCTATGGGAAAAGAGTAAGGCACAGATTTGGAAAAGTGATGCCTGTTGTAAAAGAGAAAGTACCAATGTGTTAGAACTTTCTTGTGCAAAAAGCTGGTTAAAATATCCAGTAAGCTTTGTATAGGAATCGGAATCAGAAAAATCCCATATTGTAATGTTTGTGAACTGGGAGAAAAGATCTGTTCCTTCAGAAAAGGCTGTAAAATGAAGCCAATATTTTTCCAGGTGGCAGGTATCTGTAAGGGAAAAAGAGTGAGTTACTCCTTTTGGAATCAGCATTAACTGCTTCTCTTTAAGAAGATAGGTACGGCCTTTGGCAGAAATCTGTGCTTCTCCTGCTACGGGAAAGTACAATTTATGATAAGCGGATGTTACATGAGTACTGGACCAAGAGGACGGACAGGAAATAAAGCTGCCTCCATATTGTTTAATTTTTAAATTAGTTATATATTCAGATATCATTATGAAGTTTCTCCGGAATCTTTATATTTTATTAGAGTTATTGTAGCATTGATTATGGCATTATTCAATTTTGAAAAAATAAGTAAATAGAAGCAGAGCTTGTTTTGTCAGAAATGGTATTCAAGCTCTGCTTTTTATAATATATTGCTAAAGCAAATTGAAAAGTGCAGATGACATATGTATTAAAAATGCAAAAAGAAGACTAAAAAGAATATAAAATATACAAAATGTCCAAAAATAGTGAACTCTTTATCCAAATATAGTGCATGGAATATGCGTGCATAAAAATATATAATAAGATTACAAAGAAGGGAGCGGAAAGGAGGATAAATATGAAAAAGAAATTTTCAATGAAATGTTTAAAACCTTACTTATTTTTACTTCCTGTGTTAAGTCTGTTAATCGTATTCAAATATATTCCTTTTGTAATGGCTATAGAAAAGTCATTTTTTAACTGGAATGGTTCTACGATGAATGTCTTTGTGGGTTTACAGAATTACATAGAAGCATTTAAAGATAAGATGTTCTTGGAAGGGATTAGACATGCAGTTATTGTAATGTTTGTACAGGTTGCCATTACATTAACAATACCGCTGTTAGC
This sequence comes from Blautia sp., assembly GCA_029257805.1. GTDB lineage: Bacteria > Bacillota > Clostridia > Lachnospirales > Lachnospiraceae > Blautia_A. The sequence goes on from JARIAR010000010.1 coordinate 4,230, forward strand.
AGCAGAACTGCTATATGCAGTGAAATCTCATCGGGCACAGTACGCTGTCAGAACAGCATTTACATTTCCGATGGTTGTACCTGGAGTTGTCATTATTCTTCTGTGGCAATGGATTTTGAATGGAGATACAGGAGTATTAAATAACCTGTTAAACTCTATTGGATTAGAAAGTCTTGCACAGCCATGGTTGGGAAGTACGAAGACAGCATTAGGATCCATACTTGCAATAGGATTTCCATGGATTGGAATGGCCACATTAGGAGGTATGCAGTTTTTAATTTATTTTGGAGCATTACAAAGTATTCCAAAAGATTTATTTGAAGCAGCACAGCTGGAGGGAATTACTGTGTGGAAAAGATTTTTAAAAATCGATCTTCCAATGATTTCCAGTCAGTTAAAGTTGATGGCTACTCTGGTTGTAATCAGTTCGTTACAGGTTTTTGAATCTATTTATATTTTAACAAAAGGCGGACCTGGAACCTCCACAATGGTGCCGGCAGTATATATGTATGAGCAGGGATTTACATATGGAAGAATGGGATATTGTTCTGCTTTAGGTGTAATATTATTTTTGATCATACTGGTTTTGACATTTATTATGAAAAAGTTTGTAAAAGAGTCTGAGGTATTAGAATAGGAGGGATAGACGTGAAAAAAAGTATTACCATATTGGGTAGAGTACTTTTAGGATTGCTTCTATTTTTAACGCTTATTCCGTTTTATTTATTATTAATCAATTCAATAAAATGGGGAAAAGATATTGTTGAAAATCCATTTGCAATCGGTAGATCTATCCATTTATCTAATTATAGTAAGGCGGTTGGACAGGTGTGCCGCCCTATGTTGAATTCCATAATTGTTACAATATGTGTTGTGGTTATTGTGCTTATAGTTTCGACCCTGGCAGCGTATGCTTTTGCAAGATTTGAATTTAAAGGATCAACTTTGTGTTATATGATGATTATGGCTATGCTGATGATTCCGGGATTTGTGTTATTAATACCGCAGTTTATTCAAATTAAGAATCTGGGGATGTATAATACATTTGCGGGATTGATCTTTCCTCCGGCAGCAGCTCTTTCGGCAACCGCTACATTTTTATTGGGAACTTCTATGAATTCACTGCCAAAGAGTATGTTTGAAGCAGCAGAAATGGAAGGAGCAAATGATTTACAGATTTTATTCAAGGTAGTTGTTCCCTTGACAAAGCCAACAATGGCAACGGTCGTTATTATGACAGGGTTAAATGCATGGAATAATTATTTGTGGCCGTTGGTTTCCACAACGGGAAAAGAAACGGAGCAGATTACAGTGGCATTGACAAAGTTAATAAGAACAGCTGTAGAAGGAAATGGTGTTCTTTTTGCTGGATATGTACTTGCTTCTCTTCCACTGATTATTATGTTCTGTTGTGCAAGTAAATCTTTTGTGGCAGGTTTGACACAAGGTGCAGTAAAAGGATGAGCATATTATAAATGAGATAAATTTAAGAAAGGAAGAACGATATGAAAAAAGAGTATTTAAAAAGAACAATTGCTTTAGGAATGACAGCTGTATTGTCAGGAAGTCTGTTGGTGGGATGTGGCAACAGTACAGAAGTGCAGAAAGAGACAGGTAAAAATGCCAAAGGAGAGGAAGAAATGACATTGGTATTTGCGCAGGATCTTGGTACGGATGAGAAAGCAAACAAGGTGATCAATGAGGTTTTGTCAGATTATACTGAGAAAACAGGGGTTAATATTCAATTTGAGTCTCTTCCAAGTGCAGATTATCGTACATGGCTTACAACACAGTTTTCAGCAGATAATGGACCGGATGTATATACGGATATTATTTACAACATGACAACAGATTATCAGAAAGGATATTTATATAATTTTCTTGATTTGTATGAGGAAGAAAGTAAATATGATGCCGGTGAAAAATGGGGGGATCTTCTTCCGGAATATATTAAAGAAAGAATGTATATAACAGAAAAAGAAGTTCCGGGATATCCTACAGCGACATCAGTTGTACGTATTTTCTGTAACAAAGATATCTTTGAAAAAGCAGGAGCGGAAATTCCGGAGACCTGGGAAGAATTCATGGAGGCATGCGAAAAAATTAAAGAGTCAGGTGAAATACCGTTTGCTTTCCCAAATGCTACCATTGATGATGTATCATGGTTATGGTTTGGAAACTCTCTTTGCGGACAGCTGGATCACACGATTGTTCAGGACTTGGATATAAGTGGCAATGGTTATGTTGAACTGGGTGAAATCTGTAAAGGTATGGATGAAGGAAAGATTGATTTTAAAGATCCGCAGCTGCTTGCTGTTTTTGATTTGCTAAAAGATTTTTCACAGTATTGGACATCTGATTATAATGGATTAAATCAGAAGCAGGCAACGGAAATGTTTGCCAGAGGTGAAGTTGCGATGGTACAGGTTATGAGTACGGCAATTGAAGAAATAGATTCTATTGTAGGAGATTCTTTTGAATACGTTGTAATGCCGGTTCCGATTGTTACTGCGGAAACAAACGAAAACGCATTAGGAAAATCTGTAATCTTAGGTGGACAGCCGGATATAATTTACGGTGTAAATAAAGCACTGGAAAAAGATGAGAAAAAGTTAAATGCAGCCATTGATTTTATACAATATATGGCATCTTCTGAAGTACAGACAAAACTGGCAGAAGAATTAGGACGAATTCCTTTATCCAGCAAAGTAGAACTTCCGGAAAGATTAGAAGGCTTTAAGATTACGGAAGAACCACTGAGAATGCCATTTTTTACAGGAATTAATAATAAGCTGAGAAATTATTACCATCGTTCCGGACAGGAATTCTTATCTGGTTCCATTACAAAAGAAGAGTTTGCAGAAACCATGAATCAGTCTTATAAAGAAGTTCTTGAGGAAATTAAAGCAGAGAATAACTGGTCAGCAGAAAATAATTATGGAATGAGCGAATAAAGAAGACGGCATTGTATGAGGAGGATTTTTCTCATACAATGCCTATTTAAAAAAGAGGTATAAAAATGATGGAAAACAAAAAGCAAAAGAATCCAAATGTTATTTATATTTTAGCAGATGATATGGGGTATGGAGATATTAGTGCATTAAATGAAAAATGCCCGTTTCAAACACCAAATTTAGACAGAATGTGTCAGGAAGGAATTCGATTTACAGATGCACATGCAACATCTGCTGTTTGCACCCCTTCACGATATGGTATTTTAACAGGCAGATATAACTGGAGATCACGATTAAAATCGTCTGTTGTAGGGGGATATTCAGAACCGATTATTGAAAAACAGAGAAAAACAGTCGCAGATTTATTTAAAGAGCAGGGTTATCAGACTGCAATGGTTGGAAAATGGCATTTAGGAATGAATTTTAAGAAAACAAAAGATTTTTTTGAAACACCGGATTTTGATGCGTGTACAGGTGTGGACTATAAAGGCAGCATCGAAGATAGTCCTGTAAAACACGGATTTGATTATTTTTTTGGAATTAGTGGTTCGTTGGATATGCCTCCATATATTTATATTGAAAACGATCATTTTATGGAAGAACCATGTTGCGAAACGCAAAATACAGGAAAGAAATTTTGGAGAAAAGGTCCTACAGGAGCTCATTTTAAGCATGAAAATGTTCTGGATGAGTTAACAGAAAAAGTATGCCAGAAGATAGAAGAATATAAAGAAAATCCATTTTTTATTTATTTTCCGATGCCAGCACCCCATACACCAATTTTGCCGTCTGAAAAGTTTCAGGGAAAATCCGGCACGAATGAATATGGGGATTTTGTCCTGCATTGTGATGATGTAGTGGGAAGAGTCATTCAAAAATTACAGGAAGAAGACATTTACGATAATACAATTGTAGTGTATACTTCTGATAATGGATGTTCTCCAATGGCAAATTATGAAGAGTTAAAACAGCATGGTCATAATCCGAGCTATATTTTTCGAGGAACAAAAGCCGATATATATGAGGGAGGGCACAGGATTCCATTAATTATCCAGTGGCCGGATAAGATTAAAAAGAATCTTGTAAGTAAAAGTGTGGTATGCCTTTCCGATTTTATGGCAACAATGGCTGATATTCTGGAAGTACATTTACCAGATAATATGGCAGAAGATAGTGTGAGCAATAAAAAAATCTGGCTGGAAAGTCCTGATCTGGAAGTCCGAAAGGATATTGTGCATCAGAGTATAGATGGTTCTCTTTCTATCAGAAGAGGAAACTTTAAACTGGAACTGTGCCCTGGTTCTGGAGGGTGGTCAGACCCAAAACCGGGAGAAGAAACAGGTAAATTAAGATTTCAGTTGTACGATTTGTCAAAAGATATCGGAGAGAAGGTAAATGTAATAGAAGACTATCCTGAACTGGCGGAAGAACTTAGAGGGATTTTGAAATCCTATATTGAAAATGGAAGAAGTACGCCTGGGGAGAAACAAACAAATAGCGGTGACAGGATTTGGGATACAATTTCATGGCTGGATGAGATGGAGGAACCGATAAAAATATATAAATAGAGGATTTGAAATGAAAATTTTAGTTGTGGATGATGAACGATGGATTCGCAAAGGAATCGTGAAAATGATACAAGGCGAGCATACAGAGATAGATGAAATCATAGAAGCAGATGGAATGGAAAATGGATGGGAAAAAATGCAGCAAAAGAATCCGGATATTGTGCTGGCAGATGTTAAATTTTCCGTAGGAAATGGATGTCTGTTATGTGAAAAAATTTACCGTTCATATCCAAAAACTAAAATTATAATGTTGTCCGGATATGCGGATTTTGAATATGTAAAATCCGCATTACAGTATAAAGCAATTGACTATTTGCTTAAGCCGGTAGAGAAGTCTGTATTAAATGAAACAATTGACAAAGCAATACAAGAGATAAAAAATACAGTTATAAATTATGAAGAACAGGAATATGATGAAGACACTGTTTTTTACAAAAGTGAAGATATTATCCGGAAAATAAAAAAAGATATTAATGAGCATTATTGGGAAAAAATAGTTCTGTCAGATCTTGCATGTAAATATCATATTAATTCTGCATATCTGTCAGAGCTATTCAGTAAGCTGGAAGGGGTATCATTAGTTAATTACCAGATGAAAATCCGAACAGAAAAAGCAGAAACGCTGTTATTAATGACAAATGACAGTGTAACTGAAATTTCTCAAAAAGTGGGGTATGAAAATTCCAGATATTTTACCAGGGTTTTTAAAAAGATGACAGGAATGTCTCCAAAAGAATATCGTAATCATATAAGAATGGAATTATAAAATGAAAAATCATAGGTCTAAAATGATATTTTCCAGGATTGCTGGAATTTATCTGGCTATTTCATTTGGAATATTGATCATTGTATTTTTGACTATTAATCAATATTATGTAAGTACTATTAAGAAACAGAGGGTAGATTATAACCAGCAGCTGTTATCAAAAGTAGCATATGAATTGAATGAATTCTATGTCCATAGCGATTATTTGCTTGATAGGATTTGCTGTGAAGAAAAGTATAATATAGATGAGTTATTTCAGGAGCTTGATGCTTGTACTACTTTTAAAAAGATAAAAAAGGAACTTGAGTTTGAGCAGGAAATTATAGATGAAGTTTATACAAATGGTATAGCAGAGTATACAAAAGGTGTGCTGGTTTTTGATGATACAGGCAGGGCTGTTTATACAGGAAGAGGTGTCTTAGAAGAGCAAATTCCAGTAAATGAGATGCTGGATTCTAAACAGGATATTTATAAAGAAAAATTATCTTTGCTTCAGTTGCCTGCCGGGAGAGATAAAATAATAGGGCTTTTGAAAACCAAGGATGAAAGGAAAGATGACAGGTTCCATCAGTCTGTATTTTTAGTGATCGATTCTGAAAAAATATCCAATATTTTAAAACAAACATTATTAAATAATAGAAGCTTTTTTGTATCTGATTCCTCAGGAGAATGGATTTATGAAAGTGGTATGGAAGAGTTCAAAGATATAGAGGACATTCCGATATATTATAAGGAAAAATTTGAGAAGAAATATAACGTTGTACTTACCAGTGTATCTTTAGAGCTGTTTTCCTGTCATCTGTATGTTGTAGATAAGCCGCAGATTATTTTTGAAGATATTAATAAGTTATGGAAAAAGGTTTTTATTATTATAGGAATTGGAGCCATGATGGGAACCGTTTTGTTTCTTTTTATATCGAAAAAAGTTCTGTTTCCAATTGATCAAATCAAAAGTATGATCAGAGAGGTTACCTTAGATAATGATACATATTTAGATGATACTTCAAATGATGAATTTGGGGAAATTTCTAAAATGATAAATTCTATGAAAACAAAAATAAAGGATTTATCAGAAGAGCAGATGCTTCTTCAGGTGAAAACCACGGAGGCGAGACTTCAGGTTCTTCAATCCCAGATCAATCCTCATTTTTTGTATAATACGTTATATAATATATATTGTATTGCCCAGATAGAGGAAGTACATCCTATTACGATTTTAGCAAAAAACCTTTCTGAAATGCTGCGATATAGTATTAATACAGAGCAGATGTTTGTTACCTTAGATGAGGAGATAAAATATGTACAGGCATATTTGGAAATTATCAATGTAAGATATGAAAACAGTATAGAATTGGTTATTGACATTCCAGAAGATTTAAGAAAATGTATTGTATTTCGCTTGTTATTACAGCCGCTGGTAGAAAATGCATGTATTCATGGTATATTGCCCAGTGAAATGCAAAGAGGGAACATTTACATAACAGCTGTTCGCAAAGAGGATGATATTTTCATTAAGGTAGTGAACAGCGGAAACAATTTATCGGATGAAGAAATTGAAGGATTAAATTCCAGAATTCGTCTGTGCAGTATGAAACAGAAAGGCACAACGAATGGTAATGGTACGGGAATTGCCTTATGTAATGTAAATGAAAGAGTTCGGTTATTTTATGGTGAAAAATACGGTTTGGAGATTAGCCGGGTAAATCATTTTGGAACCTGTGTGAAAATTCATCAAAAATATGTGGAACACAAGTTATAAAATATGGTTTTAATTACACAGGAAAAATGTGCTAATAATAGCAAAACTTATGCTAATTTTATGTATTGTCAAAAGAATAGAAAGACGTATACTGAGATTATAAAAACAGAAATATTACGTTAGGAGGAACGGAAATTTGAACAATACAATTAGTCCAAGACAGGTACATCTGGATTTTCATACATCGCCTTTAATTGAAGGAATTGGATCCAGATTTTCAAAGAAGAATTTTCAAGAAGCGTTAAAAGAAGGAAATCTTTCCAGCATTACTGTTTTTGCAAAATGCCATCATGGTCAGTGTTATTATCCAACTAAAGTTGGAACCATGCATCCGAATCTGAAGTATGATCTTTTGGGAGAAATGATCGAGGCAGCTCATGAAATCAATGTGCGTATCCCGGTTTATATTACAGCAGGATGGTCTGCCATGGATGCGGAGCAGCATCCGGAATGGTGGATGAGAAAAAAAGACGGAAGCCCAAGATTAACAAATTTTGACTTAAATGCAGATTCAAAAGATCCCAAACCCAATTGTTCCTGGATTGATTTGTGTTTAAATGATGGAAGTTATGCAGAGCATATTTACGATATTACAAGAGAAGTATGCGAAAGATATGAAGATATTGACGGGCTTTTTTATGACATCTGTTTTATGACAGAAGCATGTTATTGTGATGAGTGCAAAACAGGTATGAAGAAGATGGGATTGGATCCTGAAAAGGAAGAGGATGCAAAATATTATTATATTGTAAAGCATCAGGATTTTATGAGAAAATGCGGAGAAATTTTACATGAGAAGCATCCGGATGCAACTATTTTCTTTAATAGTGGTGGAGCAGATCCAAATCGTCCGGAATACCATGAAGGTTCTACTCATTTTGAATTGGAAGATCTTCCAACATCCTGGGGTGGATACGATAAAATGCCTTTCCGTGCTAAATTTTTTGGAAAGACAGGAAAAGGATATCTGGGCATGACAGGAAAATTCCATACAGACTGGGGAGAGTTTGGAGGATTTAAACTAAAAGAAGCGTTGAAATATGAAGTTGCTTCCATGATGACGTATGGTGCAGGCTGTTCCATTGGAGATCATCTGCATCCAGATGGAGAAATGGACATGGAAACATATAAAAACATTGGATACGCATATCGATATGCAGAGGAAATAGAACCGTACTGTCTTCATGGTACATCTACTGCGAAACTGGGAATTTATCTTTCAAAAGATGAAGTTAGTAACGAAGGTGTTGCTAAAATGCTTCTGGAAGACCAGGTTGATTTTGATATTGTATACAATGATAATTTTGAAGATTTTGATACCGTTATTTTTCCGGATTGCGTGGTGTTATCCGATGATTCTGTAGAGAAACTTCGAGAATTTATTATGAATGATGGAAAGATACTGGTAACAGGTGAGAGTCTTGTAAAGGATGGTAAATTCCAGCTTGATCTCGGGATAGAGTATCAGGGTGTTTATGGATATGATAAAGATTATCTTATTGTAGGAGAAGCGTTAGCAGAGAATATGGTGCGTTCTCCATTTCTGGCATACAGCCCTGCGGCAAAAATAGAGGTAGAAAAAGGGGAAATCTTAGCGCAGGTAATGCTTCCATATTTTGGGCGTACTTATGGAACGTATTGCGGGCATAAAAATACTCCTTATAACAGAGAAGACTGTAATCATCCGGCAGCTGTAAAAAATAGTAATATCGTATATCTGGCACATAAAATGGGATGGATTTACAAAAAATACGGATCAGCATATCATAGACAATATTTTTTGAATGCATTGAATCAGATTTATAAAAAAGCAGCTTTTCGTGTGGAAATGCCGTCAGCAGGACGGGCAGCGATGAAGTTTCAGGAAAAAGAGAACAGATTTTGCCTGAATATGCTATATGCTTCTCCGGTTAGCCGGGGAGCAGTAGAAGTAATAGAAGATGTTGTCCCTTTGTATAATATATCCTGTTGTGTATATACAGAAAAGAAAATCAAGCGTGTTTATCTTGGAGTGGGAAAAGAAGAAATACCGTTTACACAAAAAAATGGAGAAGTACACTTTATAGTGCCCTACCTGCATTGTCATCAAACAGTTGTATTGGATGCAGAATAATGAATAAATAAAAAGGAAGAAAAAATATGCCGCCGATTAGTTTAATGATGAAACCATCATCAGGGATATGTAATATGAAATGCGATTATTGCTTTTATTGTGACGAAACACAAAAGAGAATGCAGGAATCGTATGGATTTATGTCAGAAAAGACATTGGAAAATGTTATTCGGAAAACGATGCTAAAGGCAGAGGGTACTGTGACATATGCATATCAGGGTGGGGAACCTACGTTAAGGGGAATTGGCTTTTTTAAGACGGCAATAGAACTGCAGAAAAAATATAATCATAACAATATTCAAGTACATAATTCATTGCAGACTAATGGTTTTTCCCTGGATGATCAATGGTGTCATTTTTTGAAACAAAATAATTTTTTAGTTGGTATTTCTATTGATGGTATACAGGAGGTACATGATGCATATCGTCATGATAAACAAGGGAATGACACATATCAAAGGGTAGTAAAAGCAACGGAATTGATGGATGAATATGGTGTGGATTACAATATTTTAACAGTAGTAAACCAAAAGACGGTGAAGTATGTTGAAGAGATTTATCATGAGTATAAAAAACGAGGATGGTTTTATCAGCAATATATTGCATGTCTGGATCCATTAGGAGAAGGTCACCAAAAAGCAGAATATGCTATTTCGCCGGAACAATATGGAGAGTTTTTGACAAAACTGTTTGATATGTGGTATCGTGACTGGAAAAAGGACAAACAGCCTTATATACGACAGTTTGAAAACTATATTGCAATGTTAGTGGGGTATGCGCCGGAAGCTTGTGATCAGAGAGGAAAATGTGGGATCCAATATGTTGTGGAAGCAGATGGAAGTGTATATCCGTGTGATTTTTATATGTTGGATGAATATTGTCTTGGCAGTTTTAATGAAAACAGACTGGAAGAAATCGATGCAAAACGAGAAGAAATTGGATTTTTACAACGTTCTTTACAATTAAATCCCAAATGTCATCAATGTTCTCATTATTATTTATGTAGGGGTGGATGTCAGAGACATCGGGATCCGGTGCCGAATAAAGACTATTATGAAAACTATTTTTGCGCCGGATTTCAATTCTTTTTTGAACATTGCAGAGACAGAATGATTGAAATTGCCAGAACGATTAGAAACAGAATATAAATGAAAAACAGAGCCACCTGAATTCAGGTGGTTTTGTTTTAGCCAAAAACAAGCAATGTTTTGTTCACTTGTTAAAAAAGTTTTTTGATGATAGAATAAAAAACAAGCAAATTGCACAAAACAAAGGAGAGATAAGAGAAATGAAAAAATATAGAGTATTAATTATAGATGATGAAATGAAAATAGGTCTTTTAATAAAGAAATTGATTCATTGGGATGAGTTTGGTTTAGAATGCATGGACGTATTAGATAACGGTGAAATTGCACTTAAAAGTATTAAAAATGAAAATCCACCGGATATTGTTATTACAGATATTCGTATGCCTAAAATTAATGGTTTGGAATTTATTGCAATGACACGAGATTTAGGATGCAACATAAAATTTATTGTAATTAGTGGATATAAAGAATTTGAATATGCGCATCAGGCAATGCAATATGGCGTAGAGTATTATTTATTAAAACCGATTAATGAGTTAGAATTAAATAAAGACTTAAAGAAAATTAGAGATGAATTAGACACACAATGGAAGAGGGAGGTAGAAAATAAAGCTTTGCAGGAAGTTGTGTCTGAGAGCAGACATATTATAAAAAGAGATTTTTTGAAAAATATTATTGAAACAGAAAACATAACCGAGCCAACTGATTCAAAAGTGAATCTTTATGGAGAAATCTATAGAGGGATAGATATTAAACTTGATTATATCGATTATTTAAAAAGAGATGAAAAGCAAGAAGCTTTTATGGTTAGCAGAGTAGAAGAAATTGTGGAACAAACGTTAGAGAATGAAGCAGAAGAGGTTTTGATATGCAAAAAAGAAAACCTGCATATCTATTGTTTGTTCAATTATGAAGTTAATAAATCTAAAAAAATAAAAAATTGTATTAATAAGATACTATCTGATATAAAAGAATATCTTCTTGGGTTTGAGCAGTGTGAGGTAACTATCGGGGTGGGAACAGAAAAATCGGAATTTGGTAAAATTCGATTTTCTATTAAAGAGGCAAATAAAGCAATAGGAAATCGTATTAAACAAGGTGTCGGGAGATTGATATATTCAGAAACAATTAAAATGGATAATCGATCAGATAAAGCAATTTTAACTTCTATAGAAAAAGACAATATAAAAAAATGTTTAGAAAGTTATTCAGCAGAGGACTTGGAGATGTTGATTAATAGCATGTATAGCAAATATAGTATGAATGAAGAAAGAGATTTTTCAGAGTGTTATATAAAAGCAGAAGAAATTATAGATTATTTTTTCGATCAGTTTGAGGTACAGAAAGATGAAATTAGAAAATTGCGGAAAGATATGCAAGCGGGATGCCAGCATTGTTACACTTTGTACAAATTGAAAAAATATTTACAACAGAATTTGGGGGGATACTTGAGAGAAAGTCGTGAATCTATACAGGAAGAGTCTACAAAACCTATCCGACAGGCTAGAAAATATATTGAGGAACATTATAATGAAAAAATAGTATTGGAGGATATTGCAAAATTAGTTGATCTAAATCCCGTATATTTTAGTGTTCTTTTTAAAAAAGAATGTGGAATTAATGTAAGTACATATTTGTTAAAAGTAAGAATGGAGAAGGCGAAAGAACTTTTACAAAATACGAATGATACGATAGCTGCGATCGGAGAAAATGTTGGATATAGAGATACTAGATATTTTAGCCAGACATTTACCAAATATGTAGGAATAAAACCAATGTTATACCGTAAACTTCATTCATAGGGGAAAATAATATGGAATATATAAAAAAAGTAAAAAGGAGTATTTTAATCTTTTTTATCATATGGACGATACTGCTATTTATGGCTGTGAGTGCAGAATGCACTCTTAAGCTTATAATATTGGGGATTACGATAGAAATAATTTTAATTGTTTATATCATATTTTCTATTCTTAGACCATTAGAATTACTTTTGAAATATTTAAATAATTGCGAGCAAGAAATGAAAGAGATACCTTCAAATATACCATTTTTGTATGAAGTAAATCAGTTTGTAGAATGTTATGTGGCAGAAAGGACAAAGAAAAACAAAGCGCAAATATTTGATAAACAGACAGAGCTTACCGCTCTTCAAAGTCAAATTAATCCGCACTTCTTATACAATATATTAGAATGTATACGAGGGCAGGCTCTTATAGATGATAATGTAGAAATTGCGAAAATGGTGGAAGCATTATCCTCTTTTTTTCGATATAGCATTAGCCGAAAAGGTAATTTGGTAACTTTGAGGGATGAGCTGGCTAATATTGAAAATTATATGTTAATTCAGCGTTACCGATTTAATAACAGATTCTCAATGGAAATTATACTAGATGAAGAAGATGAGGAAGCATATGATTTTTTGGTTCCGCGCCTTATTATACAGCCGGTAGTTGAAAATGCAATTTTTCATGGCTTAGAAGAAAAGCTAGAAGGAGGGATTGTTTCTATTGAGGTAATTGTGACAGATTTAGATATGATTATAACAATTTCAGACAATGGAAAAGGTATAGATTGTGAAAAATTAGAAGAGTTAAATAACAGAATAAATGCAAAGGATATAGAGTTAGATGATAAAAATATAGGTGATCAGATTAATACAGGCATTGCTCTTCCTAATATTAACAGAAGAATTCGTTTGTTGTTTGGAGAAGAGTATGGAGTTAGTGTATATAGTACTCCTGGTAAAGGAACAGATGTAGAGATCATAATACCGGCTAATTATACGAAGGAGGAAGACAGTGATGAAGAGGGAGCTATTAAGAATTAATCGACTAAATTATACGCACCCCCAAGAAGGGAAACTGGAAAATATATCTTTGTTTATTTTAGAGGGAGAATGTGTTGGATTTATTGGACTTACATATTCCGGCAAAGATCTTTTAGTAAAAATATTATCGGGAAATATAGAGTGTGAAACTTTTGCCAATATCTATTTCTTAAATAAAAAACAATCGTTTCATCAAAAGGAATTTAAAAAATATATTTATCGAATTTGTCCTTCTAATTATATAATAGGAGATTGGAATGTTGCGGAATATTTGTGCCTGGTAAAGTCAAAAAAGTCTCGTTTTTATTTACAGAAAGGAGAAATGGAGAAAGAGGCTCAAAAATATTTTGAGGAGTTATGTTTGCCAGTACATGTTTCCAAAAAGTTAAGTCAACTAACAGAAATTGAGAAAAGGATCGTGGATTTTGTAAAAGCATGTTATCAAGGTGCTAGAATCGTAATCATAGAAGATGAGTTTGAAGGAATGAACTATGATGAAATAAGGATGTTTGGACAAATAATACATAGATTGTCGAAAGGAAAGATAGGAGTGATTGTTAATAGTCATTCCAATTTTGTTTTAACAACTTTATCAGATAAGTATATTATCTTTAATGAAGGACGTATTGTAAAAAAATGTAAAAAGGAAGAACTTCATAGCGAAAATCAACTAAGCCAATTTCTGTTTGAGGAGCAGATTGAGGACAGTGTAGACAAAAAAGAATACCAGTTAAATAAAAAAGAACATAAGGCAGTACTTGGATATTGTGTTAAAAATTTGGAATTAGGAAAAGGAAAAATTGTAGAATTCAATTTAAAAAAAGGAGAGATTGTAACAATAATTTCTCATGATAAAATGCAAAAAGATAAAATATTTAAAGCTTTATCTGGAAGAGAAAAGGTAGGAAATACAAGTTATATTATTAATGAGAAAAAATATAAAACAGTTGATTATTATAAATTAGCAGAAGAAAGAATTGTATCTGTTAAAGTTCTTGGAAGTTTAGAAGAAATATTTAAGAACATGTCTGTGGAAGAGAATTTATTGCTTCCGTCATTAAAAAAAATTTCCACATTGGATTATATAAAATTTGAAAATAAAATACGTGAGACTTTTAGCATGGAAATAAAACATGATAGACAGTTAAAAGGTGTCTGTGCAAAAGATTTGAAGGAGAATGAATTGATAGAGCTTGTACTGGCACGATGGTATATTTTTAATCCAAAAGTTATAGTCTTGTTAGAGCCGTTTGGATTATGTGATGTGAATGGAGTTGCAATTGTAAAAAGATATATAGAGAAGTTTTCTGCGAAAGGTACAATGGTTATTGTGATTAGTGCAAGATCAGAATATATGGAGGGAATCTCAGATCGCATTATAGATATTGATTTTTAGAGATTAACATACAAGATTTCTTAAAATTGTCACACATATTCTAAGTTTTCTCACATTGAAAACCAACTTACTGAAAATTATAATGTAAATATCTTAGATGGAACAGTGAAAAAAACAGAATAGGAGGAAAAGAAATGAAAAAAAGATTTATGGTAGCGTTATTATCAGGAGCAATGGCAGTTAGTACAGTAGCCTCAGCAGTAACATGTGTTGCGGCAGAAAAAGCGGATGATATGACCTTTGTTATTGTTCCTAAATGTGTTCATGCCTGGTTTGATGAAGTAAATAAAGGAGCGCAAAAAGAAGCGGATTTACTTTCTGCACAATTGGGAGTAGATGTGAAAGTTGATTATCGTGCCCCAAAATCAGCAGAAGTTTCTGAACAGAATTCTACACTTGAGCAGGCGGCTGCTACAAATCCTTCTGCTATTTTACTTGATCCGGTAGATTACGATGGAAGCGCAGATATTATTAAAGAGATTCAGGAGAGAGAAATTCCAGTCATTTTGTTTGACGCACCGTCTCCGGAAGGAAGTGGACTCACATCTGTAGGCAACGATTTTTCAGAACAGGCCAAAATTGCTGTAGAGATGCTTATTGAAAAGATGGGAACAAAAGGAAAGGTTGCAGTAATGCAGGGAGCGCCAACAGCACCGAATCATGCAGAAAGATATCAGGCACATTTGGATGAATTAGAGAAATATCCAGATATTGAAGTGATAGATGGCGGGATTGATAATGACAATGTAGAGACTGCACAATCTCAGGCGGCAGCTGTTTTGGCAGCAAATCCAGACCTTACAGGATATTTGAATTGTGATGCTAGCGGTTCTGGTATAGCACTTGCAATTGAGGAAAAGGGAATGCAGGAGCAGGTTACTTTTGTAGCGATGGATAATTTAATTGAAATTTTAGATTATGTTAAAAGTGGTACAATTACTGCTACTTCTTCAACACTTCCGCAAGAACAGGGTATGTATGCAATTCTTATGGCATATCAGGCAACACAGGGAATGCCACTTCCTGCAATGGTAGATACAGGAATCGGACGCATTACAAGTGATAATGTTGATGAATGGATTGAAATAGTGGGAGCAGAATAAGATATCAAAATTTTAAGTTAGTATTTAGGTGGGGGCTTGTAACTGAAGTAATTCAAGTTGCTCGCCCTCGCTTTTCTATATGAGGAGCGTAACAATGAAAATATTAGAGGCCAAAAATATTACGAAGATGTTTCCTGGAGTAGTTGCGCTGGATTCTGTTGATATAGCGTTTGAATTAGGTGAAATCCATGCAATTATAGGTGAAAACGGAGCAGGTAAAAGTACTTTGATTAAATGTTTGACTGGTGTATATGAGCCGGAAGAAGGAGAAGTAATAATCGGTGGTGAAAATGCACGGAAAAATAAAAATCTTTTCGATAAAATTGCATATGTGCCGCAGGAAATTGATTTATTTGGATATATGTCAGTTGCTGAGAATCTGTTTATGCCATATGAAAAATCTGGCATTAAGGGAACAGTTAATCAAAAAGAATTAGAGCAAAAAGCCATTTCAATATTAGATAAATTTTCCATTCCAGTAAAACCTGGAGATTTGGTAAAGGACATCTCGATTTCTTCACAGCAACTTTTGCAGATAGCAAGAGCGACTGTACATGAAGATTATGAAGTATTAATGTTAGATGAACCAACTACAAGTTT
>JARIAR010000013.1 GCA_029257805.1 Blautia sp.
CTTGTCAATGAGACATTGTGTAAATTGACAGAAGCAAAAATTAAAAAGGTTAAAGTTACATATTAAAAAATAATATTATATTTTAATGGTTGATAGATTTTTTATTTTTAAAACTTTTTTAACTGAATAGGTTACATGAGTATCCTTGATGTTTAAACCTACATATGTATATAAGCAACTTTTCATAAGTTGACTTTTAAACAGAAACAGAATACAACATCCATACAAAAGTTAACAGAGATGATTGTTATGCTTGATAAACTCGTATGTGAAATGAAAAAGAATAATAATATAATAACTACTGCTAGAGCATTAGAAATTGGAGTCTCTAAATCTTTATTAACTAAATATACAAAATTAGGGTTAATAGAATGGGTTCGACACGGTGTTTATATTCTTCCTGATTCTATATACGATGATATGTATACACTTATGTTACGTTCCGAATATATTGTTTTTTCACACGAATCTGCTTTATTTTTATTAGGACTGACCGTACACCTTTTGAACATTCGGTTACCATCCCTTCCGATAAGTCATTGCCAAGAACGCTCAAAGATGAATGTAAGTGTTACTATATATCACCAGATCTTCATTAAATAGGACTAACAGAAACGAATACCACATTTGGTAATAGGGTTCGTTGTTATAATGCTGAAAGATGAAAAATAAAGATCTTAATCGTCTATTTCAGTATGCAAGATTATTTCACGTAGAGAAAAAAATTAAAACTTATTTGGAGGTATTACTATGAGTTAAAAAGTGATGAGTTTAAAATCTAAAATAAAAACAGATGCAAAGAATAATAACATTGCTGCACAAGTAGTACTTCAAAATTATATGTTTGAATGTTTTTTAGCAAGATTATCTAAGTAAGAATATCGTGATAAATTTGTTGTTAAAGGTGGAATGTTGGTTGTAGCTATTGTGGGTTTGGACACAAGATCTACAATGGATCTGGATACAACACTTAGAAATTTATCATTAACCGAAAAACAAATAACATCTGCACTCGAAGAGATTTTATCTATTAAGCAAGATGATGATGTTTATGGTGGGTATTGGGTGCGTATTGATGTAAAATATGACACAATTTTAACTCCTTTATCAATTGATATTTCAACAGGCGACGTAATTACTCCTGCAGCTTCAGCTGCAGGGCAAACAAAAACGCACTCGGAAAAAGTCCTTTGACAGGGAGCGGTAACTTAGACAAAAAACGCCGTGTATAGTGCAAAACCATACACGACGGATTACATAGTTTATAGCGGTGAAATGAGAATGTAAGATGTATTATTAAAAAGTCTGTTATAATCGGATAAAAAATATTTATATAAGATAAAAAGTAACATATAATTGACATTTAAGAAGTCAAGGGCTATTATAAAAGCACAAGGAGGTGATGGTGTGGGAAAAAATCTCAATCTGAAGGTGGCACGTGTCAGGAAGGATATGACGCAAAAAGACCTGGCTAATAAAATTGGAGTTTCACGACAGACAATCAACGCCATCGAAAAAGGGGAATACAATCCCACAATTAAATTATGCTTAAAAATTTGTTGGGCATTGGATACCAAATTAGACGAGTTGTTTTGGGAGGATTATTATGAAGAAGATCAAGAAGAATAAAAACAATTTAGACGAAATGCAAGAGAAAAAATTGCTACAAATAGAACACAATGCCTTCTGGATTGCATTTTGGGGACTATTAGCTGCAGTTTACATTCAGATTGCTATTGGCAATAGTGGCATTGAGAGTCTTGGCGGTGAAATCGTCATGATACTGATTTTATCTGTATATTTGGTTGTGAGCTGCGTAAAAAATGGAATATGGGACAGAAAGTTAAAGCCCAATTTCAAAACAAATATTGTGCTCAGTGTAATCACAGGTCTTGTAGTTGGTGTGTTTTGGTTTTTTCTTACCTATAACAAATATCATAAAATGGTAGGCTCTCTGGCAACCGGAGTATTCATGTTCGCCTTGATCTGCGTTTTAACAATCCTAGTTTTATCTGTTATGACTGCTGCGTATCAACAAAGGAAGAAAAAACTTGAGGATGAATCCGATGACGAAAATGAGGAGTGATGATTGTGGATAATGGGTATGTACTGCTGACTGAAAAGGAGTCGATGTGGGCTGAAATGCCCATACAGTAGATGCCAACTAAGTCCGATTTATCTAACAGATCCAAGTAATAAATTTGGAATAGCTGAGATAAAAACTAAGCAAAATAAGGCTTTTTTATTTTTTAGAGGATCATTTATTTTAGATTAAAAATACAGATTTAATTAAAAAAGGAATTTTGAGAATAGAGGTATAAAAAAATGGTAAAATCAATTATGAAAGATATATTTTTTCTGAGACAGAAATCAGAACCGGCAACAAAAGAGGATATTCAAACAGGAAGAGATTTAATGGATACATTAGCGGCAAATCGTGAAGGATGCGTTGGTATGGCGGCAAATATGATTGGTGTAAAAAAACGCATTATTATTGTAAATATGGGAGTTTTGGATGTGGTAATGTTTAATCCTGTATTAATGAGTAAAGAATCACCATATGAAACAGAAGAGGGCTGTTTATCTCTTCCCGGAGTTCGTAAAACAACAAGATACGAAACAATAGAAGTTGAGTATTTGGATATGAACTGGAAGAAACAAAATTTGAAGCTTAATGGTTGGACAGCACAGATATGTCAACATGAATTGGATCATTTGGAAGGAATATTGATATAAGTAAAAAGAGCACCATGACCTGCTGAGATGCACATCATGGTGCTTTTTCATTTATGCATTTGTATCAAAGAATAGTTTTACAGCATTTTCCACTGTATCAATTTCAGAGATTCCCATGATAAAAATATATAAAATTTTTTTCTTTATTCCAAAATGTTACCATCGATTGATATGGTCACTACCTGCCAGGGAATAAATTTTCCGCTTTTCTGCAGTGCTTTTTTGGCTGCAAGTTCCAAACCTCCGCAGCAGGGAACTTCCATGCGTACGATTGTTACACTTTGAATGTTATTTGTCTCAATAATCTGTGTTAATTTTTCACTGTAGTCTATGTTATCCAGTTTAGGACAGCCTACAATGGTAATTTTGCCGCGCATAAAATCATCGTGCATTCTGGCATATGCATAAGCACTGCAGTCTGCAGCAATAAGAAGTTTGGCATCGTCAAAATAAGGTGCATGGATAGGAACCAGTTTAATCTGACAAGGCCATTGACCAAGTTGAGAAGTGCGCTGGACTTGGTAAGAGGAGGCTGCTTTGGGAACTGCCTTTTCGTTATAGGCAACTGCTTCCCGTTCTATAAAAGAGATAGCACCTGTAGGACAGACTGGCAGACAGTCTCCCAGACCATCACAATAGTCATCTCGAAGAAGTTTTGCTTTTCCATTTACCATTCCGATAGCTCCTTCGTGACAGGCAGAAGCGCATATGCCGCAGCCGGTACATTTTTCTTGATCTATTTGAATAATTTTTCGTATCATTTTAAGCGTATCCTTTCTCTTGTTCTTCTGTTGCCAGTATAATATAATTAAATATGAAATTCTGTTGTTATAACAACAAAAGGAGAAAAAATATATGAATTTATCAAACACCCAGTTGTTTTATGGATTAAAAGAAGAGGAAGTAGAGTCTTTGCTAGGATGTCTGAGTGCTGAAAAGCGCAATTATAAAAAAGGAGAGATTATTCTTTCAGAGGGAAGCATTACGGAAAATGTAGGAATTGTACTTTCAGGTATGGCCATGATATCCTGCAGCGATGTCTGGGGAAATAACAGCATTTTGGGAAATGCTGCACCAGGTTCTATATTTGCAGAAGCATATGCCTGTATTCCAGGACAACCGCTTTTAGTTACGGTAACTGCTACAGAAGATACTTCTATTTTATATATGAATGTAGGGCGTATTCTTACAACATGTACCAATACATGTCCCTTTCATGCGAAACTTGCCCGTAATTTACTGGCAGTTACTGCTTATAAAAGCCTTCAGCTTTCCCAAAGGATTCAGCATACCAGTTCGAAATCCGTGCGGGGGCGGTTGTTATCTTATTTTTCACAATGTGCAAAGAGCGTTGGAAAAAATTCTTTTTTAATTCCATATAATCGTCAGCAGCTGGCAGATTATTTAAATGTTGATCGCAGTACCATGTGCAATGAACTGTCTAAAATGCAGAAAGATGGCATAATTAAATATGAAAGAAATCGTATTTTACTTTTGTCAGATTAAAAATTGCTTATAGTGCAAAATTGCCTATAATATGGTATGATTAATAGGAAATATTGGGGAATATATGGAGAAGATCATGAAAAAAGAAAAAATTAAAAAGAAAATGGGAAAGAACCTTTTTATATGGATTCGTTCTTTTTTGTTAACCTTAATTCTTATTAGTGGGGTCTTGATTTTGCTGACAAATTGGATGGTACGATCTTTTTCAAATGAAATTATGAATTTGAATCACAGGATTGCAGCAAATATACAGACAAGCATTGATATACGCTTAAATGATATTGATAATTTCATGGCTCAACTGCCTCTAAATGCCGATAATTTATATTTGTCAAAAATTGAGAAAGTGGAAGAGGTTGACGTGAAAAGAATGATTCAAATGTCTTCCAGGTTAAATGATTATAAAGTATCCAATACATTTATAGGAGATATTTGTATTTATTACCCGAAGCTGGATTATATAGTTGGAGATCTTGGCTATTTTCCGGCAAGACAGTATTATATGCTGGCTCATGAGAACAAAGATACAGAATATAAAAACTGGTTAAAAACGATTACATCAGAAGAAAAAAACGGATATCATTTTCAAATGGATGCAGATGAGGATCTTCAATTACATTATACAAAATGGTTGCCATATGATAATTCCGATGAAAAAAGTGCAATTTTACATCTTTCTATTAATAAAGAAGAAATGGAGCATATGTTAAAGAATGATAAATATGCATCCGGACATTCTATAAATGCAGTTATGGGGCAGCAGGGAAATCTTTATGCTTTCAGCGGAAGTAAAGATGAAAAAACGTGGCTGGAAGAGATATTGCAGGAGAACGCAGGAAAGCAATACATAGAGGTGGAAAAGTATTCAGGAGCAATACAGGATTCGGATTTTTATCCCTTGAATTATATTACTCTATATGACAGAAAAGAGTTATTGAAAAATAGTTATTTTGTGCGTAATATAGCATATCTGTCTCTGGGAATCTGTATGATTTTAGGAATTACTTTGTTTTGGATCTTAGGAAGAAGGAATAACCGTCCTCTTAAAAATATTCTGGAAAAGTTGTATGTAGTACGGGAAGACCGGGAAGGGCAGGATGAGTATGCGCTTATTCAGAGTCGTATTGATACAATGCTGGAAAATGATCTGACAAGCCAAAAGAAGCTGCAGGAACAGAGAAATGCAATGGAAGGAATGTTTTTACATTATTTACTTTCCAGTGAAGAAAAAAATAATTCTGTTATTTTTGCAGCAATGCAGCGTTTTCATTTGCAACTGGAATATTCTTTGTTTCAGATCATGGTATTAAGAAGCAAAATTGGGTTTTCAGAAGAAAATATAAAAGATGTGATCGGTAAAATCAAAAGACAAATTGAGGAACTGCAAAAAGAACTTTATGTGATTGCAACGGAATTTAAAGGAGATATCATATTTCTTTTTCATATGGAAGAGGAAGTTCAGGATTTACAGGAAGTAATTGCAAAAAATATCCTGACAGCAGGAAAAGAAGCCCAAAGCAGTGTCCAACTGTCTGTAGGTGAAGTGTATGATACCACATCTAATGTGATTTTAAGTTATCAACAGGCTTTCATGATGTTGGATACAACAAAAAATACAGAAAATCAGATTATAAAATTTGAAGATTACAGGCAGCCTGCTGTTAAAGAGGAAAAACTGGAATCAGGAATAATGGCAGAATACGAGATGGCAGTGTTGGAAGGAAACTATGAAAATGTGCAAAAGCAGATTGATCGTTTATTTAATCAATATGTAGGAAATGATCACAATATCTTTACTGCACGTTCTAAAAAATATGCCGTGATAAATTCTGCAATTGAGGCTTTAAATAGAACACCGGAACTGGAAAATCAAAAAGCAGAGTATATTCTTGCTTTACAGAATGCCAGAGACAATCAGACTTTGCTGGAAGTAATCCATGAGATTTTTCAAGCGTTGGAAGAGTCACAGAAAAAGCGACAGAAGAGCCGGAAAGAAGGATGTACAGAATGGGCGAAGTCATATATTGATCAGCATTTTGAGGATCCTATGATCGGGCTTTATAGCATTGCGGAGATGCTGGGAATCAGTAACAGCTATTTATCTACTTCTTTTAAAAAGCAGTATGGATTGGGAATTGTTCAATATATCAATCAGCTAAGAATTGAAAAAGCAAAAAAGATGATTTTAAATACAGATTATAGTATTAAAGAAATTGCGTTCCGGGTGGGATTTGCAAGTGATATGACCTTTATTCGTGTATTTAAACAATTTGAAAATGTGACACCTGGAAAATACAAAAAGGAAGGTCCTGCAGAGTCAGAATTATAGGAAATAGAAATAAAAGTTAGACAAAAAAACTGTTTTGTATTCATAAAATATAAAACAGTTTTTTTGATTTCACTTAAAAATATGTAAATAACAAAAAAAATATATATAAAAACGTATAAAAAACCGTGAAATTCAACTTATATATGTGCAATGTGTTGAAAGAAATGAAAATATACAAAAAAAGAATTTCGTGCTAGTCTGAGTTTACAAGATTCATCACAGAATAAAATCACGGAACAAAATAAGGAGGAATGATTGATGAAAATGAAAAAAATAGCCAGTCTGGTGTTGGCAGGTGCAATGACAGTTTCCATGTTAAGTGGATGTGGAACACAGGATAAAACAAAAAATGAAGAACAAGCAAAAGAAACAAAAGAGAGTGCAGAAAAGAAAGACCTGACATTATGGATGCCTCCATTTGGAACAGAAGAGTCTTTGGACAAAGAAGTCTGGGGAAAAATTTTAGAGCCTTTTGAAAAAGAGAATAATGTAAATGTTTCTATTGAAATTGTACCATGGAGCAATTATGAAGAAAAATACCTTACAGGAATTTCGTCAGGACAGGGTCCGGATGTAGGATATATGTATATGGAAATGATCAATGATTATATTGAATCAGAATCCATTACTCCATTTGATGAGTATCTGACAGAAGAAGAAAAAGAAAACTTTTTCTATCTTGATAAAGGCGTAATTGAAGGAAAACAGTATGCTATGCCAATTGTAGTGGGAAGTGCAAGAGTTATGTTTTATAATAAGGCATTGTTAGAAGAAGCCGGTGTTTCTGAAGTTCCGGAAAATTGGGAGGAATTTACTCAGGCATGTAAAAAAGTGGCAGATACAGGAAAAACTCCATTTTTACAGCAGTGGGGAGATAAGTCAAAAGGCGCTATGAATGCCATGTTTTTCCCATATTTATGGCAGGCTGGCGGACAGATCTTTAATGATGAGGGAACAGAAGCTGCTTTTAATTCAGAGGCTGGTTTAAAAGCTGCAAAATTTATTGCAGATTTAAAATTAAAGGAAAATATCCTGCCGGAAGAAGTAACCTCTATGTCAGAGGATCAGGTATTTTCAGAATTTAAAAAGGGAAATGTAGCATTTGTAGTAGGACCTACAAACAAAGGTGCGGAATTTACAGAAGCAGGTGTTGACTGGGATTATACCACTTCTCTTTCTGATGAAAAAATGGGAACCTTTGCATCAGCGGATTCTCTTGTTTTGATTAGCGCAAGTAAAAATAAAGATCTGGCAGCAGAACTTGTAAAATTTATGCTTAGCGGTCCGTCTATGACAGAGTTTCATAAAATGGCTCCATTCCCGCCAGTTGCAAAAGATGAAGCATATAATGATGACCCTGCATTTAAAAAGGTATATGAGGAAAATCAGGAAGCTTTGAATACGTTGCCTGCAGTAAAGGGATCTGCCGCAGTGTATGACAATCTTTATAAGAATCTTCAGTTAATGATGCTTGGTGAATTAACACCTGAGGAGGCATTGAATAATTCAGCAGAATTTGCAGACAGCACTCTTGCACAAAATAAATAGGAGACAGGAAATGGGGAAACAAAATAAAGTTAAAACAGTATGGAAGGAAAACAGTGGTTTTTTATATGTATTGCCAAGTTTTGTGCTTCTATTAGTGTTTTACCTGATTCCTCTGGTAATGACAGGATACTTTAGTTTTACAGAGTATAGTGTTTTAAAACCGCCAGTGTGGTCAGGACTTGAAAACTATAAAAATATGCTGGCCGATCCGTTTTTTCGGCCGGCAGTAAGAAATACGATCATTTATACATTATTAACGGTTCCGATCCAGACTGTACTTTCTCTTTGGATTGCAAGTGTAATTGCTTCCAGATTTAAAAACCGATTTGGAAGATTTCTAAAAAGTGCATTATTTGTACCGGTTATTTCTTCTATGGTATTGGTAGGTACTGTATGGAAGTTTATGTTGGCAACAAAAGGAGGCATTGTAAATAGCGTATTGGAGTTATTTGGAATGAAGGGGCTTAACTGGCTGGGAGAATATAATCTGGCACTGATCAGCGTGTGTATTGTCGCAATCTGGAAAAACGTAGGATATTTTCTTGTTATTTATTATGCCGGTATAATGGATATTCCCACCAGCCTTTTTGAGGCAGCAGCCGTAGATGGAGCTACAAGATGGCAGAAACTTCGTTATATTACAATTCCGTATTTGAAACCAATTACCTATCTTGTTGTGACACTGGGAACGATATGGTCGTTCCAGGTATTTGATCTTGTTTATACAATGACAGGCGGGGGACCGGGAACAGCAACTGTAACCATGGTTATGTCTATTTATCAGTCCGGATTTAAACAGTATAAAATGGGATATGCAAGCGCAATGTCCTTTGTACTGTTCCTGATCGTTGTGATTATCTCCGTGGTACAGAAAAAAGCATTTAATGGAGAAGAAAGGAGTGCAAAATGAAATCGAAAAAAGAACAGATATCTTCTTTTCTCACAGGAATTATTTTGATATTTTTTGCAGTCCTGGCACTGTTCCCGTTTTTCTATATGATTCTTACGTCGTTTAAACAGACGTATTCTATGGAACTGGACCTTAGTTTAAAAGGACTGAGTTTTCAGAATTTTAGAACCATATTTAAAAATTTTGATTTTGCAAAGTACTTTTTTAACAGCACAATGGTAGTTTTGATTGCCTGTTTATTAAATGCGATTATTTCTTCCATGGCAGCATATGGATTTGAAAAGAAGAAATTTAAAGGAAGAGAAGTGCTCTTTGGTGTATATCTGGCAACTTTAATGGTTCCATCTCAGGTCATTTTAATACCATTGTTTACGATTATACAAAAACTTCATCTGATTAATACCCACTTCGTTTTGGCCCTTCCGGTTGTAAATGCGTTTGGTGTGTTTCTGATCAGACAGTTTATGGCCAGTGTTCCCGATGAGTTAATTGAGGCGGCTCGTATTGATGGATGCCGGGAGTTTAAGATTTATTATTCGATTGTGTTACCTCTTATCAAACCAGTATTAGTGTCTCTGACTGTTTTTACATTTATTACAACCTGGAATGACTTTGTATGGCCTTTAATCGCAGTGACAGATAGCAATATGAGTACTCTTACTCTGGCACTGGCCTCCCTGCAGGGAAATTATGCAACTAATTATGGACTTGTTATGGCAGGTGCCACACTTGTATTTTTGCCGCCGTTTTTATTATATATCTTCCTGCAGAAGCAATTTGTGGAGGGGATTGCTCTTAGTGGGGTGAAAGGATAAGACAGTATGGAAAAAAAACAGTATGTAAAATATAAATTTGTTTTACTGGATTCTTTGGAAAAGGTAATGCCCAATAAGGAGCCGTCAGTACTGGAAAACAGTGAGAAGCATTTGTACGGATTTAAAAACGAGAAATTGTCTTTTCAGTTGGCATATACAATGGAATATGACGGATGTGAAATTCCTCTTCAGGAGGTGGAGCTGAAGTTCAGGACGCAGATTTCCGAAGCGGTACAGATTCGAAAAGTAGAATTAGTACCTTCGAGGCTTCCGGTATATCAGGAGCAGCTGGATGAAGATTATCTTTATCAGGAAGCATGTTTGTGTCCGGACTTGTTACTGCCTGTGAATAACAGCATCATACGACCGGTACCATATCAGTGGAGATCTGTCTGGTTTACTGTGGATTTGGAGCATGTGGAAGGAAGCGGTGATTTTCCAATAGAAATCCAGATTACACAAAACAAGGAACTCTTTTGGCAAGATAAGATGTATATTCATGTCGCAAAAGAAGAGCTGCCAAAGCAGACATTAATCCATACAGAATGGTTTCATGCAGATTGTTTAGCAAATTATTACCAGGTACCTGTATTTTCGGAAGCTCATTGGGAAATCATTGGAAATTTTGTGGGTTCTGCGGTAAAACATGGAATGAATATGTTGTTAACGCCGGTATTTACCCCTCCGTTGGATACAAAAGAAGGGGGAGAACGAACAACTGTACAGCTGGTAAAGGTAAGAAAGGATCAGGAATCGTATACTTTTGAATTTGATCTGTTAGACAGATGGATTGATCTTTGTATGCAAAAAGGAATGGAATATATAGAAATCTCCCATTTATTTACCCAGTGGGGAGCAAAACATGCACCTAAAGTTATGGCATGGGAGCAGGGAGAAGAAAAACAGATTTTTGGTTGGGATACTTTGGCGACCGGAAGGGAATATCAGCAGTTTTTACAGCAATTCCTGCCGGAATTAAAGACCTTTTTACGAAAAAAAGGGATTTTGGAAAAGACATATTTTCACATTTCAGATGAGCCCCATGATAAAGAAAAAGAGACATATGCTGCAGCAAAAGAAAGTGTGCGGGAGTTATTAAAAGACTGTAAGGTAATGGATGCGTTAAGCAGTTATGATCTTTATAAAGAAGGAATCGTGGAAAATCCTATTGTATGTAATGATTGTATTCAGCCTTTTATTGACGAAGAGGTAAAAGATTTATGGACCTATTACTGTTGTGTGCAGGGAAAAAAGGTAAGCAATCGTTTTATGGCTATGCCACTGGAAAGAATCAGGATTCTGGGGATACAGCTATATTTATATGATATTAAGGGCTTTTTGCACTGGGGTTTTAATTTTTATAATTCACAGTATTCCTTATCTTCCATTAATCCGTATCTGGTAACAGATGCAGATGGCGGATTTCCTTCCGGTGATCCATTTGTTGTTTATCCGGCTCCTGACAGAACAGCGTATGATTCTATTCGTTTGGAAGTTTTTGCAGAAGCATTATATGATCTGCGAGCATTGCAAAAATTAGAAAAAAAAGTGGGAAGAAAACAGGTAGTTTCCCTTATACAGGAAGGATATTCACCAAAAATCACATTTTGTGAATATCCCAAAGAGGAAAGCTATATTCGGAGATTAAGAAAAAGACTTTATGAAGAGCTAAATGAGTAAAAGAAAATACAGTTAAAGAAGAGCCTCTCTTTTTATTTGAAGTATTCAGATAAAAAAAGAGGCTTTTAGCGTACAAAACATTAAAAAAAATAAAAAAAAATCAATTTAAACTGTTTTTGTAATGCTTTTTGTAATGGTTTATTTTATATAATGTGCAACGGTGTCACAGAAGAGGAGGACCTGAATTGTGAAAATGAAGAATAAAGGACTTTTTGTATTGAATATAGAAAATACGCAGAATGCAACGTGGCAGGGAACGGTTACATGGATCGACAAGCAAAAGAAACAGTGTTTTCGCAGTGAATTGGAACTGTTAAAAATGATTGAGTGTGCATTGGAAGAAAATGAAAGCAGGGGAAACGATGAAATATTTAAATATAAACAGTAAAGTACAAAAATGGATAATATGGATGCTTTGTATGATATTACTGTTTAATACTGCAGGTATAAGTGTGGCAGCGGAAGAAATGGGAGAGCTTGTGCTGGAAGACAGCGCAGGTGATTATATAGAAGCGGAGGAAATGTTTCCGGAAGAGATAGTACCGGAATCTGAAACATCGGATATGATGACGCCGGAGGAACTACTACCGGAATCGGATGTGGAAAGCGCAGAAGTTCAAACAACAACAGATCCAGAAGTTACCGAGGATACTTTAACCGAGGAAGTTCTGGATGAAAGCAATAAAATGAGAGAAGAATTTCTCCGGACAGTTGATGAAATTGCAAAATTATTATATGGAGATCAACTGGCAGCCAGAGCTTTTATTGTAGAAACAGAATGTGCAGAAAAGTATCATAGTTTAAGTGAAGTAGATAAGGAGAACCTGAAACTTCTTATAGAGAATGCAAAGAACCAGTATGAACAACTGGCTCTGGAACAGATTGATAATGAAGTAGAAGAAGCAAGAGAAAAGATTGAATGGATAGAGGCGGCAATCACAGAGCCGGATATGATCGATCTTAGTGGAAACCGCATTACACAGGCTGCATATGATGAAATGCTTGCAGCTATGAAGAAAGAACTGGAAGAGCCTTCTGCTACGAATATTCCAATAGAGAACTGGAGAAGATCGAAAGATATTCTGGAAATTCAAGATTTGGAAAAACAGCCTCAGACAGGATATCAGGGATGGACATGGAGTGATATTCAGGGAAAACTGGAACTTCCGGCAACACAGGATGAAAGTGAAATCTGGGATGCCTCCAGATTAAATAATGGAAAAGTGGTACATCAGGGCGTAAATGAAATGGAGCCATTAAAAAAGAATCAGCTGACAGTTTTAAATAACAAAATGTATGATTCTACAACATGGTTAAATAAATTTTGTCCATATCAATATAATGGAAGAGTTGCGTTGTTCAGATACCAGGGAGAGATTAATATACCGGAAAATGAAAACAGAGATGGACATATTTATACTTTAAAGCCGGTAACGGACAATGACCGTATTTACATTAATGATGACTTGTACGTGTTTGTGTATCCCAGAGGAACACAGCTGACAGATGAAAACTTTATGGATTATCTTGTATTCTGGACAGGAACACATAGTAAAAATGGAAGTTTAAAACACTTCCATGGAAGAAAAGGCGCGCTTGCGGTACGAGATAAAACTCATCCTCTTGCCATTGTAACAGATGGTTGGAGTACGGCGGCTGTTCCAAACAATGCAGGAATTATTGGAGACCAAAAAGATGCTTCAAATTTTGTAATAGATGTATTTGCAGATGATAATGCAGAAATCGGTGGAATGTACCGATTGAAGCTGGAGCGCCAGGAGCGTGAAAAAGCAAAAATTCTATTCCGCAAAGTCAGTGAAGAGAATCCGGAACAGGGACTGGAAGGTGCGCAGTTTGTTTTAACAAAAAAAGACGGAAGCGGAAGTACCACAAACCCTTCTGATCATGACGGGTATGTAAGATTTAATGTTTTACCGGGAGAATATATTCTTCAGGAAACAAAAGCACCGGAAGGGTATCATCTGGAAGCTGAGAAACGGTGGTATGTAAAAGTGGAATCGAATCTTAGCTGGAATATTTATACAGATCCGGGATATCGGCAGCCATTAGAAAAGAACAGCAAGAATGAATACATTATAAAAAATCAGTGGTTATGCAATTTTGGTTTTGATAAAAAGTCAATGAAAGGACAGCCATTACAGGGAGCGGAATTCCTTCTTTATAAAGAAGAGGAAAAAAAGACAGAATATAAAGCGACTTCTGATGGAGCCGGAAGAGTGGATTTTTCCAATATTCCAGCTGGCAGATATTTGATGAAAGAAATTGCATCACCGGCAGGATATGAGATATCTGATAGTATCTGGGCTGTGGAGCTCTCGAAAGATCAACCGGCAAAAATATATTTAAAAGATGATGAAAGCAAAACAGAAGTAAGTATCATTGAGAATTATACAGGACAGGAAATTATAGATAAGTCCATAGAATTTGATAAAAGTGTTAAAGTTCAGGACTTTGAAAAAAGAACATATGCCATTACATTAACAGCAGATTCTAAAGTACAGGCTGGAGATGAAAAAGTACCTGTACAGGCAGAACGCATTGTGGATGTGATCGATCACAGGTTTACATTAGCACAGGGGGAACGGGAGCGTCTCATACAAAAAGGTGCAGAAATTGCAGAAAATAATGAAAAAGGAGAAACAACCATTTCCTGGAACAATATATCTGTAAAGCCTCAAGACGGAAAGACACATGGATGGACAGAAAATATTATAATTCAGGCAAAAGAAGACTTTATGGGTGGAAATGTAATTCCAACAAATGGAGATGGTTCAGGAATTTATCTGAAAAAGACAATATTTGCTGCATTTCCTAAACCAACGGTTCATGTAAAGCTTTTATCCGTACAGGGGGAAGAGTTAGAAACAACCGTATTTGTACAGGATATGATTGAAGCGGTAACATTCCCGCAAAAACTGCAGGAAAAAATAAAAGTTCAAAAGATAGAAAATAAAGGAACTTTTTCCATACCGGAAAAAAACAGATTTACAGAAAAGGATATGGAAAATCTGTTAAACGGAAAAGAAGTAAGAAAAGATTATGATTATCAGGATGGCGATGTAACAGGAAGATTTGTTTATCATTTTGAGAAAACAGAGCCGGTGACAGGAGGCAGAGTAGAAAATCATAAAGGGGAAAACCCGGGACAGAATGCAGAGAAATACATACTAACAGTAAAATATGAAGCTATCCCAAAAGGCGATAGAAACATGTCAGGATATAAAGAGCCGGTTGGAGAAGAGCAGAGGGATGTAACGGCAGAAGGATATTACCATGTTCATGTAGTTGCAGGAAGTGTGACAGTTACAAAGAGAATCAGAACAAAAGACATTCAGTTTATGCATGGAGATCCGGTGTTTGTGTTTGAATTAAAAAGTAAAAATCACATTCTTCACAAAACGGTTCGTTTCCATCAGGGAAATATAAGTTCAGCAGAATTTACAGAGTTGCAGGTAACTTTTGAAAATCTTCCAAAAGGAGAATATGTCCTAAGAGAAGAAGAGACAATTCGTTACGAACTGGAAAGCATGGAAGTATCCGGAGGAAGTGAAAAACCATGTGAAGTCAGTGGAAATAACAGATTTGTAATTGGTGGTACAGATGGAAGAAATTTTGAAAAGCTGAATGGGCTGGCAACCGTTACAAATAAGAAGATAAATAAAAAGAACGATTCTTCTACAGGGGTGATCGAGAATACCTTCCATGTTGATGAAAACGGGAATGTAATTATCAAAGGAGAACACCATGATAAGAAGAAATAAAAAGCAGGAGGGCAGAAAGTGAAAAAAGTATTAAAAGGAATCATGAAAAAGAAAGCACTTTTAGCTGCTGTTGCACTTCTGCTTGTAGCTGCAGCAGGCGGAACCCTTGCTGTTTTAACAGATAGTTCCTGGTCACTGATCAATAAATTTGAATCCGGTGTAATTGATACAGAGATAGATGAAGAACTGGGGGCTGATGGAAAAAAGGAACCATTTGTTACAAATACAGGAAAAGCAGACTGTCTTGTAAGAATGAAAGTGGTTGTTTCGCCGGAAGAGGTACTTGGAAGTAGTAGCGCTGTGCCAACTGAAACAGATTTACAAAAGATCCTGGAAGGATTGGGAAATAATGGAATGTGGAAATATGTAAATGGATATTTCTACTATCAGAATATATTGCACGCAGAAGAAAAAACAGTTCCATTATTTACAAAAGTAAAAAGTCCTGTAAAAGAGCAGAGCCTGGCAGATTTTATCCGGGAACATCCGGACCTATCTATTACGGTATATCATGAAGCCATTCCTGTTTTTGCAGCAATCGGAGAAGAAGAGATTCATGCGGAAGTCGATGGGAAGTATCATCATGAAAATGCTCTGAAGCTTTGGAAGATGTATGAAACAAAATAGGAAGGAGACACGTAATGTTTCGCAAAATCTGTAATTTCCTTATGGGATTATTAATTGTTATTTTGCTGGCGGTAGCAGGAATTTTGATCGTACCTAAGTTAGTGGGATATCAAAGTTTAGCAGTGTTAAGCGGCAGTATGGAGCCGGAAATTTCAGTTGGTTCTATTGTTTTTATAAAGGAGGAAGACCCCTCCCAATTAAAAAAAGGAGATGTCATTACCTATCGGTTAAGTGGAGATACAAGAGTAACACATCGAATTGTAGAGATTCATAAAGAAGATCAGACAATCCTTACAAAAGGTGATGCAAATGAAAATATGGATGGTTCCCCTGTTCCATTTCAGAATGTAGAAGGAAAGGTACAGTTTCATGTACCATATCTAGGATACATCAGTATTTATATAAAAACTCCTGTTGGAATAGCAGCAGGGTGTGGAATTTTAATTTTAATTATTCTTTTAAATTTCCTCCCGGATATTATATGCGGAGAAGAAAATAAAAACAGAGACAAAGGAGAAAAAGTATGAGAAATAAAAAATTAGTAAGCATGTGTGTAGCAATTGGACTTGTAGTATTGGCAGGTGTTGGAGGAACCTTAGCTTATTTAAGCGATACCTCTTCAACCTTAACAAATACATTTACAACTTCCGAAAAAGGTGTAGATATCATGCTCTGGGAAAATGAAGTAAAAGAAAATCCGGGCTTTGGAACAGGAGAGAAATCAGAGTTCCAGTTTATTAATACAGATCAGGTTGTAAAAGCATCCGGTGAAGATCAGGGTACAGGAACGGTTACTTATAAAGGGGTTCTTCCAGGATCTAAAGTGGAAAAAAATCCAACTGTCACAGTAGAAAAAGATTCTGAAGACTGCTATCTTTTTGTAAGTATTACAAATGAAAAAGCAGATCAGCTGACAATCGGCGGAGCGTCCTTTGACAAATGGAAAGAAATCACACCATCCGGGGAATCAGGAAACACAAAGTATTATGTATATACAAACGGACAGGAAAATGGTGCTGCTGTAAAAGCAAAAGAGGCTGAACAGCAGATTAAGATCTTTGATGAAGTGAAATATAGTTTTGATGCAACAGAGAAGAATCAGAATATTGGAAACATCATTGTAAAAGCTGCAGCAATCCAGTCTGCAAATAATCCGTACACAGATGCTGTAAAGACAAACGGAATTGAAATGTTGAAAGGTCTTAACTAAATAAAAATACAAATAAAAAGATAAAAGAGAGGTTTATTTATGAAAAACAAGAAACTTATTACATTGGTAGCAACGGTATCCTTAATCGCTTTGATCGGAGTGGGAGCAACTCTTGCATACTTCACAGATAAAGATGACACTTTAAACACCATTACAATGGGTCATGTAGATATTGAATTAGACGAGCCTGTTTTTGGACAGGAAAATGAAAACCACACAATCCACAATGTAGTTCCAAATCAGACAATTACAAAAGACCCGACGATTACAGTAAAAGGTGATTCTGAAAGCTGTTATCTGAGAGCAAAAGTAGAAATCGGTGAGACTTTAAATGAAACACAGAAATCGGAACTTCTTAAAGGTATTAATATTCAGGAAGAAAACTGGGTTTTAGGTACAGACGGATATTATTACTACCAGAAAAAAGTAGAAAAAACAGGAAGCGATCAGACTGTTGTTCTTTTTGATAAAGTAGTAATTCCGGAAAACTGGGGAAATGAAATTGCAGATAAAGAATTCGTAATTAATATTACAGCAGAAGCAATTCAGGCAGATAATTTCACACCAACAGAAACAAATGGTAAGATTACAGGATGGGCAGATTCTAAGGGAACTGCGATTACTGCAGAAGAATATGTAACTAAATAAATAAAAAGGCAAAAAGGGGGAACTGTGATTGGCTGCAAAGATTTTAAATGGGATCGGAATTTTTCTGATGATAGTAGTGATTCTCATAGTTCTTCCTTTTACTGTACCGAAAATATTTGGATATAAAGTATTCGGAATTTTAACGGGCAGTATGGAACCAGAATATCCGGCAGGATGTGCAGTGTTTGTAAAGAATATACAATTCGAAGATATTAAAGTTGGAGATTCTATTACGTATCATATGGGAACAGATACAGAATATACAGCTACTCATCGGGTTGTGGAAATCGATCCGGAAAATCAGAAAATCATTACAAAAGGTGATGCAAACAGATCGGAAGATATAACACCTGTTTCTTACGAACAGGTAGTGGGAAAAGTAGTTTTTTATCTTCCGTTTATTGGAACGATTTCCGTTTTTTTACATTCACAAGCAGGATTTTTTATCTGTGTATTTATATTTTTATTATCTATATTTTTATGGAAAGCAGCAGATAAAATAAGATTAAAGGAGAGTACAAAGTGAAAAAAAGAATATTGCTTATGGGTGTGGCGGCGGCTCTCGTAACAACTGCTTTTATTGGAGGATCACTGGCATATTTTCAGGCTGGTTCAGGAAGTGTACAGCAGCAGATCAATACAAAAACCCTGAATATCAGTTTGTCTGATTCTGTATCAGGAGAACCACTGATCATTGGAAATGCCATGCCGGGAGAAATCATTGATTTAGATCATAAATATACTGTAAAAAACACAGGAAATACCGCTCTGTATGTGCGTGTAACGGTAAGCAAAAGCTGGGGAGATTATAAAGATGATGTATTTGTAAAAATGCATGATAAAGACGATACCCTAATGCAGCTTAAAACAGGGAATGAATGGTATATTATGGAAAATAATGATGGAAATGAAGAGAATGTTTATTTGTATTACAGAAAACCTTTAAAGACATGGGAAGAGACTTCTTCTATTTTACAGGATTTAGAAGTTGCGGAAACTTTAACAAATGCTTATACAGATAAAGGGATTCAGTTGGAAATAGAAGCGGAAGCTGTACAGGCATCCAGTGTTTCTTCTGTATGTCAGGATGCAATTCTGGCAGAATGGGGAATATGGGCGGAAATAGACCAGGCAGGAAATATTATAAGCATAGAAGAGTAAGGAGAATTGTGCAGGAGGAGTAAAGATGAAAAAAACAGTAAATATTATGTGCATGATCCTTATTGTAATGTTGGGTATAACAAAAAGCGTTTATGCAGAGGAAACACCTACAGTAACATTTGACGGCAGCAGCCAGATGAAATATACTTATTATGATAAGCAGAATTTTGGCAGCGCATTTACGGGAATGCTTCCGGGCGAAGAAAGAAAGCAGGAAATTATTCTTCAAAACAAATCAGATAAGACAGCAGATTTTTATATGGAAGTAGAGATCATCCGGGCATTAGAAGAGGCATCCCAGGCTTCAGGCGCAGCGTATAAGTTTTCTCTTGGTGTTACACAGAATAGTGTGAATAATGGAGAGAAGAGTGTTATTTATGGAGGAACCGCCGAGGGAAAAGCGTGGATCGGAGGAGATAACAGCGGTCTTTCTCAGATTAATGAGGTTCTGAAAAATTATGGGCAAAAAGGGATAAAGGTAGCAACTTTAAAAAGTGGTGAAACAGCGGTTATATCTCTTACTGTAACCCTGGACGGAATGACAGGTGGAAATACTTATCAGGATTTAAATGGTACATTTGAGTTTGCGTTTCATGCAGGATATGAGAATCCGGGAGATGCTATTGTTAATCATGTAAATGGAAAGGATTCCATTCTTTTAAAAAGTGTAAAGACGGGAGATGAAACAAAGATCATCCCTGTTGTTATATGTATGATCATGAGTATTACAGTAATAGGAATATTGCTTTTTCATAGAAAGGTACAAAAATAATATGAAAAAAAGAAATGGAATGAAATGGTTTTTGTCTTTTGTTACCGGAATGGTTTTATGTGTTTTACCTTCCAGTACAGTAAAAGCAGCAGATGTTTATACAGTAACCATACGTCCAGGTAGTGTTGCCAGGTTTAGTGATAGTTTTATACAAAAATATCAGAGTATGTATGGTGCAGAAGTAACAGAAAAAGTAGGAAGTATTAAAGTGAAGATTCCTGTTGGGGGAACGATTCCCATGCTTCCCAATAACAGTGATCTTGTATATAAAGAAGATGCCAAAGGTCGTTATACAATGAATACCAGTTGGTATCCGGAAAAAAATGTTGTTGATGGAAATGAAAGTTTTGTGGTAAAATATGATGCTCTTGTAAATGAAGCAGCATATAAAGTGCGTTATGTGGACAGCGAGAGTGGAAAAGATATTCTGGCGCCTGTGATTACACAGGGAAATATTGGTGAAACATATACGTATTATTCTGAGAAGATAGAAAACTATACATGTAAAGCAGATAAACAGTCGATTACATTATCTGAAAATACTGATAAGAATGTTTTGATCTTCGCATACACCAGTACAAAATCTCCTGCAATTAAAGAAGTGGTAACAGAAGAAAATAGTGTACAGCCACAGTCGAATGTGACTGAGAGAGAAAATTCTACTCACACAGCAGACAGAGAACCAGGAAATACACAAGCAGAAAGTACAGCATCAGGAAATACAGCATCAGGAAGTACAGAAACAGAAAATGTACAGCCACAAGAGGCACAGACACAAGAGTCACAGACAGAAACAGAACCGGAAGAAATAAAAGATAAAGAAGCAGGACAGGCAGACATACAGGAAGAAACCATCGAAGAAGATAAGGTTCCATTGGCAAATAAAACACTGGAAAATGAAAAAGACAGTAAAGCAACCGTGGTTGTTATGATCTTTGCAGTTGCAGCAGCAGGTATCTGTTTTTATGTGAAATTCAGGAAACGTCAGTTAAAATAGTTAAAAGATAATTTGCAGGAAAAGTCGATCACTTTTAAGTGGTCGGCTTTTGCTACAAAGAGACGCAGAAGAACAGAAGGGATTTTATTGTGAAAATCAAAGAAAAAGCATATTATTTTACCTTAACATTTTTTGTATTGCCCTTATTACTTGTATCCTTTTGGGTAATGTATGCAGAAAAAAACAAATATGAAGAGCTTTTGGATAAAAGTATGGAAATCATCAATGATGACCAGATGAAGATCATAGAATCTTTTAGTGAAAGTGAGAAAAAACATTCGGAAATTATTTCTGTTTTAGGTAAGACAAAACGTTGCTTAAAAGGCAATGTCAGCGAGAAAGAGAGGCAAAATTTAAAAGCTTTTTTATCTTCGCATTTGAAAATTTTTAATTATAAAAAAAGCATTGCCATTGTGGATGCAAAAGGAAATATCGTATCTGCCAGTGAGGGATATGAACACTATGATAAGCAGACAGTAGAAAAATGGATAGAATGTATACAGGGAAAAGAATTTTTTATTTCGGATGTTGTGGAGAAAAAAGATGGAGAGAAGTTTTTGGTATCTATCTATCCAATAAAAGAAAATGAAAAAGTATTGGGGTATGTTCTGTCAGAAATATATACAGATTTTTATAGCAAGTTAGCAGAAGCACCGGATTTATGGGAAAGTTCCACTTTTTATATTGTTGATTCCAATGAAGTTTTAATTTCTGCATATAACAGCAAAGGAAAGATTAAAAATTATGTAACAAAAAAAGATGAACGGAAGCAGTTTGGACTGGTAAAGGCGCAGATTGATTTTGAAAAAAATCCAAAAGGAGATTTTGAATATGAAGTATTGGGGAAAAAGTATGTTACATTTTATTCGGATGTAAATAATACAAAATGGAGATTGTTTTTAAGTATTGACAAAGCGGCATACAATCCAGGAGAAAAATTCCACAATAGCCTGATGATGATTATTATTTTAATATGTATAGTTTTCTTTGTTGCTATTACAAAATTCTTTGAAAGTTATATTATAAAACCAATCAATACAATCATTAATGTGCTAGGGGAACTTCAGAAAAGTAAAAATTACGCATTGCGCATTCCGTTAAAAGTAAAAAATGAAATGGGCATATTAATTCAGGAAGTAAATGAGCTCATTTCTTTTGCAGAGTGTGAACATACAAAAAGTGAAGAAGATAAACAGATATTAAAAGAAAAGTCAGAGACGGATTCGCTGACACAAGTTTTGAACAGAGAGACATTTCGTTCATATTGTGAAAGCAGGATCAATCGTTTAACAGAATATATTGTACTTTTTATTGATGTCGATGATTTTAAAGCTTTTAATACAAAATACGGACATCTATTAGGGGATCATATATTAATATTTGTAGCTCAGGTTCTTAAAGATATTACAGGAGAAGTGGTAGGAAGAGCCGGTGGAGACGAGTTTGTGGTATTTATAGAAAATGAAACCATGGTAAAAGAGATAGAATCAACATTACAATACATACAGGATGTTTTAAATAAAGGGTTTTATGATGAAAAAACGGGAAAACAAATGTCCGTAAAATTATCTATTGGCGCCACTTACGTGAAAAGAACAAAGGAAGAAATAGTAAATTTTGAAAATCTGATAGAGATGTCGGATGCGGCAATGTATACCATGAAGAAGAGACAAAAAGGCGGATACGTTCTAGTGAGATATTTTGATAAACAGGAGAAAGGCGAAGAATGAACAATAGTCGAAGAAATTATATATTAATTGTGGATGATGCGGATTTTAACCGGTTATTATTATCGGATATGTTAAAAGAGGATTATAAAATAATAGAAGCTAAAAATGGGATAGAGGCAATGGAAATACTTCATCAGCAGGGAGATTGTATTTCTCTTGTCCTTTTGGATCTTGTAATGCCGGAGATGGATGGGTTTCAGGTTCTTCAATGTATGCGAAATGAAAAAATGGAAGAAAAAATACCAGTTATTATCATATCCTCTGAAAATTCAGCACATATCATTCAGAAAGGATATGAACTGGGCGCAATTGACTATATAAGCCGACCCTTTAATGAAATGATCGTAAAAAGAAGGGTTATTAATACAATTCGATTGTATACAAGACAGAGAACCTTAATATCTATGATCGGGAAACAAATGTATACAAATGAAAAAAATAATATGATGATGATTAATATTTTAAGTCATATTGTAGAAGTTAGAAATGGAGAAAGCGGAGTACACGTTTTAAATATAAAAGCTATCACGGAATTAATTTTACGAAGACTGAAAAAGAAGGATCCTTCTTATCATTTAGATGAACAGAAAATTATGGTGATCAGCAATGCTGCAGCATTTCATGATATTGGCAAAATTTTAATACCGGAAGAAATTTTAAATAAACCGGGAAAATTAACGCCTGAAGAGTATGAGATTATGAAGACACATGCTTTAAAAGGCGCTGACATGTTGTTAAGTATTCCTGTTCAAAATGAAGAGGAACTGATAAAAAGTGCATATGAAATTTGTCGCTGGCATCATGAGCGGTATGATGGGAGCGGGTATCCAGACGGCTTAAAAGAGGAAGAAATCCCTATATCTGCACAGGTAGTTTCCATTGCGGATGTATATGATGCACTTACAAGTGAACGGGTATATAAAAAGGCAATTCCTCATAGAAAAGCGTTAAAGATGATCCTAGACGGAGAATGTGGTTATTTTAATCCGATTTTAACAGAATGTCTGATAGAAGAGGCCGGGAATATCCAGGAAGCGTTAAATATCCAAAAGCTTATGAAGAAAGATGAAAAGGATTTCCATAATATGGCAGCGAATTTAATTTCCCAAATATAGAGTGGTAAAATGAAAGGTAAAAATGAAAATGCAGCAGATTTTTAATGAAACAGGGGTAAATTATGAAGATACAGTAGCAAGATTGGGCAGTGAAGAAAGGGTACTTCGTTTTTTTAAGCTGTTTTTGAAAGATGAAAGTTATAAAAATTTTTGTAAATTTATGGAAGAAAAGAATTATCCGGAGGCTTTTCGAAGTATTCATACATTGAAAGGGGTATGTATGAATCTGGGATTTACGGATTTATTGGATGTTTCTAGTGAAATTACAGAGCTGTTACGTAGAGAGGATATTGAGAAAGCAAAAGAATTGATGCCGGAATTAGCGTTGCAGCATGAAAAAATATGCAAAGTCATTGAGACTATCTAGAATGGGAAGGTTAAGATGAGTGAGACAACAGAGTTTCGTTTAGGGGATGTATTAAAGTATCTCCGGGGTGGTATTGTGGTAGTCCGGAGAGAAAAAAGCGGAAAATATATTCCGGAGTTTTTTTCGGATGATTTTCTTGAGATTGTGAAAATGAGTAAGGAAGAAGTATGGGACATATGCAAAGAAGATATTATGGCAGGTGTTCATCCGGAGGACCGCAGTTACGTAGAGAAAAATTTATTGTTTTGTATTGAGAATAATAAAAGCCAATATGAATTACAGTATAGGATTTGCACAGGTGACAGAAAATATATCTGGATTAATACAATGAGTTCTTTAATCTGTGATGAAAATGGGATTTTTAGAATATATATATCCTGCCATGATATCAGTATGGAAAAAGACAAACAGGAACGCTTGTTTTTTCAGTATAAAGAGCAGCTTTATAAGCAGTATATCCGATATGATAAAAACATTCTGACTCTTGGACATTGCAACCTCTCTAAAGACAGAATGTTAGAGGTCGTAGATTATACAGATTCTAAGTTGCTTCGAAAATTTGGGTATAAAAGAGAAAAATTTTTTGCAGGAATTGGAAGTTTTATCGTAAAAGAAGAGGAACGTCAGGAATTTTATAAAAAGTTTTCAAATGAAGGATTGTTTCAGGTTTTTCAGGAAGGCATTCATGAAATGGTTTTTTCATGTTTTGTAAAACTTTCGGAAGCAGATCAGGGCAGATATGTAAAAGTAAAGGTAAATATGATAGAAGCTCCTGTTACAGGAGATATTATGGGGATTCTTACCATATTGGATATTACAGATGATATTATTCAGGATAAGATTTTTAAACAGTTATCTGCAATTAATTATGAAGCTGTAATTGATACAGATTTTGAAAAGGATACATTTCGTGTTTTAAAAAGAAAAAACATAAATGGAGAAAATTCTGGTTCCCGCATAAAAAAAGTAGCAGAATTTTTAAATCAGCATATTATTCAAAAAGACAGAAAACGTGTGGCAGAATTATTGGATACAGAGTATATTCTAAGGCGGCTTGCAAAAGAAAACATGTATTCTTTTTCCTATGAAGAGGTTGGGGAAAATGGCTTGTTAATGACAAAGAAAATCACAATTTTCGCAGTAGATCTTCATTTGAAACGTATAGCTTTTGCCATAACGGATATTACGGAATCTATCCGGGAACAAAGAGCCCTGTTAAATACAGTGGCCTATACCTTTGAGACTGTGTGTTTTATAGATACAAAAACCAAGGGAATGACAGCCTATACAAGAGATATTATTTTACAAAATAGAGTTCCTTATTTTTTTGAAAATTGTGAAAGAGAAATTTTTCATAAAGTGCTATATCTGGAAGGCTATGAGATTCAGACGAATCTGGAAATACTGGAACAATTTTGTTTGAAACATATGATTGAAAACCTGGAAAATAGTCCAAATGGGTATGCCCGTGTAATCCATTATAAAAAAGAAGATACAATGGTAAGTAAAAAAATCAGTGTTTTATGGGGCAATGACATACATGATCAGATCTGTATTGTAAGAGCTGATATTACAAAAATCATAACAAAAGAGAGAAGAGTCAAAGAGGAATTAGAAGAAGCATTAAAACAAGCTGAAAAAGCGGACAAGGCGAAAAGTCAGTTCTTATCTTCTATGAGTCATGATATACGAACGCCTTTGAATGCGATTATGGGTCTTACTACGCTTGCATTACAAAATAAAGAGAACTGTAGAAAAATGGAAGAATGCCTTAAGAAAATAAATGTATCTTCCAGTCATCTTCTTAGTTTGATCAATGATATTCTTGATATGAGTCAGTTAAAAAATTCGGATATTCATTTAAATTGTGACTGTGTATCCATGAATACGATCATAGATCAGATTATAGATATCGTACAACCTCAGGCAGAGGAAGCAAATCTGGAGTTTTGTGTACATCGTGAAAATCTGACGACAGTTGGAATTTTGGGTGATGCACTGCGTATAAAACAGATTTTGATCAATCTGTTAAATAATTCCATTAAATTTACACCTGAAGGAGGACGGGTAGACTTTTTGGTAAAGGAAATAAAGGCGAAAAGGAAAGATCATGCAAAGTATTTTTTT
Source organism: Blautia sp. (assembly GCA_029257805.1). GTDB lineage: Bacteria > Bacillota > Clostridia > Lachnospirales > Lachnospiraceae > Blautia_A. Next base: position 26,061 of record JARIAR010000013.1, read on the forward strand.
AAGGTAAAAGATACAGGAATAGGAATTGAGGAGAAGTTTAAGGATCAGCTCTTTGAACCTTTTGCCAGAAGTGAGAGAACAAGCAGGGTGACAGGTACCGGGCTTGGACTTAGCATTGTGAAAAAACTGGTTGAATTAATGGATGGAAAGATTCAGGTGGAAAGTGAACTTTACAGGGGAACCAGTTTTTCTGTTGAACTGGAATTTAAAAAAGAAGAGAAACATACGTCAGATAGTACAGAGAATTTTATGAAAGAACAAGAGGGATTGAACGGTCTTCATTTCTTAATTGTAGAAGATAATATGATTAATTATGAAATCCTGGGAGAACTGTTGGAAATGCAGGGAGCATCTTTTACTGTAAAATGTGACGGACAGCAGGCAGTGGAGGAGTTTGCACGATCAGAAAAAGGGGAGTATGATGCAATTTTAATGGATATTCAGATGCCTGTAATGAATGGATGTGAAGCAGCAAAGAAAATCAGAAGTCTGAATCATCCAGATGCCTTAACCATTCCTATTTTGGCCATGTCCGCAAATGCTTTTAAGGAAGATGTGAATTATTCCCTTGCCCATGGGATGAATGGTCATATTCCAAAGCCTATTGATATGAAAATTTTAGCAGATAAAATTTTAGATTCTATTCATAACAAATAAAAAATCAGCCGGTAATGGAAAGCTGGGATAACAGTTTTTCTTTACCGGCCTTATTTTTTTGATCAAAGCAGTTTTCTTTTTAACATTTCAGGGTTAGAAGCATAGGAAAGAGCTTCTTCTTTTGAAATTTTTCCGCTTTGAAAAAGTCTTTGGAGATACGCATCCATGGAGAAAAGTGTATCATTGGAAGAAGAATAGATCAAAGCGTCAATTTGATGAATTTTGTTTTCACGGATCATATTCTTGATGGCAGGTGTTACCGTCATTAATTCAAATGCCGGAACAACAGAGGAATTGTCTGTTGCAGGAATCAACTGCTGTGACACTACAGCCTGCAGTACAGAGGATAGCTGTACGGCAATCTGATGTTGCTGATTAGGCGGGAAGACATCTATGATACGGTCAATGGTGTTTGCTGCACCGGAAGTATGCAGGGTGGATAATACAAGATGACCTGTTTCGGCTGCTGTCATTGCAATGGACATTGTCTCAAAATCCCGCATTTCTCCTAATAAAATTACATCAGGACTTTGGCGAAGAGATGCACGCAGTGCGGTGATATAACTTTCTGTATCGGAATTAATCTCCCTCTGACTTACAATGCTTTTTTTGTGTCTATGGAGAAATTCCAGAGGATCTTCCAAGGTAATAATGTGTTTTTCATAGTTTTTATTCATTTCATCAATCATGCAGGCAAGCGTTGTGGATTTTCCGCTGCCGGCAGGTCCTGTAACAAGAACAAGGCCTTTTTTTAAGCGGCTTAATTGCATGATCTGATCTGGAATGCCCAGACATTCCGGATCTGGAAGATTAAAAGTTATGATACGGATAACAGCGGCAAAGGAGCCACGTTGGAGATAGGCGCTGACACGAAAACGGGAAAGTCCTTTTATAGCAAAGGAAAAGTCATCATCCCCAACAGTTACCAGTTTTTCAAAATCCCGTTCTTTTGCAAGATGGTAAATTTCTTTAATAAGATCCTCTGTTTCAGGGGGCATTAAGGGTTGGTCATTAAATACATGGATCGTATCCCCTTTTTTGTAAGAAAGAGGTCTTCCGGCAATAATAAATAAATCGGAAGCCCCGGTTTTTGTCATTGCTGTTAAAAATTCGATTGCATTCATGATAAGTCCTCCAATGTATCTTTTAGCAGTGGAAGAGGGCGGTCCTCTTTCCAGTTATAATCTGAATTTATATTCCAGGAAGTAATGGTATAGTGTGTCCCGTTTTTTAAAGGGGAGAAGGATAAAGTAAGAGAAACATTTAAGTGTTGCTGTTCATTGCTGTATACTTTATATGTCAGATGGTTTTTATCTGAAAAAGAAACAGAATCGATCTGTTTTAAATCGTCTTGTATATTTTGATAAAAAGTATCAGGGTCTGAAACACTTAGATTCCTGTTTATGGATTGAATAACCTGAAGTAAAATATCATTTGCTGCATTTTCAGCGTGATGATAGGACGTTATATGATCTGCGTATTTCCGGCTTAGTTTCCTATTGGCATTTGCACTTACAAAGGAAAGAACAGAAAATATCAGCATGCATAAAAGAACAAAAATCAGCACCATGGAAGTGACGCCTGTACTGATGATCATATGTTTGGATTTTTGCTTCATTTTAAAAAGTGCCCTTTCATTTTATACAGTAGGTTCCGGTATAGAAGGAACCGGATAATGTAAATTTAGTTCATAAAGTACTTCTTCAGGATAGTTAGAAGTCATCCAGATATGAGCGCTACGTTTCAGGGAAGAGTCCTGGGAAGTGAAATGCAGAGTATATTTTCTCTCTTTTTCATTACACAATTCATAGGAGGAATCATAAAAGATCAAGATCTCGTTTCCTTTTTTTTCGGCACAGGGAAATAATTTCTGTATCGACAAAAGATCTGCATCAGAATATTGCAGCACAGAAGCAGTCTCAGAAACTTTTGAAGATGCAAAACTTAAATCCTGTGCATTTTTATTTATCTGATGGGCTTTTATAAAAATCTGAACACAGATGCTGCTTCCCAAAGCAAAAAACAGAATTGCAAAAAGTAATTCCATTAAAAATAAACTGGATTTGTGATGAGTAAAATGATTCATAAAGATCCCTTTCTTGATAATTAAAGCAGTCTGATTAAGATATGGAGCTTCTTTGATGAAGAAGAATACTCATGGTTTTTCCATTATGATCAGAAGCGGAGCATTCTAAAAAACCATTCTCTCTATCTTTTATGGAAAAATCCTGCACTTCTATAATTTTATTTCCCATATTTTTGGTAACGTCTGTTCCTTCTTTTACAGATAATTCGTATAATCCGTCATCTTCTGGATAAATGTAAGTTAAATAAGTCTCATCATTTATGGTATCTTTCATAATAAGGGCAGTTTCTCCCTGAATTTCGGATAATAAAACACCTCCAGCGGTATCATGCTGTTTGAGTTTTTCTGTCACATAGGCAAGAGCAGTCCGGGTAGAATGGGTATCCTGCATCTGTGCTACCGTTTCCTGATAAACTTTGATTCCAATTATCACTACCATGGAGGAGCATATGGTAAATATACAAAATAAAGAAAAGGTAAACAGAACATCAATACTATGTTTTTTCATAATCCGCCTCCCTTATATTCAGTTCTGGGAATTACCATAATGTTTGGCAGCATATTAGAACCGGTGGCTTCATAAGATATGAAATATTTGTCTTTATCATAATGAAGGCCATAGTGATCTTCCAGGTATTGCAGCTGATCCGGATAGAATCCTTCCAGAGCGTAGCAGGAAATCGTGCTTTGTAATACAGATGTTTTCAAACTTTCCAGTTTTTGTTCCTGTGCAGCGTCAGATACGGAGGACAGGGAGTATAAGAAGCAGAAAGATACAATCAGGCAAAAAACAAAAGGAAATAATTTGGATATCATGTCTGTGTTTTTTCTTGAGGTTGTAAAGCGGTTCATAATTGTACTCCTATTAACCAATATTGGATATAATGCTTAAAAGAGGAAGCATGACAGAAAGAAGGATCATGCCTACAATAATACATAAAACAGCGATTAAGGTAGGCTCAATATTTGATATAAAACGATCAAGCTGTTCTTCTACATCTTCGTTGCACTGAATTGCTATTTCTTTCATAACGGAGTCTATGGAGCCTGTTTTAAAACCGATATGAATAAGGCGCAGATACACTCCGGAGAAAAGTTCACTGTCTTTTAAGGCCGTCAGAAAATCATTCCCTTCTGTAATTTCTTTTTGCAGTAACTGTATTTTTGCGGAAATTTCCTTATTTTCTACAAGTTCAGATATCATGGAAAGACTTTCTTCAATATCAAATCCACTGGAAAGAGATAAATACATTCCACTGGCAAAACGGGAAAGGGCAATTTTTTTCAGGATATGACGGGGCAACAGTTTAGAAAATCTTTGTCTGTGCCATAAAAAATAAAAAAGGATGATTCCGAGTAAAAATACAGAAATTACAACGGCAATGCTGTATTTTTCAAATAAAGTTCCAAGTTCTAAAATCTTTCCGGGAAGTCCGGATGGAATGCCGCCGAGCTGATCAAATACCTGATGAAATATGGGAAGAACTTTTATAACAAGTATTAAAAGAACGATACCCATCATACCCATCATAAACAGAGGGTAAGTGACGGCATTTTTTATATTTTTCCACAGAGATTCTTCATGCTGGTAATATTCTCCAAGACTATTTGTAACATCATCAAGATGTCCTGTCTGCTCTCCTAAGGCAGTCATTTGAAAAGCGTAATCGGGGAAACAGGAAGACGCTTTAAGAGCCTGGGACAGACTTCCTGTATATTCTGCTTCCTGAAGAATGGCGGACAGGATTTCCTGCCCCTCTTTTGAAGGCGTATCTTCTAACATTAAGGTGATTCCTTCTGTATAAGAAATGCCGGAGCGGAGAATCAGCGTAAGTTGATTGAAGAATGTGGAAAGTTCCATGTTTGATAGTTGTTTCATAATGACAGGGTCCTTTTCTTTAAAATTTTGGGAAGGCGGCATTTATTACCTTGTGTATTGAAGGGAATAATTAGAACCGTCACCAATGTAGTTTAGTATTTGTTTGCTGTTATCATTGTTTGAGGCGAAAGTGGGATCCATACGTGTCCATGCATCACCGGTAAATTCAATTAGTTTATCTATCCATCCGATTTCTTTAATGTATACGCTGATCCAGGCGTGATAAACATCTCCGGCATATCCGATCTCCAGTTTGGTTGGAATGCTTTGTGAACGGAGCATAGCGGCGGTAAGAGCAGCATAATCAAAGCAAATACCGGATTTTGTTGTTAAAGTTGTATCTACATCCGGAAGATATCCTATGGAGACGGATTGTGCCTTTTGGCTGTCATAGTGAATGTTTTTAATAATGTAGTGGTAAATTTTTTTGACAGCATCCAGATCAGATACGGCATCTTTTACAATTTCTGAAGCTGTATGGACAGCCAGAGAGTCTGATGTAAAAGAAACATATTGGTTGGGATAGAGAAAAGGAAGAAATTCGCTGGCAAGAGAAACCTGGATGGTTTCCTTAAAAAGAACCGCATATTGACTTCCTGTGATGTTTTCATATCCCTGAATTGTATACGGTCCGTCTCCACTGGTAAGAGGGAGAGAGACGAATGTATCAGATGGATTAAAAAAATATTTGTAAGTGATATTATCGGTACCGGTAATCTGAACAGAAGCTTTTGAAGCATTTCCGTTATATTTTGCCATTATATAGCCCTGATCTGTGTGAGAGGTGTCTATAATGAGAGGATCACTTCCAATAATAGACAGATTATCTGCTTTAGGAATCAGGACATTAGGGGTGCCGGAGCGGGCGGATAAATCACCTGTTCCAGAGTTTGAAGATCCAGAGCGGCTGCATCCGGATATTGAAAAAAATAATATAAAAATCAGAACAACTGTAAATAGATATTTTAATATATATTTGGGTTTCATATAGTATTCCTCAGATATAGTATTCCAAAAACAGTATATCATTTTGAGAAAATCAGAACAAGAAGAACAGTAGATAATTGACAAAAAAAGCAATTCGTTTTATGCTGAATATACAAAAAAATAGTGCGAAATGAACAAATGAAATGATCTTTCAGGAGGTACAATATGGAACAGTCTTTTCCGACATTGAAGGTAGAAATGTTAGGAAGATTTTCTATGACTTATGGAGAACAGTCTATTTCGTTTAAAAGAAATACAATGACAAAAGCCATGAAACTTTTACAGATTCTTCTTTATACATCCGGAACAGGAGACGGAATCCCCCGGACATTGCTTTTAGAAGAATTGTATGGAAAAGAAGAAATTTCTAATGCAGCGAACAGTCTGAGAGTGACTGCACACAGATTAAAAAAGATGATTCTGGAAGCAGGCCTTCCAGATTATGATTACATTCAAATAAAAAAAGGAATTTATAGATGGGAAGCCCCCATGGAAATTTCCATTGATGCGGTAGAATTTGAGAAACTGGTAGAAGAAGGAAAACAGGAAGAAGATAAGGAGAAATCCATAGAGGCTTTTTGTAAGGCATGCAGATTATACAGAGGTGTTTTTCTTCCTGCATTATCAGGGGAAGACTGGGTTCTTATAAACAGCGTAAAATATAAAGAATTGTACCAGTATGCGCTTTCCAGAGTTTGTGAATATAAAAAAGAACAGCGTGAATATGAGATCATACTGGAGTTAACAGATGCAGCAGTGGAAATTTATCCTTTCGATGAATGGCAGTGTGTAAAAATGGAGGCCCTTATGGCATTGAATCGTTATAAGGAAGCTTATCAGTATTACGAGGAGACATCGAAAATGTTTTTTGAAGAGCTGGGAATCAGCCCTTCAGAAAAAATGATGAATGTATTCAAAGAAATGAGCGACAGTATGGGAAGAACTTATCAGGTAGCAAGTGAGATCAAAGAAAGCCTCAGCGAAGGAGATACAGCTTCCGGTGCTTTTTATTGTACTTTGCCAAGTTTTCGGGATAGTTATCGCATTATCCGCCGCATTATAGAAAGAAATGGACATTCGGTATTTCTTATGGTTTGTTCTCTGGTAGATTATCAGGGAAGACCAATTGAAAAAAAGGAAAAACTGGAAGTATTATCAAAAACTCTTCATGAATCTATACAAACAAGTCTTCGAAGGGGGGATTCTTTTACCAAATATAGTCCCACCCAGTTTTTGATTTTATTGATTGGAACAAATAGAGAAAACTGCAGCATTATTTACAAACGAATTTTAGATAAATTTTCTGCAGCAAATCCATCCTGGAGAAAAAATCTTGAATATTGTGCATTTTCTGTAGCAGATATGGAAGGGCAGAAAACAGCTTATCGATTTGAAGATAATAAATTTAACTGGAAATAGGAAGGAGTAATGCTTAAAATACATGGTAAAAGATATTTATATTCCTAATCTTGTAAATATCTGTGTGGATGAAAGAAACTTTAGCGGACGTTTTTATCACGAATATGCAGCAGAATGTGAAAAATTCCATAGTATTATGGAACTTTTACATCAGCTGGAACTTTTATATGATAACATTTCTTTTCCACAGGCAGCAGTAGAGTTAAGGAATTTTTCAAAACAAAAACATAAATGTGAAGGGAAATCTTTTCAGAAAGTTTTAAATAAGGAAGATGTGAAACAGAAAAGGGGAAGGTGCGCTACTTTTTTTGTATATGTGCAGTACAGACAGAATGCAACATGGCAGGGAAAGATTATGTGGGTGGAAAAAGAGAAAGAGATGGGGTTTCGCAGTGTGTTAGAGATGATCATGCTTATGGATAATGCATTGATAGACAGAAACTAAAAATAAGAAAGAGCATTGTGTTAGGGAATATCACGATTATCCTTAAAACAATGCTCTTTTTATTTTATTTTTCTGAAAGCATGTCAATACCTTTTTGAAGGGTATCCGCATCTAAAGTTCCGTTTCCTTTTGCAACAGGTTTTCCATTTGCGTCAATAAAATAGGTAACGGGAATGGAATAAGTGCCGTAAGTCATAGCTGCTTCTGTCTTAGTATCAAAATAAACAGGGAAGCTGTAGCCTTGTTCTGATATAAATGCCTCTGCGATTTCTTTTGTTTCTCTGGCTCCGTCTGTAAGGTTTACCATAAGAAAATGGATATCATTGCCATATTTTTTATAAGCTTCATCGAAATGAGGCATTTCCTGTTTGCAGGGACCACACCAGCTTGCCCAGAAATTTAGGACAACAGGTTTTCCAAGAAAATCGGAGAGTTTCACTTCTTCGCCGGAAGAATCGGTAACTGTAAAATCCGGAACTTCCATAGCTGGAGAAGAGTTTGCTTCTTCCTTTGCTTCTTCCTTTGTTTCTTCTTTTACTTCTTTTTTTGTTTCTGTTAATGTTTCTTTTTTTACAGAGGGGCTTAATTTATTATATAAAACAGAAGCTCCTGCAATTAGGACAATAAGAAGCAGTGCCAGTAATAAAAAAGATTTATTTTTTTTCATATAAGATCCTTTCGTTATGTGTTAACTTAAAAGTGCTAAAAGACGTCCGAATAATCCGGTTGCCATTAAGATACCTACCAGAATCAAAAAGCTGCCGCAGATTATATTGATGACCCGATAGTTTCTTTTTATAAAATCAAAGGTGCTTTTTAGCCGGTCAATGAGAATCGCACTAATAAGAAAAGGAATTCCAAGTCCAAGAGAATAGAATAAGAGCATGGTCATTCCCGTAAGAGCGTGAGCCTGCTGTGAAGCGAGCATCAAAGCAGAACCTAAAAAGGCACCTACGCAAGGGGTCCATCCAATGGAAAAAATAACTCCAAATAAGATAGAGGAAAAGAATCCGAGATTGCTGGTATCCATTTTTTTCTGACTTCCGTGGAATAAATTTAAATTCCATATACCAAGAAAGTTCAGACCGAAGAAAATCACAATGAGGCCGGAGATGATATTAACCATCTGCTGATGGGATTTTAAAAAGCTTCCAATGGTGCCGGCAAGAGCACCCATGGATACAAAGACAAGGGTAAAGCCAAGTATAAATCCAAGAGCTCCGGTTACTGTTTTTCTTGTACTGCGTTCTCTGCCTCCTGCAAAATAAGAAATATAGATAGGAAGCATGGGAAGGAGACACGGTGAAATAAAGGTGATCATTCCTTCCAAAAAAGATATCAGATATTGCATATAAAATATTCCTTTCTTAAATTTTGTGGATACAGTATATCATACTCTGGAATAAAAATTTGTAAAAATTAAGTGAACTTTTTTAGGAAGGAATAAAAAAAGATCAGAGCTGTTTTCACAGTCTGATCCTTTTTTGGGTGTTATGCAAATAGAGACATGATGTTTGATACGATCAAACCTCCACCTGTACCAATGACATAACCCATAAGAGCCATCAGTACACCGACTGGAACAAGGGCTCCGCTGTAAGCGCCTGCCAGGATAGGAGCGGATGCAGATCCACCGATGTTAGCCAGAGATGCAACCCCGCAGGTAAACATATCCAGTTTAAAGATTTTAGCAAAAATAACCATAATAATTCCATGGATTCCAAGAATCATAAATCCTGCAATGATCCAGATAGGAGCATCTGTCAGTTCCAGGAAGCTTGCACGAGATGCAAGGAGAGCAACAACGGAATAGAGCATAACATTGGAAAGTTCTGTTGTTCCCGCCATTTTCCCAATTGGTGTCAGAGCGCCTACAAGACCGGATAAAGTAATAAGAAGAACGGTCCATGTAGAGGTATCAAGGAACGGAAGTGCTTCATTAAGGTTTGTTCCAAGTGTTTGTCCAACTGCAGAAACGACAAGAGACAAACCAAGGAGAAAAATAAGATTTACAAAAGTAATGTTCTGATCAGATGTTTTTGCATCTTCTTCCAAACGTCTGGAAACTTCATCAAGGGTTTTTGTATTTGCTTTTACCCATTTGTTAAATTTAGGAGCAAGATTAATCGCCCAGAGAAGGAACATGACCCAGATGGAATAATCAATAGAATCTACAACGAGAGCGTAGGCCATATCTGCTTCTCCAATGTCAAGAGCTGCCTGAACTGCGATCATATTTCCGGAACCGCCCATCCAGCTTCCGCAAAGTGCACCAAGTGCTTTCCAGGAATTAGGACCGAGAGGACCGTGTAAAAGAGCATACGTAATAATGAAACCAAGTCCGATGGAAATGGATGCTGCAAAGAAACCACCCAGCATTTTGGGACCCAGTTTAAAGATTTTCCGAATGTCGCAGCGAAGGAGCATCAGGAAGATCATGGCAAACAGAATGTTGTTTTTTAGTGCAGAGTAAGCGGGCTTTGTTGCTTCCATGTCCCAAACCTTTAAGGTACAGAAGATCATAGTGATCAAATAAAGCAGTACGATAGGCGGGGCAAATTCAAAGAATTTAGATTTGGTAGTTTTTTGAAGCAATACAAGTACAGAAGCTATAAAGATAAGTACTGCCACATAAGTAAATCCGTTTGTAATCATTTTCTCTCTCCTTTTTTTGAATTTAGCACAAATTTCTTTACAAATTTGGCTGATTTATATACAATAATACCATGGGTTTTTTAACCTGGCAAATATTATTTTAGAATAAATTTATATTTTATAAAAATTTAAAAGAAAGAGAAGGGAAAATCATGAAAATTACAGATATCCGTCTTGGAATGATATCCGTTCCGCTTCGTGTTCCATTTAAAACAGCATTGCGTTCTGTTAAGAGTGTGGAGGATGTGATTGTAGAAATATATACAGATACAGGCGCAGTTGGATATGGGGAAGCTCCGCCTACAGGTGTGATCACAGGCGATACAACAGGTTCTATAATAGGAGCAATACGTGATCATATTGTTCCCACTCTTATAGGAAAAGATGTGGATGAGTTTGAAGATTTAATGAAAGCGTTAAATTCCTGTATTGTGAAAAACACAAGTGCAAAAGCGGCAGTGGATATGGCTCTTTGGGATTTGTACGGTCAGCTTTATAAAATCCCTGTATATAAACTTATGGGGGGAGCCAGAAAATCAATTACGACAGATATAACCATCAGTGTAAATGACCCGGAAGAAATGGCACGTGATGCAGTAAACGCCATTGAACGCGGATATGATTGTCTGAAAGTAAAAGTTGGAAAAGAATCAGAGAAAGATATAGAACGGCTTTGGGCAATCCGCCAGGCAGTTCCAAAAGAAACTTTGATTCGTATTGATGCAAATCAGGGATGGACTCCAAAAGAGGCTGTCAGGATCCTTAATGGTATGCAGGAAAAAGGTCTGGATATAGAGTTTGTGGAGCAGCCGGTAAAAGCCCATGATTTTGAAGGGATGAAATATGTGACCGAACGTTCTTATGTGCCGGTTCTGGCAGATGAAAGTGTTTTTTCACCGGAAGATGCAGTAAAAATCATGCAGATGGGAGCTGCAGACCTTGTAAATATTAAACTTATGAAATGCGGCGGTCTTTATAATGCACTGAAAATCGTTTCTGCAGCAGAAATCTATGGCGTGGAATGTATGATTGGCTGTATGCTGGAAGCGAAAATCAGTGTAAATGCAGCTGTCCATCTTGCATGTGCAAAGAAAATTATTACAAAAATAGATCTTGACGGACCGGTTCTTTGTAGTGAAGATCCGATTTTAGGCGGATCTGTTTTTGAAGAAAAGATTATCACTGTTTCAGATGAACCAGGTCTTGGCATTCAAGGAATTGAGCCGGGATGTATCCGGTATTTATAAAACTGCGAGAAGCGCTTTTAAGTATTCCCACACACGTTTTACAGAACTAATTCGCAGACGTTCCATAGGCGTATGCACATCGAACTGGTCAGGTCCAAAGGAAATGCAGTCCAGATCAGGAAGTTTATCTGAAAAGATGCCGCATTCCAGTCCGGCATGGATAGTCTGAAGTTCCGGATCTTTTTGATATTGCTGGCGGAATACCTCTATGCATTTGTTTCGTAAAGTAGATTCTTTTGCATAAGGCCAGGCAGGATAATCTCCCTGAAATTCTGTCTCACCGCCAAGCTGCAGGATAAGTTGTTGGACTTTTTCACATAAACTTTCTTTTGCTGAAGAAATGGAACTTCGTATAGAGGTACGGATAAGGAGCTCTTCTTCCAGAAGCTCCATAACTCCTGGATTTATGGAGGTTTCTACAGTTCCGGGCAAATCAGCACTCATGGTCTGTACCCCTGTGGGAATCAGGCTGACAGCTGTAAGAACTGCATTTTGAGAGGCTTCTGTTAAAACATTTTTTTCTGCTTCAGCAATTATATGGAGAGAAAGGGAGATGTCAGGATCCGTAGTTCCGTATTCTTTTTTTATGTTATTTGAGAAATCTGCAACCGCTTTTTTTATATTATTTTCCTGATCCGGGGAAATAAGAAAAAGAGCGGTTCCTTTTTTGGGAATTACATTTTCTTTTGATCCTCCGGACATGGTGAAAAGGGAGAAGCCGGTATATTTTTTCAGGTGGAGAAAGAAGCGTCCCAGAAGGGAGATAGCATTTGCTCTTCCTTTGTGTATTTCAAGACCGGAATGTCCACCAAGCAGACCGGATAAGGTAAGTTCGCAAAGAATTCCTTCTTGGACAGTTCTTGTAACCGGAATATGTGAGAAAGCCCGTCGTCCTCCGGCACACCCTACTGTAAGGATACCTTCTATTTCTGAATCAATATTGATCAGGCGCCGGCCCTGGCATATGGACAGGTCAATAGAAGATGCACCGAGGAGACCGACTTCTTCACATACAGTAAAAATCACTTCAAGACGGGGATGAGGAATGTCATTTGCATCAAGGAGGGCAAGGGCATATGCGATGGCAATACCATCATCTCCTCCTAATGTAGTTCCTTCTGTTGTGATAAAATCTCCTTCAACTTTCACCGGAATGCTGTCTTTTTCCAGGTTAAGAGTACAGCTGGCATTTTTATCATCTACCATATCAAGATGCCCCTGGAGGATAACGGTTTCTTTGTTTTCGTATCCAGGTGTTGCTTCCGATATAATAATGAGATTTCCGGATTCTTCTTGTTTGTAAAAGAGATTTCTGTCTTTTGCAAATTGTACGCAGTAATCACTTAGTTGTTTCTCGTGATGAGAAGTATGAGGAATTTTACATATTTCTCCAAAATAATGGAAAACGCTTCGGGGTTCTAAATGTTCCAAAGAATTCATAATCGTGCACCTCTCTTAAATATATTTCCCTAAAGGATAAATTTCTGATATTATTTTATCAAAAGCGCTGCTTTACGTCCAGATATAAGAGCTGTACGGATAAATGGAATGAGAAGCAGGGGTATTTAACAAATAATACACATTTTTCCCACAAAGTAAACACAAATTATTTTTATACTGAGAGCATCAAATCAAGAAGTAAATGGAGGTAATGTAAAATGAGTAATATGAATAAAAATACAATAAAGAAAATGATAAAAAAAGGAGCAAAAGTTAGTCTTTGTGCTGTACTGGCAGGCGGTCTTACTTTTGGCGGATATCAGGGACTCAGCTATTTGGGAGAAAATAATATTCAAAATGTTTCCGCAGCAACAAACGATACAAAACTTACAATGGTAAAGAAGGATAAAAAGGCAGACAGTAAAGATAAAAAAGATGACAAAAAGAAAAAAGAGATAGAAAAGGGAAGCCTTGATGTTTCTGCTATTGCAGCAGAAGCAATGCCATCCGTTGTTTCCATAACAACAAAATCCATACAGGAAGTTGAAAATTATTTTGGAATGTTTGGAGCATATGGCGGATACGCACCCCAGCAGGAACAGGAAGTAGAAGGCAGCGGTTCCGGTATTATCATTGGAAAAAATGATGATGAGCTTCTTATTGCAACCAATTATCATGTAGTGCAGGGAGCCAATACTCTTTCTGTAAGTTTTGTAGATAATCATGCATATGAGGCATCTGTAAAAGGATATGACGAAAATAAAGATCTGGCAGTTGTTACAATTCCGTTAGAAGATATTTCAGAAGATACACTGGATCAGATTACAGTAGCAAAAATCGGAAGCTCGGATGACCTGGTAGTAGGAGAACAGGTAATTGCTATTGGAAATGCCCTTGGTTATGGACAGTCTGTTACAACAGGTATTGTAAGTGCAAAAAATCGTAAAATGGATTCTAATTCCGGCTCTTTTAAATCAGATGACGATGATGACCGCAGAGCCGGCGTAAATCTGATTCAAACAGATGCAGCCATTAATCCCGGAAACAGTGGTGGTGCACTTCTGAATATGAATGGAGAAGTTGTTGGAATTAATTCTGCAAAACTGGCTTCTACAGAAGTAGAAGGTATGGGATACGCCATTGCAATTTCTGATGTTTCTGATATTCTCGAAAATCTTATGAACCAGGAACCAAGAGAAATGCTGGATGAAGGAGAAAATGGTGTTCTTGGAATTGCAGGAAGAACCGTAAGTGAAGAAGCAATAGAAATTTATGGTATTCCGGAAGGTGTTTTTGTAGCAGAAGTAACAGAGGACGGACCGGCTGATGAAGCAGGGATTAAAGAAAGCTCAGTTATTACAGAATTTGATGGAAAATCTGTTGTAAGTATTGAACAGCTTGTAAATTATCTTCAGTATTATGAGCCAGGAGAAGAAGTCGATCTTGTGCTGGAAATACAAAATGGTGGCAGCTATGAAGAAAAGACGGTAAGTGTTACATTAGGTGAAAACACAGGTAAGGAAAAAGAGAAAGCCAAAAAAGAAAAAGAGGCAGAGGATGAGGATCAGGAAGAAGACGAAGAATCATCCGATAAAGAAAATATTTTCCAGGACTGGGAAACAGGAGAACTTTCAGAATCTGCCATGAGAAACTTTGGTGGTTGGAGATAAGATAAAAATTGTATATATATTACAAAAACATCTGAAACAACACAAAAAAATATGGCAAAATAGCAAATGGTATGTTATAATCACTGTACAAAAATAAAGTCGACGGAGGGCGATCAATGAAAAAAGTATTGGTGAGTTTAATAGCAGGCCTGGCTTGTATGCTGCCGGTATCAGGTGTTTTTGCAACGGAAGAAACGACACTTTCTGATGATATTTATAGTTTTCAGGCGGAGATTGACGGTGAGTTATATCAGTTTCCTATGTCTTTCGAGGATTTTACAGCAAAAGGCTGGGAATATGATGGCGATGCAGCGCAGACTTTGGAACCAGATGCGTATACAGCAGCAGAAGTTTTTAAAAAAGGTGAAGAGCGGATTTATACAAGTATTTATAACCGGGGTATGAATACGGCACCCTACTCAGAGTGTAAGATAGGCGGATTTTCCGTAGATTCTTTTTTGACACAGAACGGGCAGACGACTGTCAAACTTCCAAAAGGAATTGAGTTTGGTGTTTCTACACTGGATGACGTAAAGGCTGCTTATGGTGATCCAAGCGATTTATACGATGGAGAATTATATACTTCCTTAACGTATGAATATGAAGCTTATCAGGATGTGGAAATTAAAGTAAGTAAGGAAACAAATGTTGTAAGTGAAATAGATTTGAAAAACCTGGTTCAGGAAGAAGATGATAAACAGGCAGAGAATGTAAGCAGTGAGCCTACAGAAGAAGTAAAAAGTTATCAGGCGCCTACAGAATTAGGAGATGATCTGACAAAATTTATTGTAGAGTACGATGGCGCTTTATACCAGCTTCCTGCTCCAGTTTCTGAATTTGAAAAAAATGGATGGAAAATAAAAGAAGAAAGTTCTGAAATGGTAGTAAAAGGCAAAAGTTTCGGATGGGTGGTTCTGATGAAGAACAATCAGGAATTAAAAGCCATTGCAAATAATTATGGAAATAATGCAACTGCAATACAGAATTGTTTTGTAACAAGCGTAAGAGGTGATGATAACAGTACAAATATGCCAATTACGGTTCAAAAAGGAATTACGCGTGGTATGACAAAAGCTGATCTGGAAAAAGCACTTGAAGGCGTGAATTACGAATTTGAGGAATCTTCCAGTTTTGAATATTATAAAGTGACAGGACCGGAAAGCAAACTTGATTATGTAGAAATTCTTGTGAGAAAAGACACAGAAGTGGTACAGTCGATCGAAGTAAAATATAGTCCTAAAGAACTTGGAAAATAAAAATAAAACAATGATGCTTCCCTGTATTTCGCAGGGAGGCATCTTTTTTTGTAAAGGAGCAGTTGTACTAAAATAAATACATTCCAAAACAAAAAAACTATTGCGTTAAAATTTTAACATTGTTATAATGAAGCTGATAAAAGACGATGTTCAGCGAACAAGTTTTTGTGTAGTAAAGCAATTATAAAAACTGTAAAGGAGAGGTGTAAAATGGCAAGATTTACATTACCAAGAGACATTTATCACGGAAAAGGATGTCTGGCAGAATTGAAAAACCTGAAAGGAAAAAAAGCTGTTCTGGTAGTTGGCGGTGGTTCTATGAAACGCCAGGGCTTTTTGGATAAAGCAGTAAACTATTTGAAAGAAGCAGGAATGGAAGTACAGCTTATTGAAGGTGTAGAACCAGATCCATCTGTAGAAACCGTAATGAGAGGCGCAAAAGTAATGCAGGAATTTGAGCCGGACTGGATCGTATCCATGGGTGGCGGTTCTCCTATTGATGCTGCAAAAGCAATGTGGGCATTTTATGAATATCCGGAAATTAAATTTGAAGATCTGATCGTACCGTTTGGTTTCCCGGAACTGAGACAGAAAGCAAAATTTGCTGCAATTCCAACAACATCCGGAACAGCAACAGAAGTTACAGCTTTCTCTGTTATCACTGATTATGCAACAGGTATTAAATACCCATTAGCAGATTTTAATATCACACCAGATGTTGCCATTGTAGATCCGGAACTTGTAAAAGCTCTGCCGGTAAAACAGGTTGCATACACAGGTATGGATGCATTAACACATGCAATCGAAGCTTATGTATCTACACTTCACTGTCCATTTACAGATCCGCTTGCTCTTCAGGCGATTGAAATGGTTCTGGATTACCTTCCGGCTTCCTATGCAGAAAATCAGGATGCAAGAGAACAGATGCATTATGCTCAGTGTCTTGCAGGAATGTCCTTCTCCAATGCACTGCTTGGTATTGTACATTCTATGGCACATAAGACAGGTGCTGCATTCTCCACAGGACATATTCCTCACGGATGTGCAAATGCTATTTACCTGCCATACGTTATTAAATACAATGCGAAAAATAAAGAAGCAGCTACCCGTTATGCAGAAATTGCCCGTAGAATGGGTCTTCCGGGAACTTCCGAAAAAGCATTGATCAATAGCCTTTGTGAAAAAATTGACGCATTCAATGTACAGCTGAATATTCCAAAGACATTAAAAGAATTTGGTATTCAGGAAGATGAATTTAAAGAAAAAGTTTCTAAAATTGCAGAACT
The DNA here is from genome assembly GCA_029257805.1 of Blautia sp. GTDB lineage: Bacteria > Bacillota > Clostridia > Lachnospirales > Lachnospiraceae > Blautia_A. Next base: position 43,088 of record JARIAR010000013.1, read on the forward strand.
TGCTGTAGGTGACGCATGTACAGGATCCAACCCAAGAGAAATCGATCCGGCTGCAATGGAAAAACTCTTTAACTGTACTTACTATGGAACAGAAGTTGATTTCTAATAGTGTGATATTTTATAGCCTCTCCCGGTAAAACCGGGGGAGGTTTTTTCATAAGGGACAGTTTGACTTTCTTTTCTTCGTATATTAAACTTATTCATAAAGAAGAATAATATATTGGGGGAATTGTTATGATCAAAGTAAATGCAGTTGGGGATGCATGTCCTATTCCCGTAGTAAAAACACAGCAGGCAATAAATGAATTAAATGGTGCAGGTATTGTAGAGACTGTTGTAGATAATGAGATTGCAGTACAGAATCTGACAAAATTGGCAAACAGCAGGGGATGCTCTGTAAAATCAGAAAAAATGAAAGAAAACAGATATAGGGTAACCATCACAGTAGGAAATCCCAAAGAAGAGAATACACGGAGAGAGCATGTTTTTGAAGCGGATGTAGCAGCATGTGTACCGGATAGCCGAAGCAATACGGTGATCGTAGTTTCTTCGGATAAAATGGGGGAAGGAAGCAGTGAATTAGGAACGGTTCTAATGAAAGGATTTCTTTATGCAGTGAGTCAGCAGGAAAAACTTCCTGAAACCATGTTGTTTTACAATAGCGGCGCATTTCTTACCTGTGAGGGTTCTTCTGCGTTGGAAGATTTAAAATCTTTGGAAGCACAGGGGGTAGAAATTCTTACTTGTGGCACATGTCTGGATTTTTATGGCCTTACCGAGAGGATAAAGGTAGGAGAAATTACAAATATGTATACAATAGCAGAAAAAATGACACAGGCAGGGTTGATCGTTAAACCATGATTTATTTAGATAATGCAGCAACAACATGGAGAAAGCCTTCTGTTGTAATAGAAGCCGTAACGAAAGCCCTTTCCGGTATGGGGAATCCCGGAAGAGGCGCACATGATGTCACATTGCAGGCATCAAGGGTAATTTATGAAACAAGGGAAAAGCTGGCGGGATTTTTGGGGATTTCAAACTCGGATAGACTTGCTTTTACGGCGAATGCGACAGAAAGTCTGAATATTGCTATAAATGGTCTTTTTCGTCCGGGAGATCATGTAATTACAACTGTTTGTGAACATAATTCTGTTTTAAGGCCGTTATACCGAAAAGAGGAGGAAGGTACGGAAGTTACCATTGTTCCGCTTGATCCCTCCTATCCCAGAGAACAAGGGATGATTGACTATGATTTTTTGGAAAAGTCCTGTAAACAGAATACAAAAGCGGTGGTGGTAACACATGCATCTAACATAACGGGAAATATCACTGATCTGGAAAGAGTATCCCGATTTGCGAAAAAAAATGGTTTGCTTTTTCTTGTAGATGCGTCTCAGACAGCAGGCTCATTGCCTTTGGATATAGAAAAGACAGGTATAGATATTCTTTGTTTCACCGGTCATAAGGGACTTCTGGGACCTCAGGGAACAGGGGGGATTTATGTAAGAGACGGGATCCGGCTGCCATCTTTTAAAGTTGGAGGAAGCGGGATTCATAGTTATGATAGAAATCATCCCTTGGAAATGCCTTCCACTCTTGAAGCAGGAACCTTAAACGGTCATGGCATTGCAGGACTTGGAGCAGCAGTGGAGTATCTGCAAAGAGAATCTGTTGAAAAAATCAGAGAAAAAGAGAAGATGCTTTCCAGCTGTTTTACAGAGGAGATATCTAAGATACCGGGAATTATATTGTATGGAAATCCTGATCCATCACAGAGAGTAGGAATCGTATCTTTGAATATAGGAAATCTGGATTCCGGAATGGTAAGTGACTGGTTATGGGAAGATTATGAAATTGCAGTTCGGCCAGGAGCTCATTGTGCGCCTCTTCTTCATAAGGCGCTGGGTACAAAACGACAGGGGGCAGTAAGGTTTAGTTTTTCTTATGATAATACACTGGAAGAAGTGGAAACAGCAGTGCAGGCTTTGAAGACATATGCCAGAGAGGAAGGACTGCTATGAGACAGAGACGAAAAACACTGGTAGTTACGTTTAATACAACCCAGGAAGCGTTAGGTATGGAGAAATTTTGTATAAAAAATCAAATACCGGGAAGATTGATACCAGTACCGGGAGAAATTACAGCAGGGTGTGGTCTTGCATGGAAAACAATACCGGAAGAAGAAAGGGAAATAGAGGAAAGAATGGAAGCACAGGGAATAAAATGGGCTTCCATGTATATACTGGAATTGTAAAAGCAGCTCCGCCACTGGCGGAGCTGTTCTTTTAAATTACAACATAGAATCTTTTAAAATGTCATGATCACGTAATATTTTTTCAATTACAGTGCCGTTTATAAAATGAAGAAACGGTTTTTTCAACATATTTAACGGACCGGGAAGCTCAATTTCCAATGGGGATTTTCCATCCATCAGTTTTACGGAACTGTCAAGAAGTTCTCGAATATCATAAACACTTCCCCACACTTCCGGAACTCCTCTGTCAATGGAGAGAAGTCCATATACGGCTTCCATGGCAGTTCTAACAGAATATTCCGTAGTAAATACAGTATCTCGTGGTGTATCTGCAAACTGTCCAAGGAATGCGAAGTTTACACAGCCGTCCGGGATTACATCCGGTCTGTCTCCTTTTGTTCTGGGCATAAAGAAGGCGGTAATGTATGGCATCATGGTTGGAACACATACAGCACTTTTTTCAGCCAGTTCCGGAATTTCATTAACAGGAACGCCAATGTGGTACAGCCATTCCTCTGTAATTTCTTTTCCGGTACATTCTTTCATTGGTTTTTTTACATAATCGCCCGGAACATCTGTAAAGAGGCCGTATACCCATACACATACTTTATCCGGATCCTGTTCTTTAAATTGACCCTGACGATTGATCGTCCAGCTAAGGAGCCATTTAGAATCCCGACAACTTACGATTCCGCCAGTTACGACTTTTCCACTTCTTGGATCGCGTTTACATATGTTGGTAATATAAGGAATGATTTTTTCATCAAGGGTAGTGATAGTGGCAGATTCCCAGTTTGTTTTAGAAATATCGGAACAGAATTTTTCCGGATGTCCAAAGGAAGAATCCTGTTTTGCAATATTTTTCCACAAATTCCAGCAGCCGCTTGTGCGTACCTCTGCATCGCCGTTAGGGGCGTGGTTTTGATCGCCATAAATAGTACCTTCTGTACAGCTTCCGTTTGTAACAAATACAAGATCATTTTCTGTGAGAAGAATTCCTTTTTCTTTTCCGTTTACCTTGCATTCAATAGCGGAAGCAATTTTTTTGCCGTCTTTAAATTCGAATACAACATTTGTAACTTCCGTGTTAAACTGGAAGTCAACTCCTGCATTTTCCAGATATTTTTGCATAGGAAGGATCAGGGATTCGTACTGGTTGTATTTTGTAAATTTCAAAGCGCTAAAATCAGGAAGACCTCCGATATGGTGGATGAAACGCTGGAAGTAAAGTTTCATTTCCAATGCACTGTGCCAGTTCTCAAAAGCGAACATAGTTCTCCAGTATAACCAGAAAGTAGAATGAAATACTTCATCATCAAAGACATCTTCGATTGTTTTATCGTAGAGATCTTCGTCTTTTGTGAGAAATAGTTTCATGATCTCCATACAGCCTTTCTGACTTAAGTTAAACTTTCCGTCTGTATGGGCATCTTCTCCACGGTTTACCGTAGCTCTGCACAGAGAATAGTTTGGATCATGTTTATTCAGCCAGTAAAATTCATCCAGTACAGAGGCGTTTGGTGTTTCAAGAGAGGGGATGCTGCGGAATAAGTCCCAGAGACATTCGAAATGATTTTCCATTTCACGTCCTCCGCGCATAATGTAACCACGTGTGGAATCATAAATTCCGTCACAGGCACCTCCGGCAATATCCATAGCTTCCAGAATATGGATGTGAGAGCCCGGCATTTGTCCGTCACGAACAAGGAAGCAGGCAGCAGAAAGCGATGCCAAGCCGCCGCCTACGATATATGCATGTTTATTGTCTACATTTTCAGGTTTTTCAGGACGGGCAAAAGCTTCATAGTTTCCGTTGCTGTAGTAAATGCCCTTACTGTTTTTTTCGTGTTTTCCACGTTCTGTATTTCGGTAATCATTATGGGCTTTTGCTGCTTTTTTGGCAGAAGCCTGTTTATTATCTTTTGATTTTTTCATAAAAAGTGCAGTGGCTCCGGCGCCTGCAGCCATAGCGGAGACCATACCTAAATTTATTTTTTTCTTTGCCATATAAAGACCGCCTTTCTGAAATATCTAAAGTTCTTATATGACATATAGTATTTCCAAATCTGTATTTTTACAATTTACAAAGTGTGTAAGATGATAAGAAATTTATCAAAGTTCAGGTTTTGTAAAGTTTTGGATAGAATGAAAAATATTACCATGAATGGTAAGGATGATTTTTTCGGCAATTTGGTGGTAATCTTCTTTCATTCCCTGTTTGATCCAGTCCAGCATAATTCCGACAAAACTGTATTTGTAAAAATCTGCAATAAATTTTTTGTCTTCTTCGGTAATGGAAGTACCTGCGGATTGTTCTTCTACCACTCCCATGATCAATGTGCGGGTAAGTGTGAAAAGATAGTTTTCAATTTGTTCTCTGCTTATAGAATGGTAGGCGTTTAAGATAAATGGTTTATTTTCCAGTACGACTTCAAAGATCTGAAAAAGGCCCTCTGACCAGGTGGCATATGTTTTTTTGCCCTGTAATGCTTTTGTTGCATCTTCCAGACATGACCATTCAACAAGATCATAAATGTCTTTAAAATGGTAGTAAAAAGTCATGCGGCTGATACCGCAGTCAGATGTGAGATCGTTTATGGTAATCTTATCAAGAGGTTTTTTCAGGAGAAGTTTTTTAAGAGAAGCTTCCAGAGCTTCCTTTGTCATGTTGGGCATTTTTATTCCCTCCTTCTTATGGATTGGGCTTATTATATGCTTTTAAAAGTAAAGTTACAAGACCCGGGAACAGACAAAAGTGAAGGTTTAGCCTAGTTTTATATAAAAAAAGATGCTATAATAATTGCGATTCTGGAAAAAATATGAATAGATGAAAAGTTTAATTTTAAGTGAAGGATAAGTATATGTTAGAAATGAAAAAAACCAGACTGCGTAAATGGATATGTGGAATTTTATGTATAGGTCTTACTGTTTCACAACCGGGAGTTTTATATGCAGAAGAAAATTCAGAAGGATATGAAGAAACAGAAGTAACAGAAGCAACTCCGACTCCGATCCCTCATACAGAAGCTTATGAGGAACCGGCGGAAACAGATGCATTGAAGGGATGGCCTACGGCACCTAAGATAGAAGGGAAATCTGCAATACTTATGGATATGCAGACCGGCTCTATTCTTTATTCAAAAAATCCGGATGAAAAGTTATATCCTGCCAGTATTACCAAAATCATGACTACGTTGCTGGCATGTGAAAATCTGGATTTAAAAGACAAGCTTGTAATGTCAGAATCGGCAGCATATGGGATAGAAGCAAATAGTTCCAGTATTTATGCAGATACAGGAGAAGAATTTACAATGGAGCAGGCTTTGATGGCAGTTATGCTGGAGTCGGCAAATGAAGTTTCTCTTGCTGTTGCAGAAAAGACATCCGGTTCCGTTAAGAAATTTGTGGAACTGATGAATAAAAGAGCAAGGCAGTTAGGATGCACAAATACACATTTTAATAACCCAAATGGACTTCCGGATAAGCAGCATTTTACAACTGCTTCAGATATGGCAAAGATTGCAGCAGCTGCCTGGTATAATCCTCTGTTTCGTAAATTTACTTCAAGAATATTATATGAAATTCCTCCTACAAATAAATTTGGTGAAACCCGTTATTTTTTAAATCATCACAAAATGATGGAAGGACGGGATTATGCATATGAAGGAGTTATGGGAGGAAAAACCGGATATACAAATGAGGCGGGGAGTACTCTTGTCACATATGCAAAAAGAGGAGAAATGCGCCTTGTTGTAGTGGTAATGGGATCTATAAACGGAGCTTATGGAGATACTGCCTCACTTTTGGATTATGGGTTTCAGAATTTTCAAAAGGTAAGTATGAAAGTAAATTTAAATAAGACTACAAGAAGGAACCTTCCATGTGAAAAATATCTGCTTCGAAATAACGGAAACGATATGGCATTTTATTACCCTCATCAGATTTATGTAACGGTACCAAAAGGAATCACATCTGACCAGATGGAGCTTCGAAAGACTACAGAGAAAAGTGTCATTGGACCGTGGCGTGTTTTAAATGAATATTATTATGAAGATCATATGGTAGGATCTGGCGTGCAATATGAAAAAGAGCTCCTTTCAGAGCTCCTTCTCAAGCCGCTTTTTTAACTGCTTTTTACGGCGGAGGGCTTCCCGTTTTTCACGGATTTCCTCCGCCTCTTCTATTGTGGCAGGCTTTAATGTCTTAATGGCAAAACAAAGCCGCTCGTCTGTTTTTCTGATACGGATTTTTCCTATAATATAACCATGTTCCTGACAGCAGGAAACACTGTAGTAAATTTTGGAGTTGTTCATAAACCAGCGGATTTTACGTTTGGCAGGTTTATGACAGAAAGGGCATTTTGTGCTGGTCACTTCTTTGTCTTTCATAGCACGTTCTCTGGTTAAAAACTCTCGTGATATAAATTTATCGTAGGCAGGATAAGAGATATAAATCTCTTCTTTTTTGTTTTTGGGATTTTGATAAACATCCAAAGAAGAGTTTGGTAAAATACAATGATCAGGAATCTTACGTAGAACCTCTGCTGTGTAAAAGGCATCTGCAAAGGCTCTGTGAAAATCTTTTCCTTTTTCTATTTTAAGGAAATCAATGGCGTATTCAAGAGAACGGCGGGAAGAACGGTCTTCGAACCGGATACTGAATAGTTTTTGAACATCGTAGTAAGTAACAGGACCAGGTAAGAGATAGAGAAGATCATAATATTTCATGTTCCGCTGGAGTTCTGTTACATCCTGATTTCCCCATGTGAAGAAATACCAGTCATCGCCGCACCATTCTATGAATTCCCGTGCTGCCTGAGGAAAAGGGGTGCCGTTTTCTAAATCTTTGTAATTAACATGGATCACATCCCGAATGCTGTTGTGGATCCAGTTATATACTTGTGGTTTGATCAGGCGATGAAAGGTGTCGATTACTTCTTTTTGTTCGTTGAGTTTTACAGCTCCGATTTCTATGATTTCAAAAGGCAGCTGCTGGTTGGAATATTTTTTTCCTTCCGGGCTTTGATTCCATTCAAGATCAAAAACAATGAAATTCATGATTTTTTGGATTCTCCTAATTCGTAAATGGCAGAAATAAGGTATTCCTGAAATTTTTCAGTCATTGCATCTTCCAGAACAAAAGCATTTATCTCGTTTTCTTCATAATTCCACCAGCGGAAATCACAAAGAGTACTTCCTCTGGAAACTCCCTCTGAGCAATCTACATTGATTTTTGCATTTTCTCCTGTAAAAATTTCAGGATGGATAAGATACATAAAGGGAACCGCGTCGTGGACATTTACCGTTCCTTTATATTTATTGTAAGGCTGACTGATGTAGAAACCGGCCATATCGCCGCAGATCTTTGCAACAGGGTTGTTGGACTGGCAAAGTTTTGCAATTTGGTTTCGTGTAAGGAAGCATTTGGTTGTAACATCAAGACCGCACATTACAAGAGGAACTCCACAGTCACAAACGATTTTTGCCGCCTCAGGATCCACATAAATATTAAATTCCGCCGCAGGCGTTACATTGCCGCCTTTTGCAGCCCCGCCCATAAAAACGATTTCCCGGATTTTGGATTTCACTTCGGGAAATGTTTTTAGAAGAAGAGCAATATTTGTCAGAGGACCTGTGGGAACAAGGACAGCCTGCTCATTTTCCGGTAATTGAGATAATATTTTATAAAGAAAAAGGACGGCGTTTTCCTGTTCCGGAACTCTGGACGATCTTGGAAGTTCGCAATCTCCAAGACCTGTATTGCCATGGATTTCTGCAGCGAATTGCGGTTCACGTACAAGCGGTGCAGGGGCACCTTCCGCTACCGGAACATCAAGTCCGTAAAATTCTGTTAGATCGAGAGCGTTTCTTGTTACTTTTTGGATAGACTGGTTTCCGCTTACAGATGTGACCGCCAGAATATCCAGTGTGTCACTGTTGGCTGCAGCGTAAGCCATTGCCAGAGCATCATCAATTCCGGGATCACAATCCATAATTACTTTTATCTTTTCAGCCATTTTTATACCTCTTTCGTTGTTGAAAATTAGATGTTGATTTTCTTCAGTATAACAGACAGGGAAATTCCTGTAAAGGAGTGGGAAACCGGAGATAAATTTCTGAGAAAACAGGAAATTGGGGGAATATAAAGGAAAAGGCTTGACATATAGAAATTACACCGATTATAATAAAAAAGACATAATAAAAAACAGTGATGGAGACAGTAAACTGTACTGAAAACGACAGCGAACCGGGGAGGGTGGAAGCCTGGTGCAAGTAGGTTCAGTTGAATATCACTCCGGAGTTTCGTTTCTGAAGACAAAATAAAAGTTAGTAAGAAATGACGGGATTCCCCCGTTATCGGGAACGTGTATCGGTGTCAGCGCCCGTACAGTGTAACAGGTGGTATAGCGAAAGAATCATTCTTCGTCCTTTTACAGAAGGGCGGAGTTTTTTTATTTTATTAAGAAAGTATTTTACAGGAGGAATGATCGTGTATCAAAAAGTAGATACGAACCTGAATTTCGTAGAGAGAGAAAAAAAAGTAGAAGAATTCTGGAAAGAAAACCATATTTTTGAAAAAAGTATGGAAAATCGTAAAGAAGGTGAGTCCTATACCTTTTATGACGGACCGCCGACTGCAAATGGAAAGCCTCATATCGGACACGTTCTTACACGTGTTATTAAGGATATGATTCCAAGATATCGTACGATGAAGGGAAACATGGTTCCGCGTAAAGCAGGATGGGACACACATGGACTTCCGGTAGAGCTGGAGGTTGAGAAAAAGCTCGGCCTTGATGGAAAAGAGCAGATTGAAGAATACGGTATGGAGCCTTTTATCAGACAGTGTAAGGAAAGCGTTTGGAAATATAAAGGAATGTGGGAGGATTTTTCCTCTACTGTTGGTTTCTGGGCAGATATGGACCATCCTTATGTTACGTACGAAGACAATTACATTGAGTCAGAGTGGTGGGCATTAAAAGAAATATGGAATAAAAATCTTCTTTATAAAGGGTTTAAAATTGTTCCGTATTGTCCGCGTTGTGGAACTCCTCTTTCCGCACAGGAAGTTTCTCAGGGATATAAAACAGTAAAAGAACGTTCTGCAATCGTGCGCTTTAAAGTTGTGGGAGAAGATGCATATTTCCTTGCATGGACAACAACACCGTGGACACTTCCGTCTAACGTGGCGCTTTGTGTAAATCCGGATGAAGCATACTGCAAAGTAAAAGCGGCAGATGGATATACTTATTATATGGCACAGGCTCTTCTTGATAAGGTACTGGGCAAACTTGGAAACGAGGAAACTCCGGCCTATGAAATTCTGGAGACATATACGGGTAAAGATCTGGAATATAAAGAATATGAACCTTTATTTGTCTGCACAAAAGAAGCAGCAGCCAAACAAAAGAAAAAAGGACATTTTGTTACATGCGATCACTATGTAACAATGGGTGACGGTACCGGTATTGTTCATATTGCACCTGCATTTGGTGAAGACGATAATCGTGTAGGAAGAGATTATAATCTTCCGTTTGTACAGTTTGTAGATGGACAGGGCAACATGTCAAAAGAAACACCATATGCCGGAACATTTGTTAAGGCGGCAGATCCTCTTGTTCTGACAGATCTGGATAAAGAAGGAAAACTTTTTGACGCACCGAAATTTGAGCATGATTATCCGCATTGCTGGCGTTGTGATACTCCTCTTATCTATTATGCAAGAGAATCCTGGTTTATTAAAATGACAGCTGTAAAAGAGGATCTGATCCGTAATAATAATACAATTAACTGGATTCCGGAAAGCATTGGCAAAGGCCGTTTTGGTGACTGGCTGGAAAATGTACAGGATTGGGGAATTTCCAGAAACCGTTACTGGGGAACTCCTCTTAATATCTGGGAATGTGAATGCGGTCATATGCATGCGATCGGAAGCCGTGAAGAACTGGCAGAGATGAGCGGTGATGAAAAAGCAAAAACAGTAGAGCTTCACAGACCATACATTGATGAGATCACACTTAAGTGTCCGGAATGTGGTGGAGAAATGCATCGTGTACCGGAAGTAATCGACTGCTGGTTTGATTCTGGTGCAATGCCTTTTGCACAGCATCATTATCCATTTGAAAACAAAGACCTGTTTGAGAAACAGTTCCCGGCAGATTTTATTTCAGAGGCAGTTGATCAGACAAGAGGATGGTTCTATTCTCTTCTTGCAGAATCTACACTTCTGTTTAATAAAGCACCATATAAAAACGTAATCGTTCTGGGACATGTACAGGATGAAAACGGACAGAAAATGAGTAAATCAAAAGGAAATGCAGTGGATCCGTTTGATGCACTGGAGAAGTATGGCGCAGATGCGATCCGCTGGTATTTCTATATCAACAGTGCTCCGTGGCTGCCAAATCGTTTCCACGGAAAAGCAGTTGTGGAAGGTCAGCGTAAATTTATGAGTACATTGTGGAATACGTATGCATTCTTTGTATTATACGCAAACATTGATGAATTTGACGCTACAAAATATACATTAGATTATGACAAGCTTCCAATTATGGATAAATGGCTTCTGAGCAAGCTGAATACAGTTGTGAAAACAGTAGATGAGAATCTGGCAAATTACAAGATTCCGGAAAGTGCAAGAGCTCTTCAGGATTTTGTAGATGATATGAGTAACTGGTATGTAAGAAGAAGCCGTGAACGTTTCTGGGCAAAGGGAATGGAGCAGGATAAGATCAATGCATATATGACTTTATACACCGCGCTTGTTACTATTGCAAAAACAGCCGCTCCTATGATTCCATTTATGACAGAAGATATTTACCAGAATCTTGTAAGAAGCCTTGATAAGAATGCACCGGAAAGTATTCATCTTTGTGATTTCCCGGCTGTAAAAGAAGAGTGGATCGATAAAGAACTGGAAGAGAATATGGAAGAACTTCTGGATATTGTTGTGCTTGGACGTGCATGCAGAAATACTGCCAATATTAAGAATCGTCAGCCAATCGGTCTTATGTATGTAAAAGCAGAAAAAGTAATGGACGATTTCTACACAGATATTATTGCGGATGAGCTGAATATCAAGGAAGTAAAATTTGCAGATGATGTGGAATCCTTTATTTCTTACAGCTTTAAGCCACAGCTTCGCACAGTTGGACCGAAGTATGGAAAACTGCTGAATGGCATTCGTCAGGCATTAAATGAAATTGATGGAACAAAGGCAATGAATGAGCTGAGAGCAAATAATGTTCTTGTTCTTGATATTGATGGAAATAAAGTGGAATTAACAGAAGAAGATCTTCTTATCGAAACAGCACAGACAGAAGGATATGTAACAGAAACAGATGGAAATACTTCTGTTGTACTTGATACGAATCTTACTCCGGCTCTTATTGAAGAGGGATTTGTACGTGAGATTATCAGTAAAGTACAGACAATGCGTAAAGAGGCTGGGTTCGAGGTTATGGACAAAATCTGCATTTACGTAAAAGATAATGAAAAAATTGCAGAAATCATAAAGAATCATGAAGAAGAAATTAAAGCAGAGGTTCTTGCAGAGAAGCTTGTTTTGGGTGAGACGGATGGCTACGTGAAAGACTGGAATATCAATAAGGAACAGGTAACGCTGGGAGTAACCAGATTATAGGAGGCGCGGCAATGATTGATAAACAGTTTAAAAAAGAAGTATTTAAACAGAGCGTAAAGGATAATGTGAAATTTCTTTATCGTAAAACGCTGGAGGAAGCAACTAAAGAACAGGTATTTCAGGCAGTGTGTTATACAGTAAAAGATGTGATCATTGATAACTGGCTTGAAACACAGAATGCATATGAAGAGCAGGATCCAAAGGTACTCTACTATATGTCCATGGAGTTCCTTATGGGGCGTGCGTTAGGAAACAACCTGATCAACCTGGGCGCTTATGGAGAAGTGAAAGAAGCGCTGGAAGAATTAGGATTTGATCTGAATTGTATTGAAGACCAGGAGCCGGATCCGGCTCTTGGAAATGGTGGCCTTGGAAGACTGGCCGCTTGTTTCCTGGATTCTCTTGCAACCTTAAATTACTGTGCTTATGGATGTGGAATCCGCTATCGCTATGGTATGTTTAAACAGGAGATCAAAGATGGTTTTCAGTTGGAAGTACCGGATAACTGGCTGAAGAATGGATATCCTTTCGAACTTCGTCGTCCGGAGTATGCGAAAGAGGTTCATTTCGGAGGACATGTACGGGTAGAACATGATCCGGCAACTGGTCAGAATAAATTTATCCATGAAGGATACCAGGCAGTGAAAGCCATACCATATGATATGCCGATCGTTGGTTATAAAAATAAGGTTGTAAATACTCTCCGCATTTGGGATGCAGAGCCAATTGTGGATTTTGAACTGGATTCATTTGATAAAGGTGATTACAAAAAGGCAGTAGAGCAGGAAAATCTTGCCCGCAATATTGTAGAAGTCCTTTATCCAAATGACAATCATTACGCAGGAAAAGAGCTTCGTTTAAAACAGCAGTATTTCTTTGTTTCTGCAAGTATTCAGGCAGCGATAGAAAAATACAAAAAAAATCACAGTGATATTACCAAACTTTATGAAAAAGTCTGCTTCCAGATGAATGATACACATCCTACAGTTGCTGTTGCAGAGCTGATGCGTATTCTGGTAGATGAAGAAGGCCTTGGCTGGGATGAAGCATGGGCAATTACAACAAAATGTTGTGCATATACAAATCACACCATTATGTCAGAAGCATTGGAAAAATGGCCGATTGAATTATTCTCCAGACTTTTACCAAGAGTTTACCAGATTATAGAAGAAATTAATCGTCGGTTTATCCTTGAAGTACAGAGTCGTTATCCTGGAAATTATGAAAAAATTAAGAAAATGGCAATCATTTATGATGGACAGGTTAAAATGGCACATCTTGCAATTGTGGCAGGTTTCTCTGTAAATGGTGTTGCACGTCTTCATACAGAAATTTTGAAAAATCAGGAGCTTCATGATTTTTATGAAATGATGCCGGAGAAGTTTAATAATAAGACAAATGGAATTACCCAGAGACGTTTTCTCCTTCATGGAAACCCTCTTCTTGCAGCATGGGTAACGGATCATATTGGACCGGACTGGATCACAGATCTTTCTCAGATTAAAAAACTGGCAGTTTATGCAGACGATGAAAAAGCACTTCAAGAATTTATGAATATTAAATACCAGAATAAAGTGCGTCTTGCAAAATATATTCTGGAGCATAATGGAGTTGAAGTGGATCCGCATTCTATTTTTGATGTGCAGGTTAAGAGACTTCATGAATATAAACGGCAGCTTTTGAATATTCTTCATGTAATTTATCTGTATAATCAGATCAAGCAGCATCCGGAGCTGGATTTCTATCCAAGAACTTTTATTTTTGGAGCAAAAGCATCTGCAGGATATCATACTGCCAAGAAGATCATTAAGCTGATTAATTCAGTAGCAGATGTTGTAAATAATGACACATCTATCAATGGCAAGCTGAAGGTTGTTTTCATTGAAAACTATCGTGTATCTAATGCAGAAATGATTTTTGCAGCAGCAGATGTGTCCGAGCAGATCTCAACTGCAAGTAAAGAGGCTTCCGGCACAGGAAACATGAAGTTTATGTTGAATGGTGCGCCGACTCTCGGAACAATGGATGGTGCAAATGTAGAAATTGTAGAAGAAGTTGGGGCAGAAAATGCATTTATTTTTGGATTAAGCTCTGATGAAGTTATCAATTATGAAACAAATGGCGGATATGATCCGAACGTGATCTATAATACAGATGGAGATATCCGTCAGGTATTGATGCAGCTGATCAATGGAACATTTTCGGATGATACAGAGCTGTTCCGTGATCTTTATGATTCTCTTCTTAATACTAATAATACGGATCGTCCGGACAGATATTTTATCCTGGCTGATTTCCGGGCCTATGCAGAGGCACAGAAACGTGTGGAAGAGGCATATAAAGATGAGAAGAAATGGGCGAAAATGGCTCTTTTAAATACTGCACACAGTGGAAAATTCACATCTGACAGAACAATTCAGGAATATGTGGATGATATCTGGAAACTGGATAAGGTAATTGTGGATAAGAAATAAGTATCCATGCAGAAGACCCCCTGGGAATGATTTTTCAGGGGGTTTCATATATTTTAGAAAAAACAGGATTTTTTATGACGTATTTGTGGAGTGGAATGCTGATTACAGGAATTATATTTGGAATTTTAAATGGAAATATGGAGGCAGTTACAGAGGCTGTGCTTTCGTATTCAAAAGAAGCGGTTGCATTGTGTATTTCCATGGCAGGGATCACAGGAATGTGGACAGGAATGATGAAAATAGCAGAAGAATCCGGTCTGGTGAAACATCTTTCTGAAAAATTACGGCCATTTCTGAAATTTCTTTTTCCGGAAATCCCACAAGATTCCAAAGCTTCCGAGTACATTTCTTTTAATTTCCTTGCTAATTTTTTTGGATTAAGCTGGGCAAGCACTTCTTCAGGGCTTCTGGCAATGAAAGAGCTTGATCAGTTAAACAGAAAAGAATGCCTTCAAAAAGGAACAACAAAGAAAAGAGGGGTTAAGATTGCCAGCCCGGCTATGTGTACGTTTATAATATTAAATGTTTCTTCTTTGCAGCTGCTTCCCATGAATATGCTTGCTTATCGTACCCGATATGGCAGTCCGGATCCTGCAGGAATCGTAGTTCCAGCCATTATGGCAACAGCAGTAAGCACAGGAGCTGCAGTATTGATCAGTCGATTTTTTAAAAAGTTTTAGGAATCTCTTTTAAATGTTGGCAGATATGGGTAAAATTTGTTATAATGAAAAAGAAAAAAGCTGGAGGAAATCGTATGGATTGGCGGGATTACTGCATAGACGAAATAGCAAAACACAGATGTTTTGTTTCAGCAATGCACAAAAAAAGATTCATTGAAATGTTTGATATGGTTCAAGATGAACCTTTTTTTACAAAAGAAGTTTGTAAATGTTTATTCCTGGCGGCCTGGGAAAGAAAATATACAAATGAAATTGAGAGCGTACTGCAGGAGATGATTGATAAAAATGCAATTGATACGGAAATTCTTATAAATCGTACGAGAAATAAAGTAATATCTCCAAATGAGGCAGAAATATATAAACTGGAGAGAGATTTTCTGGAAAATCCGGGAGAAACTCCGGATGAATCCTGTTTGATCAAGCTTTCTGCTGCATGGATCCCTCTTGGAGACTGTGCATTACAGGTAAGTGAGATTTTAGACCGAATGTAGGAATAACAGAATAACAGAAAACATAAGGTATCATGAAGAAGCAGACAGGAGGCGTTATGAAGGCGCTTACATATTTGTCTCATTTCATGATACCTTTTTTTATTCTTTATATTGTAGGATACGGGATTGCATCACGTCGGAATATATATCATGATTTTTTAAAGGGGACAGAAGACGGGCTGTATATGGTTTTAAAACTTTGTCCCACTTTAATAGGGCTTATGACTGCAGTTGGGGTTTTACGGGCTTCCGGCTTTTTGGATTTTCTTGGAGATTTTTTGGGAAAGTTCACCGGAAGATTTGGGATGCCCTCAGAAGTTGTACCCCTGGCGGTTGTAAGACTTTTTTCTTCCAGCGGGGCGACAGGTCTCCTCTTGGATATTTTTAAAGAGTTTGGAACAGATTCTGTTCAGGGGCTTCTGGGAAGTGTTTTGTTAAGTGCGACAGAGAGTGTTTTTTATTGTATGAGTGTATATTTTGGCTCTGTAAAAATAGAAAAAACAAGATATACACTTCCAGGGGCTCTTCTTGCTACTATGGCAGGAATTGTGGCTTCGGTAGTTATTGTAAGATTTTTGTTTTAGGGAGTGTACTTTATAAAAAAGAAAAGCCAGCGGTGCAGCCGCTGACTTTGTTTACAGTCTGAATCAGGAACTATACAAGTTCCTGATTTTTTTTCAGCATTTCTAAAATGATGTTTTGTGTGTAAGCTCCAAGATGTTTTGCTTCTTCTTTTGTTAATTCCTCCGGATAAATTGGTTTCCCGTATTCCAAAATAACATGGCAAGGTTTCATTTTTGGAAAGTGTGCCTCAAAAATTTCGGCTGTGTTATTCATAGCAATAGGAATAATGGGACATTTTGTTTTTGTGGCAATTTTAAAACTTCCCTCATGAAAAGGAAGCATATCCAGTTCACTTTCGGAAGTGTTTCTTGTTCCTTCCGGAAAAATACAGATAGAAATACCGGATTTGATTTTCTGGACAGCTTCCAGAATCGTTTTTAATCCTTGTTTTAAATCATTTCGATCCAAAAACAGACAATGGAGATTTCTCATCCAGTTAGAGAGAAGAGGATAACGCTCCATTTCTTTTTTTGCGATATAGCCTGTTCGGATAGGACAGCGGCTATATGTAAGAAGAATGTCAAAATAACTTCTGTGGTTTCCGATATATAAAACAGGAGTATCTTTTGGCACATTTTCTTCTCCTATTACCGTAACTTTGACACCGGTGATCCAGAGAATAAAACGAAAAACAGATTGTATGATACGAAGGGAACTGATCTGTTTTGTCATAGGTGAAAATTTTCCGATGATCCATTCTGCTATTAAAATAGGAATGGAGAGAATAAGATATCCGATCACTGTGATACAGACTAAAATAAAGCGAATCATATACATTACCCTTTCCTGCAAAATTAAATTAAATGTCGTTTTTTTTATTATACGTAATTTATGAAATAGTTGCAATAAATCTTTTAAG
This sequence comes from Blautia sp., assembly GCA_029257805.1. GTDB lineage: Bacteria > Bacillota > Clostridia > Lachnospirales > Lachnospiraceae > Blautia_A. The sequence goes on from JARIAR010000013.1 coordinate 60,112, forward strand.
GGATACATAGAATAAATATGAGGTAGCGGATAGAGGTGCACAATGAGCAAAAAGATCCCCATGATGCTGTGGATCGTTGTTTTTTCCCTTGTATTAGGCGGATGCCAGCTAGTGCGCATAGAAGAGGGGCAGGTGGTACCTGTAAAATATACATTAGTGAAGAAAGAAGATATTCCGGCAGAAGCAATGGCATTAATCGAGGAGAAAAAAGAAAAGGAGTTTCAGATTACCTATCAGAATGGACAGGAACTATATCTGATAAAAGGATATGGGAGACAGATGAGCGGAGGATACAGTATTTGTGTAGAAGAACTCGGAACTATAGGAGAAACCCTGAGGTTTCAGACAAAGCTTATTGGTCCGTCAGACGATGAACAGAAGGGAGAGCCTTCTTATCCATATATCGTAGTAAAGATCAGATATCGTAATGAGCATGTGGAATTTCGGTGAAAATGATTTTAAGCAGAAAAGGAGAATGAGCCGTGGAGTTAAAAAAAGAAAGCGTACAGATGCTTCGTGTAAAAAGCAGAGCAACAAGTCAGGTAACTTTTGATGTAGATTACAATGTGCCGGATGCAAAGCAGGATGTCGGGCGGATGATTCAAAACAAAGGTCAGATCTTAATGGATGAAGTACGCTTAAATGAGGGGCGTGCTTTTCTCCGGGGAACTTTAAAGGTAGATCTGCTCTATGTAGGAGAGGAAGAGGGAAATGTATACAGTATGGAAGCAAAGCTCCCCTTTGAGGAAACACTAAATCTGGAGGGGATTTCAGGGGGAGATAAAATGTGCCTGAAATGGGAAATAGAAGATTTAAGTCTTCATATTATTCATTCCAGAAAAATAAATATAAAATCAATTGTGACTTTTTATGCGGTGGTAGATGAGATATCCGGTGTCCGGCTGCCGGTAGATCTTCAGGATGAAAGTATTTCTGCAAAGAAAAAACAGGTTCGTCTTATGAGTCTTTGCGTACATAAAAAAGATACGCTTCGTGTAAAAGATGAAATTACGATCGCATCAAATAAGCCGAATATTTCCGAAATTCTCTGGCACACAATAGAAGTAAGAGGATTGGATTTAAGAGCAGAAGAGAATCAGGTACGTGCAAAAGGGGAATTATTTGTATTTGTCTTATATGCAGGAGATGAGGAAGGAAAACCACTTCAGTGGATGGAGTATTCTCTTCCATTTAGCGGGGAAGCAGAATGCAATGGGTGTACCGAAGAAATGATTCCCAATATTGAAGTATCTGTGCTGCATCAGGGCATTGAAATTAAGCCGGATGCAGATGGGGAAGAGCGTATTTTTGTGGTAGACATGGTTATGGAGCTGGATATGAAGCTTTATAGAGAGGAAGAGTATGAACTTCTTCTGGATGCATATACCCCATTAAAAGAATGTATTCTTCATGGCAAAAAAGAAAAGCTGGAAAGTCTTCTGGTACGTAATTGTTCAAAATGTCGGATAGGAGACAGAATCGAAGTGAAGGAAACACAGGGAAATATCCTTCAGATCTGTCATAGTCAGGGACATGTAAAAGTTGATAAAACAAAAATTGTGGAAAATGGCATTCAGGTAGAAGGAATTGTTCATATGAAGGTGCTTTACATTATCGGGAATGACGACATGCCGTTTTATTCTATGGAAGCGATGATTCCTTTTACCCATATTGTAGAGGCCCGTGGGATTACAGAAGATTGTGTTTATTATTTGCAGACAGATTTGGAACAGCTTTCTACCACTATGGCAGACAGCAATGAAATTGAGGTAAAGGCTGTGGTTAGTTTAAATGTTCTTGTTTTGCGCCAGCAGGAAGAACAGATTATTGATAAAATTGAAGAAAGACCTCTTGATATAAAGAAAATTCAGAGTATGCCGGGAATCACGGTATATATAGTAAAACCGGGAGATACGATGTGGGATATAGCAAAACGATTTTACACAACAGTGGAGGAAATTAAAACCATGAATGAGCTGTCTGATGAAAAAGTAGAAAATGGTCAGCCGCTTCTTCTTGTAAAGAAAGTGGGCTGTTAAATAAAAAACATTCGATTTCTTGTTGAAAATAGGAAAAAAATCGTATAAAATACAGATAATAAATACTGTATACAAAGTACAAAAGATACGGGAGGATGTTATGAGATTACGGGCATTAGCAAAAATTAATCTTGGATTGGATATTCTGGGAAAAAGAGCGGATGGTTATCATGAAGTCCGGATGATCATGCAGACCATTCAAATGTATGATGTGCTGGAGATTCGAAGGACAGAAAAACCGGGAATTACCCTTTCGGTAAATGTTCCTTTTGTTCCAACAGACGAAAGGAATCTTGTGTACAAAGCGGCGCAGATGCTTATGGAGGAGTTTCAGATCCAGGAAGGTATTTCTATGAAACTAGATAAATTTATTCCTGTAGCAGCGGGAATGGCAGGAGGAAGTTCAGATGCAGCCGCAGCTTTTGTAGGTGTGAATCGTTTGTTTCATCTTGGATTAAGTGAAGAAGAACTTATGAAAAGGGCAGTAAAGGTAGGGGCGGATGTACCTTACTGTATTATGAGAGGAACTGCACTTGCAGAAGGAATCGGGGAGAAGCTTACCAGGATTTCGCCTATGCCTAAAAGCTATATTCTGATAGGAAAGCCGGGCGTAACAGTTTCGACAAAGATGGCATATGAGAATCTGAATTTGGAAGCGATTGAAGATCATCCGGATATTGATGGTATGATAAGAGATATTCAAAATGAAGATCTATATGAAATGACAAAAAAAATGGGAAATGTATTTGAACCTGGAATTATTCGTGAATATCCGGTTATTGAGGAAATTAAAAACCTTATGGAGGAAAATGGGGCTCTGCGGGCAATGATGAGCGGAAGCGGCCCTACTGTATTTGGTATTTTTGACGACAAAGAGAAATTGAAAAAAGCGACGGCAAAGCTAAAGGAAAGTAAACTGGCCAGAACGGTTTTTGCAACAGAGATTTTCAATCGGAATGGAGGATATACAAATGACAAGTGATTTTACTGTGCATATGAATGAATATCTGCCTCTTAGAGATGTAGTTTTTAATACTCTTAGACAGGCGATTTTAAAAGGCGAGCTAAAACCAGGAGAAAGACTGATGGAAATTGCACTTGCGGAACGTCTTGGTGTCAGTCGTACACCAATCCGGGAAGCAATGCGGAAGCTGGAATTGGAAGGTCTTGTTGTAATGATTCCGCGCAGAGGGGCGCAGGTAGCAAATATTACGGAAAAAGATTTAAACGATGTTCTGGAAGTACGGATGGCATTGGAAAATGTGGCGATTGAAAAAGCCTGCAAGCTTATGTCGGAGGAAGAGATGGGAAGATTGTGGCTTGCAGCAAAGGAGTTTGAGCGGACAATGGCAGAGGGAAATCTGGTTCGTCTTGCAGAGGCAGATGTGGCTTTTCATGAGACTATTTACAAAGCATCTGATAATGTGCGTTTAAATCAGGTGCTGAATAATCTGCGGGAACAAATTTACCGGTATCGTGTAGAATATTTAAAAGAAGAGGAAACAAGAAACGTCCTTGTAAAAGAGCATGAAGAACTTACACGAGCCATTCGTAATCGTGATGTGGAACTGGCTCAGAAAATTTCTTTCCAGCATATTGAAAATCAGAGAAAAGCCATTATTCAGTCAATTGAAGCAGAAGAAGCTGAGAAAGAGAAGGCGGAGCAGGAAAAGAAAAAATAATCAGGAATAAAAGTATCCATTTGGGAAATACTGAAAGAGAAGTGAACTGACTGTATTTCGAAATAACGGAAGCAGGGAAAGGATGTGTTCTCTTGAGTGAATTTTCCAAATATTCCAAAGAAGAGAAAAAGGAAATTTCAGCTGTTTTATGGGAAAATGAGGAATATATTCGTGAGCGATGTGAAAATTGTGCGGATATTTTAATTCGTCCTATGCGTTTAGGAGCAGAAAAGAAAGTGGATTGCCTCATGGTATATTTGGAGGTTACCGTTTCCAATATGATGCTCGATGATTCTGCCATTGGAAAAATGGTAAATCATTTCTGGAACATCCAGCCGGAACAAATAGAAGATTTCATTAAATGTAACAGTCTTGGAATTGCAGATGTGAAAAAGCTTTCTGATATGGAGGAAGCTTTTTCTGCTATGTTGGCGGGAAATGCCATTTTTTTTATAGATGGTTACAATAAAGCAATGAAAATTTCCAGTAAAGGTTATCCCAATATGGGAGTTTCAGAAGTGGAAACAGAAAAAGTTCTTCGCGGTTCAAGGGAGGGATTCTCTGATTCTGTTAAAACAAATTCTGCACTTGTACGTAAGCGTATCCGGGATACCTGTTTAAAAGTGGAAGAAAAACAAATGGGTCTTCGATCGCATACGATGATACAAATGTTATATATAGAAGATTTGGTGCATGAAGAGCTTCTTGATGAAATGAAGCAGAGAATGGATGCTTTTGAAATTGACGGGATTTTAGACAGCGGAATGCTGGAACAGCTTACAGAAGATACCTGGTATTCTCCTTTTCCACAGTATCAGACAACGGAAAGACCGGATCGTGCTGCCCAGGAGCTTTTAAATGGGAAGATTGTGCTGTTGTGTGACAATTCTCCCACTGCACTGATTTTTCCGGGGAACTTCAGCAGCTTTATGGAAAGCAGCGAAGACTGGTATAACCGGTTTGAAATGGCATCTTTTTTGAGAGTGCTGCGGTATTTTGCAATGGCCGCTTCTATGCTTCTTCCGGGATTTTATCTGGCGGTCATTCGATTTCATACACAGATCCTTCCTACAAATCTTATTCTTTCGTTTGCTCAGGCAAGGGAAGGGGTGCCTTTTTCAAGTGTAACAGAACTTTTCTTCCTGGAATTGTCTTTTGAATTAATACGGGAAGCAGGCGTTCGTATTCCCGGTGAACTGGGAAATGCGATTGGGATTGTTGGTGGTCTTATTATCGGACAGGCTGCAGTGGAGGCAAATCTTGTAAGTCCTATTGTGGTAATGATTGTAGCAATTACAGCATTGGGTTCTTTGGCAATACCAAATGAAGAATTTGCATCTGCTTTTCGGCTTTTAAAATATGGATTTTTATTTCTGGGAGGATATCTTGGAATTTATGGAATTGTTATTGGTCTTTATCTTACAGTGTCGCATCTGGCGGGACTTTTAAGTTATGGGATGCCATATCTTGTACCTTTTGTGGAAAAAGACCGGAAAAAAGATGTGGGAAATAAAATATTAAGAATCCCTTTTCGTAAAAGAAAAATGCGGCCTGTATACGCAAAAGTACAGGAAAGCCTGCGTTTGAAAAGGAGGGGAAAACAGTCATGAAATATGCTGAAAACAACAGGATATCCCACAGACAGTTATATAGACAAATGATATTGTCCTTTAGTGCTCCTTTTCTTCTATGTCTTTTTGGAAAAGACAAAATTTTAGGCATACAGGGAATCGCAGGGATAGTGACAGCACTTGTTCTTCTTATGTTTTATGTGATCTTTCTGATTCGTCTTGCACCGGATTTTGTGAATCCTTTGAAAACTCTGGGGCGTTTCTGGGGAAGGGCAGCAGGTGTATTTTTTCTTATATACATTTTTCTAACAGGGGCATTTCTTTTAGAACTTCTGGAAAAGATCGTACCGCAAAGTCTTGTGCCAGGAGTTTCAGGAAAATGGCTGTCGTTGGCAGCTGTTCTTTGTGCTGCACTGGGGACCCATAAGGGGATGCAGAGAAGAGGAAGGGCAGCAGAAGTCTCCGGAGGGATTTTCCTTTTGGGAATTGGTTTTATGCTGATCTTTTCTTTGGGGCAGGCAAAAGTTTCTTATCTGGCACAAATGCCTCTTTCTTTTTCTGATGGTGGAAAAGGTGTTCTGAGAAGCGCGTATGGAATTTTGTGTGCTTTTAGCGGGATCGGGCTGCTCCCCTTTGCTTTGCAGGATGTGGAAAAGCAGGGAAGTGCAGGAAAAACTCTAATGTTTGGCTTTTTAACATTAGGCGGGATATTAATATCTGTGCTTCTGGTTCTTCCGGCTGTTTTTGGATGGTCTCGTCTTGTTTCAGAAAAATATCCAATATTGCCGCTTCTTGCAGGGGCTGATATGCCGGGAAATATACTGTCCAGATTTGATGTTTTATGGATGGGATTTTTGCTTTATGGACTTCTTTTTTCTCTGGGAAGTCTTTTGCATTACGGACATCAGATTATTAAAAAATGTGAAATGGGAACAGGACGTTTCTGGATGGCAGCGGTAATGTATATCCTTTCTTTGTGGAAAGTGAAAGGATATGGAAATTATCTGGCATATATTTTTCTGCCCGGTCTTCTTTTGATACAGATGGTTTTTATGACGGCAGGACGAGACAGAAGGAGAAAAAGAATGGAAGCAGGAACAATAGCTGCTGTTCTTGTATTCTGTTTGTTTTTGGGAGGGTGTGCCGGGGTAGAACCGGAAGAAAGAATGTATGCCCTGGCGCTTGGAATTGATTCTGCTCCAGAAGGATTTGCGGTAACTTATGGAACTCCGGATATGGCGCGGGCTACAGGACAGGAAAAGCCGGATGAAAATGGCAGGGAAGTAGTGACAGTAAAAGGAGAAAGCTTTGACCGGATAGAAGAAAACTACGGCCGTTCTCAGGAAAAATTTATGGATCTGGGACATTTAGAGGTTTTGATAGTAGGAGAAAGTCTTATTCATGATGGAAGGTGGGAAGAGATTTTTGCTTATTTGAAAAATCAGCCGTTTGTAGGAGAAAATATTTATGTGTTCCGGGCAGAAAAAGCAGAAGAAATCTTAAAATGGAACGGAGGACAGGGAAGTTCTGTAGGAGAGTATTTAAAAGGGCTTCTGGAAAATGATTTTAGTGGAAAAAGAAAAAGAAAAGGTATAACCCTTCGGGAATTATATTATAGATGGTATGAACAGGGAGAATTGCCGCATCTCCCAAGTCTTGTTTTGGAAGGGGAGGAATTGCAGACAGTATCAGATGCGTAAATCCGAAAAATAGGAATAAATTTACAAAATAAGGAAATACTTCCAGATATTCAGGAGGTATAAAAATGGAAGTATTTAAAAACAGGCGGAGAAGAATTTTTCTGTCACTGGCAGCGGCGCTTGCTTTTACAGCAGCAGTTCAGATCACACAAAAACCGAACCTGGCACAGACGGCTCAGCCGGAGATTGTGATGGCATGGTGGGGTACCATGTATCCTGATTTTTGTTTTTCGGAAAAACCCGAATCGGCTTACGAAAAAGGAAAGAAAGTAAAGATTTCCTTCTGGCTTGCGAAACATCTTGATTGGTGATAGAATAAAACGATAACCAGAAAAGATGGAGAGAAATAAATGAAGATAGATAGAAATGCGCCGGTAGGTGTTTTTGATTCCGGTGTGGGAGGGTTGACCGTTGCCAGGGAGATCATGCGGAATCTTCCCTCAGAGAAGATTGTATATTTTGGGGATACTGCAAGAGTACCCTATGGCAGCAAGTCAAAAGAAACGGTTATCCGTTATTCCCGTCAGATTATTCGTTTTCTTCAGGAACAGCAGGTAAAGGCAATTGTGGTAGCATGTAATACAGCAAGCGCATTTGCTTTGGATCTTATTAAAGGCGAATTGGAAATTCCTGTTTTAGGTGTGATTGAGCCGGGTGCAAGAGTGGCGGCTTCAGAGACAAAAAATAAACGTGTCGGTGTTATTGGAACAGAGGGAACAGTGGGCAGTGGTATTCATGCGTCTTATTTAAAGCGTCTGGATAAGGAGATTCAGGTAATAGGAAAAGCCTGCCCCCTGTTCGTTCCTCTTGTGGAAGAAGGATGGCTGCATGATTCTCTTACAACAGAAGTTGCTTTTCGATATTTAAAAGAACTGCAGGAGAAAGACATTGACACCCTGATCCTTGGCTGCACCCATTATCCTCTTTTGAGATCTACCATCCGGGAAGTAATGGGAGAAAATGTAAGACTTGTAAATCCGGCATATGAAACGGCTTTGGAACTGGGAAGGCTTCTGAAAGAAAAAGATCTTCTTAATACAGGAACAAAGCAGGAGAAATTCCCATATAAATTTTATGTAAGTGATCTTGCTGATAAATTTAAGGATTTCGCCAATTCAATCCTGCCATACGATGTGGAAATGACAAAAAAAATTGATATTGAAAGATATTAGGAGTAGAGAGATACATATGGAAAAAGACGTATTGATACATGTGCGTGGTCTTCAGATGATAGATGGAGAAGATGATCAGGAGCCTATTGAGATTGTAGTTCCAGGAGAATATTATTATCGCAATGGCAGCCATTATCTTCGTTATGAAGAAATTATAGAGGAGTCATCAAAACCCACCATCAATTACATAAAAATGTCCCAGGAAGGTGTTGAAGTACGTAAAAAAGGACTTATTAATGTTCATATGGTTTTTGAACAGGGAAAAAAGAATATGACATATTACACAACGCCTTATGGTACGCTGCAAATGGGGATTGCCGCAACAAACCTGGAACTGCAGGAAGAGGAAAATATGATAGATATGAAAGTGGATTATGCACTTGATATGAATGAAGAACACGTGGCAGACTGCTATCTGGCTATACAGGCTCAGTCAAAAAATGCAAAAGATTTTTCACTCTAAATAAAAATGCTGTGACACAGATTTACTGTGCACAGCATTTTTATTTTTATTTGGATTTTTTAAATCTAGAAAAAAAGCCTTTTTTCTTAGGTGCCGGTGCTTCCAGAGAACCACGAATGCCTCTTACGCCGACAATATATAAACCGCTTACTTCTGCTTTGATTTCTTTTTTTACAGGAATCAGTTCGAAAACTTTTTCATCTGCAATCATAATGGAAATCTTTGGACCGATTTTTGCCTTAACAATTGGCAGTTTAGAGCGGCGCAACATCTTCGGAGTCTGGTCAATGACCATTTGTGGAAGTCCGGATTCTTTTAGCGGTAACCGTTTTTTATCAATTACTAACATGGAAACGGTTTGTTTGGTTGCTTCGATTTGTGCCTGCTGTTCTTCCTGTTTTTTCTGTGCTTTTTTGCCCCAGAAATAAAGAGCGATAAGTACACCGATAAGAATTACCAGGATGACCAGAAGGACGATTGTTACTTTGCTCATAAGAATCCTCCTGTAAATGGAATTATTTTTAGATAAATAGTATTGCGTAAAGTATATTTTATCATTATTTTTAAAAAAAGGCAATTATTAAAAACTGATTTTATATGTTTCCGGAAGATTTTGTCGCATATGGGGGAAAACCTGTAAAAGCAGTGGAATTTTGCAGGTTTACAAGGTATAATAAATTCACAGTAAAGGCTATGAGAATAAGAAAACAGAAAAGAGAAACACTAATGGTATTGTGAGGAGAAGAAAAGGATATGGCGGATATAGATAAAGAAAAACGGGAGCTGTCTGATGAAGAATATGAGAGGCGCAGAGAAATGCGCCGAAAGCGAATGGCGCTTCGTAAGAAGAAACAGAAGCGGAGAAAACTCCTAAAACGGGTAGTTTGTGTTGCGGGAGTTGTGATCCTGGTATCCGGTCTTGGGTATGCAGGGATGCAGATAAGAGAAAAAGGACAAAAACAGGAGACAGGAGAAAGACAAAAAGCAGCAGATAAGGGGAAGGAGCAGAATACAGATCTGCAGTCACAGGAGAATATACTGGAAGAAACAGGAGATTCTAAGGGGCCGTTGGAAGAGGCAAAATTTTATGCCGCACAATATGATTATGATAAGGCAATTGCACGTCTGAAACAGGAGCCGGATTATGAAAATAATCCGGAAATGCAAAAGGCAGTAAAAGAGTTTGAAGAGACAAAGGCATCCTGTGTATCGTGGCCGCTGGAAGAAGTAACTCATGTTTTTTATCATACTATGATTGTGGATACTGCCAAAGCTTTTGATGGAGATTATAAAGAAGCAGATTATAATCAGGTTATGACAACTCTTGAAGAATTTAATAAAATTACCCAGACCATGTACGATAAAGGGTATGTTATGGTAAGTATATACGATATGGCAACAGTAGACGAAAATGGGAATATGACACCAGGAGAAATTCTTTTGCCACCGGGAAAAATTCCATTTGTTCTTTCTCAGGATGACGTAAGTTATTATCATTATATGGAAGGAGACGGATATCCTTCCAAGCTGGTTGTGGATAAAGAGGGGAAGGTCCGCAATGAATATATAGAGGATGATGGAAGCGTTTCTATTGGAGATTACGATATGGTACCGCTGATCGATCGTTTTGTAGAACAACATCCGGATTTTTCTTACAGAGGCGCAAAAGGAATTATTGCATTAACAGGATATAACGGAATACTTGGATATCGTACAGACATAAGTTATGAAACGAGACCAGAGGATCTGGATCGTGATAAAGTGAAGTGGCTGGAGGAACATCCGGATTTTGATCTGGATAAAGAAAGAGAAGAAGCGAAAAAGGTTGCTGCAGCGATGAAAGAAAATGGATGGCTTTTTGCAAGTCATACATGGGGCCATCAGAATGTAGCAGAAGCATCTTTGGAAAAACTTCAGGCAGACACTCAGAGATTTAAAGAGAATGTAGATCCGCTGATTGGCGGAACAGACATTATTATTTTTGCATTTGGAACAGATCTGACAAATTATGAGGATTATTCCGGCGATAAGTTTGAATATTTTAAAAGCCAGGGATATAACTATTACTGTAATGTGGATTCCAGTAAGTATTTTGTCCAGATACGCGACCGGTATTTCCGTCAGGGAAGAAGAAACCTGGATGGATATCGGATGTACTATAATCCGGAGATGTTGGAAGATCTTTTTGATGCAAAAGAAGTATTTGACCCGGCAAGACCTACGCCTGTAAAGCCGATGGGTTAAAACCGGAAGAGGGGGATTATAAAACGAAAGGGGATTCTTTATGAAAAAAAAGAGAATTGGCATACTGGCGTCAGTTCTTTGTACTGCGATGTTTTTAAACGGATGTGGATTTTTACCGTTTGAAGAAAAGTCGTTTTATTCCAAAGAGGGAAAAAAAGCGGTTGATGTAAAGCCGGAAGTAGCGGCTGAACCAGAACCGACTGCCCCTCCGGTAAAAGAAGATACAAAAAAAGAAACGAAAAAAGATACAAACAACGGCGAGCTGGATAAGGTTCTTTCAAAGGCAGAGAGAATGGCAGCCCAGTACAATTACGATGGGGCCATTAAATATTTGAAAGAACAGGGGGAATATGACAGCAATAAAGCATTACAGGATGCAGCTGCAGAGTATGAAAATATACGTGCCACATGTGTGGAATACCCATTAGAAAAAATCACACATGTTTTCTTCCATACCTTGATCGTGGATCCCTCAAGGGCATTTGACGGTGATTCTGATGAAGCAGGGTACAATCAGGTGATGACTACGATCAGTGAATTTAACAAAATTATAGAGACGATGTATAACAAAGGGTATGTCTTGGTAAGTCCCCATGACATGGCCACGGTAAATGAAGACGGTTCTATGAGCAGAGGGAAGATCATGCTTCCTCCCGGAAAAATCCCCTTTGTTTTATCCCAGGACGATGTGAGCTATTATCACTATATGGATGGAGACGGGTTTGCAAGCAAACTGGTTCTTGATAAAGAGGGAAAAGTAAAATGTGAATATGTGGAAGCGGATGGAAGTGTTTCGGTTGGAGATTATGATATGGTTCCGCTTCTGGATAGTTTTGTAAGAAAACACCCGGATTTTTCCTATCATGGACGAAAAGGCATTCTTGCTATGACCGGGTATAATGGAGTTCTGGGATATCGAACAGATATTGCATATAAAACAGGAGAAAATCTTCAGGATAATCAGAGAGAATTTCTGGAAAAACATCCCGACTTTAACTTTGATGAAGAAGTAAAGCGTGCAAAAGAAGTTGCAGAAGCTATGAAAAAAACAGGCTGGGAGTTTGCAAGTCATACGTGGGGGCATAAAAATGCAACAGAATCCAGCGCAGAAGAACTGCAGACAGATAATGAGAAATGGGAAGCATATGTGGCTCCTATTCTTGGAAAAACAGATATGATTATCTTTGCATTTGGAGCAGATATCGGAGACTGGCAGGAATATTCGGAGGATAATGCTAAATTTGCATATTACAAGAGCAGGGGTTATAATTACTACTGCAATGTAGATTCGAACCAGTACTGGGTACAGATTACGGATCGATTTTTCCGTCAGGGAAGAAGAAATCTGGATGGATATCGGATGTATTATAACCCGGAAATGTTAAGTGATCTGTTTGATGTATCAGAAGTATGGGATAATTCCAGACCGACTCCCGTACCGGAGATATAGGAGCTGTAATTTATAAAAATAAGAATAAAGAAGGGAGCAGGATATGAAGAAAAAAATATACCTTGCTATTTTGACATTATGTATTGCACTTACAGGAACAGCATGTGGTACAGACACAAATAAAAAAGCGGATGAGACAAAAACAGAGGCGGATAAAGATCAGAAATCCACCGGAGGAACACGCCTTGTATCTGTAAAAGATATAGATAAATATATTACCATTGGACAGTATAAGGGAATTTCCCTGGAGAATGTTGTAGAGGAGATCACAGACGCGGAAGTGGATGCAAGTATTGAACAGGATCTTCAAAATACAGCAGAAAAAGTCAAAGATGGATCTGTGGAAGATGGGGATATTGTTGTTGTAGATTATACAGGACTTCTGGATGGAAAAGAATTTGAAGGAGGTTCTGCAAAAGAGCAGGAAATTACTATAGGTGCCGGCGGATTCATTCCGGGATTTGAGGATGGAATCATAGGAATGAAAGAGGGAGAAACAAAAGAGGTGCCTGTTACATTTCCGGAGGAATATTTTGAACCGACTATGGCAGGAAAAGAGGTTGTGTTTAAAATCACTCTTCATTCATTCCGTCGTGCAGCAGAACTTACCGATGAATGGGTAACAAAAAACACCGATTATAAGAACGTAAAAGAATACAAAGAAGAAAGAAAAAAGACGCTTCAGGGATATGCAAACGAGGCTGCCAGAAATCAGCTTCTTCAGTCTGCATGGGAAGCAGTTACAGGAACATCAGAGATTAAAGAGTATCCAAAGGCAGATATAGAGGAAAGAAAAGCAGAATTTGAAAACCAGATCAAGATGTATGCAAAGCAGGGTGGTATGGAACTGGAAGAATATCTGAAAAGCCAGAATGTGTCTAAGGAACAGTTTGATACACAATGTCAGAATTATGCAGAAGCAAAAGTAAAACAGAATCTTATTATTCAGGGAATTATGGATGCAGAAAATATGACGTTGGAAGATAAAGAAAGTATGGCGATTCAGAATGAATTGATCGACATGTATAAAGTGAAAGATCTGGCAGAACTTGTGGATAAATATGGACAAATGTCTGTGGATGACGCAATTGGACTGCTTCGTGTGGAAAACTTTATTGTAGAAAATGCAAACATTCAGGATAAAGTTTCCGAAAACGGAACAGTTGGTGTCAGCGGCGATGGAGGCGATTCCGTAAGTGAGTCAGAAGAAACGGATACAGCCGAAGAAGCAGATGCAGGAGAAGAGGCAGATACAGCCGAACAATAAAAAGAAAGGCAGGAGACTTTAAAATGATTATTAAAAATGGTGAAGTATTTCAGGAAGACGGAAGTTTTTGTGTAAAAGATCTTTATATTGAAGATCATAAGATTGTTGCGGATGAATCTATGGTTTCGGATAAGACGGTAATAGATGCATCCGGATTAAAAGTAATACCGGGACTTATAGATGTGCATAGCCACGGAGCAGCAGGATTTGATTTTTGTGATGCGGATGTGGAAGGGTTAAAGAAGATCCTGGAATATGAAAGAAGCCGTGGAGTTACTTCTTACTGCCCGACATCCATGACACTGCCGGCAGAAGAGTTAGAAAAGATTTTTTCTACGATCAAAGAAGTAGAAGGCTTTAAAGAAGGAGCAAGTGTCCGTGGTATTAATATGGAAGGACCGTTTCTTGATTGCGGAAAAAAAGGCGCTCATGTAGGCGGATATATTAAACAGGCAGATGCAGGATTTTTTAGAAAATTAAATGAAAGTTCCGGAAATATGGTAAAGCTTGTAACACTGGCACCCAATACAGAAGGAGCTATGGAATTTATTGATGAAATGCACGATGAAGTCTGTATTTCCCTGGGACATACAAAAGCAGATTATAAAACATCATGGGAAGCAATTCAAAGAGGCGCTCATCATGTAACACATCTTTATAATGCCATGAATCCGCTGGCACATAGAGATCCAGGACTTATTGGAGCTGCAAGAGATGATGATCAGTGTATGGTTGAGCTGATATGTGATGGAATCCACATCCATCCATCAGTGGTACGTGCTACATTTGCAATGTTTGGGTCTGAGAGAATTGTCCTTGTAAGCGACTCTATGCGAGCAACAGGAATGGCAAATGGTACATACGAGCTTGGTGGTCAGGAAGTTACAGTGAAAGACAGAAAAGCTACTTTAAAAGATGGAACTATTGCCGGATCTGCAACAGATCTTTATGGATGTATGTGTAAGGCAGTTTCCTTTGGTATTCCGTTATGTGATGCGATTTTTGCAGCAACAAGAAATCCTGCTAAGAGTATAGGTATTTATGAAGAAACAGGTTCTCTTACCCCGGGAAAAGAAGCGGATATTCTTCTGGTTACAGATGAGCTGGAATTAAAGCAGGTAATTTAATAAAAACTTTAGATGAAAATCATTGTATTTGATAAAAAAATACGCTATGATGAGTTTGTTAAAGATAACCGTACGAAGATTGTACAAGTAAGATAGCAAGGCAGGGAAAGAAACAAGATGGATAAGAGGGTTATACAGGAAAGGATGCGTCAGAAGAAGCGTCAGATGCTGATAAGAAAATATACCAGAATGGCAACATATGCAGTGGCATTGGTGCTTGTGGTTATTTTCATTATTCGCGGAATTATTTTTCCTATTACAAACCGGGTAGGCGGGAAAGATAATGAGCCATCTGAGGGACAGCGTGTTCAGGTTCAGGCACAGACACCAGAGGCCGATCCCAACGCGGCAATGCGCCAGCCTCTAAAGGGAAAAGCAGATGTAAGCAAAATGTCGGTTATGACACCTGGATGGCATGACAGCAAAGAAGGGCGCTGGTATCAGAATGCAGATGGAACGTATTTTGCAAAAGGTTTTCAGAAAATAGAAGGGACACAGTATTCTTTTGATGAGAATGGATATATTCAGACAGGATGGGTTACAAAAGGAGTAAACGATTATTTCTTTAATGAAGATGGAACGTATAATCCTGAAAAAAAACGTCCTTTGCTTGCATTAACATTTGATGATGGACCAAGCCAGTATACGCAGCAGTTACTGGATTGTCTGGAAGAAAATAATGCACATGCAACATTCTTTATGCTTGGTCAGAATGTAGAAGTTTATCCTGACGCAGTAAAGAGAATGAAGGAAATTGGCTGTGAGATTGGAAGTCATTCCTGGGATCATCTGGATCTTATGACACTTGATACAGATAGTGTGATAGCAGAATTTACAAAAACAGATGATGCACTTATGAAGGCCTGTGGTGAAAAAGCACCGGTTGCAAGAGCTCCTTACGGAAGTGCGGATCAAAGTATATACGATCTGATTCAAAAGCCGTTTTTCATGTGGTCTCTTGACACACTGGACTGGAAAACACTGGATGAAGCATCCGATTATGATGCTGTTATGAATGGAGATCTTACAGATGGGTCTATCATTCTTATGCACGATATTCATGAGCCATCTGTAAAAGCAGCTCTGAGAATCATTCCGGAGTTAGTGGAAAAAGGATATAAACTTGTGACAGTCAGCGAAATGGCTGAGGCAAAAGGAGTAACCCTGCAGAATGCAAGATATATTGATTTCTGGCAGAGTTCTCTGGATAACGGCAGTGTTCCGGGATATAAGGGAAACAGTACGGCATCCGATGGTTCTGAAACAGGGAATGTGGAAGATGGATCAGACTCTTCCGGAGAGGATTCCGTAAACGATGGAACAGGCGAAAGTTCTGAAGAAGAATCGGAGGATCTGGGAGACGGATCAGATGATTACACAGACGATGGAAATACAGAAGATTACTCGGAAGATTATGAGTAAAGAAAAAATACGATAAACAGCATAAGCTGTTAGAGAGAAAACAGGGATAGCGCGTGGAATAAGACGAAGCTGTCCCTGTTTTGTTGTTAAAATAACCAAATTTAATTGACGGAACATGTTCACATTGGTATAATATAACCATATATGATTGACCGAGAGTCAGTTATGGAAAATTGAGGACAAAAAATGGAAAAATGGTTTGAAGAAGCAGTTTTTTATCATATGTATCCTCTTGGTATGACAGGCGCTCCAAAGCGGAATGAGCAGGAGGAAATTACACATCGTTTTGGGGAATTGGAAGAGTGGCTTTTGCACATTGTTTCTTTAGGGTGTACAGCCGTTTATATAGGCCCTTTGTTTGAGTCTGTTTCACATGGATATGACACAAAAGATTATAAAGTAGTTGACAGAAGACTGGGAGATAATGCAGATTTTAAGCATTTTGTAAAAACTGCGCATGATCATGGAATACGTGTTGTGGTAGATGGTGTGTTTAATCATACAGGACGTGAATTTTTTGCATTTCAGGATATTCAGAAGAACAGGGAACAGTCACCTTATTGCAGCTGGTATAAGGGGATTAATTTCCAATGGGATAGTCCTTATCATGATGGTTTTGGATATGAGGCATGGAGAAATTGTTTTGAGCTTGTAAATTTAAATTATTGGGAGCCGGAGGTTCGAAAATATATCTTAGATGTGATTGGGTTCTGGATCGACGAATTTGATATTGATGGAATTCGTCTGGATTGCGCGGACTGCTTGGAATTTTCCTTTATGGAAGAAATGAGGCGGTACACAGATGAAAAAAAATCGGATTTTTGGTTGATGGGAGAAGTAATACACGGAGATTACAGTCGGTATATTTCTTCAGACAAACTAAATAGCGTGACAAATTATGAACTTCATAAAGGCTTATATTCCGGTCATAATGATCACAATTATTTTGAAATTGCTCACACCATCAGAAGAGAATTTGATCAGAATGGCGGAATATATAAAGGAATGAAGTTATATTCGTTTGTAGATAATCATGATGTGGATAGAATTGCCTCCAAGCTGAATATTCCGGGACATATTTATCCGGTTCATACATTGCTTTTTACCCTTCCGGGAATACCATCTGTTTACTATGGTTCTGAATTTGGAATTTTGGGAAAAAAAGAACAGGGAAATGATGATCCTCTTCGACCGGCAGTTGTTCTTTCGGAAATGGAAGAAAATCCACCTGATCCCCGGCTTCTGGACTGGATCAGGACACTGGCAAAGATACATAAAGAACAGAAAGCACTTTCTTATGGAAATTATCAGGAATTATTTCTTACAAACAGGCAATATGCTTTTGCACGGATACTTGGCGAAGAAGGCGTTTTAGTGGCAGTAAATAATGATCTGCAAGAAGCGGAACTGTGTGTTCGTGTACCATGTTATGGAAAAACATATAGAAGTTTGTTAAGTGGAGAAGAGATAAAAGAGGAAAATGGTGTACTTCGTATTCGGTTAAACCCGAATGAAAGTCAGATTGCAGTTTTCAAGTAAGAGGAGAGGGAGAGAAATATGGAGTTTACACAACTTGATCAATACCTTTTTGGGCAGGGAACACATTATGAGATTTATAAAAAGCTGGGAGCACATCCAACAACTTTAAAGCGTAAAAAAGGTGTTTATTTTGCAGTATGGGCACCAAATGCTCAGAGTGTATCTGTTGTTGGAGAATTTAACGGCTGGGATAAAGAGGCAAATCCCATGAAAAAAACAGGTCCAATAGGAGTGTATGAAACATTTGTTCCGGATGCAGCAGAAGGACAGCTTTATAAATTCTTTATTGTAGGAATGCATGGGGAAGAACTGTATAAAGCAGATCCATATGCCAATGCATCAGAGAAACGTCCCGGAACAGCTTCCAGAATTACGGATATTACAGATTATAAATGGACAGATGATAAATGGATGAAAAACAGAGCTGGTTTTGATGAAAAAGTTCAGCCTATGTCTATATATGAGGTTCATTTGGGCTCATGGTTAAAGCATCCTGCTTCAGAAGAGAATAAAGAAGGTTTTTACAATTACAGAGAGGCTGCTGTCAGATTAGCTGAATATGTGAAAGAAATGGGATATACTCATGTGGAATTAATGGGAATTGCAGAGCATCCTTTTGATGGATCATGGGGATATCAGGTGACAGGATATTATGCTCCGACTTCCAGGTATGGAACCCCTCAGGACTTTAAGTATCTGGTGGATTATCTTCACCGTCAGAAAATAGGAGTGATTCTTGACTGGGTACCGGCTCATTTTCCAAAGGATGAACATGGACTTGCTAATTTTGACGGAACTGCTGTTTATGAACATGAAGATCCAAGACAGGGAGAACATCCGGACTGGGGAACAAAAATTTATAATTATGGACGTCCGGAAGTGAAAAACTTTCTTATTGCAAATGCACTTTTCTGGGTTGAAGAGTGCCATGTTGACGGACTTCGTGTAGATGCTGTAGCGTCTATGCTTTATCTGGATTATGGAAAAAAAGATGGCGAGTGGATTGCCAATAAATATGGCGATAATAAAAACCTGGAGGCAGTGGAATTTTTCAAGCATTTAAATACAGTTGTTATGGGTAGAAATCATGGAACGGTTATGATTGCGGAAGAATCAACTGCATGGCCGAAAGTTACCGGAAAAGCAGAAGAAGACGGCCTTGGATTTTCTCTTAAGTGGAACATGGGCTGGATGAATGACTTTCTGGAATATATGAAACTGGATCCGTATTTCCGTAAGTATAACCATAATAAGATGACATTTTCTATGGTGTATGCATATAGTGAAAAGTATGTGCTTGTTCTTTCTCATGATGAGGTAGTACATCTGAAGTGTTCCATGCTTAGTAAGATGCCAGGAGAACTTGATGAGAAATTCAAAAATCTAAAAGCAGGATATGCTTTTATGATCTGTCATCCAGGAAAAAAACTGCTGTTTATGGGACAGGATTTTGGACAGCTGAGAGAGTGGAGCGAAGAGAGAGAACTGGATTGGTTCCTTTTGGGTGAAGAAGGTCACAGGGATTTGCAGAACTTTGTGAAAAACCTTTTGCATTTATATAAAAAGTATCCTGCACTCTATGCCGGGGATAATGATCCGGAAGCATTTGAGTGGATCAATGCAGATGATGGAGACAGAAGTATATTTAGTTTTGTACGGAAATCTCCTACAAAGAGAAATAACATGCTTGTTGTATGTAATTTCACTCCGGTTGCCCGTCCGGATTATCGAGTTGGAGTTCCGAAAAAGAAACAGTATAAATTAATTTTGGACGAGACAGGACAAGTAGATCCTAAGATTTTTAAGGCAGAAAAAAAAGAGTGCGACAATCAGCCGTTCTCTTTTTCCTACCCTCTTCCACCATATGGAATTGCAATATTTTTATATTAAAAGTTCTTGCAATTTTCAAAATACTGCGTTATAATGAGCGCGAAAGAAGAAAATGGAAAATGAACATGTTAGGTTAGCCAGTCGGCTGCCAGAAAGGAGAATTAACATGAAGGTATCAAATATTAAAGACGTTGAGAAATTTTTTGAAGTAGTAGACAGCTGTGAAGGAAAAG
Organism: Blautia sp.; assembly: GCA_029257805.1. Taxonomy (GTDB): domain Bacteria; phylum Bacillota; class Clostridia; order Lachnospirales; family Lachnospiraceae; genus Blautia_A. Next base: position 79,851 of record JARIAR010000013.1, read on the forward strand.
TAGAATTAGTAACAGGTGAAGGAGACAGACTGAATCTGAAATCAAAATTGTCCCAGTATGTATCTCTTGCTAATATTTTTTCCGGCGGAGAAATTCCGGAGCTGGAAATTGTTGCATATGAGAAAGAAGACATTGATAAATTAATGAACTTTATGATTAACGGCTGATAAACAGCTGATTATACAAAAAGCGGGGGCATGACGGGGGTCATGTCCTCTTTGTTTATGTAAGGAGGATAAATAGAAATGGTTAAAATTGATATTATTTCCGGATTTTTAGGTGCAGGAAAAACAACACTGATCAAAAAACTGTTACAGGAAGCTTTTCAGGGTGAGCAGGTTGTACTTATTGAGAATGAATTTGGAGAAATCGGTATAGATGGTGGATTTTTGAAAGAGGCAGGAATAGAGATCAGAGAGATGAACTCTGGTTGTATCTGCTGCTCCCTTGTAGGAGATTTCGGAGCATCTCTTAAAGAAGTGATTGAAAAATACAATCCGGACAGAATTTTAATTGAGCCATCAGGTGTAGGAAAACTTTCAGATGTGATTAAGGCTGTACAGGGAGTGCAGGAAGAAACAGGACTTGTTTTGAACAGTTATACAACAGTGGTAGATGCAAAAAAATGCCGCATGTATATGCGTAATTTTGGAGAATTCTTTAATAATCAGGTAGAGTATGCCGGGGCGATTATTATGAGCCGTACAGATATTGTAGATGATAAAAAAGCAGAAGAGGCAATGGAACTTCTGAGAGGAATTAATAAAAAAGCTGCCATCATCACAACACCGGTAGAGAAACTGGACGGAAAAAAACTGCTGGAAGTGATGGAACATCCGGTATCCCTGGAAGAAGAAATGATGGAAGAAGAGGTGTGCCCGGAATGTGGACATGTTCATCATCATGACCACGATCATCACGAACATCATCATGACCACGAATGCAGTTGCGGACATGATCACGATCATGATCATGAGCATCATCACGATCACGAGCATCATCACGATCATGAATGCAGTTGTGGACACGATCACGATCATGAGCATCATCACGATCATGAATGCGGTTGCGGACATGATCATGGGCATCATCATGCAGATGAAGTATTTACAAGCTGGGGACAGGAAACCATAAAGAAATATACACGTGAAGGATTAGAGGAAATATTGGAAAAGTTGTCTGTTTCTGAAGAATATGGAATCATTCTTCGTGCGAAGGGAATGCTGCCGGCTGAAGATGGAACATGGATTTATTTTGATATGGTTCCGGAAGAAACAGAAATCCGTGAAGGAGCACCGGAATATACAGGACGTCTCTGCGTAATTGGTTCCGGATTAAAAGAAGAAAAACTGGCACAGCTTTTTGGACTGTAATAAGATGAGACATTGAGAAAAGGAGACAGTTATGGACGAAATCAGAGTTCCAATATATCTGATCACAGGTTTTCTGGAAAGTGGGAAAACTACATTTTTAAATTTTACGCTGGAACAGGAATATTTTGAGATTGATGGAAAAACTCTTCTGATCTTATGTGAAGAAGGAGAGGAAGAGTATGATCTGGAGGCTTTGAAAGCTAGAAATACAGTAGTAGAGATTATTGAAAAAGAAGAAGATTTTACTACGGAGCGGTTGACTGCAATGGAGATTATTCATCAGCCGGAACGTGTTGTTATTGAATATAATGGGATGTGGCTTGTAAGCAATCTGGAAAAGATGGAACTTCCGTCCGGATGGGGTATTGAGCAGCAGATCACATGCGTAGATGCCGGTACATTCCAGATGTATATGGCAAATATGAAGTCCATTTTTATGGACATGGTGCGCAGTACGGATATGGTAGTCTTTAACCGTTGTAAAGAGGATGATCCGCTTCCCTCTTACCGCCGGGGAATTAAAGTAGCGAATCAACGAGCAGAGGTTATTTTTGAAGATGATCAGGGAGAACTGGATGATATTTTTCAGGATGAAATGCCGTTTGATGTCAATGCTCCGGTGATTGAGATACTTCCTGAGGATTATGGTATCTGGTTTGTAGATGCCATGGACAATCCGGAAACATATGTGGGAAAGGTGGTAAAATTTAAAGGGAGAGCTTTAAAACCAAGAGGAATGGGAAGTAAGTTCTTTGTTCCCGGACGTACTGCCATGACATGCTGTGCGGATGATACTACATTTCTGGGATATGTGTGTAAAAGTGACTATGCTCCTAAAATCAGAGAGGGTGCATGGGTGGAAGTAACGGCTAAAGTAGCTTTTGAAAATAGAATGGAGTATCAGGGGGAAGGAATTGTTCTGTATGCAGAAGATGTGCAGCTTTGTGACCCGCTTGAGGAAGAAATGGTTTACTTTAACTGATAGGAGAAAAGAAAAGATGTATTTGATTGTTGGTTTGGGAAATCCCGGAAAACAGTATGAAGCGACCCGTCATAATATGGGATTTGATACCATTGATTATCTGATAGAAAAATATAATATTCCTCAGGCTGGCGTAAAGTTTAATGCCATGTATGGAAAAGGAATAATAGGAGGAGAAAAAGTAATTCTTATAAAACCTCTCTCCTTTATGAATTTAAGTGGTGGTCCTGTTCAGGAAATGGCAAGCTATTTTAAGGTCGATCCGGAAACAGAGCTGATTGTAATTTATGATGATATTGATCTTGAACCGGGACAGCTTCGTATACGCAAACAGGGAAGCGCCGGTGGACATAATGGAATTAAAGATATCATCCGTCGTTTAGGAACAGAAAAATTTCTTCGTATTAAAGTGGGTGTCGGAGCAAAACCGAAAGGATGGGACCTGGCAGACCACGTATTATCCAGATTTGTGGATAGTGACAGACGTCTTGTGGATGAAGCAATAGAAAAAGCAGGTGATGCTGTGGAAAAAATAGTTTCACAGGGCGCAGATGCAGCTATGAATGAATATAATCGCAAGAAAGCCTGAGAGGTTTATATGAAAGCATTTATCCAGCCTTTGCAAAATCTTGCAGAGTTTGAAGAGATACAAAAATGTGCCGGAACAAACAGAGGAATATTGGAAGTGTCCGGCTGTATAGAGTCCCAGAAAGTTCATATGATGTATGGACTTTCCGGGCTTTTTCCATATCACTTGGTAATTGCGGAAGATGAGCGAAGAGCCAAGGAAATTTATGAAGATTATCGTTTTTATGATAAAGAAGTATATTATTATCCGGCTAAGGATCTGTTGTTTTTTCAGGCAGATATTCACGGGAACCTGTTGATCCGTCAGAGGATGAAAGTAATCCAGGCATTGCTGGAAAAGGAAAAGATTACCGTTGTTACAAGTATAGATGGATGTATGGATTTTCTTATGCCGTTAGAGCAGATAGAAAAACATCTTATTCACTATAGAAATGACAGTGCGATCAATCTGGATCAGTTAAGGCAGGAACTGGTAGAACTGGGATATGAGCGCGTAGGACAGGTGGAGATGCCGGGACAGTTTTCCATACGGGGGGGAATTCTTGATATTTATTCTCTTACAGAGGAAAATCCGTGGAGAATAGAACTTTGGGGAGATGAGATTGATTCTATAAGAAGCTTTGATGTGGAAAGCCAGCGTTCTATTGAAAATCTGGACGAGATCACTATATATCCGGCAGTGGAAAAAGTAGGAGAAAAGGATATGGTTTCTTTTCTGGAATATTTTCCAGAGGGGAAAACAATTCTTTTTCTGGATGAGCCAAATCATCTTGTGGAAAAAGGTATTGCGGTAGAAGAGGAATACCTGCAGAGCCGGATGCACAGAGAAAAAAAAGGAGAAAGCAAGTTACCGGAAAACTGGCTTTGTGAATTTAACGTTCTTCAAAAGGAATTAAATAAGAGAAACAGCGTGGCTTTTTGTGCCCTTGAGGCAAAACGGGGAAAATGGAAGATTACAGAGAAGTTTGATATTTCTGTAAAAACCGTGAATTCTTACAACAGCAGTTTTGAACTTCTTGTAAAAGACCTGCAGCAGTATAAAAAGCAGGGATATCAGATTGTGCTTCTTTCCGGTTCACGGACAAGAGCAGAGCGTCTTGCGAGAGATTTACAGGAAGAGAATCTGAATGCCTTTTATGGGACAGATTATGACCGTACGATTTATCCGGGAGAAATTATGGTTGCCTACGGTCATGCAAAAAAAGGATTTGAGTATCCCCTTATAAAATTTGCTGTTATGACAGAAACAGATATTTTTGGTCAGGAACAGAGAAAAAAGAAAAAAAAGAAAAGTTACAACGGTCAGCGTATTCAGGATTTTGCAGAGCTGTCTATTGGAGATTTTGTGGTACATGAAAAGCATGGGCTTGGCATATATCGGGGAATTGAAAAAGTAGAAGTGGATAAGGTTGTAAAAGATTACATTAAAATAGAGTATCGTGGTGGAAGCAATCTTTATATTCTTGCAACACAATTGGACGCTCTTCAGAAATATTCCGGAGCTGATACAGCAAAAGCTCCAAAATTAAATAAACTGGGAACACAGGAATGGAATAAAACAAAGAGCAAAGTTCGCGGTGCTGTTAAAAATATTGCAAAAGAACTTGTGGAATTATATGCGGTTCGTCAGGAAAAAGAAGGGTATGTCTGTGGACCGGATACCGTGTGGCAGCGGGAATTTGAAGAAATGTTTCCTTATGAAGAAACAGATGATCAGTTAAATGCTATTGAAGATACAAAACGGGATATGGAAAGCACAAAGATCATGGATCGTCTTGTGTGCGGAGATGTAGGATATGGAAAAACAGAAGTTGCACTTCGTGCAGCGTTTAAGGCTGTGCAGGAAAGCCGGCAGGTAGTATATCTTGTGCCAACTACGATCCTGGCACAGCAGCATTACAATACCTTTGTTCAGAGAATGAAGGAATTTCCTGTTCGAGTGGAACTTCTCTGCAGATTCCGTACACCGGCTCAACAGAAGAAGGCAATTGAGGGGCTGAAAAAAGGACAGGTGGATATTGTTGTGGGAACACATCGGGTATTGTCCAAAGATATAACATTTAAAAATCTGGGTCTTCTGATCATAGATGAAGAACAGCGCTTTGGGGTTGCCCATAAAGAAAAGATCAAACAGCTGAAAAAAGATGTGGACGTTCTGACTCTTACGGCAACACCTATTCCAAGGACCCTTCATATGAGCCTTATTGGCATTCGTGACATGAGTGTTTTAGAAGAGCCGCCAATGGATCGAATGCCGATTCAGACATATGTTATGGAGTATGATGAAGAAACGGTTCGCGAGGCTATAAACAGAGAAATGCGCAGAGGCGGGCAGGTTTATTATGTTTATAACAGAGTCAATGATATTGCAGATGTGGCACTGCGTATTTCAAAACTTGTACCAGAGGCAAGAGTAGATTTTGCACATGGACAAATGAGCGAGAGAGAACTGGAACAAGTAATGTATGGATTTATTAATGGAGAGATTGATGTTCTGGTTTCTACCACAATTATTGAAACGGGACTGGATATCTCCAATGTAAATACAATGATCATCCACGACTCAGACCGCTATGGTCTTTCGCAGCTTTATCAGCTTCGCGGAAGAATTGGACGTTCTAATCGTACTGCATATGCGTTTCTTATGTATCGTCCCAATATGGTTTTAAGGGAAACAGCAGAAAAACGTCTTGCAGCTATTCGGGAATATACGGATCTTGGAAGCGGATTTAAGATTGCAATGAGGGATTTGGAACTGCGGGGAGCCGGTAATCTTCTTGGTGCACAGCAGCATGGGCATATGAATGCAGTAGGATATGATCTGTACTGTAAAATGCTAAGTGAAGCAGTAAAAGAGGCAAAGGGCATTCATACAATGGAAGATTTTGAGACAACGATCGATCTGAATATGGATGCATTTATTCCGGAGACGTACATTCGAAATGAGTTTCAGAAACTGGATATTTATAAACGTATTGCCGGAATTGAATCCCAGCATGATTATGATGATATGTTGGAAGAGCTTCTTGATAGGTTTGGAGAACCACCAAAAGCTGTTTTAAATCTTCTGGCAATCGCCAGGATGAAAGCAATGGCGCATCAGGCTTATGTAACGGAAATCAAACAGACAGGAAAAGAGGTTCGTATTACTCTTTATGAAAAAGCGAAGCTGAATCCTGCAGGAATTCCTCCACTTATGGAAAAATACAGGAGACGCCTTCAATTTAAAACAGAGCAGGAACCTAAATTTTTCTTTTTGCCTCAGGGAAATATGGTGGAAGCGTTGGCCAAATTTGCAGAGGAACTGCAGGAACTGGTGGAAGAGTGAGGATTTTGTGAAATATTCTGTATTTTTCTAATTTATCTTGCTCAAAATTGAAAAAAAGTTTATACTCATAGTAATACAGTCTGCAGAGAAGTGCAGGGCTGAAGATTCTGTGCAGCAATGGAGGAAGTTATGAAAAAATTAGCAAAGAGAACGGCTGTAGCTGCCCTGACAGGGGTAATGGCAGTAGGAATGTTATCCGGATGCGGTGAGAAAGAATTAGATGGAACAAAAACAGTTGCTATCGTAGATGGAACAGAAATCCCTATGGGGATTGTAAGTCTGGCAGCAAGGCAGCAGCAGGCGCAGATGAGCGCTATGTATTTAAGTTTTACAGGAAGTGATGCGAGTATCTGGGACACAGTTGCAGATAAAGAATCAGGAGCAACATATGGAGACCAGGCAGCGCAGGACGTTCTGAAGCAGCTTGAACTGATGTGTATTATGAAAGAAAAAGCTTCTGATTATAAAGTGGAAGTGACTGAAGAAGATAAGAAGGCAATGGCAGATGCAGCTAAGAAGTTTGTAGAAGCCAATGATGAAGAAACAATGAAAGAACTTGCTGTCACAGAAGATCAGGTAAAAATGCTCCTGGAACTTCAGACATACAGACAAAGGGTATATGATGCCCTTCTGAAAGAGGCTGATGTAGAGGTAACAGATGAAGAGGCAGATCAGTCTGCTTTCACATATGTAAGTGTATCTACAGAAGGGGAAGAAATAACTGAGGATGAGGCCAAAAAGAAGAAAGAGCAGGCTCAGGAAATTCTGGATAAGATGAAAGAAAAACCAGACGGAGATATGAGCGAAGCAGCGAAAGCAGTAGATGAAAGTTATGTTGCACTTTCCGGAACATTTACAACAGCGAAAAGCGATGATAAAGATGCAGAGCCGTCTTCTTATCCGGAAGAGGTTCTGGATGCACTGCGCAAGGTAAAAGAAGGGGAAGTAGTACCGGAACTGATTGAAACAAAAACAGGATTCTATATTGCACGTCTTGATAAAGAGCATGATGAAGAGGCAACCAAATCCAAAAGAGAGTCTCTGGAAACTGCAAAGAAAACGGAATACTATACAAAAACAACAGATAAATGGTTAAAAGATGCAGATGTGAAAGAAGAACCAAAAGTATTGAAAACTTTAAAGATCACAGATGAACATAAATTTACCATGAAGATGCCGGAAGCACCAGAAACTCCGGTACAGGAAACTCCGGAACCGGAAGTAACAGAGGCACCGGAAGCAGAGTAAAATAAAATAGTATAAATAAAAACGGCATCGGTTATTCCGGTGCTGTTTTGTCGCCAATATATATTTAATGAAAGGAAATGGTTATGGGGAAAAGTACAACAAATGATATGACAGTGGGAAATCCGGCAAAGCTGATCATACAGTTTATGATTCCTATGTGTCTTGGAAATATTTTCCAGCAGTTTTATAACATTGCAGATTCTATTATTGCAGGTCAGTTTATTGGAGTGAATGCGCTGGCTGCAATTGGAAGTACCGGATCGCTCATGTTTTTTGTAACGGGGTGGCTGAATGGACTTACATGTGGATTTGCTATACTTGTTTCTCAGTTGTTTGGAGCTAAGCAATATAAAGAGATGCGTCATTATGTGGCTATGTCTATTTATCTTACAGCAGCGTTTGCCATTGTTATGACAATAGGTTTTGAATTTGCAAATGTTCCCATATTGAAACTGATGAATACACCGAAGGATGTTATAGGAGATGTAGCCGGTTATATGGCTGTTATTTATGGCGGGCTTATAGTGACAGCGGCTTATAATGCATTGGCTGCATTTTTGAGAGCTTTGGGAGATTCAAAATCTCCGCTTTATTTTCTGATCATTTCCGCAGTGATTAATGTGATACTGGATATTGTATTTATTGTATATTTTCACATGGGTGTAGAAGGATGTGGGTATGCAACCGTGATTGCCCAGGCAATTTCCGCACTTCTTTGTCTTTTGTATATTAAGAAGAAACTCCCGATTCTTCATTTGGAAAAAGAAAATTTTGCAATTTCTATCTATAGTTTCCAAAAACTTTTGGCTCTTGGAATTCCAATGGGATTGCAGTTTTCGATTACAGCCATTGGTACTATTATTGTGCAGGGGGCAGTAAATGTATATGGTGCGGTTCATATGGCTGGATTTTCTGCAGCAGGAAAATTACAAAATATCATTGCAACGATTTTTGTTGCCTTTGGTGCAACTTCTGCAACATATGTGGGACAAAATCGTGGAGCCGGCAGAATGGATCGGGTAAAGGAAGGGGTACGCTGCACTCAGATTATGATACTTGTCTGGAGTGTGATATCCATGGCGATTGTATTCTTTCTTGGCAGATATCTTACATATATCTTTGTGAATCCATCAGAAACAGAGGTACTGGATGTTTCTGTAACATATTTCCGTACCGTTTTCTGGGCATATCCTTTTCTTGGAAGTATTTTTTTATACAGGAATGCGTTACAAGGAATGGGATACGGACTTGTCCCCATGTTGGGAGGTGTTTTTGAGCTTGTGGCGAGAACAGGAATTGTTTTGCTTGTAGCCGGAAAGACAAGCTTCGCAGGAGTATGTCTGGCAGATCCGGCAGCTTGGGTTGCAGCGTTGATTCCGTTGATACCCTATTATTTTTACATCATGAAAAAGTACAAAAAAAGGGAAGTTTCAGAAACGCGCTCAGCGGAAATGTGATTTTAACAGACATTTATTGCTGCTTTATGGACAGTTTTGTATTTATATCTTTAATTTGTGTATATTAAGTATATAACTTAGATATGGTTTGGAACAAAATCAGATGTATATGCAGAAAGTGAGGATATGGAAATGAAACAGAAATATTTAAAATGGTTTGGCATGTTTGCTATATGCGGAAGTTTAGTAATGGGAACTCCTGTGTGGGGAATTACAGAAGAAGGAAAACGTTGGGAATATGTGGAAAGTGAAGGCAAACAAGGCAATGTGTATGAATTTCCAGAAATATCCATTACAATTCCTAAATCGTGGGATGATAAATTTGAAACAGAAATTGATGATAGTGGTATTGGATTTTATCAGACAGCATCCATGGATGCTGCTAAAAAAGATGGTTTAGATGGAGCCGGATTTCTCTTTTGGTTAAATTACAGTGAAGATTATGATTTTGTAAAAAATCTTCCTAATTTTTATATGGTAGGCAGTGGTTCCAGAGGAATATATTACATAACAGTTCCGTCAGGTTTAAGCGGGTATGAGAAAGATAAAAATATTTTAAATGAATGGAAAAAAATGTCGGAAGATGTGGAGAATATTTGCAAGACGGCAGTATCTGAAAACCCGGGAGTACCTGTATATACGACCGATGATGTGAATTTACGTAAAAAAGGAAGTAAAGAGAGCAAGGTTATGGATGTTATTCCTTCGGATAGTCTTGTGTGGCTTACCGGTCATTTAGAAGGAGACTGGGTTTCTGTAAATTATGAAGGAGAAAAAGGATATATAGATAAAAAGTATATAAGTTTTCCGGAAGATATCCCGGAATGTTTGGGTGCACAGTCAGATGAAACAGAAGATGATCAAAAGCAAGATGATAAGAATACAGATAAGGATACAGGCAAAAAGGCAGGCGGAAATGCACCAGACAGCAGGGGAAGAGCTTATACGGATATAGAAGGCGTTCAGGGAGCTGTAAGTGCCATGCTATATAACAAAGATGGAAAAGAAGTACGTGTACGGAAGTATGAAGATGGAAACTGGTATGGAGATGATGGATTGTATTACGGTGATGATGATGCAATGGATGAAGCCATGATGGAGAATGGTATTGTGAATGAAAATGGAGAAGAATATTTTATCCATCCACCGAAGAACGAAACAAATGGAGAAGATGGAGAAGAGAATCCAGAAGATGGTTCAGAAGAAGCTGAAGTAGTGGAAGAACAATAAGTATACAGATAAGGATACCCTGACAGATATGTATCTGCCAGGGTATTTTTTTAGGTAATGATCTGTTTATTTCTATATGACAAAATACAAAAAGAAAAAAATATATGATATATTAATGATAAAGATAATGCGCTTATAGGGGAGAGGGAAAATGATAAAAATAATGATTCTTGATGATGAGGAAAGTTATTTAAAAAAAGAAGAGAGGCTCACAAAGCAGTTTTTTTCTGAAAGAGGAATTTCATGTAAAATTGTTACATATCAGAATGTACAGTGGTTTTTGTATGGATTGGAAGAAGAAAAATACGATCTCTATATTTTAGATGTAGAAATGCCGGAAAAGAACGGTCTTGAGGTGGCAAGAGAAATAAGGAAATTTTATCCCAACCCGTTTATTATATTTGTGACAAATTTTATGGATTATGCAGCAGAAGCCTATGAAGTAAATACATATCGTTATATTTCCAAATCTATTTTGGATACAAAACTTATAGAAGCCTATAAAGCCATTTTACCAGAGCTGATCAATAAAGAAAAAAAGTATTATATAATTGAAAAAAGGGGTGAGATGAATAAGCTGGAATATTCGAATATTTATTATTTGAAAAAGGAAAATAAATATGTGGTTCTGGTACATAGAGGTGGAGAAAGTCGAGTGCGCAGTTCTTTAGGGAAAGTTCTTGATGACTTAAATTCAAGGAAATTTATAATAGTTGATAAAGGAGTGGCAGTGAATCTTCAACATGTAATGCGCATAAAGGGGCATGATTTGTATATGCGTAACGGAATGGTGTTAGCGATAGGGAATGCACGATTAGGGGAAGTGAAAAAAATGCTTTCTATTTTTTGGAGGGGGGATTTGTGATGGAAGTGCTGTTGTATATAGCTGCCGTATGTGAAGAAACAGTACTTGGCATCTGGATGTTTGGAAATATGTTCCCGAAACGCAATAAAATGGGAAAAAAACATAGAATTTCAGAGTGGATATTATTTTCATCGATGGCATTTTGTGGGTATATTTTTGTAAAGTATTGTTATCATATAGAAATAAATTATAAGTACATCATAAATCTGATCGTAATTTATATGGGGATTTTATGTGGATATATATTTTGGAAATGTTACAAAAAAATCTGGACAGAGGAAGAATCTCAAATTGTAAAAGTGATACTATTTATGGGATGTGTTTCTTTGATTACTATGAGATACTGGGCATCCTATCAGCCGGGTTTGATGATTCTATTGGGAAATATATTTCCTGTATTTTTTTTATTTTCTTTCTATAATTGTTCTTTATTTCAGGCATATCTTTGGCAGTTTTTATATTTAGTAGGTATGGGAATGCTAAAAGCAGTTTATATTGTGTATGCAGGTACGTTTCAAAATAAGGATTTCGAGGCATTTATTTATTTTCCGAGAGAGCATACATATGGAGAGGCAGTTTACCTGATTATTGTGTATACAGTACTATGGGTTATTATGAAGAACATACCAATAAAAAATGTCTTTAAATATATATTTCAAACATATGAAAAGACAGTATTTTTTGTGACTTTTAGTGTTTATTGGATCCTTGCAGGTCTTATGAGTTTTGGAACTGGAAAGATAAGAGAAGGAAATTTAACTATAACATTAAGTATTGTAGTTGGGACGATAATAGGATTAATGATAATTTTTATACGATATTTTGAAAAAAATATGGAGATGGAAAAGCATAGCCTTGACGTACGAAATGAAGCTATAGAAAAGCAGTATCAGGAGTTAAATCAGTCGTATGAGAGATATCGTTGTCTGGTACATGATGAAAAAAATATGATATATTATCTTGAAACATGTCTGGAAAATGGGAAAATAGAAGAAGCAAAAAGATGCCTGCAAAGCCGTCAAAGATATATCGTTAGTCAGGGAAAGTGTACTTTAACAGGAATCCCCACCCTTGATTTTATGTTAAATATTAAGAAAAAGAAGATGGCTGATTTAAATGTTAAATTTCAAATAGAAGTAAATTTTGATATAATTCCTATGGAAGATGCAGATTTTGTAGTGGTTTTAGGGAATCTCTTAGATAATGCAATAGAGGCAGTTGAAAAATGTCCAATAACAAACAGGAAAATTTGTCTGCGTATAAAGAGTATAAATCAAATGTTTGGTATGGAAATAAAAAATACATATATGACGGAGCCAACCATAATACAAAAAAGGTTTATTACTAATAAGAGCCAAAAAGAAAACCATGGATGGGGAATTGAGAGTGTACGTCATGTTATAGAAAAGTATGAGGGAGAAATCACTTTTTCATATGAGGAAGATTATTTTGTAGTTTTTATTCTTTTGAATGAATGAGAATGTAAGAAAGATATAAAAAATGCCATCCGGAATCTTTGTACCGCCCTCAAAAGTTAGACCAAAAATCTAACGATTGGGAGTTTGGTATATTGATCCGGATGGTATTTTTTTAAGTATTATTTTATTAAATTGAAATATTCCAGTGCATGATAAATGCCGTCATCCAGGATATCTTTTGTCTGATAAGTGCAGAAAGGAAGAATATCCCTGGATGCATTTCCCATGGCAATGCTGTTTCCTGCATATCTCAGCATTGGAAGATCATTGCTGCTGTCACCGAATGCATAGCTGTTTTCAAGAGGAAGCTGGAAGTGTTCAAGAAGAAATCCAATGCCGGTTGCTTTGCTTAGGTCATTTCTGGTAACTTCATAAATATTAGGTTTATGTTGAAAAATCATATATTTATCTTTACTGAATGACTTAAATGTTTCCAGGTCAGAATCTTCGAAGATTTCAATTAAAAATTTATCGAATGTGTATGGGTCATTTTCATGAAAAGAAGCAATGTCTTTTAAAGGGACTTTTCCAATAAAGTTTTTGGTGAGAGAGCACTGGGCTGGTGCAGCACTATCCATAAGAAGTCCTACAGGCTGTTCAAAAATGGCTCCGATTTTGCATTTTCGAAGGCAGTTTACAGTTTCTATGCAAATATCGTGGGGAATGGTTTCTTCAAAGATTAATTGATTGTGCAGATAGATCTGCGTTCCGCAGCCACAGATGTAACCGTCAAAACCAAGGGCTCTTATATTTTCCGGAATAAGAAAATGTGTCCGTCCGGAGTTAATAAATGTAAGATGTCCCTGTTTCTGAGCTTCTTTTAGACCTTTGATTGTACTTTCCGGAATGGAAAAGGGCGGAGGTGTTAAAAGTGTTCCGTCAATATCAAAAAATAAAATTTTTCTATTTGTTGTTTCTGCCATGTTATAAGTCCTCCTCGATATCTGTGGTACCTGGATTTTGCATATTTACGTGTATTCCGTTTACCTGTACGTTGTCTTCCATGGGAATGACAAGATATTTTCTGCCGTCAATGATTCGTGTTTCTACAAGATCTGCACGTTCAGGAGCAATGTTTATGACGACATCTGGGGTTTTGATCTCAAATTTACGGGTGTTTGTAATATTAGAGGCCATAAGTGATGTTTTTTCTCCGGCGGCAAGTTCATATTGTTCGTCAAAGGAAGTAAGTTTTTCCTCTTCCACTCCGCAGTCCTGAAAGAGATTTTTAATTTCTGTTTTTGTGAGCGAAACAGGTTCCGGTTCATCTTTTTGTGATTCGATAATTTCATTAAGACGTTCATGGATATTTAAGACGGTATCATATGCGCAGTCATCTCCAAGAGTTTCTTCCACAAGGGCGTTAAAGGAATCACGCTGTCCGCCGGCTGACAAAGGTGCAGAACAGCCAAATACTTCATCTATAAATACAGAACGAAGTTCTTCTGCATTTTTTGTATAATAAAGAATGCTGTGCAGATCGGTGCTTCTGTCGTTAAATACAGGGAAAAGAAAGCCCAGATCCGGCATTTCCACGATCCAGTCGCGGATTCTGTCCTCAATATTGTTTGTCTGTACATTATAACACAGTCCTGCTTTGGAAAGTTTTACAGGACAGATACTGCAGAGGATATGTTCGTAAATTTCATCAGAGGCATCAAACATTTCCTGGCCGTCCGAGGATTTTCCGGGAATGTCGTAGACTGCATGAATTAAGATTATGTAGTAGTTTTCTCCGTATTCATAGTTTTCGATAATCTTGTCATAGAAACTTTCTATAAGAGAATCATCCATAAGTTTGCTTTCTTTTAATTTTCGAAGAAAGTATTGTGTGCCGCCTTCCTGTTCCTGCTGTAAAGGAAAATCCATGTTGATCAGATTTTTTCCTACTGTTCCGGAAAGGGTTTTCCGGAAGATATCAAAATATTTAAACATCTCTTCTTCAGACAGTGAGAGAAAGGCCTCTTTTAATTCTGTTTTTTTATTTTTTTCCCCGTCAACGTAGCAGCCGCATATGCGGGTAATACAGCAATTATCGGGAGTAAATTGTTTTTTTATTTCAGATATTTCTTTTTTATTCATGGTAACCTCCGTAAGCATACGTTTTGTCTGTACAGGTGATATTATAACACAAATCAGAGGAAATAGGAGACGGGGAATGGAGGGATTAGAGAGTTTAACTATACAAATTGCACAATATATATGACGAAATATGTGTAAAACAATGAAAAGTGTTAAGAAATTTATAGGACATGAGAAAAAATTTGTATGTTCTTTTTGAAGGGAAGTTGCTAAAATAAGAAACATGAAGCGGAGAGAACCGCAAAAAAAGGAGGACGTTTTACAATGAAAAGAAAATTACTGGCTAGCTTACTTTGTGTAGCAATGGGCGTAACTACAATGGCTGGAGCAACAAGTATATTTGCTGAAGAAGCTGCAACAGAAGAAGCAGCTGAAGCCGAAAAAGAAGATGCAGCAGATGCAGCAGAAGAAACAGCTGAAGAAGCAGCAGAAGTAATCGACATGGAAGGCGTTGACGTAGAAAACACAAAAATCGGTATCAGTATTTACCAGTTCGCTGATAACTTTATGACATTATACCGTACAGAATTAGTTCGTTACCTGACAGAAGAACTTGGATTCAAGAAAGAAAACATCATTGTTCAGGATGGTAAAAACGATCAGGCAGAACAGACAAACCAGATCAACAACTTTGTTACTGATGAAGTAGATGTTATGATCCTGAATCTTGTACAGGCTTCTTCCGCACCACAGGTTACAGATCTTTGTAACGAAGCAGGAATTCCTGTAGTATACATTAACCGTCAGCCAGAAGAAGCAGAATCTGACAGATGGGAAAAAGATGGCATTAAAGCTACATATGTAGGTGCTGATGCTAGACAGTCCGGAACATTCCAGGGTGAAGAAATTGTTGAAACAGAAAACAAAGGTGATATTAACGGTGATGGAAAAGTTTCTTACGTTATGATCCAGGGAGATCCAGAAAACGTAGATGCACAGTACAGAACTGAGTATTCTGTAAAAGCTCTTGAAGATGCTGGTATGGAAGTAGAAGAACTTCTTATCCAGAGAGGTGACTGGGATCAGGCAAAAGGACAGCAGATCGCACAGGATGCTCTGACACAGTTTGGTGATCAGGTAGAAGTTATCTTCTGTAACAACGACGCTATGGCTCTTGGTGCTCTTCAGGCAATCCAGGCTGCTGGCAGAAAAGTAAATGAAGACATCTACTTAGTTGGTGTTGACGCTCTTACAGATGCTGTTCAGAACATCGTAGACGGAAGCTACACAGGTACTGTATTTAACGACTACTTCAGCCAGGCTCAGTCCGCAGCAGCTCAGGCAGTTAAATTCCTGAAAGGTGAAGAAGTTGCTCCAGTAAACATGGTAGACTACGTAAAAGTTACTGCTGACAATGCAGCAGAAATTCTTGAAAAAATCAAATAATTACGATTTATAAGAATTGAATGAAAGAGAATTAAATTTTCGGGTGTGTTGAAAGAGACACACCCGATTTTATGAAAAATAGTGAAAGGAGAGAGTGGGATGGCAGAGTATAGATTGGAAATGCGTGGAGTAAGCAAAAGCTTCCCAGGCGTTAAAGCTCTTGATAAAATCAATCTGAAAGTACGTCCGGGAACTGTACATGCCCTTATGGGAGAAAATGGTGCAGGAAAGTCCACCCTCATGAAATGCTTGTTTGGTATCTATCACATGGATGAAGGGGAAATCTATGTTGATGGTGAAAAAGTCAATATTAACAATCCTGACGAAGCATTGCATAAAGGTCTGGCAATGGTACATCAGGAACTTCAGCCGGTTCCAGCACGTACAATTGCAGAAAACATGTATCTTGGTCGTTATCCAACGAGATCTTATGGACCGGTTAAGGTAATCGACCATAAAAAAATGAATGAGGAAGCAAAAAAATGGCTGGAAAATGTTAAAATGCCATTTGATCCAAAAAGGAAACTGGGTAGTTTATCCATTTCTCAGATGCAGTCTGTAGAAATTGCCAAAGCTGTTTCTCAGGAAGCAAAACTGATTATTCTTGATGAGCCAACTTCTTCTCTGACAGATAATGAAGTTGAAGCATTATTTAGAATTGTTCGTGATTTACGTGACAGAGGTGTATCCTTTGTATTTATTTCCCACAAAATGGCAGAACTTCGTCAGATTTCCGATGATATTACCATCATGCGAGACGGCTGCTACGTTGGAACATGGGAAATGAAAAATATCAGTGATGATGAAATTGTAAAACAGATGGTTGGTCGTGACCTTTCTAATATTTATCCGCCTCTTACAAATGAGCCGGGTGATGTATTACTGGAAGTAAACAATTTTACAAGTATTCACAGCAACTCCTTTAAGAACTGTTCTTTCAAACTTAGAAAAGGAGAGATTCTTGGATTTGGAGGCCTTGTAGGCGCACAGCGTACAGAGCTGATGGAAGCTATTTTTGGTATCCGTCATATTTCTGAAGGTGAAGTAAAGCTTAATGGAAAGAAACTGGATATTAAACGTCCTCAGGATGCAATTAACAATGGTATTGGTATGATTACAGAGGATCGTCGTGGTTCCGGTATTTTGGGATGCCTTTCCATTGCGGATAATGTATCCATTGCTTCTCTGAATCATTATCTGGAGGCAGGAATTAAACTGAACAACAAGAAAATTGAAGATCTTGTTCAGGAAAATGTAGCGAAACTGAGTATTAAAACACCTAGCAGTAAGACACTGATTCAATCTCTTTCCGGTGGTAACCAGCAGAAGGTTATTATTTCCCGCTGGCTTGCAAATAATCCGGATGTCCTCATTATGGATGAACCTACACGTGGTATTGACGTAGGTGCTAAATATGAGATTTATCAGATTATGATCGAACTGGCAAAACAGGGCAAGGGAATCATTATGATCTCTTCTGAAATGCCGGAGTTAATTGGTGTATCTAACCGTATCATGGTTATGTGTAATGGTAAAATCACAGGTGAAGTTTCCGGTGAGGAAGCAACACAGGAAAGCATTATGCAGTACGCTACACAGTTCTAAGAGAAGGAGGAGAAAAGAATGGATAAGTCAAAGAAAATAGACATTAAAAATATCTTGCTCAACAATGGTATTATCTTATTGTTGATGCTTCTTGTACTTTATGTAAGTATTACAGTACCAACATTCAGAAGTTTCAGAAACCTGATGAACCTGGCAATTAATGCAGCGCCTCGTGTAATCATCGCACTTGGTGTAAGTGCCTGCCTTATTACAAAAGGTACCGACCTTTCTGCTGGTCGTGTAGTTGGTTTAAGTGCATGTCTTGCTGGTATTATGCTTCAGAGACCAGATGCAGCTGGTAAAGTATGGCCAAGCTTTCCACAGTTAAATGTGTGGGTTGTTTTATTGATCGTTATGGCAATTTGTATGGTATTTGGTCTTGTAAACGGTGTAGTTATCTCTTATTTGAACGTACCGGCATTTATTGGTACTCTTGGTATGCAGATGATCGTTTACGGTATTGCTCAGGTTATCACAAATAACGTACCGATCGGTGGATACCGTGCAGACTATATTGCAGTTACTCAGGGAAAAGTCGGACCGATCCCGCTTCTGTTTATTTACCTGCTGATCGCAGCATTAATTTTCTGGTTTGTATATAATTACACACGTCATGGTAAATATATGTATGCAATTGGTGGAAACGAAGTTGCAGCAGAAGTTTCCGGTGTTAATGTTAAGAAAACAAAAATCATCATTTATGTAACAGCTGCAGCTATGTATGCAATTGCTGGTTTCCTTCTTGGAGGTAAATCCGGCGGTGCTTCTACAAACATGGGTCTTAGCTATGAGCTGGAAGCTATTGCAGCGTGTACAATCGGTGGTGTATCTGTAAACGGTGGTATTGGTAAAGTATCTGGTGTTATCATTGGTGTTGCTGTATTCGAGCTTTTGAAATCTGCTCTTCAGTTCCTTGGTATGAACCCAAGTTATCAGTTTATCGCACAGGGTATTGTTATCGTTGTTGCGATCGCACTGGATATCAGAAAATACGTTGCAAAGAAATAATTATACATATTATGCAAAAATTCAAAGAGGTTCGGATGTGGTTCATCCGAATCTCTTTTTTCGTGATTTCCTGGATAAATTATGGTACAATTATATAAAAATGTGTATTAGAAAATAAAAGCGGATCATTTGAAAGAGGGAATGGAGTTGGAATTATATAATATTTTACTGGTAGATGATGAGGCAGATATTCTGCAGGCAATGGAGAAAAAAATTGATTGGACCTCTCTTGGATTTTGTCTTGCGGGAACAGCTGAAAATGGACAGGAAGCGCTGGAAATGGCAGAACAGCTTCATATTGATGTAGTTATGACAGATATTAAAATGCCATATATGGATGGGCTTACATTATGTAAAAAGTTAAAAGAAAATTATCGAAATATGAAGGTTGTTATTTATTCCGGTTTTGATGATTTTGAATTTGCAAGAGAGGCAGTGCACCTTGAGGCGGAAGAATATCTTTTGAAACCCATCAGTTCAAAAGATATGGAAAATGTTTTCCGTAAGATAAAAAAGAAGCTGGACGAAGAGTTTAACGAACACCGTAATATGAATAAGCTTTATGAATATTATAAAAAAAGTCTTCCTGCCATGCAGGAGCAGTTTGTTATGAGTGTTTTGGAAGGAAAGCTTACAGGGGATCGCCTTAAAAACATGATGGAAATGTATGAACTGGATTTTAACGCACCGAACTATGTAGTTGCGACTCTTTATGCAGATGCGACCGCTAAAGAAGGTTCCGATAAAACAGGACAGCTTCTGAATTTTTCTCTTCGTGATATGGCACAGGATTACCTGAATGAAAGAATGACCTTTTACTGCATTAATTATCTGGATGAAGTTATCCTTGTTTTTATGATGAAAGAAAAAAATGAGATTGAGAAGGTTCTGTATCATCTTGATCAGATCTGTAAAATGGGAAGCAGAGTTCTTAATGTACAGGTTACGGCTGCAGTAGGGCAGGTGTGCAGTTCTCTTGATATGCTTATGACCTCTTATCAGGAAGCACGAAATGCAATGGAGTACAGGACGATAATGAGTGGGAGCCAGGTGCTTTATATTCACGATATTGAACCAAGCCCTCAGGATTCCGTATCTTTTATGGATTATGATTTCCAGAATCTTGTTCGTGCTGTTAAAATTGGAGATCGGGCAGAAACAAATGAGGCGATCCAATCTTTTATGGACAGTATTCGGAACAGTGCGATTACACCAAATCAGTATCAGCTTATATGTATGGAGCTTTCAACGGAATTAATGAAGATCGGACGTTCTTATAAGCTACGTACAAAACAGATCTTTGGGGCAGGAGAACATATTCCGTGGCAGGAGCTGTATAAGCATCTTTCTGTAGATGAGCTGGAAAGCTGGCTTCGGGAAATTTGTAATAACCTGCGTCATACCATACGTCACGAAAGAAGTGATTCAACGATTCGTCTTACGGAGCAGGCGAAAATATATATTGAAGAACATTATAAAGAAAATGATCTTTCGGCAGATACCTTATGCCGCCACTTAAATGTAAGTGCTGCTTATTTTTCTACGATCTTTAAAAAAGAAGTAGGGTTGAGTTTTGTGGCATATCTTACTAAAATTCGTTTGGAACATGCAGTGGAGCTTCTTCGTACAACAGAAGATAAAACATATGTGATCGCAGAAGCAGTTGGATATACGGAGCCGAATTATTTTAGTTATGTCTTTAAGAAACAGTATGGGATTTCTCCATCCAAATACCGTGCGAGCATGGAAGAGGATGCGAAGAAGAAAGAATAAGGAATATGAAGTTTATAAAGGAAAAGTGGGAACAATTCGCAGCATATATTAATCATAAAGGAATGCAGTTTGTAATTTCTGTTTCTTTTACTATTGTAGCGACACTGGGAATGGGATTTATTGGAATCTTTCTTTATCAGGGATACGGGCGTGCTGCGGAAAATATGGTTTTAAATGATAATCAGCAGATTCTGAATCAGGTTGAAATTAACCTGAATACGTATATCCGTAATATGATGCGTATTTCAGATGCAATATATTATAATGTGATCAAGAATACGGATCTGGATGAAGATAACATGAGCCAGGAAATGAATCTTCTTTATGAAGTGTACAAGGATAGTCTTGTGGGGCTTGCATGTTTTACCGGGGAGGGGGAAATGATCAGCTCCGTTCCCATGGGAAATCTAAAGGAAAATGTAGACGTTACACAGCAGAGCTGGTTTATAAATGCCAGGGACAAAATGGAGAATCTTCATTTTTCAGATCTTCATGTACAGAATCTGTTTGAAAACAGCAGCAATCGCTACTACAGGGTTATTTCTCTTAGCAGGGGAGTGGAACTGACCAGAAGCGGTAAAATGCTGGAGGGAATTCTTCTTGTAGACATGGATTTTAGCGGGATCCGTCAGCTTTTTACAAAGGTAAACAGTCAGGAAATGGGATATGTTTACTTAATGGACAGCAACGGAAAGATCATCTATCATCCTCGTCAGAATCTTATTTTTTCTGATATGATACAGGAAAATAATGATGTTGCAAAAATGTACGAAGATGGTTCTCATAGAGAAACATTTAATGGGGAAGACCGTATGGTTGTAGTAAAGACGGTTGGTTATACAGGATGGAAAATAGTCAGTGTTATGCCAATGGCTAATTTTTTCCGGGATTTCAGCCGGATTCGGGCAATGGCAGTTGTTATTATCATACTTGCTATTTTTGTAATGATCTTTGCCAATCAGTTTGTTGCGGTGCGGGTAGTACAACCTCTGAAAAGTTTGGAGGATTCTCTTAAAGGGATTGGAATTTATAAAGAACCGCAAATTTATATAGGCGGATCCCCGGAGATTCAGCATCTTGGGGAAACAATCCGTTCCATGGTTGAACAGTTGCGGAAACTTACAGATGATATTGTAAAAGAACAGGAAGAGAAACGTAAAAGTGAATTGGATGCCTTGCAGTCCCAGATTAATCCGCATTTTCTTTACAATACGCTGGATTCCATTATGTGGATGGTGGAAGCAGAAAAATATGAAGATGCTATTTCCATGGTCCAGGCTTTAAGTCGTCTGTTTCGAATCAGTCTTTCCAAAGGGAAAAATATTATCACAATTGGAGAAGAACTTCAGCATGCACAAAATTATGTAGATATTCAAAAATATCGATATAAAAATAAATTTGTTTCTTATTTTGATATAGAAGAAGGCATTGAAAAGTATAAGACGATTAAACTGATTATTCAGCCGCTTATTGAAAATGCGATTTATTACGGAATGGAATATATGGATGGAGATGGAGAAATTCACGTCCGGGCATATACAAAGGGGGAAGACCTGTATATTGAGGTGGAAGATAACGGGCTTGGAATGCAGAAAGAACAGGTAGAGAGCCTGCTTACAGATGATACAAGAATACGCAGCAAAGGATCTGGTATTGGAATCCGGAATGTACATCAGAGGATACAGCTTTATTTTGGAAAGAAGTATGGACTGGAAATTAAAAGTGAACCGGATGAAGGTACCATTGTGCGTATCCACCTGCCGAAAACAGAAAGTGTAGAGGAAAAAGGTAAGGAGAACTAAATGGGAAGGCAAAAATATGGAAAGTATTTTTTTGCTGTACTGGTGGCAGCAGTGATCCTTGGGATGATTTATTACTATGGGGTTGTTCACGAAAATGAGAATAAGGAAAAGGGAATATATTCCGTTATTCTCTATGAAAATACAGCTAACGAGTGGAATACGCTTATGGAAGGGATCAACCAGGCAGAAAAAGATTTTAACGTGCATATAAGATATGTATCCATGGGAAATGCCAGAACATCTGAGGAACAGGTAGAAATGGTAAAGCGTGAGGTTCGGGAAGGTACCATGGGGATTCTTCTGGCAGCCATAGACAGCGAAGCAGTAGGAGAAGGTCTGGAAGCAGCCGGGATTTCTGTTCCGGTAGTGACTGTGGAAACAGGGATAAAAGCCGGACTTTATCACGTGGAAACCCACATTAGCTCCAATGACTACGAAATGGGAAAAATGCTGGGGCAGAAAATAGTTGAAGATATGGAGAAAGACCAGGGAGAAAAGACAGTGGCAGTAGTAGGGGAATATATGGAGAGAGACAGCGTGAGATCCCGCTATGAAGGATTAACAGAAGTTCTGGAAAATGCCGGAATAGAAGTGGTATCAAAAGCCAGACAGAAAGGTGATTTTAGTTTGAGCCTTTATATTAAGGGGATGATGTATGAATCTGATCGATATATTGCTGCGCTTGATAAATTTACAACAGAAGAAGCAGCCAAGGCCTGGGAACAGTACGGGTATGAAACCGATCATTCCCGGAAAAAATATAAGAATCCTGTTAAGATTTATGGAATTGGGAATACGGCACAGACCGTAAATGACCTGGATAATGGGAAAATAGAAGCCCTTGTATATCAGAATGAGTTTAACATGGGTTATAATGGAATTAAAGCTCTTGTAGAAAAAGAACAGAAAGGGTATGTTCAGGAAAGTTACAGCATTATGCATAAACTTGTGACAAGAGATACGTTGTATGAGTCGGAAAATGAACGGCTTCTATTCTCGAATCAGTAGGAGGAGAAGCATGAAGAAAAATTATGTGGTATTAGGGGGGCTGGCAGCTTTGGCAGGCATAACAACTATTTGCAGCTGCGGACAGCCGGGAACAGAAGAGGAAGAAAAAAATCTTAAAATAGGGATTAGTGTGTATGATCAGTATGATACTTTTGTGACAGAAATGGTTTCCAGTTTTCAGAATTATGCAAAAGAAAAAGAAAAGGACTGGGGCATTTCTATTGAGCTGGAGGTCAAAAATGCAAATAACAACCAGATCAGTCAGAATGATCAGATGGATGATTTTATCCAGGACGGAGCTGATATAGTATGCATTAATCTTGTGGACAGAACAGATGCCTCAGGAATTATTGAAAAAGCTAAGAGCAATGATATTCCTGTGATTTTTTTCAACAGAGAACTTGTAAAAGAAGATCTGGAAAGATGGGACAAACTATATTATGTAGGGGCAGATGCCTTTCAGTCAGGAAAGATGCAGGGCGACATTCTTGTTGAAGAATGCAAAAAAAATTTTTCCGTAATAGATAAAAACAAGGATGGCATACTGCAGTATGTAATGCTGGAAGGTGAGCCGGGACACAACGATTCTATGGTACGCAGTATGGCGGTGATCAATGAGATTACAGAGAGAGGATATCTTGTAGAAAAGTTATCGGATGAAATTGCAAACTGGAATCGCGATCAGGCTGCCAATAAAATGAAACAGTTTCTGGAGGCATATGGAGATAAAATAGAAGTTGTTATGGCAAATAATGACGATATGGCATTGGGAGCAATTGATACATTAAAAGATTTTGGGATGGATATAACAGATGAAAACTGGCCTGTTATTCTTGGTGTGGATGGTACTGCAGTGGGATTGCACGCTGTAGAGAAGGGAGAAATGCTGGGAACAGTATTAAACGATTTTAAAGGTCAGGCTTGTGGAATGCTGGAACTTGCTTATTCAATCAAAATGGAGAAACCTCTTTCTGAGGAATTTGAACTAGAGGATGGGAAGTATATCCGTCTTCCATACAAAAGTGTAACGAAAAAGAATTTGGGAGAAATACAAATGGAATTAATGGAGTGATCTTTTGAGATCGCTCCATTTTACATTTTGTCTTTATATTTATCGTGTATTTAACAGAAATAAGCATTCAGGTTTTATATGAGAGCGCTATAATCCATTTGTCAGTGAGGAAAAAACAATTTTGAATAAAAGATGACAAGGAGAAAAGATTATGAAAGTAAAAAAAATCACTGCTTTGCTTATGACTGCAACAGTACTTGCATCCGGAATGTCTGTAACACAGACAGCCTTTGCACAAGAAGAAAGTCAGGAGACAAAGATCCCAAAATATATTTTTCTGTTTATTGGAGATGGAATGAGTTATCCGCAGGTTCAGGCGACAAACTATTATTTGAATGAATTGGAAGAAAAAGAAGGAGATATTTTAACAAGCAGCAGTAAGCTGAATATGATGAATTTCCCTGTATCCGGTTCTGCTCAGACATATGACAGTACCTCTTTCTGTCCGGATTCTGCATCTACCGCAACTTCCATTTCCACAGGGCATAAAACATATAGCGGAACAATTAATATGGATGAAAAAATGGAAACACCTTACGAAACAATTGCGGAAAAACTGAAAAAGCAGTTAGGATATAAAGTGGGGATTCTTTCTTCCGTAAATTTGAATCATGCAACACCTGCAGCTTTTTATGCACATCAGGCTTCCAGAAATAATTATTATGAAATAGGGGAAGAAATGGTGGCAAGTGAATTTGATTACTTTGCAGGAGGCGGATTAAAACAGACAACAGGAGCTGACGAGGACAAGACCGATCTTTATCAGCTTGCAGAGGAAGCCGGATATAAAGTAGTAAAAACCCAGGCAGAGGCAGAAGCTCTTACAGCAGAAGATGGAAAAACAATCGTAATTGATGAAACACTTGCTGACGATGACTCTATGAGTTATTCTATGGATCTTGAGGAAGGCGAGTGGGGACTTGCGGATTATGTGGAAAAAGGAATCGAAGTGCTTGATAATGAAAAAGGATTTTTCATGATGTGCGAGGGCGGAAAAATCGACTGGGCATGTCATGCCAATGATGCAGCAGCAACCATTACAGATACAAAAGCAATGGATGATGCTGTTGGAAAAGCAGTAGAGTTTTATAAGGAGCATCCGGATGAAACCTTAATTCTTGTAACAGGTGACCACGAAACGGGTGGTATGACCATCGGATATGCAGGAACGGACTACGATACTTTCCTTTCTAATATGCAGAATCAGAAAATTTCTTATGCAAAATTTGATTCTGATTATGTATCCGGATATAAAGAAAACAAAACGGATTTTGACACGGTAATGAAAGATGTAACAGAATTATTTGGATTACAGGCACCTGCAGAGGTAAAGGAAGTTTCAAAACAGGCTGACAGCAAAGATGTACATCCGGAATCAGAAGATACAGGCTCTCTGGTTATGACAGAATATGAATATAATAAATTAAAAGCTGCATATGAAGAAACAATGAGCCGTACAGGAGAGGAAAAAGAGTTTGATCAGGAAGAATATGTTCTTTATGGAAGCTATGAGCCTCTTACTGTGACGATCACACATATTTTAAATAATAAATCCGGTATAAATTTCTCCTCCTATGCGCATACCGGTCTTCCGGTGGAAGTCTTTGCCATGGGGGCAGGACAGGAGCAGTTCGACGGATATTATGATAATACAGATATTTATAACAAGATGGCGGATCTTACAGGAGTAAAATAGCATGAGAAGCAGACTGAAAAACAGTGCTGTTTCTATATTAGCGGTAATGCTGATTATCATCCTCATGGCGGTTCCTACCGGTTATGAGGATGCTGCTATTTATAAAGGAACAGACCGTGTAAGAGCGAAAGTGCTTTCCACAGATGAAAGTACGGTGAAAAGTTCCGGACTTATTTTGTCTGGAGAACAATACTGCAGATTGAAGATCCTTAATGGAAAATTTAAGGGGAAGGAAACAAAAGGGGTAAATATGTTAAGCGGCTCCCTGGAATCTGATAAAATGTTTGAAGAGGGGGACGTTGCTCATGTTGTGATTAGTTATAAAGGAGAAGAAATTCTGTCTGTAATGATGTCAGATCATTTTCGGATCGGGCAGGAGTTGCTTCTTGTAGCTATGTTTGTTGTGTTGCTGGTTCTTTTTGCAGGCAAAACAGGACTACGGGCAGTTTATTCCTTTGTGATCACAATACTTACAATATGGAAAATTATGGTTCCGGCATATTTAAGAGGAATCAATCCCGTATGGTGCGGTATTGGGGTAACCATATTTCTTACCGTGCTCATTATTTTTCTTGTATATGGATTTGATAAGAAAACAATGGCAGCCAGCAGTGGAGCCCTTCTTGGTGTTTTTGTAACGTGTGTGCTGGGATGTATTTTTACAGACTTGTTTAAGATCCATGGAGCAGTAATGTCGTATTCCGAAAGTCTTTTGTATTCCGGGTATCAGGACTTAAACCTTACAAAGATTTTTATGAGTGGGATTTTTATTGGAGCTTCCGGAGCTATGATGGATCTGTCTGTAGATATTACGTCTGCAGTCAATGAAGTGATTGAAAAGAAACCGGATATTAAATGGAGAGAGGCAGCCCGTTCCGGAATGAATGTAGGAAGAGCGGCCATGGGTACGATGACCACTACGTTGCTTTTGGCATATTCGGGAGGGTATATTGCACTTCTTATGACATTTATGGCACAGGGAACGCCTGTTGATAATATTTTAAATTATAAATATGTTTCTGCTGAAATTCTTGATACGATAGTGGGAAGTTTTGGACTTGTAACCGTCGCTCCTTTTACAGCTGTTACAAGTGGGCTTCTTCTTACAAAAAAGAAAAAAGAAATTTGTGGAAAATGAAAAGCAGGGATTCCGAAAAAACGGAATCCCTGCTTACATAAGGGGAAAGTATATAACTGGAAATGTATAAAATCAACCTTCAATAGCAATATAATGATTGTTTTCTATGGATTGCGCTGCTTTTTTAGGAAGAGAAAGCTGCAGGATACCATTTTCGTATTTTGCATGAATCTCATCGTTTGTAACATTATTGCCAACGTAAAAGCTTCTGCTCATGCTGCCGGCATAACGTTCCCGACGAATGTAACTTCCATTTTCATCTTTCTGATCTTTATCAAGGCTTTTTGCTGCACCAATAGATAAATAACCATCTTTAAGCTGTACGGAAATCTCATCTTTCTTAAATCCCGGGAGATCAATGTCTACTTCGTAAGCATTTTCTGTTTCCCGGACATCAGTTTTCATCATATTTGCGGCATGTTTGCCATATAATGGATTTTTCTTTCCAAAAAACTCATTTTCAAAATCATCCATCCAGTTATCAAATAAATTTTCTCCAAAAATACTAGGCATCATCATAAGTCATTCTCCTTTCTGTGATTGCTTTCTTTCTTTGTTCTATATGTAATATAACACCTATAAATATATGCGTCAAGAGGCTAAATGGTATTTCACATACTTTTCACAGAATGTGATTTTAAAGGAGAGTTTTCTCTATGTGTAGAATATTCATCTGTTTTTTTATATAATAATCTACAGTACATGTTTTTAGATATATGGAGGAGGAAAGATGACATTAACACAACTTCGTTACGCGATTACCATTGCAAGAGCAAGTTCTATGAATGAAGCGGCACGTAATTTATTTATATCTCAGCCGAGTTTATCAGCTGCAATCAAAGATCTGGAAGAAGAAATAGGAGTAGAACTTTTTAGAAGAAGCAACAGGGGGATTTCCGTAACTCCGGAGGGGGAGGAGTTCTTAGGCTATGCCAGACAGGTAGTAGAACAGTATGAACTGATGGAATCAAAATATATTTCCAAAAAACCCTCTAAAAAGAAATTTAGTGTTTCCACACAGCATTATACCTTTGCAGTAGATGCTTTTGTAGAAATGGTGAAGCAGTTTGGAATGGACGAGTATGAATTTGCCATTCATGAAACAAAAACATATTCGGTTATAGAAGATGTAAAAAATTTTAAAAGTGAAATTGGGATTCTTTATTTAAATGATTTTAACAGTAAAATTCTTACAAAGCTTTTTCATGAGTATAACCTGGAGTTTCATGAAATTTTAAAATGCAGCATTTATGTTTATATGTGGAAAGGGCATCCTCTTGCAAACAGAGAAGAAATTGAGTTATCGGAACTGTTGGAGTACCCGTGTCTTTCTTTTGAACAGGGAGAATATAATTCTTTTTATTTTGCGGAAGAAGTTTTAAGTACATATGAGTACAAAAGACTTATTAAGGCGGATGACAGAGCTACTTTGTTAAATCTTATGATTGGCTTAAATGGATATACCTTATGCTCCGGTATTATATGCGAAAAATTAAATGGTTCAGAGTATTGTGCGGTAAAACTAAAATCAGATGAGGTAATGACCATTGGTTATCTTGCCAGAAAAGGGATTGCCATTAGTTCTCTTGGAAAAAAATATCTGGAGGAGATTTCCAAATATAAATACAGGGCTTTGTTATAGGAATATCCTATAACTGGCTGAATGTTTTTCGGATTAGCGCGTTTTGTAAATCGGTAGTATAGTATCTGTAGGCGAAAAAAGGAAAGGAAACAATAAAAAGAAATGGCGGGAATTGTAATTGAAAATGTGTGCAAAACCTTTCAGTCCAAGGATGGAAAGGTGGATGCATTAAAAAATATTAACCTGTCCATAGAGTCAGGTGACATCTATGGAATCATTGGAATGTCAGGTGCAGGAAAAAGTACCCTTGTGCGATGTATGAACTTTTTGGAACAGCCTTCAGAGGGACGTGTATTAATTGATGGAAAATCTCTTGGTGATTTTTCCGAGAAAGAACTTCGGAAACAGAGAGAAAGCATTGGGATGATCTTCCAGCATTTTAACCTTCTTATGCAGAAGTCTGTTTTGGAAAACGTGTGTTTTCCGTTGTATATTCAGGGGAAAAAGAAAGCAGAGGCAAGAAAGAGAGCAGAAGAGCTTCTGGAGATCGTTGGTCTTCGGGATAAAGAGAAAGCGTATCCTTCCCAGCTTTCCGGAGGACAGAAGCAGAGAGTAGCAATTGCGAGAGCCCTTGCTTCTGATCCTAAGATTCTTCTCTGTGATGAAGCAACAAGTGCCCTTGATCCACAGACGACTTCATCCATTCTGGAACTTTTGAAAGATATTAATAAGAAGTTTGGGATTACCATTGTGATCATTACTCATCAGATGTCGGTTGTCCGTGAAATCTGTACCCATGTGGCGATCATGAATCAGGGAGAGGTAGTCGAACAGGGACTTGTATCTGAGATTTTTTCAAGACCAAAATCTACAGTGGCAAAAGAAATTATCCGGAGAGATGCAGGTACTGATGTGGAGCCAAAAGGAACCGGTCTTCCGGGAGAGATACAAAGTGGAACGATTATTCGTATTGTTTTCTCTGAAAACTCTGCTTTTGAACCGGTTATTTCCAATCTTGTGCTGAATTTTCATGAGCCTGTAAACATTCTTCGGGCAGATACTAAAAATGTAGGCGGTGTGGCAAAAGGAGAAATGGTTCTGGAGTTTATGAAGGGAAGCAAAAATGTGGAAGAAATGAAGAAGTACCTGGAGGACAGGGGACTTGCAGTAGAGGAGGCGCCGGAATATGTGGACAGATGAAGTAATTCAGATGATAATAACAGGTGTGGGAGAAACTCTTTATATGACGCTTTTTTCCACAGTACTTGGATACCTGTTCGGTCTTCCTATGGGAGTTCTTCTTACAATTTCTGATAAAGGCGGGCTGAAACCAAATCCGGTTCTTTATAAAATTCTTGATGTGATTGCGAATATTGTAAGAAGTGTTCCGTTTTTGATTCTTTTAATCGTATTGATCCCTTTTACAAGACTTGTAGCAGGAAAAGCATATGGTCCTACGGCAACCATTGTTTCGCTTACAGTAGCAGCCATTCCGTTTATTGGGAGAATGGTAGAATCTTCCTTAAAAGAAGTGGATGAGGGAGTTGTGGAAGCGGCAAAATCCATGGGTGCCGGAACATTTCGTATTGTATGGAAAGTTCTTCTTGTAGAAGGCAGAACGTCCCTTCTTACAGGTGCAACTATTGCCATAGGAACCATTCTTGGTTATTCTGCAATGGCAGGATGCTGCGGAGGCGGCGGCCTGGGGGCAATTGCCATTCAGTATGGTTATTATCGTTATGAGACAGGGATTATGCTCGTTACGGTAATTTTACTTATTATACTTGTACAGATCTTCCAGTCTGTAGGAATGTTTTTTGCATCAAAGCTGGATAAAAGAAAATAAATATAAAGCGTTGGAGGAATAGACAGATGAAGAAAAAATTAATCGCAGCAGTTTTAACAGGAGCAGTTTTAACAGGAGCATTTAGCGTAAATGCATTTGCAGATGATAATAAAAAAATCAGTGTGGCAGCATCCGCAACACCTCATGCAGAAATTCTTGAGCAGGCAAAACCTCTTCTTGAGGAAAAAGGATATGAACTTGAAGTGAAGATTTTTGAGGATTATATTATTCCAAATGAAGTAGTGGAAAGCGGAGACTTTGATGCCAATTATTTCCAGCACATTCCTTATCTGGAAAGCTTTAATAAAGAAAAAGGCACACATCTTGTAGATGCAGGGGATATTCATTATGAGCCATTTGGAATTTATCCGGGGAAAAAAGACAAACTGGACGATATTGAAGATGGAGATACCATTGCAGTTCCAAATGATACAACAAATGAAGCGAGAGCTCTTTTGCTTCTTCAGGACAATGGAATTATTAAATTAAAAGACGGAGTTGGTCTTGAGGCAACAAAGAATGACATTGAAGAAAACCCTCACAATGTTGAAATCGTGGAACTGGAAGCAGCACAGATTCCAAGAGTTGTACAGGATATGGCATTTGTAGTATTAAACGGCAATTATGCACTTCAGGCAGGATATTCAGTTGCAGATGATTCTCTTGCATATGAAAAAACAGATTCTGTTGCAGCAAAGACATATGTAAATCTGATCGCTGTAAAAGAAGGAAACGAAGACAGCGATGCTGTAAAAGCTTTGGTGGAAGTTCTGAAGTCAGATGAGATCAAAGACTATATTAATGAGACATATGACGGAGCGGTAATTCCATTTGAGGAAAGTGAAGAAAAAGAAGCGGAATAAGAAATGCGGGAGGCAAATGCCTCCCGTAAATTTTATCTTAAAAAGGTATTGATCACGTGAAGAATGCCGTCTTCATCATTTGATTTTGTAATAAAATCAGCAGATTCTTTTACGATAGGCTGTGCGTTTTCCATAGCAACACCAAGTCCTGCATATTCCAGCATAGAAATATCATTAAAACCGTCTCCGCAGCAGATCATAGAGTCTGCTGTAAGTCCAATGCTGTTTAAAAGTTTTTGAAGGGAGTAGGCTTTATCAATATTTTGAGGCATGATCTCCAGAAAGAATGGTTCTGACAGATAAATGTTTAAGAGCTTATGAAATTTTCTTTGAAGTACAGGCATGATTTCCTGGAGGATTGCAGGTTCGCCCGGTACAAGCAGTTTATTTACAGGAAAAGAAAGACTTTCTACAAAGTTTTCTTTTTTAATAATTTCCATGCTGTTTATAAAAGATTCTTTTTCTGTGTACTGGTTTGGTGTAAAACCGGAATAAATAAATTCTCCATCGTATGTAATAAGATCTACATCTTTATATTCTTTAATAGTATCATAAATAGGAGAAATTACTTCAGGGGGAAGAGTTTTGTTATAAATAATCTCTTCTGTAGAGCATTGAGTGATCCTTGCGCCATTAAAAGAGAGCATATATCCACCGTATTTGGAAAGTTCCAATTTCTCTGCAAGAGGGGCAACTCCATTTATGGGACGACCACTGGCAAGTACAATTTTTTTCCCTGCTTCCTGGATTTCCATTAATGCCTTTCTTGTGGGTTCGGTGAGCTCTTTTCTGGAATTTGTTAAAGTTCCATCCAGATCAAGGACAAGTATCTGATAGTTCATAATAAAATTCTCCTGTTTTTATAAATATTCTACAATTTCTGTATTGTCTTTTCTTTCTGCGTGATGAGGAGCAGGTTCTGCATCTTCTGCAGGATATCCAATAGGAAAAATTGCAATAAGCTCGTAGTCTTTCATTTGAGGAAAAAGTTCTTTTAATTTAGGCGCATTGAAATGACCTACCCATGTGGTTCCAAGACCAAGATCTGTGATTTCCATCATAATGTGGGTACCTACAATTGCAGCATCTACATCCGCAAAATTCCGGTTGTCATATTTTCTTACCCATGCATCCTCTTCTTTATATCCAAGAACCATAAAGTTTTCAGCCCCGAAAGAAAATCTTGTTATGCCCGGAATACTTTCTTTCGCCTGATCAGATTCCATAAGCCAGATTTTATAAGGTTGTTTATTCACTGCTGTAGGGGCAAG